>JAZNCO010000030.1:0-32989 GCA_045587645.1 Acutalibacteraceae bacterium | reverse complement strand
AGTATATACAGATACAGAGGCTGGAACAGCAACCATTGAATACGGTGCAGGCGGAACCTTTACAACTGTTCTCCCCAAAGACGGTATTTTTGCTTTAAGTTGGCTTGCGGGTGATTATCCTAGTGAATGCAGCTTTACGATTGCTGTTGACGGTGAAACCGTTTATGAATGTGTAGACGGAAGCACTCTTACAGACGGACAGATGATTTATGTAACATGTGAACATACTTCCTACACAGACAGCAAGTGTGATGTTTGCGGCTATGAATGTACCCACGAAAGCTACACCGACAGCAAATGTGATGCTTGCGGATATATTTGCACTCACGAGGGACAGAGCGGCTCCTGCCAATTTTGCGGTGCAAATCTCGGCAAGCTCATTATTGATGTAACCGATGATTCTTATATAAAAATTGGAAACGGTTACGAATACTATGACGAAGATGGTTATATTATTACAGGAACAAATGAGGATGCATCAGTCCATGTTTATGAAGGAACCGATCTGACCTTGAGCAATCTTACTTCAAGAAATTTGGATTTTATGTATGCAACTGAGAATTCCGTGATAAATATAACACTTGACGGAAAAACAGAGATTGTAAATGTATCTTTAACAAAACAACACCTCGTCTTTGACGGTGGTGAAACGGATACCTTAAAGACCATGAGTTTTGGCACCAGTGGCCATTCCGGTTCCGTTACCGTAAACGGCGGTAATATTGACCTCGTTACAGAAGGGGGTTATACCACAATAAACTGCGTTGGCGGATTTATAATCAACGGTGGAACAGTTACTGCTTATAACAATAGTACCTTTGTAGTAGGCTATGAAGTTACACTTAACGGTGGCGAACTTAACATTAACAGCACATCAGCTGATACGGCTGCTGTCCAAGGCCCAATCACGATGAAAAAAGGCACTTTGCTCACTTTTAATGCTGAAAGCGGAATGCTCAGATATGACAGCTATGCAGGTTACATAGGAAAGATTGTTATGGCTGACGGTGCAGATGAAACTGATTGCTTCTTTGTAAGATATGATAAAGGAAGTGATTTTGTACCCGTTTTTGATATCAATTCAGCCCTTGACGGCAAGTCCTATGCAGAAATCAAAATTGATACACATGAGCATAGCTTTGAAAACGGCAAGTGTGTTTGCGGCTATGAATGTCCTCACGAAGGACAGAACGGCTCCTGCGAGGTTTGCGGAGCAAATCTCGGCAAGCTTCTTATTGATGTCACGGATGCAGAATATTATGTATACTTGGGAAGAGAGTACGTAGACAGTCCGGACGGTTATTATGATGAAGATGGTTATATTCTGACCGGAACAAACGAGAATGTTTATATAGCATTCTTTGAAGACTGTGAGGCTGTTTTTGATAATCTGACGGCTAAGGCTATAGATTTTCGTACTCCCGAAACTACGATAAGAGTAGTTTTTAAAGGAAACAATCATCTCGTTGAGGGATTAGGCATTTATGAAGAATGTGGGTTAATAATTGACGGTGAAGAGGGAGCCGTAATTAATACTTCAGTAATAAATAATGACGGTAATTTCATCTTTAATAGTGGTATTATAAACATTATTGATTCTCCGGAACATAGTTCGGCTATTTATGGCGACATTATAATGAATAAAGCAGCTTTTCTTACAGCTGAAAATTCGAACAAAATTCAATTTGATTTCAACAGTATTTTTAAAGCAGACGGGCTTACTGAAAGTGATTATTTCTTTGTAAGATATGACACAGAAAGTGAATTTACACCTGTTTATGACATTAAGGCAGCCCTTGACGGCAAAACCTATGCAGAAATCAAAATTGATACACACGAGCATAGCTTGAATTATATCGGAAAGTGCATCTGCGGTTATGAATGTACTCATGAAAGTATCACAGACAACAAGTGTGATGGCTGCGGCACAGAAGGTACAATAGTTACAATTGAAATGATCGACAGCTACGGTGACGGTTGGAACGGAAATGCCGTTGTAATTAAGCTTCTTGTTGACGGAGTAAATACGGAAGTGGGAACAGCAACCATTGAATACGGCGAAAACGGAATCCTGACAGCAATTCTCCCCAAAGACAGTATTTATACCTTCAATTGGGTTGCAGGAGATTATTCCGATGAGTGTAACTTTGCCATTGTAGTTGACGGTGAAACGGTTTACAGCTGTGTAGACGGAAGCACTCTTACGGACGGACAGGTTATTTATACAACTTGTCAGCACGACTTGTCAAATAAAGACGGTATCTGTGCAAAGGGCTGTGGTTACAGCTGTCCTCACGAAAATGTAACAGACGGCAAATGTGGTGTTTGCGGCTACGAATGTCCTCACATCGATGATGTAGAAAAACATTTTTGTACAGAATGCGGAATAACAGTAAGCGAATGCGCAGACGAAAACGGCGACAATATCTGTGATATTTGCAATGCTCTGATTGGCGCACCCGAGATTTTCGTTGGCGGAATTTATGTAGACGGCAGTAATTACACCGATATTCTCGGTGATGCAGACGAGGGCGTAACGGCATATTACATTCTGGAAACAAACACTCTTGTTCTTGACGGCTTCAGCTATGATGGAGCGGACTGCGGTATTACTTGTGACGGCTCTCTGAACATTGAAGTTAAGGGCGAAAACAAAATTGTTGCTGCTGACGGTCTGTGTATATATGCAGAGGATGACACTGTTATCAATATCGGCGGAACAGGTAAATTAGACATTGTAGCGGATTCTAACGGAATATATGCTGATTCTGACAATGAGGCAAACATCGAAATAAATATTAAAGACAGCGTAACACTGAATATAGACTCTGCTGATGACGGTATGGATATCGACGGTAGGAAAGCAAACAAAATTACCGTGAGTGAAAACGGCTCATTAAACATAAAGGCAGTTTCAGAAGGTATTACCGTGTCGGAGACTTCCGAAAGCGTTGAAATTCTTGTTAAGGATAACGGCACATTAACAGTAGACGGCGAAGATGAATGTATCTATATCATCGATACTGCCAAAGCGACTGTAACCTTTACTGATAATGCAAAGGTTTCGCTTGTAAATAACGACGAAGAAGGTATTTATATCTATGCACTTGAAAGCGGAACCGTAAATGTAAGCGGCAATGCTGATGTTTACATTGATGTTGAGGAGCAAAGTGTTGAGGCAGAAACAGTTATTATTGACGGTGGAAGTCTGAAAGCCCACAGCAAAAAAAGCTATGAGGGAATCCTTGCTGTAGATGTTACTGTCAATGCGGGCAAGTTAATTGTAAGCAGTGAATATGAAAAAGCAATTTCAGCTGACTCAATAAAGATTACCGGCGGTACTCTTGTTGCAGGTAACAATACAGCGGAATATCCTGTTTTCGATGTTGCTCCCGATTTCAGTGAATACAACTCTGAGTACGTGGTTCTCGCAAGTGAAAAGGCTGACGCAACTTATCTTGTCGAATACGACAGTGCCAATGCGGAAAACTACAGAGTTATAACAATTCAGTGCAAGCATGAGCTTGACGGAAATGTTTGTAAGAAGTGCGGCTTTGAATGCGGTGTTGATTGCGGTCATTATTTAGAAGAAGGTGCTGTATGCGCAATTTGCGGAAGCTTTGTTTATGCAATTACTCATCAGCCCACAGAAGCAGAGCCTTATGTAGGACTCAGTGATGATACGGATGCTTCTTATCAGTGGTATGAGATCGAATACAAAACGATTGAGATCACAGAAGAAAATGCCGGCACTGTTTCTTACGATTGGGGCGATAGCTCTTATGATGCAGAAGCGGGTTGGACCGGTGTGCCGTGTAATGAAGGTGATTACGGACATGACTTCTTTACGCTTGCACTTGAAGCGGGAGATACGGTAATAATCGAACTTACGGGAGATTTCTATGACTGGGTCGGTCTTTATGATTACGCGGCCGACGAGGATTTCGGTGAAGAAGTCGCATCCGGTGTCAATACATATGAAATAACGGTAACAGCCGATGGCAATTATACGTTCTATACTTATGTAAACAGTGGTGTTGTCACCGTCAAAGCTTACATGGACGATTTGGTCTGTAGTGCAATTGAAGGTGAGACCGGGGCTGTACTCAGCAATCCTGCATACGGTAACCGTTATCTCTGCGAAGTCACCTTTGCAGACGGCACAACCGAAGTATCCGATTCCTTTGAATACAAGTATGCCATCACCCATCAGCCTACCGAAGAAGAACCCTATGTGGAACTCAATGACGATACCGATGCTTCTTATCAGTGGTACACTGTTGAAGGTGGCATAACTGAAATTACGGATGAAGAAGCAACCGGCTCCTGGAGTGCGTTGGGTGCTCCCTCCGAGCTTTACGGTGAGTATGATCCGCAAACAGGCTGGACCAGCACCGAAGGTTATTATTTCGTCATTGAATTGCAGGAAGGCGAAACGGTTGAACTTGAAGCCTCCGAATCGGTTTCCGAATGGTGGATCGCCTATGTACAGAATCCGGGTATGTTCACGGATGAGTGGACTGTTGAGCAGTACGGCACAACGATTTCGTTTACCGCACCGGCAGACGGTTATTACGGTTTTTCAACCCCCAACGTTTTCGGCGTAGCGGTCAGAGCCTGCATGGGCGGCAGTGTTTACACCGCAATTGACGGTCAGACCACCGACACCCTCACACCCGATACAATCGGTCAGTATGCCTGTGAAGTCACCTTTGCAGACGGCACCACCGAAATGTCGGATGTATTTGAGGTCACGACCCTTCATACGTGCGATTTCAGCGGCGAATGGAAGAATGATGCAGAAAAGCACTGGAAGGAATGTGACTGCGGTCTTATCAGTGAAGAATCCGGACATACATGGAGATTTGGTGAATGTACTGAATGTGGTAAAGTTTGCGAACACTCTTTCACAAGCTTTGTCGAAACAAAGGCTCCCACTTGCACCGAAGCAGGTCAGGAAACATCACCTTGCGACTACTGTGATGCTGTGAACCCAAGAGAAATCCCTGCGACCAACCACAAGGATACTCTTGTGCAGGTAGAAGCACAGGCACCTACTTGCACAGAAATCGGTTGGGATGCATACGAATACTGCACAGCATGTGACTACACAACTTATGAGGAAATCCCTGCATCGCACAGCATCGTGAATGTTGATGCAAAGGCTGCAACCTGCACCGAAGCAGGTCACGAGGCTTACGAATACTGCACCGCCTGCGACTACACAACTTATAAGGAAATTCCCGTGGCAGAGCACACCGAAGAAACCGTAAAGGGCTATGCCGCAACTTGCGAAAAGACAGGTCTTACAGACGGTGTCAAGTGTGCAATATGCGGAGCCGTTATCACCGCACAGCAGACGATTGATAAGCTCCCCCATAAGGATGACGACGGTGACTACAAATGTGACCACGGTTGCGGACACGAGTTTGAAAAACCCGCAGAACCCGACACGCCCGATGAACCTGCAGACGGCGATTGCGATCACCTTTGCCACAAGTCAGGCATTATGAGCATCTTCTGGAAGATCATCAGATTCTTCTACAGACTCTTTAATATTCAGCAGTATTGCGATTGCGGAGTTATTCACTACGATGCTCCCGTTTTCGGATAAAATTTAATACATACTAAAACTACCGCCGGGGAGAAATCCTCGGCGGTGTTGTTCACTACTATATAGAAAAATTTTACTGATATTAATTCTGGTTTTAGTAGGTTGAAACCCCCTAATTATTTTTTGCAACCCCCTAAATAAAAATTGAAACCCCTAAAACAGGCAATGTCATTAATGTTAATGGCAAGCGAAGATAGTTAACAAAAGAAAGAGCTCCCGTAAGCAGCACAAGAACTGTTTTCGGGAGTTTTTTGATAAAAAAGGCATAATAAAACAGCGAAAATAAAAAAATCCGCAAAAAAAAGACTATAAATAAAGAAAACAGTATTTTGCTGTTGTTTTTTTATTTATGTGGTGTATAATTATCTTGTAAAGGAGATGTTACCATGAAAAAATTACTGTTATTAATCATTCCCGTTGTTTTAATAGTGGTAAGTCATGTTATTTCATATTTTTCCCCACTTTTATTGTTGGGAGATTTGACCATGACACCATTTACAAACGATTACCAGATTCCCGAAAGTATTCCCGAATACCAAGTGATTTCTACGGGCGAAAAAACTGATTGGAAGGCTCATTGGATTTGGGACAAAGAAAATCTTACAGAAGAAAATACATGGATGTGCTTTAATAAAAAGGTAAGTCTTGAAAAAATTCCTCAAGAACTTATTGCTCATATTTCAGCAGATTCAAAATATTGGCTATACATAAACGGAGAAACTGTTGTTTTTGAGGGTAGTGCGAAACGTGGTCCCTCTGAAAACAGTTGTTATTATGACAGTATAGATATTGCCCCATACTTACAAGAGGGTGAAAACACTGTTTGTGCTTTGGTGTGGTATTGGGATGATGAAACAAGCTATTCATATAACAGCAGTGGTCAGGGAGGATTTCTTTTTGAAGCTGAAAATGAGGACATCACCATAATTTCCGACAACAGTTGGAAGGTGAAAAAGAATGATGCTTATGGTGACGGCATTCTTTATAAGCCAAATTACAGACTCCCTGAACACAGCATTTATTACGATGCAAGGGAAGATTTGGGCGATTGGATAAATGAGTCTTATGATGTTTCTTCTTGGGAAAATGCAACCGAATATGCTAACGGCGGTGAGGGTAATTATGGTAAGCTTCACCCCAGAGGAATACCATTTTTAAAGGATTACGGTCTTAAGGATTACGAAAATTCAAAAGAATATGAAAACTATACTGTAAAGAATCTTTTTGGCAAAAAAATCACCGTAGATGTTCCATATAACGCACAGCTTACACCATATCTTAAAATTATAGCACCTGAAGGTAAAAAGATCCGCATGATAACAGAGAACACTCCGCTCGGTGCAGTTTCAACTACCTATGTAACTAAGGAGGGTGAGCAGGAGTTTGAGGCCTTGGGTTGGTTTAACGGAGAGCATATTTCTTATTACATACCGCACGGTGTTACAGTTGTTTCTCTCAAGTACCGTGAAACGGGATATGACAGTGAATTCTCCGGCAACTTCATTTGTGATGATGAATTTATGAACACCTTGTGGCAAAAGTCCTTGCGTACACTCTATGTCAATATGCGTGATAATCTTATGGATTGTCCCGACAGAGAAAGAGCACAGTGGTGGGGCGATGTCACAATCGAAATGAATATGCTGATGTACTCAATGGACAGCAATTCTTACTTACTCTATCAAAAAGGCGTAGATGCTATGCTTTCCCACGTTGACGAGTCAAAGGTGTTACAGACGGTTGTACCTATTAGTGGTGACTATTTTGAACTCCCTGTTCAGCAGCTTGCAGGTATTGTCGGCTTTTATACTTACTATGAGTATACAGGTGACAAGGCATTTATTGAAAAGGTTTACGGTGCATCTATTGACTACCTGAAACTTTGGGAAATGGGAGAAAATAATCTTGTTGTTCATCGTGAGGGCTCATGGGATTGGGTTGACTGGGGCTACAAAGCAGATGTGACCGCCATTGAGAATGCATGGGTTTATTATGCTCTTTCCGCCACAGAAAAAATGGCGAAAACTTTAGGAAAAGATGAAGATATCGCATTTATTGCTGAAAGAAAAGAAGCAATCGCAAAGGGCTATAAATCACTTTGGACAGAAGATGGATTCAAAAGCGAAGACACTAAAAAACCCGATGACAGAGCCAATGGTCTTGCAGTTTTGTCAGGACTTGCAGACAAAGAGCAGTATGATACTATCAAGAATGTACTGACAACTACTCAAAATTCAGGTCCGTACATGGAATATTATGTTCTTGAAGCTCTTTGCAAAATGGGAGAATATGAACTTGCCAAAGACAGAATAAAGGACAGATATGAAAGTATGGTAGGCAAGGATTATTCAACCTTATGGGAGTTTTGGCCCGCTTGGCGAGGCTCTAAAAATCACGCGTCGACCGGTGGACCTCTTGTTATAATGTGTATGCATTTTGCAGGTATCACTCCCCTTTCAGCAGGTTACGAAAAGGTTAAAATCGACCCACAATACACTCTTTCCGATAGTATGAACTGTACCGTTCCGAGTGTAAAAGGGTTAATTACTTTGGACTACGAAAAGAATTCAGATAACTACATTATCAACCTTACTCTCCCACAAGATATGAACGCTGTTTTATATGTGCCGGATGGTGCCACAGTAAATATCAATTCAACACCTTATCACCAAAACGGTGAATATGTAAACGGTGAAATTACTAATGTGGAGATTGTGAATAAATCAAACTAAAGACTTAATAAATCAAAAAAAGTATAACGCCTATGAAGTTCCCATTTAGGGTGACGGATATAATCCGAACCCGTTTTTTACAGGCAGATTTCCGCCGATACTTCGTTAAAATCCTCGAAAATCCACAAAGGATTTTCTGCGTTTTGTGCCTCGTCTCGTCAAAAATCCTCACTGTAAAAAATCTTCGACCCGAAGACGAGGTATTTTTATTGGATTTTTGGGGTTGAAACCGCAGGAAGGCTGTCGCCTTTCAAGGGTGAAACGCCGAAAAGACTTAAAAATAGCCGTTTTCGGGCGGGTTCGGATTATACCCGTCACCCTAAGCAACAGATAAACAAGCACCGCCCGGAGAGGCTCCGGGCAGCGGATCGTTTTTTACTTGAAGATGTCGAGAATTTCAAACTCGATCACACCGGCAGGAGTTTCGACACTGACAACATCACCCACGCAATGACCGATCAATGCGGCACCGACAGGAGAAGTATCAGAGATCTTATTATCAAACGGATCTGCCTGCGGAGGATTTACGATGGAATAAACAACTTCTTCATCAAATGTTTTGTCAAACACCTTGACAAACAGACCGACAGCAACCGTTGCGGTGGAAAGCGCACTTGCATCAATGATTTCGGAATTTTCAAGAATCGTTTTCAATTCAGCAATGCGGGCTTCCATTCTGCCCTGGTCATCCTTTGCAGCATCGTATTCTGCATTTTCGGAAAGATCGCCCAGACTTCTTGCTTCGTCGAGTCTTACGGCAATTTCTTTTCTGCCGGAGTCACGCAAGGTATCAAGTTCTTCTTTGTAACGGGCAAATTCTTCCGCTGTCAGCTTGTAAACATCAGCCATTTCAGTTCATTTCCTTTCAATTGCCAAATCTCATCTTGGCATTAAGCAACAATATACAATAAATTTTCAAATTTGTCAAGCAAATAATATCAAATTAACACAAGCAGCTGCATCTGTTCAATCGAGAGGGATCTCGGGGATCTCAGGCTCATCGGGCACTTCCACGGGAGGTTCATCGGGAACGATCGGCTCATCGGGATCCTCCCATGTATCCTCAAGCTGCTGCTGACGCATTTCGTAGGTCGTATATTTCTTTTCAAGACCGACCGCAACACGCAGTGCAAGACGGGCATCGCCCGATGTGACCTTGCCGTCAAAATCCATGTCGGCAAAATAGATATCCCCTGCATTGCGGATCACCTCAAGACCGACTGCAGAACGCAGAATGGCTCGTGCATCATCGGAATCCACACGGTTATCCTTATTCACATCACCGAAATAACGCGGTGTCCAGTCCAGTTCATACATCTGATACTGCACGGTATAATCCGTATAGACACTGCTCATGGACTCCTTGGGGTCAAAATCGGTAAACGCTCCGATGAGGCTCATGATAATGGTAACGATATTGAAGTTTGCAATGTCACCGACATTCAGCCCCATGCTCTGCAAGGTCTTGAAAAAGACAGGCCAGAGGGATTCCAGCATGGTGTAGGTGCTGCAACGGACACGGTAGTTGATGCCGGAGGTGTAGGTAATCAGCTCCAGATCATCATTATATATAATGTCAATATAAGCATCGGTGCAGGTAATATCATCCAGACGGAAGAAGCCGCCCTCAAGAATGATGACCTCATCCTCGTCCTGCGTGAGCACGACATCCGTGTTGGTCGGCAGATCGAACACCTTGGAAAGATCGCTTTTCTGCGGATTGAGCGCCTCCAACAGAGAGGTGTCGGGGAACTGAATGAGAATTTCGGTTCTCTGCTTTGCATCATTGCGCAGCATTTTCATGGTGAAATCATATTTGGTTGTCAGCGCACTGACATAATCCTTACCCGAAACGGGCACCTTGGTTGTGTTCAGTGCACCGCGTTCATAGGCAACATCCGCCGTTCCGAAGTCAAAATCATTATCATCCTGCATGCTTTCAAGTATGTCAGCCGCCAGGGATTGCTCATTTTCAAACACATTCTTAACAGCCGTTTTTGCAAAGTCTGCCATGCGGTCACCTTCGACATCAGCGCTCTGCGAAACCTCGCCGGTTGCAAGCACGGTCACACCCGGACGGTTGGTTTTGACGGCATTGACAACCTTGTTGAATTCCTCAAGATAGAACTCCTTGAGCTGCGCATCCTTGATGGTCACAACCGAAGCCGCATCGGACGGCACGGCAAATGCAGGCACAAGCAGCAGCACCACCAATAAAAGGGCTGTTACACGGTTTAATTTCTGTACTGTCATCATTTTGAATTCCTCATTTTTTATCAGATGTAAAGTCCTCCGTTGACACCGAGGATCTGACCTGTTATATAGGGAGCATTTGCAAGAAAAGCAACGGCATCGGCAATTTCTTCGGGCTTTGCCATTCTGCCGAGGGGGATTTCTTCACACAGGGCTGTTATTTCTTCTTCGGAAAAACGCTGCATCATTGCGGTTTCCACCGCCCCCGGAGCAACACAGTTGACCGTGATTCCCGAGGGAGCAAGCTCCTTGGCAAGTGCCTTGGTAAGCCCCGAAACACCTGCCTTGCAGGCGGAATAGGCAACCTCACAAGAGGCTCCCGTTTCGCCCCAGACAGAGCCGATATTCACAATACAGCCACATTTCTGACGGACCATAATCGGCACAGCCGCACGGCAGGCATACACCACACCGTCCAGATTGACCGAACGCAGATTCTGCCAGGCCTCGTCTGTCATAGAATCAAACAAGCCCCATTCGGAGATGCCTGCACAGTTGACAAGCAGGTGCAGGCCACCGAACCGGTCTGCAACCGTCTGCACCGCCGTGTTTACACTGTCGGCACTGCGTTGGTCACAGAATACCACACAAGCATTTGCATTTACCAAAGAATGTGCTTTTGCCTCGGATTTGCAATAGCCGATTGCAACAATATATCCGTCACGGCACAGACGGCGGACCACGGCTTCACCGATACCGCCCGTTGCACCGAGTACAAGTGCTGTTTTCATCTTATTCACTGAGCATATCCATGCCGACAGCAGAGGCAAACTTGAGCATAAATGCGAACATGCCCTTTGTGCCGCTGTAAAGCTTGCTGCCGGAGGGAAGGCTGACGACCGAATCCGGGAAAATATCAACAAAAACATCAATATCAAACACGCTGGTCATATTGCCCTCGGCATCCTCACGCTGCAGACGGATCAGCTTGCCGTCCTTCATGTAGGTCTTGATGTAAGTGCCGTCGGGCTGCTGATAGGTGCGGCAGACTGCCTTTTGATCATCCACAAGGGCATCCTCCTTGCTGATGAGCTCACAGTTTTCCACATCCCCAATGGCAATAGAGGAAGTATCGAAGGCAAGCTCGGTGGGATCCAGCCCCATTTCGGCGCAGACCTCATCATCCAATTCAAGCACACATTCGCCGTCGGGATAATTCATATAATATTTACCGTCCACGCACATGAATGCGATGGTGACACCCTCCATCTGCGAAGCCATGCTGCTGTTGCCGTTTTTGATCGCCATTTCCATAGGCAGGGTTTCACCCGTTGCATCGGTCATAGAGCCGTTGAGATAGAAGCAGCCGCTTTCAAACAGCTTCAGCTGGGCAAGATCATCGTCACGCAGCTTTTTGCTCAGTTCAAATGTGGCATCGCCGCCGGTAACGGCTTCATCGTCAGAAGAGCAGCCGCAAAGCAAAAGGCTCATTGCAATCAGAACACAGAAAAGGGAAATCAAAATCTTCTTCATTGTCATAACTCCTTGAAAAACGGGCTTGCACTCCGCAAAACCCCATAATATTTAAGTCTACAATACACTATTTTCCTTAAAAAATCAATAATAAAATTAAAAAAGAATCAATTGCAATGCGCAGCATGATGGTGTATAATAAAAGGATGAAAGGAGTGTTTCGCTTATGATTCTTGTTTCCCCTTCCCTGTTGGGCTGTGATTACGGTAAGCTTTCCGCAGAGGCCGCCGATGTTGTCAACGGCGGTACGGATATGCTGCATATTGATATTATGGACGGTCACTTCGTGCCGAATCTGAGCTTCGGCCCCGGTCTTGTCAGCACACTGCGCAAGCAGTTTGACACCGTGCTGGATGTACACCTGATGGTCACCGATCCGAAATTTGTTGCACCCCTGTTTGTCGATGCAGGCGCAGACCTCATCACCTTCCATGTTGAAGCGGATGCAGACATCGGTGAGGTGCTCGATTATCTCGAAGAAAAAGGCATCAAGGCGGCACTTTCCGTCAAGCCCGGCACGCCTGCCGAAGCGGTATTCCCTTATCTTGACCGCCTTTACATGGTGCTTGTGATGACCGTGGAACCCGGTTTCGGCGGGCAGAAATTCATGCCCGATATGCTCCCGAAAATCGAAAAGCTGCGTGCCGAAATCAACCGCCGCGGTCTTGATACACACATTCAGGTGGACGGCGGTGTGGATGACAAAACCGCACCCTTGTGTGTCAAAGCAGGTGCGGATGTGCTTGTTGCAGGCAGTTATGTATTCAAACAGACAGACCGCAAGGCCGTCATTGATCTGCTGCACGGTCTGCAATAAATATATGTGAGAGGGTTGTGCATTATGAAAAAGGTAATCAGTATTATTCTTTGTGCCGTTCTTGTTTTTTCGGCAGCCGGCATGTGCGTTTCGGCTAGTGACACTGCAGGAGGATATGTCCGTATGGCTACATTCAAAGAAGCAATTCTGGCCCTGATAAACAAAAAGACAATCATGGAAACCGACTACATCGGCGAACCGAGCACCGATGTGTGGTCGGCAGATGATGTATACAATCTTGATGACACCTTTGTTCTGCAAAAGGAAGAGGGCAAGGATTTTGTGATTCTCAACTTCACGGACATGCACTTTGCAGACTACGATTACCGTGCCTTCACGGCATTTTTAGCTTCGGCAACCATGAAAAGACTCGTCAAAAAGGTGCAGCCCGACCTCATCACCGTCACGGGTGACATCGTGTGCACCGATTCAAGCGTATTTGCAATCAAGCGTATCACGGACCTGATGAATTCTTTCGGCATTCCGTGGGCACCCGTGTTCGGCAACCATGATGCAGAGGGCAACTGCGATGCGAACTACCTTGCCGACATTATGCTGCAAAGCCCGTACTGCCTGTTCAAAAAAGGCGATCCCGCTATGGGCTGCGGCAATTACATCATCAACATCTGCGAAGGTGACAAGGTGGTCAACTCCCTGCTTATGATGGATACCCATCGTTCACACCTGAACGAAACGCAGATCGAATGGTACAAATGGGCGGCACAGGGCATTCAGTCCGTCACGGGTGAGCAGACCGAAACCACCGTATTTTACCACATTCCGAACGCACAGTATCAGTATGCCTACGATGCCGCATGGGACAGCGAAACAGGTACATGGATCGACGGCTTTGCAGCCTCGGGCGAATGCAACGAAAAAATCTGCTGTCCGCGTGATGCAGACGGCAATCCCGTTGACAACGGCTTCTTTGCGGCTGTCAAGGAAATCGGTACCACCAAAAATATATTCTGCGGACATGAGCACCTGAATAATTTCTCCATTCTTTACGAGGGTGTTCGTATGACCTACACCTTAAAGGTCGGCATGGCATCAGGCTTCAAGGCAGGCTTCAACGGCGGCACTAAAATCGTCATTTCCGACAGCGGTGTCAGCTTTGAGCATCTTTATTCTCTCTGAGTAAGGCATAAGAACGCAGCAGCTGCACGGCATTTCTGCACACGCATTGCCTGTATTCTCCGATTGCGGCAGCCTCATATTCCGTTGCTTCGCGCAATGTGCCGAATTCCGAAAATACGGCGGTCAGCGGCAGGTGCTGCTCTTCCTGTACAAACAGCAGCAAACAAAATGTGCCGTCCTGCAGATACAAGTCTGCATGCACATCCGCATGGATTGCGCACACAGCCGCCAGAAGCGCATCCGCACTGTCTGTTTCAAACAGCAGTATACCGCTGTTTTTTGTTAATTTCTGCCTTTTCAGCTTCATTTTTGCATGCGGATATAATGTAAAATCAAGAATACAGCCACCGTCTCCATCGGGTCTTGCTTCAATGAGCATACGCCCCGAAAGGTCGATGCTGCATCCGAGCGTACTGCCTGCCTCATCGAGCACCGTCCACAGCACGCGACGGGTTTCGGTGTTGGCATAGTCCAGATTTTCGTATGTAATATCAAGCGCCTGCATTTCATCGCGGCTCAATCGGACCTCAATTCCGTTTTCATTCAGCATTCTGCATTGCACGGTTTTTACCACTCCTCACAATCTGTCTGTTTTCATTTTATTCGTATGCCTTGTCAGGCGCAATGCAAAAAAAATGGAAACACCGAAAGGATTCAGCACATGGCATTTGAATCACTGCGCAATACCGCTTATTACCTGCGTGAGCAACTGCGCCAACGCAAGGAAAACCGCAAGCCCGGTCAGCGCAACTACATGAAAAAAAAGCAGGTCAGCGAAACCGAAGACCCGCAATACCGCGCGCTTATTGAAAAAGCCGCCGACAAAAAAGCTCCCTTTGCCGAAAAGACAAAGGGCTATTACCGTTTCAGCCGTGAGTTCCCCGACCGCGTGGATGCCGAGGGCTACCGCATCAATACACAGACCGACAGCAAGCCGCTGTCACGGCGCGGTGTTGTCCTGCTGACGGTTGCATTGCTTGTTCTTTTTTCCGTCGGCTTTGTAATAACCGATACAGCACTTGAGATCTCCGATGCACCGCCGCCCGAGGTACCGTCCGATGCACAGCAGGCTACCGTGGACAGTCAGTTCGGCGAAGCCACAACCCTGCCGCAGGACTTCTTCGGTGAAAACGCAACGGACGATTTCGTTCTGCCGACGGATATTCCGATCGAGGATACGCCAAGCGAGGAAGCAACGCTGTTCATTCCGCCTGCCCCCGAAACCACCACCGGCTTTGCCGATGCCCCCGTGGAGGACGGCAGCTTCGGCGCACAAGGCGATGTGTGGGGTTAATGGGAGACAAAAAATGAAACGGATTTTACTATACTTAAAGCCCTACCGCCTGCGGATGGTGGCGGGCTTTTGCGTGAAGGTCATCGGCACGGTAACGGAGCTGTTTTTGCCGTATATTCTGACGCATATCCTTGAAAATGTAATTGCAGAGCAGAATATTCCGAAAATCGTTTTTTACGGCGGCCTGATGGTGTTTTTCTCAGCGATTGCGTGTCTGGGAAACATCATCGCAAACCGCATGGCGGCAAGAGTGACCACCCGTTTTTCCAAGGCCATGCGCAAGGAGCTGTTTACAAAAACGCTGTATCTGTCCGCAAGGGACACGGATGCATTCACCATTCCGTCACTTGAATCACGCATCACAACCGACACCTATAATGTGCAGAACTTTATCGGCATGATGCAGCGAATGGGGGTGCGCGCACCGATTCTTCTTATCGGCGGCACCGTGATGACCATGCTGATGGATTCCGCATTGTCGCTGGTTATGCTTGCCACGCTGCCCTTTATTTTTGCCACCGTGTACGGCATTTCACGCAAGGGGGTACCGCTTTACTCTGCTGTTCAGAAAAGTGCGGACGGCATGGTGCGTGTTGCCCGTGAGGACATTCAGGGGATCCGTGTGATCAAGGCACTGTCCAGAAATGAACACGAAAACCGCCGTTATGACCGTGTAAACAAGGAGCTTTCTGCCCGTGAGCGCAAAGCAGGTACAATCATGGGCATTGTCAACCCCGTGATGACACTGCTGATGAATTTAGGCATCGCAGGGGTTGTTGCCGTGGCGGCATACAGGGTAAAAAGCGACCTGACAAGTCCTGCCACGGTCATCGCATTCATGCAGTATTTTACCCTTATATCCATGGCAATGATGTCGCTGTCGCGCATGTTTGTGATGTATACCAAATGTGCGGCCTCCGCAAACCGTATTGCACAGGTGCTTGAAACACCCGACCGTTACACGGTCATTCCCGATAAAACCGCGCAGGAGGACACGCACATTTCCTTTTCCGATGTGTCCTTTTCCTATTTCGGCAAATCCAATAACCTTGAGAATATCTCGTTTTCTCTGCAAAAGGGACAGCGGCTCGGCATCATCGGAGCCACGGGCAGCGGTAAATCCACGCTGATTCGTCTGCTTCTTCGTTTTTACGAGCCTGACGAGGGTGAAATCCGTGTGAAAGGTAAAAAAATCACCGCCTGCAGTCGTGAAGAGCTGACAAGCATGATCGGTGCTTCCCTGCAAAACGGCTTTATTTATGCCGACACGATTGCCGAAAATATCCGCTTCGGGCGAAACATTTCCGATGAGGATGTGATCCGTGCTGCCGAAATTGCGCAGGCACACGGCTTCATCACCGACATCCCGGACGGTTATGCACATCAGCTGTCTGCCAACGGCACAAATCTGTCGGGCGGTCAGCGACAAAGGGTGCAGCTTGCCCGTGCACTGGCAGGCAAGCCCGAAATTCTTATTCTTGACGATTCCTCGTCCGCACTCGACTACAAGACCGATGCCCTTTTGCGGCAGGCGTTGGATGCGAATCTGCAGGACACCACCGTCATTACCGTGGCACAACGAGTCAGCTCCGTCAAGGGCTGCGACCTGATTTTAGTGCTTGAGGACGGAAAAATCATCGGCAAGGGCACACATGAGGACTTGCTTGAAAGCTGCCTTGCCTACCGCGAAATCAGCGATTCGCAGATGGGAGGTGCTTTTGTTGACTGAGAAAAAAGAAAAAACGACCGTTCGCAAGCGTGACAACAAGGGCATTTTCCTGCGGTTGGGAAAATATGTGCTGCAGCAATGGCATCTGTTTATTCCGGCAGTGCTGTTTACGCTTCTTTCCAATCAGCTCTCTCTGATGGGACCGCGTTATTCGGGAGCCGCCATTGATGCCATTGAGCTTGCAAGCGGTGTGGATTTTGATGCGGTGTGGGGCAATGTCATTAAAATGATTGCCTGCTATGCCCTGTCGGCAGGACTTTCGTATATTCTTGCAGTCATTATGATTCATCTGAGTCAGAAAATCACCTACCGAATGCGCAAGGAGCTGTTTGAAAAGCTCAACACCCTGCCTGTCAGCTATTTTGACACCAACCACACGGGGGACATCATCAGCCATCTTTCCTACGACATTGATACCGTCAACAGCACCCTGTCGCACGACCTTGTGCAGGTGATGACAAGCCTTTACACCGTGCTCGGCTCGTTGATTTTCATGTGGAATATTTCCAAACCCATGATCCTCATTTTTGTGTTTACCGTGCCCGTTTCGGTGCTGTTCACCCGTTATCGCTCCAAAAAGGTGCGGCCGCTGTTCAGCAAGCGCAGCAAAAAATACGGCGAGCTCAACGGCTATGCAGAGGAAATGCTGTCGGGAGCCAGAAGCATTGAGGCTTACGGCAGACAGGATGTGATTTCCGAGCGATTCAACAAGCGCAACGAGGAAGCCATGGATGCCTACTACAATGCCGAATACAGCGCGGCTTTACTGTTTCCGAGCATCAACCTCATCAACAACATTTCCATTGCATTGGTTGCTGTTTTCGGCGGCATTCTGTATATGCATTCGCAAAGCGGTGCGGTGACTGCAGGCTCTGCACTGTTCATCACACTGGGTGGTGTGGCACAGTTTGTGCAGTATTCGCGCAAGTTTGCAGGCCCCATCAACGAGTTTTCCAATATTCTGCATGAGTTCCAGTCGGCTTTTTCGGCTGCCGAAAGGGTGTTCCGCATTTTAGACGAGCCGAGTGAGCCAGCGGATGCCCCCAATGCAAAAGAACTGACCAAGGTGCAGGGCGAAGCCGTGCTTGACGATGTTTCGTTCTCGTATGTACCCGAAAAACCGATATTGAAGCACATTTCCGTCACCGCACAGCCGGGCACAACGGTTGCCGTTGTCGGGCCCACGGGTGCGGGAAAAACAACGGTCATCAACCTTCTGATGCGCTTTTACGATCCGCAATCGGGCGAAATCCGCATTGACGGGATCCCCTCCATGCAAATCAAGCGTGCCGACCTGCGCAAAAGCTTTACCATGGTTTTGCAGGACACATGGCTGTTTCACGGCACGGTGTTTGATAACATCGCCTACGGCAGAGAGAATGCCTCCAAAGAGGAAGTACAGGCTGCTGCAAGGGCTGCAAAAATCGATCGCTACATCGAAAGCCTGCCCGACGGTTACGACACGGTTTTGTCGGATGACGGTGTGAATATTTCCAAAGGGCAAAAGCAGCTCATTACCATTGCCCGTGCCTTTTTGTCAGACGCCCCGATGCTCATTCTTGACGAAGCAACCTCGAATGTTGACTCACGCACGGAAATACAGATCCGTGATGCCATGAACGAGCTCATGCAGGGCAGAACCTGCTTTGTCATTGCGCACCGCCTGTCTACCATTCAGAATGCAGATGTGATTCTTGTTGTACAGAACGGCGAAATCACCGAGCGCGGCAATCACGAAGAGCTGCTGCAAAAGGGCGGATTTTACAGTACACTTTACAACTCACAATTCACATAAAAACAAAAAAACTTCCGATGTGCATTGACAAATCGGAAGCAATTGGCTATAATGTAACCGTAGAGGCTACCGTTTAAAGCGGTTAGTGTCTTTGTGTTAAAAATTTTTTCTTAACAACCGTCACTTGGCAGAGTGGCGGTTGTTACCTTTTTGCTTAAACTTGATATGTATAGTAAAAGTAAAATTACCAACATGAAAAGTCAAAGTTACAGGCATATGTCTCACCTCCTTTCGGAGGAATTGACACCAACCGCCTTAAGCCGCCTCTACGATCGGTAGTATTATATTCTGTTTGTCGGAATTTGTCAATATTTCGAAGTTACAAAAAAAATCCGATTTGCGTTGACAAACCGGAAGAAATGGATTATAATGAAACCGTAGAGGCTACCGTTTAAAGCGGTTAGTGTCTGATTGTTAAATATTTTTTGTTAAACAACCGTCACTTGGCAGAGTGGCGGTTGTTGCTTTTTACCTTAATTCTTATTGTAATCGTTATGTTACAAATATGGAATGTTAAAGTAATGGGCATTTGTCTCACCTCCTTTCGGAGGATTGACACCAACCGCCTTTTAAGCCGCCTCTACGATCAAACCAAGTATACCGCTTGTGGCAGGTTTTGTCAATATTAAAAAAACGACATTAAAGGCAACAGCCGTCCCCCTGCAGAAGGACGGCTGTCTGAACAAAAAACAAAACAAAAAAGAAAAAAAATAAAAAAACAAAAAGTAAAACAAACAAAAACAAAGTTGCTTTACATATTCAATTATACACACCAAAACAGGCTTTGTCAATATAAAAAGTTTTCTTTCTATGCAAGGTTGACAAATTACGACATAAACGGTATACTTGTGTTGATCGTAGAGGCGGCTTAAAAGGCGGTTGGTGTCAATCCTCCGAAAGGAGGTGAGACAAATGCCCATCACTTTGACTTTTCATGTTGGTAATTTCACTTTTACTATACATATCAAGTTTAAGCAAAAAGGTAACAACCGCCACTCTGCCAAGTGACGGTTGTTAATGCAAAAATACCATTAACATAAGGCACCAACCGCTTTAAACGGTAGCCTCTACGGTTTCATTATAATCAAAAAACTCCGGTTTGTCAATGCAAATCGGAGTTTATTTTTTTATTCTGCACTTTCGTTGCCGTGGCGGCGGGTCTGCAGCTCGGCAAGAATGCGCGTGTGCTCCTTGTTGCTGAGTGCATAATTCTTCAGCGGAATCACAGACAGGAACAGACCGATTGCAGGCGGCACGGAGCAAAGGAAGAACATGGCAGCTGCATATTCGGGGTAGTCTGCCTTGAACGATGCACCGTTGGCAAGGGCAATATTAAGCTGCTCGATTGCGGTATCCGAGAAGCCGACAATGGAGTAAACCACACCCGTGATGATGGATGCGATGCCTGTGGACAGCTTGGTGATGAAGCTCTGACCCGAGAAGAAAACACCGTCGGGACGAACACCGTGCAGATATTCTTCGTAGTCGATGGTGTCGGCAATCATAACCGACTGCAGAACATTGAGCGCACCCTGTCCTGCGCCTGCAAGGGCAAACAGAATGGCATTCACAACCAGCCACAGCGGCTTATCGAGATCCTGCGGTGCGATCAGATACACAACAAACACAAGTGCAAAGCCGACTGCCGAAATCAGGGTCGAGCCGATCATCAGGGTCTTCTTTTCATACTTCTGCGCAAGCGACGGAATAATCATCATAATGCCGAACTGACCAACCATCATACCGCCGCCGAGAATGACGAGATACAGAATGTAATCGCCGTGGTAGTCTCCGAAGTAGTAAGCAAGCAAGGTCATGGCGACATTCATAAGCAGCTGAATGGGGCTTCTGAGAACGCCGGAAATCAGCTGCTGACGGAAGGGCTTGTTGGACCACATCAGCTGGAAATTTTCCTTGAGCGTGTAGTGCTTTTCGGATGCGGCAACGCGTTCCTTGGTGAACAGACCTGCAAGCTCAAACAGTGCACAGCCGATGACGGTAAGCACGACGGCAACGATGATAAAGCCCTTCTGCTGCCCGTCCGAAATCTGTTCGGCGGTTGCATTTTCGGGGGTGAGAGCCGAACCGACCGCCTGCGAAATCGGAACAATGAGTGCAAGCACAAGACCGCCGCCGACACCGGCTGCAACACGCGCCAGAGCGAGAATATTGGAACGGTCCTTGGGGTCCTCGGTCATGAGTGCCGTAATGCCCCACAGCGGAATATCACCGACAGTGTAGCACATACCCCACAGAATGTAGGACAGTGCTGCCCAACCGATGATGAACGCATTGCGGGCAGCGTCGCCGCCTTCAACATAGCGGCCGTTGACAAAGGTGAGAATGGTGATAATGCAGATTGCTGCCGGGCAGAAAATGAGATACGGGCGGCATTTGCCCCATTTGGTACGGGTGCGGTCCACGATAGAGCCCATCATCGGGTCATTAAAAGCATCCCACACACGCGCAATCGTCATAAAAGCACTGATTGCAATGGCAGGCAGGAAAATAACACTCTGGAAATAGAAATACAGACCTGTACCGATGATATTGAAGATCATATTCTGACCTGCAAGACCGATGAGGTACATGGCACATTCTTTTTTGGTGTAGGTGTTGAGCTTTTTGGGATCGGGTAATTTGCCCATTTAAATAACCTCCTTATGTTCTCTTATAAAGTGTATTGAACCGTCTGAATTTTGCACGGTCGATACCGTTTAACTGATCGGCAGTCACGCGGTACTGCCAGTTGCCGTCTGCCTTGCCGGGAATGTTGAGTCTTGTATCTGAGCCGTAGCCGAGAAGATCCTGAATCGGCAGAATCAAAGTGCCTGCATGGCTCTGGAACATGGTGCGAAGAATTGCATCATAGCCTCTGTCCCAATCGGGTGAGGTGTAGCCGCAGTATTCGAGCATATTTTTTCTGCGTTCGGCATCAAGCTCCCACACATAGCCTAACAGTGTGTTGTTATCGTGTGTGCCGGTATAGGCAATGCAGTTGTTGGGGTAATTGTGCGGCTTGTGCGGATTGTCGTCATCACCTAAAAAGCCGAACTGGAACACGCGCATACCGGGGAAGCCGCTGTATTCCACAAGGGCAATGACCTCTTTGGTGATTTCGCCGAGGTCTTCGGCAATGACAAAGTGCTTGTCGTCCGTGATTTCATGCAGCATGTCAACAAATGCCTTGCCGGGGCCCTTTGTCCACTTGCCTTCCCTTGCGGTTTCGGCATCGGCAGGAATGCGCCAATAGGATTCAAGGCCGCGGAAATGGTCAATACGCACACCGTCAAAGAGGTTGAACATGTGCTGCATGCGGGCTCTCCACCAGGAGAAGCCGTCCTTTTCCATCTTTTCCCAGTCATACAGCGGATTGCCCCACAGCTGACCGTCTTTTGCGAAATAATCGGGCGGACAGCCTGCCACGGCAGCAAGCCTGCCTTCTTCGTCAAGCTGGAACAGATCACGGTTGCCCCAGACATCGCAGGAATCAAAGTCAACATAAATCGGAATATCCCCGATGATCTGTATACCCTTATTGTTGGCATAATCCTTGACCTTTTTCCACTGACGGAAAAATTCATACTGCGTAAACTGCCACATGAACAGCTCATCGGGGTCGATATCCGTATTTTCCCACTCTGTCCACGGCTTCTGCGCATTGGCAGCCTTGAGCGCCATAAATTCGCAGAACTGACCGAGATAGGGATTTTCAGCAATGAAAGCCTGCACCTTTGCACGATCCCCCACACGCTTGGAAGCATTTTTGAGTAAGGCAAAACGGGTGTGGAACAATCTTACATATTCACAGCTGTAAGGTGTGTTCTGCTTTGCGTTTTCGCGTTCCTCAAGGGTGATCAGTCCCTGACGGAACAGTTCGTTGAGGTCGATAAAATAGGGATTGCCGCCGAATGCGGAATAGGATTTGTAGGGCGAATTGCATTCATCCACCATGCAGAACGGCAGAACCTGCCAATAGGAAAAACCGCAGTCTGCCAGAAAATCAACAAAGTTCAGTGCTTCCTTGCCGAAGCTGCCGCAGGAAAATTCGCCGTTGAGCGTGGAAACAGGAAGCAGGACACCGCTTTTTCTTTTCATAAAAGCCTCCGTTGCAATAGAAATACTATTTTTTAATATTACCACCTTACACTGTAAAAAGCAAGCAGTTTTTGGTTGTTTTGTAAGAATTTCCCAATCAGCAATTATATTTTTCGGCAATTTTAACAAGTGTTTGACATTTGCCGTCATTTCGCGTATACTGTAAGGGTATCAATGAAAGGTAGATTTTGCTTATGATTGATTTATGCAAGTATGTGGATGTATTTCTCGGCTGCAGTGAAATTGACCTGCCCGAGCCGCAGGGTGTGGCTGCCACATGGAAATTCATCAAGGGCATCACCGGCAACACCAACCCCGGTGCGGCTTTGCCGTTCGGGAAATATTCCTGCTGTACCTACACCGCAGGCTATCCGACGGGCTACGGTGACCAGCTGCCGAACTCAAGTCCGGACAATCTGCGGCACACCGATGAATGCAAAAAATTCCTGGGGCTTTCGCATTTTCAGCAAAGCGGCACAGGTGCGATTGAGTATTACTATAATTATTGTATCCTTTCGCCGTTCTTCGGTGAGCCTGCCGATTTTAAAGGCACGGACATCGAGGACGAATACGGCATTCCCGGCTACTATGCCGTAAAAACCGCCGACGGCATTTACAGCGAAACCACGGTTTCCATGAAAAGTGCCTACCACCGCTTCCGTTTTGGCAAGGAAAACGGAAAAATGGCAGTGGATTTCACCAATGACGGCTTGCTCAAAAAGAGTGAGCGCGATTATGCAAGGCCCGAATCGGGGATGATCCGCATTGTATCCCCCACCGAGGTGTATGCCGAAATCGTGTTAAGCGGTGTGCCGACCTATTTCTGCCTGCAGCTGACCAATGCACGGGCTGTTTCACTGCTGCAGAACAACCGCTACATTGCAGGCAAGGAAATTCTGTTCGGCAAAACCGAGGACACATTCGGTGTTTTCATTGAAGCCGACAGTGCAACGGTGGAAACAAGACTGTCTGTTTCCGTTAAAAATGCGACCTTTGTGAAGGCAGATCTCAGCGTGAACGAGGGCGGCTTTGATGCGGTCAGAAGCGCCGCATACGAAGCATGGCAGAAAGCTCTCTCACGCATTGAAATTGAAACCGACGATGACCGCCAGAAGCGGATTTTCTATTCCAATCTGTATCACACGCTGATAAAGCCCTGCGCGCGTTCGGGTGAAAGTCCGCTGTGGGAGGAAAAGCCGTTCTGCGTGGATCTTGCAACCATGTGGGATATATATAAGACCCAGCTGCCGCTTGTATTTTCACTGTACCCTGCAATCTCCGAAGAAATCGTGAATACCATGATTCTCTGCGGTCTGCACACGGGGCAGCTGCCGCATACATTTCTGATGACCAAGGGCTGTCATGTGCCGTCCGATCAGGCATGCATGCTTGCCGAGCACAGCCTTGCGGATGCATATTACAGAGGCATTCCTGCCGACTACAAGCAGGCACTCAGGGCAATTCTCAAGGATTTAAAGCGCGAGCATTATGCCGATATTATTTCGGGTGTGATCCCGAACCGACTGACCCATTTCCTCGATGTCTGCGAAGCGTGCTACTGCGTTGCAGACCTTGCGGAAGGGCAGGATGAAGCAGCCCTTTCAGAGGAACTGCGTGCCTTTGCCGACACATGGACGGATGCCTATGACCCGAAAACGGGATATATTTATGAAGATCATGATTATTATGAGGGCAACTTCCGCAATTATTCATTCCGTCTTTTGCATGACATGGAAAAACGAATGGAAATAGCAGGCGGTGTCGATGCCTTTGTCAAGCAGCTTGATAATTTCTTCGGCTTCAGCGAAGAGGATGAATATTTTGGTTATTTTGAAGGCTTCAACAACGAATCCGACATGGAAACCCCGTGGGCTTACCATTATGCCAAGCGTTATGACCGACTTTGCGAGGTGCTTGCCGCAGGTGAAGACAGTATGTTCACCACCGGCAGAGGCGGATTACCCGGCAACAACGACTCGGGCGGTACATCGTCCTGCCATATCTGGAATTGCCTCGGTATTTTCCCTGTTACGGGACAAAATTTAATGCTCATCGGCTTCCCGAAATACGAAAAGAGTGTTCTGCAGCTTCACAACGGCAACACCCTGACCATTGAAAAGCAGGGCAAGGGCATTTACACAAAGTCTGCAACCTTCAACGGCGAAGATCTGCCCGACCTGCGGTTTTCTGTCACCGACATGATGAACGGCGGAACGCTTTGTATTGTTTGTGAAGAAGAATAAAGGAGTGTTTTGCATGAAACAGAATTTTAAAAGCTGGCTGTATGCCTTCTGGCAGTTCACATGGGGCTTGCCGCAGAATGTGATGGGACTTTTGTTCTTTCTTGTGCTGTCCCCCTTCGGCAAGGTCAGATTGTTTCACAACTGCCTTGTGACGGACATTCATCTGAAAAAGAAAAGCCTCGGCGGCATCACCATGGGCATGTTCGTGTTTCTGTTTTTGTCGGACGAAACCTACGAAAAAAGACCCGATTATGTGCATGACCTGACCATCCATGAATTCGGCCACACCGTGCAAAGCCTGATTTTAGGGCCGTTCTGGCAGCTGACGATCGGTCTGCCCTCGTTCACATGGGCAAACCTTGTGTGGAAGTATTTTCTGAAGAAAAAGCATTCCTATTACTGGCTTTATTGCGAAGGCTGGGCAAATGTTTTGGGCTGCAGATACAGCAAGGACGAGTTCAGAACCGAACACTTCCGCAACCACGGCAGATATGACAAACCGATGTAAGTGAAAAAAAACCGGGTATACCCGAAAAATTTTCAGTAAAACAGTAAAAAAGCCGATGAGGGTTCGGATTCGATTCCTCATCGGTTATTTTTTCAGAAATGCAGACTATTCGGATCGAGCAGAAAATCAAACAGACGCATCAGGTAAATTCCGTTTTCCGTATAATGAGAACGGGAGAGGTCTTTGACAATGATGATTTTTTTAAAAGAATCATCGATTCTGACAAGCGAATTCTGCTCTTGTTCCAGTTTTTCTTTTGTCGGAACGGAAAGTGCCGATTGAATATAATACCGTTTATCGGACAAATTACAGACAAAATCGACCTCCGCCTGCTTCAGAACACTCTTTTTGCTGTTTTCAGACGAATAATACTCCACAATGCCGACATCCACATTGAAGCCGCGGATGCGCAATTCGTTGTATATAACATTTTCCATTGCGTGGGTTTCCTCGGTCTGCCTGAAATTCAGACGCGCATTGCGCAGGCCTATATCGGTAAAATAATACTTTGATGGTGTGTTGATATACCGTTTGCCTTTGATATCATACCGTTTTGCCTGCTCAATCAAAAATGAATCAACAAAATGGTCAAGATAATTTTTTATTGTTTCAGGGTGTATTTGCACCTGTTTGACGGATTTGAATGTATCTGACAATTTTTTCGGATTTGTGAGCGACCCGATGGCAGAGGAAAGAATATCAAGCAATTCCGCAAGCTCGGCATCGCTGCGGATGTTATTGCGTTCGCAGATGTCTTTTATATATGTTTCGGTAAAAATATCCTTCAGATAATTCGATTTGTCTTCTTCTGTTGAAAATGCAAACAGTTTGGGCAGACCGCCGAAATTGATATATTGATTCCATCCCTGCTCAACCGAACCGTCAAAAGCGGTCATGAACTCGCTGAACGAAAGCGGCGCAATATGAATCTGATCACCTCTGCCGCGGAATTGCGTAATGATATCCTTCGACAGGAATTTGGCATTGCTGCCCGTAACGAAAGTATCTGCATTTTTGATGTGCAGAAAACTGTTCAGCACATCCTCAAATTCAGGCACCATCTGCACCTCGTCCAGAAGAATATAATACATATCTTCATCTTTTACAAAATCATGCACATAGTCGCACAGATAATCGGGATCGCGGAACTTTTTATTTCGTCTGTCATCCAGTGCAATTTTCAGAATATGATCCTCGCGCACACCGCCAGACTGCAGATGCTTATAAAAAAGCTCAAACAAAAGATAGGACTTCCCGCATCTGCGCATACCCGTAATGACTTTTATCATTCCGTTGTGCTTGTGGCGGATGAGTTTATTCAGATATAAATCTCTCTTGATTTCCATATTTACATCACCATCAGAAATTTTTCAGGTAAACCCGATTTATTTTCAATAAGATTATATCCGTTAAACCGTAAAAAATCAATAGTTTACTGAAAATTTTCAAGGTACGCCCGAAAAATTTTCAATAAAATGACAAAAAAATGAAGCCGATGGGGTTAAAACACTGACCCATCGGCTGTTTTTTATGCTTTATTATGGTTCTTCTCGGAAAGTTGGGGAATTAATTAAAATTGCGGTTTGTCGCTGACTTGCCGTTACTCACAAGCCGACCTACTCTACCCCTTGTCGCCCCTGAAAGGGTCGCGAGCATCCGGCGGATGCTGAATTAGCGATGTCTGAGCCGGCAGGCGAGTAATGAGATGTCTGCGTTAAGCAGACAGAGGGGTTTATACGGCAAGATCAGACTTTGTTGACCAAATTTGTGCAGACTTGGTTAACCCCTCTGTCACTTCGTGACATCTCCCCTTTCAGGGGCGACAAGTATTTGAGAGGGAAATTTACTTTGATAGCAGCCCGATAAACTCCAATTTGCATTTCCCTCAATCAAAATCCCCGAACTTTCCGTGAAGATCCTTTATTTTTCGTATCCGTTGAATTTGGTAAGGTATTGTATGTCTTTCATAAATTCCTGCTGTGCGGTTTTGTCGGCAAATCTGTCGTCAATTCTGCACCGAAGCAGAACCACGGTTTCGGGGGCAGTGTCTTTGAGCTCAATTGTGCCCTCGGCATCGGCATACAGATCGTTTACGGGATCAAACTGCGCATCGAGATCGACAGGCGCGAACACAAAATCATGGTCAGCGAACATCATCATGTCCGTGATGACCACGGCCGTCCACCGTTTGCCGTCCTCAAAAACACTGAATTCTCCTGCACCCTCCAGGCACATGTTCATTCCCCACGGATTGTAGCCTGCCACATAACGGTGCCAATGGAACCATGTATCCTCGTCGGTCATGGGCTGACCGTCTGCACGCACGGTTTCAAAGATTGCAAAATACGCATCCGTGACCTGCCATTCAAATTTCAGGTTTTCAACATCTGCAAGCGAACCGCTGACGACCTTGTTGCGAAGCCATTTGCCGGGCACGATGCTGTGCAGGGTAAAGGAATAGTCACCACCGGTCTGCGTGACACCGATTTCGATTTCATTTTCATAGTCCATCAAGACCTGATATTCCGTATCTTTTGAAAATTTGTCTTCGCTTGCCGCTAACAGTGCCCTGAACTCGTCCACCCCGACCGCTTCGGTTGCATTCTGCGCACTGTCAACAAGCTGTTCTCTCCATTCGGGGCTGAACACGGCAAATTTACCTGCTGCCCCTGCTGCCACGGCAAGGCACACAAACACCGTCAGCACGGCACAGACCGTGATAAGCTTTTTTCGGGTTTTCTGTTTTTTGCGGCTGTTTTCAATTTGCTTTGTGACTTCAAAAATCATTTCTTCATTCGATTTCATCTGCAAAACCATCCTTTACAAGTTGTTTTTTCAGCGCCTGCCTTGCTCTGGATACCAGCACCTCAATACCGTGCACACTTTTTCCCATTACGGCGGCACTTTCCTTGTTGGAAAGCCCCTCAAAATAGGTCAGCCACAGGATTTCACGGTATTCGGGTTTGAGTCTTCCCATCACCGCATGCACACGGTGTGCGGTTTCGGTTGCAAAATAATGTTCTTCCACCGTCGGAGAATCGTCAGGAATCAGCAATGAATCCTCAAAAGACAAGGCAACCGAGCGTTTTTGCTTTTTAAGCGCCCGCAGACAACGGTTTTTGGCAATGGTGTAAAGCCACGTTTTGAACGATGCGGTCGGTTTGTAGTGCGGCTTGCGTGTGAACAGAAAAACAAAGGTTTCCTGCGTTATTTCCTCGGCAAGGCTTTCATCGCCCGTCATCTGCTGCAAAAACAGCTGAAGCCCCGCGCGATAGGCCTCGATGATTTCAGCAACGGCTTTGTCGTCGCCTGCGAGATAACGGTGGTAGCTGCCGGCCCCCTGATCCATAAAATTCCTCCGTTCCGAAAAGCAGATTTCAGCGCCTTTCACCCATTAAACCCCCGAAAATGAAAAACCTCACAGAAAAAACAAAAAAATCCGGAAATACCGTACGGCATCCGGATTGTTTTCAGTCAGAATATTCTTTGCATTTTTCCTCCAGCAACAGAAAATCATTACAGCGTTTAGATAAGCCGGTGGAATTGCCATCCTTGATTTTGATTTTGTACAGGTTGCTTGCATTTTTATAAATCTTTTCTTGAATTGCTTTGATATAGCGGTATTCAGAAAGCAAAAGCGAACGATACTTCAGATCTTTTTCTGCGCCAATGTCAACATATTTTCTTTTGTTTTCAGGAACAGGAAACATATTATTCAGATTGATTACCGCATAATCTTTGACCTTAATAAAATCAAGACTTTCTTTCATCCTGCGATGCTTTTCTTTGAATGAAGACAACGGGGCAAAATAGTCCATATCATTGATGTGCAGGACAATTCCGATATATTTTCGGCTATTGTGTTGTTCTTCTTTTTTGTTACGAAAAAGATGCGGTGCATATTGTGACAAATAATCTATGTATTGAGCATCAATTTCATAAAATCTTATGTTTTCCAAAATCTTTCTCTCTTTCAAAAAAATAAGGACAAGTGTTACCTTGCCCTTAACAACTTTCGCATTTTGAGCAGCGAAACACTCACTTGTAACTTTCTTGCAGGAACCAAGAGAAGTTCACGTAATAAAATTCTCATTTCAGGGCTGAGATACACCCACACTTATATTATATCCAATTTCAGCAATTTGTCAACATAAAAATATTCTGCCTTACTCCACCATTCTCCAATACGGACAAAATATAGATTATCGGCGCAAACAATCCCAAAAACCTCACAGTAAAGAAATGAAAAAATAATATCTATTTTTCGATAGCAAGCCGGACACGTTCTTCCAGTCCGTCCTCGTAAATGTCGTTATATAAAAAGTCAAACACCTCTATTGGCGAAAGCTTGTCCTTGGCTTCGTCAGACAAATCCGATTGATGCAGCATGCAATCGATCACATAAAAAGGAATCCCTGCCGCATCGGCAACATTTTTCAGTTCAAGCAGAATCTCACACAGCCGTTTAACACTTATTTCTTCATCCCGACATATAACTGTCAGATGACCGCATTCGGCAGCCAACTGCCGGATATCATTATTATAATCCGGTTGAAGTTCTTCCGTGTGCAATGCAAAAGACGGCTTGCCGGAATCTGCAGTATCCTCATCAGAAACAAACGCAAAACTAAAATGGGTAAGAAAGAGGTCAAACGAAAAAGAAAGGCTGTTCATCTCGGCATCATACAGTTCAAAATAGCTGTGATTCAATCGTTGTTTTATGTTTCCATGCAGCAAAATATCATTTTCATAAGTCGTGCTTTTTATATTGCCCATGCAATCCGCATCCATCTGAAAGTTAAGATCCAGACTGCCCGGCACGGCACATTTGACAATGTATTCTGTATTATACCAGTTATATACAATACTTTCGATTTCATAGCCTTCTCCTGCATGATGCAGGCTCAAATACTCCTGCACGTTTTTTTGCGCAAGTGCCTTGGAAACGGGGTTACCGAGCATCAGATTTGCAAACAGAACAACTGCTGTCAGCAGGCACACCGCAAGAGAAAAAGCAAGCATTTTCAAAATTTTCTTTTTCATTTTCTTACTCCTTTCGCAGGGCAAAATGCAGCAATGCGGCAATGAGAATCCCCGCTAAAATAAATATACAGTAAATGCCGCTTAACCATAATATCATATTCATCGTATCGGGCAGCAAATTGAAAGCAAAGGCAATGCCGTCTGTTACCAAAAGCAGAATCGGCAAAACAAAAAACGCTTTTTTGCGGAATGCAACATAACCGCAAACACCGCAAACAGGCATAATAACGGCATTATAATACAGCATCATACCTTCATCACTGCTGTTCATAATCCCCGAAAACAGCAGCATCACCGTCAATGCAAAACACACGGAGGAAAGGGTACGGTTCGCTTTTTTCATTATTTTTTTAAACGGTTTTATTTCGCTGTCGGCAGGCTTGTTGACTGCCCTTGTGCGATCGGACTCATCTTTTTGCATCTGCTCGTATTCCGCATTGCAATCGGGACATTCCTGCAGGTGCAAACGGATAATATCTGCCGTTTCGTCGCTTACAAGGTCTTCGGCAAACAGCGGCAGAAGATCACGTATAACACAGCAATCAGTTTTCATTTTCCGTTCCCTCCAATCGTTCTCTGATTTGTTTTCTTGCACGGTGATAGGTGACACATGCCCAGTTTTCGCTTTTTGAAAAAATCTGTCCGATCTGCTTAAAACTCATATCTGCAAAAACGCGCCACATAAACACTTCCTTATACGGTTCGTCAATTTCATGCAGAATTTTCCGTATGCGTTCGGCTTCATCCGCACGGATGAGCTGTTCCTCTGCCGTGTCCGACAAATCGGGCAAAATCAACAGCTCGCTGTCATGCAGGGATTGTACCTTTTTCTGTTTTTTCAGATATGAAAAATAGCAGTTCTTGGCAATCTGACACAGCCAGACACGGACATCGCATTCACCCCGAAAACGATCCACGGACTGCATGGCTTTATAAAAGGTGTCGCTTGTGATTTCTTCGGCAATGTGTTCATTACCCGAAAGTCGTCGGATGTAAAGAAAAACATCATTGAAATAGTCCTCATACAGTTTTTCAAAATCGGTCACTCCATCACCTCCTTACACCTATAAGACTGTCGAAATCGAAAAATCTTACAACATTTTCAAAAAAGAAAAAAACGGCGCAGAAGCACCGTTTTGTCAGCTTATTCTCCGAATAAAAAGTTGAGCAGCTCTGCAGGCTTTGAAAAATCGGGCACAACAACGCTTGCGCCTGCGGCAAGCAGCTTTTCGCGCTTGACGGGGTTGACGCCGTACTTTTTCTGCTCGTCCGTGGCAACGGCAACCGCATAACCGCCCAATTTTGCCACCAGGTCAATTTCCACGGGACCGTCACCGAAGGACAACAATTCTTCCCCCTTGATGCCGTTCTTTTCGAGCAGGGTGCGAAGCACCACTTCCTTCGAGCACTGCTGTGCGTGTTCATCGAGCGCACCGTAAATATGCTCTCCGAAATAGGACTGCAATTTCAGAAGTCCTGCTTCCTCTCGCACCTGCGGCTGATCGGTGCCGCTTGCACAGTAAATGCCGATGCCGCGGTCAAGAAGTCCCTGCAAAAATTCGTAAGAGCCGGTAACAAGCTGTTCCTCGGGTTCGATTTCACCCTTGCCGAGGGCAATCCGCTTGCTGTCGATGCGAGCCATCAGCCTGCGCAGATACTCGGTTTTGTAGACCATCGGGTCTTCGGGGATGCCGCCGCGTTTTTCGACCTCTTCCGCCAATTTCATGCACTGAAAAATGGTCTGCTTGCCCGTCAGTGCATCCACAAATTCAGCAGCACAGGCATAAATTTCTTCTTCGGTTTCCTTTTGTCCGCCGGGTGTTTTGGCAAGCTCCTCGCAGAAATAAGGAATCATATCTTCTCGCCAACCCTCACGGATAAGGCTTAAAGTACCGTCAAAATCAAACAGGGCGGCCTTGAACTTGCGCCCTGTCGGCGGTGTGATGACTTCTATGGAAAAATGCTCGGCAGCTTTTTTTTGCAGCTCGTTCATGAACATACCCCTTTCGGTTCAATGAAAAGAGTATAACAGGTTTTGCATCTTTTTTCAACATACAAAAGGTTAAATTTGTGAAATAAATTATGGTTTGTCGGGGAGTTGGTTTATCATCTTGTAGGGGTCGGCGCCCACGACGACCCGTGCAATCTGCAAATCCGATTTCGGGATGCCGAGGGCGTCATCCCCTACAAATAAAACCGCAAATCTGTTCGACAAAATGGAAGATGTACGCAATCCGTAGGGAACGGATATTA
>JAZNCO010000029.1:0-4733 GCA_045587645.1 Acutalibacteraceae bacterium | reverse complement strand
ATCTATTTCTACAACAACCAACGTATTCAACTTAAAACAAAACTGACCCCGTTAGAAAAACGAAGTCAGTTTGTCGTTTAATTAAATATTTCTGCCATAGGGGGCTTTTTGTGCTGTCCGCACAAATTGGGGCAGTGCAGTTTGGATTGCAGTCGGTTTTTTGCTTATGTTTTATGCTGTTACGATGATTTCTGCTTGCACAGTCTGTGTGCCGTCGGAAACGGTCAGGGTCATTGTGCCTGTTGTCTCGGCTCGCACAATGGCAAGTGCCTGCCCATGGTAGGTTGTGAATGTGCCTGTGTGGTATTGCTCCTTCGTGCAGGGATTTGCACTGCCGAAGGCAAGCAGGGTACCGTTTTCAACCCTTGCGGTCAGGGTGCGGTCTGCGTTGCTTTCCGTCACGCCGTTTTCACCCTGCAGCGAAACAGGAATGTAAGCAATATCACCGACGCCAACACAAGCTTCCTCGGGGGTCAGGACAATGCTGATTTCACCCCTTGCCGAGTGCATGGTGTTGGTTGCAAGCAGCTTGCCGTTTTTGTCATACGCATAGGCAACAATGTCACCGTCGTAATATTTTGTTTCAAAAACAGCCTTGCATTCCTTTGTCTTTTTTCTGCCTGCGCTTGCGCCGTTGATTTTTATTTCCACGCTGTCGGCTGTGCTGTAAACCTCCACAACGGCCTTGTTGCCGTTGCAGTTTTTCCAGCTCCAGCTCTCAAACGCATTGGTGCCTCTCCAGATGGATTTAGACGGTCTGATGCCGGGATAGTTGACAGGCTGCACGGCAATCACGGGCTTGTCTGTTTTGCCCCAGACGGTCGAAGCGTATCTGCATGAGCCGTCGGGGATGCCGAGAATGTTGATGACACCGCCGCCACCGATCAGCCACGGATAGGGACGGTTGAAGGGGACACCGCCGTCATAACTCCATGCGCCGATGCCTGCTTCGCCGAGATAATCCCATGCCGTCCACATGAAATCACCGATAACTGTGGGATATTTTTTCACTGCCTCCCAGTTTTTGTAAATATCCTGCGGAAAGGTTTCCGAGCCGAACACAATGCGGTCGGGATATTTTTCAGCATCAATGGCATATCGGCCCGAGGCATAGTTGTAGCCGACGAGGTCAAGCTCCCTGAAAAACGGAGCGGCCTGCTTTTCAATAATCGAGAGGTTTCCGAGTCCGTTCATAACAGGCCCTACAATGTTTGCAGCGGTGTTAAAAATCAGACTGCCGTTTTTGACCTTGCCGTCGCCCTTGTTGAGCTTCACATCCGTTACACCGCCGTCGCCGCCGTTATAGAAGCCGCCGCCGATGGCCGCCATGGCAAGAATTGCCAGGTTGATGCCGCAGGTAACGGGACGCGTGCTGTCGAGCCTGTGAATCAGCTCAATCTGCTCCTTGCCGACCTTGCGACCCTTTTCGCTGCCGGGTTCGGCAACCTCATTGCCGATGGAATACATAATGACCGACGGATGGTTATAATCACGATTGACCATTGCGGTCACATCATCACGCCAGCAGGCTTCAAAATCCCTGCCGTAATCGTGGTAGGTCTTGCTCGAATACCACATATCATAGGTTTCGTCCATAACGAGCATGCCGAGTCTGTCGCAGGCTGCAAGCAAGGCCTTGGAAGCAGGGTTGTGCGCACTTCGGATGGCATTGAAGCCGACCTGTTTCATAATGCGCACTCTGCGCTCCTCGCTTTTTGCGTAAGTAGCAGCCCCCAAAATGCCGTTGTCATGGTGAATGCAGCCGCCGCGCAGCTGCTTTTTCTTTCCGTTAATGAAAAATCCGTTTTTGTTCCATTCGATTTTGCGGATGCCGAACACCTCTTGTGCGGTGTCCTTTTTCGTTCCGTCAACGGACAGGGTGACACGGCAGGTGTAAAGGCTCGGGCATTCATCGTCCCACAGCCTGGCATCGGGAATTTCGATTGTGCAATCCGTGCCCGAGCCTGTTGCAACGTTTTTTTCTCCGTCCAGAATTGCAACTGCCACCTCGCCGTCCGTGCAGTCGGTTTCCACGCGGATAACGGCAGGGGAGATCGACAGCGTTGTCACACGCACTCCCTCGAAACGGATGTGCTGCTTTGCAGCCGTCCACAGCCAAACAGGACGGTAAATGCCGCCGCCTGTATACCAGCGTGAATTCGGCAGCCTTGAATTGTCGGCAATAACAAGAATTTCATTTTCCTCGCCGTAACGAAGCGCATTCAGCGCAACCGTAAAGCCTGTGTAGCCGTAGGCATGAAAAGCAATCTGTTCACCGTTGAGATAAACAGCTGCGTTTTTGTAAATCCCTTCAAATTCAAGCAGGGCTGTCTGCTCCTGCATGCTCGCAGGCGCAAAAAAGGTTTTTCTGTATTCATATTTTCCGCCCGGGAAATACCCGTGTCCGCCGTCGGAATAAGCAGGATCCCTTTGCTGCAGAATCTGCGCATCGTGCGGCAGGGTAACAGCCGTGCATTCCTTTTCGCCGACATAACGGAAAATCCAGTTTTCATTGAAGCTTTGTTTTTTCATTTCCATTCCCCCCTTGGTTGCTTTTATTATATTCCATCGTCTGCATTTTTACAAGAGGCAGATCGCTTTTGCATAGAATGGCAATTGTTTTATTTGTAAAATAAAAAGGAATTAAAATAAATGATGTGAAAAATAAATACTTCAATTTGTACGAATTGTCAATTGAATAAAAATGTCGGTGCGCGTATAATGAAAATGAAAAGCCTTTAAATAAATGGATACGAACGACCGCCCGACAGCTCGGGTGACGGACGAAGAAGCAAAGCGGCTTATGCTGAAATATGCACATTGTGGCAATGCAAGCGAATTTCAGGCATTGCCGATTGAAAAACGAAATAAGTATTTGATAAAACTCAAAGAAAACGGGTTGTCAATCCGTCAAATCAGCAGATTAACCGGAATTAGTTATTACATAATCCAAAAAGTTTGAACAAAGCAAAATGCCAATCACTTCGGACGGTTTTGTGATTGGCTCTAAAATACAACAAAAACAGCCAATCATAGAACCGTCCCCTGATTGGTCTAACAAAAACAGCCAATCATAGAACCGTCCCCTGATTGGTCTAACAAAAGCAGTCAATCATAGAACCGTCCCCTGATTGGCGCCCTGATTGGTCTGTTACACATCGATTTTTTGTAAAAAACGGAAGTATCAATGGGAGGCCTAACATACCATGAATAAAATAAAGACATGGGAAGAAATGGGGATTGTTGTAACATGGAAGTTAATTCAATTAAGTCTGAATACCTCTGTCGACCAAGAACCGTTAATTTCGTATGATGAATTGTTAATTTATTTGCAGGATGAAATGGATGTCATCTCTGCCCGCTTTGCAGATTTATGTTTATTATATTGTAGTTTTCCTGAAAAAGAAGCAATACAAAAATGTTTATGTGAGCTGATTGAAAAAGAAAATGCAAGCGAAGAATTGCAACTTCGCAAAATAAGAATCTTAAAATTAAAACAAGTGCTTGATACTTTGCCGGATGATTGTTTTCAAGCACATTTGAATCTTACTGAATTTTGGTGTTCGCAGACCGATTCGGAACTCATTTGTCCACAGCAGATGACAACAAATAATTCAAACAGTAATTGGGGCGATTATTTTTTCAATACTTCTATTTTGAAGGAAAATATCAAAAAAAATTTGGCGTGGATAAAGAGTGAGATTTTGGAAATAAGTCACATGGAGACTAATTAGACCAATCAGGCCGATCAGGGGAGATAAGTAGGACAGGGGACGGTTCTGTGTCCTGATTGGTTTGATTGGTCCTGGGATCAATACATGGATTCATATTAAGGAGACAAAAAATGAAATATAATTATGATTTTCGTTTCACTGTTTTGTTGTTAGTTGTCAATGAATTGTTGGTGATTTTTTTGAGCGTACTCAGTTGTGCATTTACAGGGGATCACTATGCTGATATGATCAGCAGGGCTTTGATTCTGACTGCCGTTTTGTTTTTTGGAACAAAACAACTTGTGGTTTGCAACAAAAGAAAAAGCATCACTTTTTTAGATGAAACAATGTATTTGGATGGCTTTTTGATGCCCGACAACAAAAAAGGGGAGCCAATATACATACGATACGCTAATATTGTATCTGTAAAAGCGATTATGTTGCCTTTGGTTGGATTACATTATGTAAAAATCAAATCCAATGATCGCGCATATATAATCAAAATTTCCCGATATTTTAAAAATCATGTTGAATTGTTTTCAACAATGATAAATAATATGAAAAAGGCCAAACCAAATATGGATATTGATCCGAAACTTATTGCCTATTTGGATAGGACTGGGGACGGTTCTCTGTCCTGACGAAAAACAGCTGTCCGACGGTACAAATTAACCGATTTTTGTTCCGCCCTGCTCCAAGTTTCTGCATTCCGCCGAGGGTGATTTCTGCATCCACCGCGTTCATCTTCGGCGGTTATTCAGAACGCAAGACTTGAAACAGGTATGCCAATCACTTCGGACGGTTTTGTGATTGACTCTAAAATACAACAAATGCAGCCAATCATAGAACCGTCCCCTGATTGGTCTGTTGCGGAAAAATCAATGTAAAATAAAAGAACAGACAGCCACTTGTAGTGGCCGCCTGTAATAGCGATGCTTTGGTAAACCTTCGATACCCCTTTCAGGGGTCGCAAGTATTAACCCTTATAGGGTTTGGGCAAACCACTAGTTCACTAGTGGT
>JAZNCO010000028.1:0-13646 GCA_045587645.1 Acutalibacteraceae bacterium | reverse complement strand
CTTACCATGGCTTTTTTCATTGTCTTGCGAAAAAATCTCTCCTTTTGGAGTGCTTTGCAGTTTTGAAGGTTAGATTTTTTCTCACAGGGACAACCGAAGGATGCAGAAATACTTTGTGTCTTTCAAAGCCTTCGGGTGTTTGAAGTGAGGGAAAAGATTCCTTCAAAACCGTGTAAATCCCTATGTGAGCCCGCCTAAAGGGCGGTTTTTCGATTACAGTTCAATTCCCAGTGCGTCGGCAAGGTTCTTGCCGAGAATGCCTTCCTTGGCTTCTTCGGGAATGTCAAGATTTTGGATACGGGATATGAATTTTTTGGTGTCTTCGGTATCGTTGTAAGGAAAATCAAGTCCGAAGGTGCTGCGCTCGTTGCCGGTCTGCCTGATGACCGTGCGCAGTTCAACATCCGACAGATGCCAGCCGCCGGGGATCTCCTCGTTTTCCTCACCCACACTCGTCCAGCCTGCATACACCGTGGGATATTCCGCGGCACGGCGGTTGTTGCAGATGACGGCAAGTGCATCACGGAAGAAGTGATAGCCGCCGATGTGCTCCATACTGAAGCGCAATCGGGGATAATGCCATGCGACCTCGTCAAACAGCAAAACATTGTAATCCGCCAGACGGTGCCAGTGCAGCCCTGTGTGGAATGACAAAAACAATCCGAGCTCCTGCGCTTTCTCATAAACAAGGCAGGCTTTTTCGCCCATGATGTTGATTTCCTGTGCGGCAGGGTGGATCTTGATGCCCTTGAAGCCGAGAGAGGCGATGTATTCCACCTGCTCGGTGATGTCATCACGGTCAAAATTCACCGTACCGAAGCCGACAAGCGAGGGATCGTCCTTGATTTCGTTATACAGCCATGTGTTCGGGTCACCGGGGACACCGCAACGGTCATACTGATCCTGAAAACAGGTGAAGCAGACAGCCTTTTCAATGCCGCATTCAAGCATAAGCTGTTTTAAGTTGCGGATCTGTGCGTTGTCCTTTGCGCCGTCGGGAAACACGTGACAATGGTTTGCAAACAGCTTGTAAGCCATTATATACCTCCGTTTTATTTATTCAGCTTTTCGACTTCTTCGAAGATATCCTCGTATTCATCCTCGTAGTCTTCTCTGAACTCCTTGATGAAATCCTCCAGATCGTCAAAGTCCATCTTGGGGATGCTGACGGGCTTGAGCACCTTGACCTTGCCGATGGCGGAAACGATTTCGCCCGTGTCCTCAAAGGTCTTGGATGTGCCGCAGATGATGACGGGAACCAGCGGAACGCCTGCTTCCATTGCCATGCGGAATGCACCGGTCTTGAACTTGCCGAGCTTGTGCTTTTCATCACGGCTGCGGGTGCCTTCCATAAAAATTGCCATGCTTCTGCCGTTTTTCAGGTTCTGTACACTGGTTTCGTAAGCGTTATGAGAGGATTCCTTGTCCTTGCGGTTTACATACACGCAATCGAAAAACGAGAACCACAGTCTTGTCAGCGGAATCATGCGAAGCTGATGCTTCATGATGAAGCCGGGCAGATCACGCGAAACACGCACCGCGGCGGTGGTGTCGAAAATGCTCTGATGGTTGCAGGCATAAACCACGGGACCCGAAGAGGGAATGTTTTCAAGACCTTCGATGGTGTAAGTAAAGCCGGCTTTCTTTTCGACGGCATCACAAAGCATGTTGACCTTGTCGTCCACATACTTGTCGAATGCTTTTTTGTCCTTTTTGCGAAGAAATCTTGCCTTGTAGGAATAGCCCTCGAATTTGAAGAGCCAGAAGCAGAGGTCTGCCATCCAGCCGAATGTTTTTGCTGTCATGTTTTTTCACTCCTGTTTTATATATCAATATTCACTTTCAGCTCGACCGGGCAATGGTCGGAGCCGAATATTTCGTTGTGGATGGATGCACCTGCCAATTTGTCACGCAAGGAATCAGAGGTCACAAAGTAGTCGATTCTCCATCCTGCGTTGTTTTCACGGGCTTTGTAGCGGTAACTCCACCATGAGTATGCGCCCGTGGTTTCGGGTTCAAACCAGCGGAAGGTGTCGGTAAAGCCCGAATCGAGCAGGACGGTGAATTTTTCTCTTTCCTCATCCGTAAAGCCTGCCTTGCCGCGGTTGGGTTTCGGGTTTTTCAGGTCAATTTCCTTGTGTGCCACGTTCAGGTCGCCGCAGAAAATGACGGGCTTTTGCGCATCGAGTTTCAGGATGTGTGCACGGAAGGCATCCTCCCAAACCTGACGGTAAGCCAGTCTTGACAAATCTTCCTTCGCGTTGGGGGTATATACCGTCACAAGGAAAAAGTGTTCGTATTCGAGGGTGATGACTCTCCCCTCTTTGTCGTGCTCCTCAATACCGAGTCCGTAGGTTACATTCAGCGCAGGCTTTTTTGCAAAAATGGCCGTGCCCGAATAGCCTTTTTTCTCGGCATAGTTCCAGTAAGAGGTGTAGCCGTCAAACTGCAGATCGATCTGCCCTGCCTGCAATTTGGTTTCCTGCAGGCAGAAGAAATCAGCATCGAGCTGTTCAAAGGCAGGCACAAAAATATCCTTGCCGACAACGGCACGAAGCCCGTTGACATTCCATGAAATGAATTTTAACATAATACACCTCCTCATTATACAGTATATCAAATATTTTCCAATTTTGCAATAGCGCATAAAAAATTTAAGCAAAAAAGTGCTCTCACAACCCGCAGTGAAAGCACTTTTTTGTTATTCAACAATTTCGTTTTCCTCAAACATAACATTGTCTGCGCCGTGCTGCAAAAGCGGTTCGGAACTGACAAAGCGGTTGTTGAGAATTTTAACATTACGGTGATAAAACGGCGCTTGCCCGGTCGGGGTAAAGGACGGCTCAATACGAACAATTGCCCGTTCGGTGGTGAAATTGCAATTCTGCAATGTAAAATCCTGCACGGGTGACGATTCAAACCAATAGTCCATGTCCCCTGTCAGCAACACAGGCAATTCAAATTCGCAGCTTTCAATCACCGTTTTGCCTCTTGACTGAAAACGCAGATGCGTGTTGGCTTTGCCGAAGCGGCAGTTGCGGATCAAAATTTCGGGATTGGTTGAAATGTTTTCAATCAGGTCATCGGCTGCTATAAAGTCTGCTGTCGAGTCCGTTTCAAGCTGTACCGTCCAACGGTCTGTGATTTTCACTTTTCGCAGCACAAAGCGTGCTTTTTCTTCCATGGTGTGTCCGTTGTAAACGGCAATGGTGTCCCCTGCATGAAAAACCTGCGAATATGCATTGAGTGCATGGCTCGCCTGACTTCTCGCCGCAATAATGGTGTTGCCCGAAGCGCTGACAGCGGAATAAAAATTGGAATGGATGTTCAGTGCATCGTCAATCATACCCTCAAAAATGCAGTTTTCCATGTGCACCATGCCTTTGCAGGCAACAAAATGCACACCGTCCGCAGAGTTGGTGACAATGCCGTGGGATTTTTCATCCCGATACAGCTTATAGCCGTCAAGGCGGATGTTTTCGGTACACAGTGCGAAAATCCCCATGCCGCAGCCGTTGAGAATGCGATAGTTTTCAACAAGCACATCCTTGCAGTGCAACACGGCAGCGCTCGACTTGAAGCGGTTTTCATGCTCGAGTGCAATGACGGTGCCGTCATCCCAATGCGACGGAAATGCCCCGTACAGCACAAAATTCTCACCGTTTTCTTTTACTTTCACATGCTTGATATTGCTTGCGGGCGGTGAATCCTCAGGGATGATATTTTCACCGAGATAAATCACATCCAGTCCCATGCCTGCACCGCTTTGCCTGTGAAAAGCTTGAATAAACATACAACCCTTTTTGTAAAGGTCACGGTCCTCATAATCCGCACCAAAGGGAATAAAATGACCGTTTTCCACACGGCAGGGGAATTTTTTCTTTTGCCGCACAACAAGGGTATCCCCCGTATTGCGCACCACATCAAGCTCGGTAAACAGCGATCGTTCATACTCCACGGTGACATTGCGGATGGTCACATTTTCGCATTCGTCAAGCAGAAACGGCTGAATCCGACCGCGGACTCTGAGCACCGCACCGCCGAAATCGAGCACGACATTGCGAAGTCCCTGCAGGAAAAACGCAACATCAAGATAGCCGGCACCCTCATGCACGGTGAGGTATTTTTCATCCGTCACACGCTGCGTATCGGCAAGGGTAAAAAGCAGTTCACAAGAAGAACAAACATAAGTATTGTTGCTTTCAAAAACAGTGTTTTTATCAAGAGTTTTCATAATTGTTTATTCAGCAAAAAGCGTACGAAGATAGTCCGTTCTCAAATCAAGAATTCTGACAATGCGTATTTCTTGCTCTGTGGCAACATAAAAGATTCCCGAATTGCCTACGATAAAACAACGATACTCTGTGTTCCTGTTTATTTTATCTTTTAATGCAATTCCAAGATTCGGCTGACTGCCAAGCAGATGCGCACTACGGACAATACGGTCTGTCAATTTTTGTGCAGATTGCGGATTTTGCAGAATTTCTGCAATATATTGCTTCATTTCCCGCAGATCCTCTCGTGCCTGCGGTGAATATACAATTTTCATTCCGACAAACCGAACTCGGCAAGAATTTCGGCTTCATCAAGCCAACCGCTTTCAGCTGCCGAGTCTTCTCCTTTTTTCAGTTCACGCATGAGAATTGCCGTTGCCTGCTCTTTCATTGCTTCCCTGCTGTTTTGCGTTACAATCAACGGCAGACCTTCCACATTCAGCGATTGCTGAATAAAAACATTGATTGCATCCGTCAAGGTCATTCCGCAACGGGCATAAATATTTTCGACCCGTTCCTTGATTTCAGGGTTGATACGCATCTGAAAGGTTGCACTTTTGGGAGCATTTGCAACCGAAATATAATCACTCATTTTATCATCTCCAACTCTGTTTATATAAATTATACCCCAAAAACAGCATATTTGTCAATACAATGTCACTACAAACTTTCAGAAACAGAAAATACATCTTGCAAAAAACGAATGACTCCTGTATACTTTTATTGTATTTTCCTGTCGGAGGTGCTTTGATGCTTGACTTGCTGAACAGTATACCGGGCGAAGTGATGATGCTGATTATTATACTCGCTTCAGTATTGTGGTTTTATCTTGTTTTCAGACTCGCAACCAGAAGCCGCAAGATGAAAAATTACAGAAGTGTGTGCATCGGGCAAACAAGCAAGGAAGTCATCCGGCTGCTCGGAAGACCCAACCGCAAACGGCAACTCAAGGACGGAAAAGTAAAATATGAATGGTATCACGATACCCCTGTTACGCGGTTTAAATTTGCAGGTCGCACCATTGCGAAAAACGAATCCATACACCGATATGTCAGCGTGACATTCGCAAATGATCACGTCATCGGTGTCGATGCGGCAAATATGAATTAAGAGGAAAAGCGCTCTCACCAAACGCGGTGAAAGCGCTTTTTTTATTCCTGAATCAGGGGAATGACTCTATTGTTCCATGGTTGATTTTCAGTTATTTTTGCACTTTCGCAAAAACTTACTTCCCAAAAATGAAAATTTATTGATTTTGGGAAGTGAAATCCATTGTCACTACAAAAAAACATGAAACGGGATAATAGAATTATTACCTTAAAAAAACAGAACAACGCCTGCATACTTTTATTGTATTTGCCGCTAAAAAATTACACAAGAAACGACCCTACCCAAACAGCAATACCCGCACAAACACAGACAACACTGCCCATGTATTCATACATGCGGCGGTGTTTTTTGCGTTTTTTATTGTGTGACCTTATATTTTGTCCGTGTGCCGTTGCTGACACGTGTAAGCAAGCCGAGTTTTTCAAATTTAATCACAAAGGAGCGAATGGTCGCATAAGCGGCATTTGCGCAATCCTTTTCGAGTTGCTTTGTGGAGAACGGGGATGTGCCGTAAAAGGACAAAACAAACTGCCAGAGCATTTTTTCTTTTTCCGTTATTTCGCCGCCCAGCAAAGCCGAACCGAACATTGCCATCACATCGTCACCGACACAGGATTGTGTCATTTTATTATAAACAAACTCGTTAAAATAAAGCACAAAGGGTGTGACATCAATACTGCCCATGAATCTTCTGTTTTTTTCAACAAGGGAAAAGGCATCATAATAGGCCTTGCGGCTTTTTTCGATGCAATTTGAAAAGGGCACAAACAACACCGAGCGATAACCCTTTTGCACCAAAAACCACAAATGCAGTAAGCGTGCCATTCTGCCGTTGCCGTCAAAATACGGATGCACAAAGGCAAAATAAAAATGAATAACGGCTGCTTTGGTCAGGTCATCCGTGTCATCATCGGTATTGATATAGGCAAAAAGTTCGTTCATATACTGCGGCACCTTTTTGCTGTCAAGCCCTGCATGATCCACATGGTCGCTGACCACATAAACGGTATCATGGCGATAAAAACAACCGGGAAGCAGACGGTTTTCAGCATCAAGGAAGTCGCCCACCGTCATGCAATACAAGCGATACAGATTTTCTTCGGTGATTCTGTTTGAAGCATCGGCAATGAACGCAAGTCCGTTTTTCAGTCCAAGAATACGATTTTCCTGCTCATCAACGGGTGCATAGCCCTTGAGAATATTGCGGACGGAATCTCGGGAAAAATCAATATTTTCAATTGCACAAGTCGCCAGAATCTCTTCTTCCGCCGCACGCATACCGAAAACACGGTCTTGTTCCCTGAGCAGCATTTTTACCGTCTGCATTTTTACGGCAGATGCTGTTTCAAGCAGCACCATCGGCTTGCCGCCGAAATCGGAAAGCGGTAAGTTTTTTTGATACAGTTGCTGCAATGTTTGCAAAAATGCACCGAAATCGGCAGAATATTTGTGCTGCATTTTTTCGTAATCAGGAAAATGCTTATCCTGCAACATGGTTGTAAAAATTTTAATATCCAGAACAATTCCCCCATTGATACTAATTGATATCAATTAGTATCAATATAACACAGACTTACAGATTTGTCAACTTCATTATACAACAAAACCGCCCGTACTTATGCAAGCATGGGCGGTTGGGTAATCAGGGGGACCTCAACATGATTGACTGCTATGGATATATTATAGAGTCAATCACTACACATCCCCTGATCAGACTAATTCAGTCTGCGCCATAGTTCAATGTTTTCGTTTCCGCGAATATATTGCCCTTTGGGCAGATCTTTGTTTTTAAGGTTATAATGTTTTCTGTTTTTTCCTGCATAAACATAAGACAAATCCAGACAGGGAGATAAATCTCCGTCCGCCACATTCACACTAAATATGAATGTCTTGAGATTCTTCATATTTTTAAGAAAATGCAAATCGGGCAAGACATTCTCTCCCGTAAGTTCAAGCAATTCTAAATTTTCCAGCTCTTGTAAAACCGAAAAGTCTTCAATTTTCGGACAGTGATCAATCCGCAGTGCCCTGAGCGTATTTTTTACTTTTTTCAAAGCGCTGATATCCCGCAATGAACGGTTATAATGCAAATATAAACATTGCAGTTTCGGTGACTTTTGTATTCCTTCCAGCGTTTCTGTTTTGCTCTGAAAGATTGAAAGTGTATCCAAAAGCGAACTGTTGAATGCTTCGGAAAGATCTCTTTTTTTATAATCAGTCAATCCCAGACTTTTCAACGTTTCAACCGTATTGTAATTTTTATAGCCGTCATTTGTTACATGTACACTTTCAAGACCATGGATCGCAGCGCAATCAATCTGTGTGCAAAACGCTTCTTTTCTGCCATAAGCAGTTGCACATTCATAAGCAGTTGCACATTGTATGCTTTTTATTTGCGGCATACTATACAATGGGGAATAATCAAAATTGTTGCCGCAATCATCAGGCGGAATAATGCGCAAATGTTTCAGGGTCGGACAGTTTGTAATAAAATCGATATTTTCAGCTATTATGAAAGCTTTTTCAAGCTTGTGGGCATTTATAAAATCAATCTGTTCTTGCAAACTGTACGAGGATGCGATTATGCCTGACGAGCAGCAAGGCGCATCGGCCGGATCTTTCATTACAATGGTATCAAATACATTTGCGGGATGTGTGATGGAAGTAAAAACAAAACCATCCCTTACAATATATCGATTGGCTAAAGCACAGGGAGAGGTAATTACTTCATGAATATCAATCATCAGAATATCCCCTTTCCGAACAATTCATCTGAATTGAAAATGCAATCAGTATTGACAATTTCAAAAGCAGTATTTTTGTCAAATGGTTTCATAAACATTCATTAAATTGATGTGTTGATAAAATGAATTGCTTTTTTAATTGCTTCTTTTTTCTTTCCGCTTAATTCTTTCTCTGCTTCTTCAGGCAGATCACACCAAATCAGTATTTTTGATCTTTTCAGATATGTAACTTGCAGGCACTCAATTTGCTGTTTATCCAGAATAGAAAACTGCAATATTCGTCTGACTGACATCACTGCCCTTAATTTCTTTTCTTCACCGTGATTGTTGACTACTCTTACTATATGCTTCTGTACATGCATTTCTTTGGGATAGAATTTGCAGATATAACTGTGTCCGAGCCGATTACCGGCAAAAGAAAACTCTTCTTTAAAGCTCTTTACACTGACCGTTTCGGTTATATAATCGCCTTTTCGTTTATCTGTGAACACCTGCATCAGCACCCGATAATGAAGCACGGATGCAATTACAAAATACCCCACAGCAACAGCAATGCATGCACTGAAAGGGAACTTTGCAACGGCAAGCACCGTTTCTGCAAATACCATAATGAGTATATCAATTCCTGCCTGTAGCATTGCTTCTTGAGAATAAGGGTAAATCCTGTAGCTGATTGTTTTTTCATTTACCATAATGAAGCACACCTCCTGCGGCACGGTTTACTGCAATACAAAAAAGTGCCTTCACCAAAATGCGATGAAAGCACTTTTGTTTTAACTTATTTTACAACGATGTTGACGAGTTTGCCCTTGACATACAGTTCCTTGACAACGGTTTTGCCTGCAATTGCTTCCTGCACGGCAGGCTGTTCTTTTACGAGTGCGATGGCATCGGCAGCTTCGGCATCGGCGGCAATGTTCAGGCGGGCACGGATTTTGCCGTTGATCTGCACAACGATTTCGATGACATCGTCCTTGCACTTTGCTTCGTCCCATGTCGGCCACTGGGCAAGGCTGACAAGGTCGGTGTTACCCAGCTGCTCGTTGATTTCTTCGGCAACGTGGGGTGCGAAGGGGCAAAGGATGCGGATGAAGGTGTAAAGCTCATCCTTGGTGAGGGTCTTTGCATCGTAGATCTGATTGAGCAGGGTCATCATGGCAGCGATTGCCGTGTTGAACTTCATGCTTTCAATGTCTTCGGTGACCTTCTTGACGGTGCGGTGGAAGGCACTTTCAAGAGCAGGTGTTGCACCCTCGCCGTTTGCCATGTTCACAAGGTCGGCAATTCTGTCGATGAATCTCTTACATCCCTTAACGGAGCTGTCGGACCAGGGTGTTGCCGCACCGTAGTCGCCCATGAAGAGGATGTATGTACGCAGAACATCTGCACCGAAGCCGTCAATGACCTCGTTGGGGTCAACGGTATTGCCTCTGGATTTGGACATCTTTTCACCGTCGGGACCAAGAATAAGGCCCTGTGCGGTTCTCTTTGCATACGGCTCATCGGTGTTGACTTCACCGATATCGAACAGGAACTTGTGCCAGAAACGGGAGTAGATCATGTGGCGGGTGACATGCTCCATACCGCCGTTGTACCAGTCAACAGGCATCCAGTAGTTGAGCTTTTCGGGGTCTGCGAGAGCCTCGGTGTTGTGGGGGTCGATGTAGCGCAGGAAATACCAGGACGAGCCTGCCCACTGGGGCATGGTGTCGGTTTCACGCTTGGCATCACCGCCGCACTGCGGACACTTGCAGTTGACGAAAGAATCGATCTTTGCAAGGGGGCTTTCGCCGCCTTCGCCGGGTTCAAAGTTTTCAACGGCAGGCAGGCGCAGGGGCAGATCTTCTTCGGGTACGGCAACCATTCCGCACTTTGCGCAATGCACGATCGGAATGGGTTCACCCCAGTAACGCTGACGGTTGAATGCCCAGTCCTTCATCTTGTACTGCACGCCTTCTTCACCGATGCCCTTTTCTTCGAGGACTTCGATCATCTTTTTGATGGAATCCTTTTTGTTGGTGAAGCCGTTGAGGAAATCGGAGTTGACCATGTCGCCGTCACCGGTGTAGGCTGCTTCTTCAATGTTGCCGCCCTTGATGACCTCGATGATGTCAATGCCGAATTTCTTTGCAAAGTCGTAGTCGCGTTCATCATGTGCAGGCACTGCCATAATGGCACCCGTGCCGTAGCCCATCATGACATAGTCAGCGGTGTAAATGGGAATTTCCTTGCCGTTTACGGGGTTGATGCCGCAGATGCCGTCGATGCGGACACCCGTCTTTTCCTTGACGAGCTGCGTTCTCTGAAATTCGGTCTTTTTGGCGCATTCTTCCTTGTATGCGTCAAGCTCTGCGATATTTTTGATCTGATCTCTGTATTTTTCGATCATGGGATGCTCGGGCGCAATGACCATGAAGGTAACACCGAAGAGGGTGTCGGGTCGTGTGGTGTAAATACGCAGGGTTTCGCCTTCTTCACCGCCCTTGACGGAGAAGTTGACGAAAGCACCCGTGGATTTGCCGATCCAGTTGACCTGCTGCTGCTTGATCTGCGGCAGATAGTCAACCTCTTCAAGACCGGTCAGAAGTCTGTCGGCATACTTTGTGATGCGCAGATACCATACATCCTTGGATTTCTGCACGATGTCGGAGTGGCAGATGTCGCACTTGCCGCCCTGGGAGTCTTCGTTGGAAAGAACGACCTTGCAATGCGGACAATAGTTGACGAGGGCTGTGTCACGGAACACAAGACCCTTTTTGAACATGGCAAGGAAAATATGCTGTGTCCAGCGGTAGTAATCCTCATCGGTGGTGTCGATGGTTCTTGTCCAGTCAAAGGAAAAACCGACACGCTTGAGCTGACTTGTGAACTTTTCAATGTTCTGATCGGTCAGCACTCTGGGGTGTGTATTGAACTTGATGGCAGAGTTTTCGGTGGGAAGACCGAATGCATCAAAGCCGATGGGGAACAGAACGTTGTAGCCTTCCATTCTTCTCTTACGGGAAATGACCTCAAGACCCGAATAAGCCTTGATGTGGCCGACATGCATGCCTGCACCCGAGGGATAAGGAAATTCTACAAGGCCGTAGAATTTAGGCTTTGAAAAATCGTCCTTGGCTTCAAAGATTTTTGCTTCTTCCCAGCGTTTTTGCCATTTGGCTTCGCTTGTTTTAAAATCGTAGCTCATATCTGTATTATCCTTTCCGGTTATTCACTGATCAAATTGCTGATATCAACAGGCTCTGCATCGCCCCAGAGTCGTTCAAGATTATAGGTATCCCTGACCTCGGGCATGAAGATGTGCACAAGCACATCGTAGCAATCAAGCAAAATCCAGCCTGTGGCTCTGCCCTCGATGCCTCTGATTTCAATGCCTGCTTCCTCTAACTTAAACTCCACTTCCTCGGCAAGGGAGCGCACATGGGTGTTGGAGGTGCCGCCTGCAATGACAAAATAGTCACCGATGCTTGTCAGGTCTTCCACCTTGAGCACCTGAATATCTCTTGCCTTTTTGTCGTCAAGGGCCTTGACGATGATTTCTAATTTCTTATCCATTTACATTCCTTCTTTCTGTATGGACATCTTATATAAGCATATATCATTGAACGCATGGATGGTGTCGGGATGCACGGGCAACAACGCATTGACAAGCTCGTCAATGGTGAACCGCAGTCCCTCCTCCATGCAATATTCAAGGCTGATTTTAACACGCTCACGCATGTCATCCACACCCGGGTAATCACGCTCGGCGGAAATGAAATCCGCACAGAAGACGATTTTTTCAAGCAGGCTCATGTCGGCTCTGCCCGTGGTGTGATAGCGCACGGCAGCAATCATATCCGCATCAAGACCGTATGTCTTTTGCAGATAGACACTGCCTGCCATGGCATGCCAGAGCTTGGGCGCGTTGCGCTCGCAATCGGTCAGGCTGATGTTGTTTTCCGCAAAAAATGCGAGTGTGTTTTCTTTGGTTTCGTTCTTGAAAATATCGTGCAGAAGCCCCACATACCAGGCTTTTTCTTCGTCTTCACCGTACATTTTTGCCAATTCACGGCAGGTGTCGGCAACATTGACGGAATGAAGAAAACGGTAGTCGTCAAGTCGGGCACGCAGGTCTGCAAGATATTTTTCTTTTTCGTAATTCACATTCAATTTCCTTCGGTATAAAGATTGTTTTTCAGTATATAGTCTTTGACTTCCGGGTGCAAAAATGCACAGGTGTCTTCCCCGTTGCGGATCTTTTCACGCAAAAGCGTGGAGCTGACCACAAGCGGTGAAAAGGGTAAAATGAGCACTTCGCCTTCTTTGCGCAGATGCGTTCCGGCAAAATCCTCCAGCGCCTGCAAGGGGTCCTCGTCACAACGCGAGACCGCACAAAGGGTGGCAAGTTTCAGAATATCCTGCCAACGATACCAGCGGTTGAAAGACAAAAGCATGTCCGACCCGATAATCAAAAACAGCTCATCATCGGGATACTGCGCTTTGAGTGCGGTCACGGTGTTGACAGTGTAGGAGGTTTCGCCTTTTGCAATTTCGAGGGCGCTTACCTCATATTTTTCTTCACTGAAAGTGAGCTCACACATGCGAAAGCGGTCACGGGCGGTGACACTGCTTTTTTTGTCCGTTTTGAACGGCGACACAAAGGCAGGCATGATGATGCATTTGTCGAGCTGCAGGCGTTCACACATGGTGTCGGCAAGATGCTTGTGACCGAGGTGCACGGGGTTGAACGAGCCGCCGTAAATGCCGATTCTCATTTTTTACCTCTGCCGGCTCTGCCCTGACGGTTGCTTCTGCCGCCACGGTCGGAGGAATAGGACTTTTCTTCCTTTTCACGGCGGTCGGTCTTTTTGGCAGAATCCTTCTTAGCAAAAGCGATTGCCTTTTTGACACCGGGCTTTCTGTGCGGATCGGTTTTTGCCTTTTTGGGTTCTATCTTGTGCAATTCGGGATTTTCACGGTAAAGCACCATGATATTGCCGATGACCTGCACCACATCCGCATTCAGATGTGCCGCAATTTCGTCAGCAGCGGTGCGTGCATCCACGGGTGAGGATTCACGCAGGATTTTGATTTTCATCAGCTCTCTGAGTGCAATGGCACCCTCAAGCTGTGCTAAAAATTCAGGGGTCAGACCGTTTTTGCCAACCTGAAAAATCGGTTCAAGACTGTTTGCCTGCCCTCTGAGCTCGGCTCTTTGTTTGCTTGTAAGCATGGTTTTCTCCTTATGATTCGTCAAATTACGGTATATCGAGCAGATTGGCGGTTTCATTTTGTAGGGAACGCATACCATGCGTTCCGCTGTCAATTTAACGATGAGGCTGCAATGCAAACAACAGAAAACCTTATCAGACCGCCGATTTGCTCGGAACGGATAATATGTACAGTGCAGTATGATTGTATACAGGTATGCAAGATGATTGTATACAGTTTTGTGATATATTAAAGGCAAGAAAATAACCTAAAGAGGAGGTTATTCAAATGCCTTGGAGGGACAAAACTGTGGAAGAATTAAGAA
>JAZNCO010000027.1:0-20503 GCA_045587645.1 Acutalibacteraceae bacterium | reverse complement strand
CAAAAATAAACAGCCGCACGGGAGCGGCTGCTTGAAATAGTAATGCGGTGCTAAACTTCAGGACCCCTTTCAGGGGTAAAGCCAGTAACGGCCCCTTATAGGGGCAGAGCAAACCACCGGTTCCACCGGTGGTTTTGATTTTGTATTTACAGCTCGTTTCTGATTTCTCTTTCGCCGACACAAACGTATTTTACATTGACATCTTCATCAAAAACAACCAAATCGCTGTCATATCCGACTGCAATTCTGCCCTTTGTTTTGTCTTGTCCAATGACCTTCAGGGGTGTTGTGGATGCCATTTTGATTACTTCCGTCAATGCAATGCCGCAGTTTTTCCAAAGATTTCTGACAAGCACATTGCTTGTGGCAACACTGCCTGCAAGACAGGAACGATCGGCAAGCTTCATGACATTATCCTCATATACAACGGCAAGTCCGTTTTCCTGCATAATGACGGTGCCTTCTTCCATATCGGTTGCGGCATATTCAAGACCGTCCGTAATGCAATAGGCTCTGTCTGCGCCTTTGCACTTGTAAATAAGTTTCAATGCACCTGCAGGCAGATGTCTGAGATCTGCAATGAACTGTGTTGTGTAACCGTCATTGGCAAGGGCGGCCTCGACGATGCCGACCTCACGGAAAATGCCGTTTTTACGCATCGCCGAGCAAGCGGAATAAAGATGTGTCACATCACTGAAACCATGCTCAAGTGCTTCTTCTGCAATTTCATAAGTGCAATCGGAATGAGCGCAGGATGCAACAATGCCGCGCTTTTTCATTTCTTCGGCAAGCTCAAAAGAACCGTCCAGCTCGGGAGCAGCCCCCATCATAACGATTTTGTCGGAATAATCAAGTAGTGCACGATAGTTCTCTTTTGTCGGCGGCAAAATATTGTCGGGGCTCTGTGCACCTTTCATTTTCATGGAAATAAAAGGGCCTTCCAGATGAATGCCGCGAATCATCGGACACTTTTCCATGGCCGCCGTGATGTTGTCAATTGCTTTCTGCAGCTGCTTTACAGGTGCGGCAAGTGTGGTCGGCGCAATGGAAGTTGTTCCTCTGTATGCATGCGCTTCGCACATTTTTACAATTTCATCGGGATCTTCACTCATGGCAGAAAAACCGCCGCCGCCGTGTACATGGATATCAGCAAAACCGGGTGCAAGATAATATCCCTTGCAATCGATGATTTCGGCATCGTTATTTTCAATATTCTCTGCAATGGCTGTTATTTTTCCGTTGTCTGCGAGAACCGATACATTTTTGATTTCATTTTCAAATATAACTTTTGCATTTTTAAATAATTTCATTTTTATCACCCTATTTAACATATTATAAAATTTTCCTTTTGTCAATCTTATTTTTTTTAATAAAACTATAGAATTTGCTGTAAAGCTGTGCTATACTAAAATCCAAATGGAATAAATCGGAGGAAATATTTTATGTCTGAATTGAAAAAGGTAAGAATCGGTGCGGTCGGTCTCGGTGGTCGAGGCATAAGTATGCTCGGTCTGCTTTTGCAGGTGCCCGGTGTTGTTTGTCCCGCCGTCTGCGACAAGGTGCCCGAACGTGTTGAAGAAGGAATTGATGTTGTTGAATCCGTGCCCGGTATGGATTACGAAGTACACGGTTATACGGATTATAAAGAAATGCTTGCCAATGAGGAATTGGATGCACTCTTTATTGCGACCACATGGATCACCCATGCAAAGATTGCCATTGCCGGTATGAATGCAGGATTGAATGTTGCTATGGAAGTCGGCGGTGCCGCTTCCATCGAAGAATGCTGGGAAATGGTTCGCACGAGCGAGCGCACCGGCAAGTTCTGTATGTTGCTTGAAAACTGCTGTTATGACCGTAAAGAAATGGCTGTTTTTAAAATGGTCAAAGAAGGCTTGTTTGGTGAAATCATTCACTGCGAAGGCGGCTACAGACATGACCTGCGTGATGAAATATCCCTCGGCAGAGAGAATATTCACGGCAGACTTTATAATTTCCAGAACCGCAATGGTGAATTGTATCCGACGCATCAGATCGGCCCGATCTCCAAGGTTCTCGGCATTAACCGCGGTAACCGCTATGTTTCTTTGGTTTCCGTTGCCAGTAAGTCCAGAGGTCTTAACGAATGGATCGGCAAAAACAAGGGTACCGATTATGACCTTTACGGCTATGACTTTGCAGAAGGTGACGTTGTAACGACCATTCTCAAGTGTGCACACGGCGAAACGGTTACCATTTATCACGATTGCTGTCTGCCCAGACCCTATTCCAGAAATTATGTCGTACAGGGCACAAAGGGCATCTTCATGGAAATCAGCGACCGCAATTCTCTGCTTGCAATTGACGGCATCACCGAAAGTACGCATGAATGGGAACACCTCGATAAACATATTGAAAAGCAGGATCATCCGCTGTGGTGCAAATATACCAAAGACGGAATCAAAGCCGGTCACGGCGGCATGGACTATCTCGTTCTTTCCGCATTCGTGGAAGCGGCAAGAGATAATCTTGTCCCCCCGATTGATGTGTATGATACGGCTACATGGATGGCAATTACCTGTCTTTCTGAACAGTCTGTTGCGATGGGCGGACATCCCGTTGCATTCCCCGATTTCACCAACGGTGCATGGATCGACCGTGAACCCTACAGACGCGGTGTTTATTGCCTTGATGAAGTTTGTGATGATTTCTTTACGGATAAAGAGGAGGAAAACCAATGAGTTATTACATAGGTGTTGACGGCGGCGGTACAAAAACACAGTACGCGCTGTTTGATGAAAACAGAAATATGCTTGATTCTGTCAAAACCGAAGGCAGCAATCATGAAAACCTCGAAGGTGCAATTCCTGCAGCAGCCGATATTATTATGAGTGGTGTGAATGCATTGCTCGAAAAGAATTCGCTTTCCATTGATGATATTACCCATACACTGATGGCTCTTGCAGGTATTGACCATGTTTATCAACATGATGAAATGCGTGTTGAACTCGACAAACGCGGCATGAAGAATTATTCCGTTTATAATGACGGCTTTATTGTTATCAAAGCAGGCTCCGACAACGGTGTCGGCATCGGCTATAACTGCGGCACGGGTACTTGCTGCAATTCCGTTGACTGTGACGGCAAAATGCTGCAGGTCGGCGGCTTCGGCGAACTGTCGGGCGATATGGGCAACGGTCACTGGATTGCAACGCAGACCTTCCGCCTGCTTTATGATGACATCTGCCTGAAAGCAAGAAAGACCATGCTGACGGAGCTTGCTGTCAAGAACTTCGGCATCAAGGCTGAAAGAGATGATCTGCTCAGCCTCATTGCAAAGCTCGAGGATGAAGCAGAAATGGAAAACACCATCCGCACACTCATTGACATCTTCTTTGAAGCGGTAGCCGCAAATGATGCACCTGCTATGGGTGTCATCAGACAGATGGCGGAACGCGGTGCAGAATATATTCTTGCACATGTCAAGAATTCCAATTTCAATATCGATCCCGTCAATGTTGTGCTTTCCGGCTCTATTCACACCAAGCTTCCGTCCGATATTTATAAGAATCTGCTCAAGGAACGCACGGAAGCACTCAGCGGCAGAAAGTTCAAGTTCGTTTGTCTTGATGTTGCACCCGTAACGGGTTGCATCAACTGGATGCTTGAAGAAAATTTCGGAGGTTAATAAAATGAAAGAAATCAATGTAACCGTAATCGGCTCGGGCAGCACCTATTGCCCTGAACTTGTAGACGGCTTTCTCAAAGCCGCTGATTCGCTGAAACTGAAAAGACTTGTCCTGATGGACATTGACGAAAGAAAACGCACCATCGTCGGCGGTCTTTGTGTTCGTATGCTCAAGCACGCAGGCTGTGACTGCGAGGTTGTTATGACCGACAATCTTGAAGAAGCACTCGTCGGTGCCGATTTCGTAGTCACGCAGATCCGTGTCGGCAAACTGCCTGCCCGTCATCTTGATGAAACCATTCCGCTCAAATATAAGCTCATCGGTCAGGAAACAACCGGCATCGGCGGCTTCTTCAAGGCACTTCGCACCATTCCCGTCATGCAGGATATCGCATCCGCCATTGAACGCATCTGCCCCGATGCATGGCTTATTAACTTTACCAATCCGTCCGGTATCGTTTCGGAATTTCTTATCAATCATACCAATGTCAAGTCCATCGGTCTTTGCAATGTGCCGATCAACATGATCGATGACTGCAAAGAAGCCGCAGGCGATGATGCCGATATTGTTTATCTCGGCCTCAATCATTTGAGCTGGATCACTTCCGTCAAAAAAGACGGTGTAGAACTGATCGACAAACTGTTTGATGAAGGTTTTGCACCCGCTGTTATGGCAAACATTCAGGATGACGGTTTTGATATCGAATGCCTGAAAGCCGCAGGCGGTATTCCGTCTTCCTACCTGCAGTATTATTACTGCCGTGATGCAAAGCTTGAGCACCTGCTTGAGGGTGAAAAGTCCCGTGCAGAGGTCTGCATGGAAATCGAAGAAGATCTGCTGAAGATGTATGCAGACGAAAGCCTGATCGTCAAACCTGCTTTGCTTGACAAGCGTGGTGGACATAAGTATTCTCTTGCCGCTGTTTCCCTGATTGACTCCATTGCAAACAACAAGCAGGATGTGCACGTTGTCAATATCCGCAACAACGGCACGCTTGACTTCATGGCTGATGATGATATTGTTGAAATTGCTGCTCATGTCGGTGCAAACGGTTGCACTCCCGTTGCAGTTCCGCACACCGACAACCGCCATATCATCGGTCTGATGCGTATTGTCAAGGAATATGAAAAGCTCGCTGTTGATGCCGCTATGAACGGTGATGATGAAGCTGCTCTCAATGCTTTGATGTTACATCCGCTGGTCGGCGACTTTGCCCGTGCCAAGGCTTGCTATGAAGAAATGAAAGAAGCCCATAAGGCACATTTGCCTGAATTCTATAACTAAAAAATCAAATGCCGCAGATCCTCCTTCTGCGGCATTTATACTAAGAGGTATTTATGAACTATAATTGTCTGAAACTCAAAAAGAGTCTGCAGAAAACAGTTCGCAAGTTTTCACTTTGTGACGGTCTGCCCGATACTTGCATTACCGATCTTTGTTTTGACGAAAACGGGGAACTTTATGTCGGCACCGCAAAAGGACTTGCATATTTTTGTGATGATAAACTGAATGCTGTTGATAGCATAGCTTCTGTCGATAAACTTTTTGCCGATGCCGAAAAAGTGTTTGTTTGTGTGCAAAACCGTATTGCTGTCCTGCATGACGGTAAAATTGTCAATGAATTCGCATATGATCAGACTGTCAGAGGTATTGCAAAAGATCAGTCGGGTGCAATCTGGATGATGACGGATAATAAGCTTTACCGTTGGCAGAATGATTCGTTTGTATATATCAACGATACCGAATTTGATGTTGAATGTATTTCCGCCGCCGAGCCGGGTGTTGTGTATGCTGCAGGCAAGAATGCTTTGATGATTTTAAGAGGAAAACGCTTTGAGTGGGGCAATATTCTGCGTGGTCGTTCCCGTATGCCCGATGTGGATTTTTCTGCTATCAAGGCTGATTCCTACGGTCATCTGTGGTGTGCAGGCGAAGACGGATTGTATCTGTTCGACGGCAAAAGTGAATGGCTGACACCTGCTAAGGTCAGAATGTTCCCCAAAACAAAGGTCACCGCGATTGCATTTGACGACAACGGCAACCGCTATATCGGTACCGAAATCGGACTTTATATGCAGGGTGTCAATGGTCAGTCCTTCATGGGTGCCGATCGCTATGTGAGCAATGCACACATTACGGCGGTTTCGGTTTCTGCCGACGGCAGTCAGCTTTGGATCGGCACAAAGGATGGCATGACACTTGTTGAATTCACGGAAATGTCTTTGGCTGAAAAGGCTGCTTATTTTGAAGACCATATCCGCAAATATAATGTGCGTGAAGGCTATATTCTCGGCAGGGTGCATCTTGAAAACGGTGATCTTTCCACGGGCAGTGTGCAGATTACGGACAATGACGGCTTATGGACTTCCAAATATGTGGTTTCCCAGTGCCTTCGTTATGCTGTCACAGGGGAAGAACAGGCTTTGCTCAATGCCCGTGAATCGCAGAAAGCCATGCTCAAGCTCGAAAAACTCACCGGCATTCCCGGTTTTACTGCAAGAGCTTACCGTCGCCCCGGGGAAGACCGCTACGGCAACGGACACAGCGAATGGAGAAAAGCCAAGGACGAAATCAGCGATATTGAGTGGCGAGGAGAAACATCCTCCGATGAAATGGTCGGTCATTTCTATGCCGCAAGCTGGTATTATGACCTGTGCGCAAACGAAGACGAAAAGAAAGAAATTGCACAATCCATTGCCGCCATTGCCGACCACATGATTGACAATGATTTTCAGCTTATTGATGCAACGGGTGAGCCGACCACATGGGCACACTGGGCGCCCGATGACCTCAATAACGATGACCGTTGGACTTGGGAAAAGGGGACAAATTCTCTTGAGCTGCTTGCCTTCATGCGTGTGACCCATCACCTTACGGGGGACGAAAAATATCTTGATGTTTATTATAAGCTCATTAAGAAATATCATTATGCCATGAATACCGTGCTTTATAAGCTGCATGACGATCATGCCTGCCACATTGATGACAGACTCGGCTTTTACAGCATTCAGATGCTTCTTCGTTATGAAACAGACCCCGAGCTTCGCAAATATTATCTCATGGGACTTCGTCAGCATTTTCAAGACCAGCGCATTGAATGTAATCCGAGCTGGAATATTATTTTCGGTTCGCTGACGGGTGCTTTCTGCGATCTTGAAAATGCCGTGCGAACCTTGCAGGAATATCCGCTTGATTGTATCAATTATAAGGTCTGCAACAGCGAAAGAGCCGATGTTCTCAAGGATGATTCCTCGCTTGCATTCGGCGGCGGTGTGCAGGCAAAAGATGCACTGCCTGCCGATGAACGTACCTACGGCAGACTCGGCAGCAATGCTTTTGTGCTTAACGGCGGTAACAATGTTTCGTCCCATGCACCGACCGACTGGTTGTTGCCGTACTGGATGGCAAGATATTACAAGATGATTGAGGAATGATTTTTTTAACAAAGCACCGCTTGTGTTTGCACAAACGGTGCTTTGTTATCGTGATTTTATTGTAATAATGAAATCATAGTTTGAAATTGCGGAGCATTTTTAATTTCTTCCGATAAGGGGTATTTTTCTGTCAGTAATTCTTTTATATGGCTTTTTGCACAGTAGGTACTGCCGAGGGTGTGCTTGTCAAAGTCTTTTCCCTCGAACAGAACGGAATGCATAACGGTTATTCTGTCCATGTTGTCAAACTGAATTGCAAGATCACACATTTTCTGCAGATAATCAAGTGCTTTCAGGTTTTCATTGAGCTTGTGATATCGAACGCCGATAAAGCCGTGTAAATAGATCACCGATCTCCACATTTTGCCGTAATTTCCGTCATCATAAACAAAGTGCAGAAACTCCAGTTCTTTTAAGAATGCCTGCAATGCCCATGCATCCGAAAACCGTTCATCATAAAAGAAAGTGTGTGAAAAGACAGTGTGAAGCAGTAAGAATTGCTCTTCCAGAGTCTTTCTGATTTCATTATTATATTCGATATCGTTCTTATCGTTATAAAAACAGAACATTTCACGGCTGTCACGCATATCGGGCAGTTCCGCAATGATTTTCTTACAGTCTTCTATTTTGATATTATGGCTTTTTCTGGCTGCAAGGGCTCGGTAATATTCAATAATTGCTCTTTTCGCTTTGATTCTGATCCGATCATCCGTACAGTTTTGTTGTATATTGTTGTAAAGCCTGTGAACCTCCTGAAAGACCGCTTCTTTGTCAGGAGATAATCTGACAAGACAGGCAAGTTGTCTGATCTGTACACGAAAATCATTCGGATGTTTTTTCATCAGTTCTTCTGCAATAGCCTGCATCAAATTATGATCCGTCAAATTATCATATTCTTGTATTTTAGTTTCTATATATTTTTCTTCTGCCGCCCTGTTCACACCGAGCAGTTCATCCACACTGACTTTGAAAAAACCTGCAATTTCGGGAAGCATTGTAATATCAGGAAAACTTTCGCCCCGTTCCCAGTTGCTGATACTCTGAAAAGTTACTCCCAAAAACTCTGCCAATGTTTCTTGTGTGAGTTCTTTTTCCCGTCTTAATCTTTTGATGTTTTCGCCTAAATAAATCGTCATGGTTTTTGCCACCTCATAAATTGTATTGACCGGTCTGTTTATATCATAATGCAAAGACAGATAAAAAACAATAAATCAATTTTTGAAACAGACTCAAGCAACGCTTGAATTATTCAATTTCTGTGAAAAAATAATAATCCGCCCCAAGGTGATCCATGAGGCGGATTATAATATTTGTTTTTTTTATGCAATGGGAATGATTGTGAATTTGAGTGAGAAGCCGTCGGCGGCACTCTTGGTGTATTCATCTCTTGTGTCGGGGCCGCAGCTCGAAGAACCGATACCTCTGACCCAACCGTCAAGGGAAAGCACGGTGGTGTTCATGTCGCAAAGGTCTTCCTGGTGCTTAGCCTGCTGAATGGCATCCTGTGTGAACGGATGAATGCTGAACGAGAATCTGTCCTCTGCAAAAATCTTAACACCCTTGCCGTCAGCATTGGTGATTTCAAGCCATTTTGTATCGCCGTGATTGCCCGAATCCTGCGGGAATACATACGGCTCAAACATATCTTCAACCTTGGCTTCATAAATGCCGACAGGGGACTGAATCTTGAAGTCGGGCATATTTTCTGCCGTACCTCTGCCGTAATAACGCACATTTCTGAAATCGGCAGGAAGCTCGGTCATAATGCCGAATCTCGGAATGGTCAACGGTGCATTTTTGCCGATAACACGCAGCTCTGCACTGATTTCAACAGCACCCAGAGAGCTGAATGTGTAGGTGATGACGGACCCGTACAATGCTTTGTTCTTGCCCTTCAGAATGTAGTCGGCACAAATAATGATTTCGCCGTCATCTACGTGAACATCAAAGCTGTTGAGCTCGGTTTTGGTTTTGTCAAGACCTGCTTTGTAGTAATGCTCGCGCTGTCTTGCATCATTGTCAATCAGAGCACGGAACACATTGGGTCTGATACCTTTAAACTCGGCAGGAACGGTGTTGAGCAGGGAAGTGCCGTTCACATTATAAGCGGTCAGCTCACCCGTTGCACCGTTAAATACGGCTTCACCGTTTTCAAACTGGATCGTTACAATACCGGCATCCGAAACAACGCCGATTTTAGAGCCGATTTCAATGTCATATTCAAACGGAACATCGTTGAGAACAATCTGTTCTTTGGCAACCGTCTGTTCACCGTCAAGCCATGTGAAATTGATGTGTGCATCCTTTGTTTCGTCAATATCCTTGTGGTTGACTTCAATGCACTGTGCACTCATGGGTGCAATGTCGAAATTGAGAACACCGCTTTCAACGCATTCGCCGTTTTCAAGCAGCTCCCATTTTGCAGTCAGGTAAGAGGTGTTCTTGAAACGGTTTGTGTTTTCAAAGCAATACAGCTTGCCGCTGACAAGGCTTGTGCGCACGGGGCGATAGCATTCCTTCATTTCAAGTGCACCCGTGTGCGGTCTGCGGTCGGAATACATCAGACCGTCCACGCAGAAGTTGCCGTCATGCTGCTTTTCACCGTGGTCACCGCCATAGGTGTAGGTATAGGGATAACCGTCACCGTCATGGTAAACGGTATGGTCTGCCCATTCCCAGACGCAACCGCCCATAAAGGAATCGGATGCATAAATGATATCCCAATATTCTTCCATGTTGCCGGGGCCGACACCCATGGCATGGCAGTATTCGCAAAGATAGAACGGCTTGCTGCGGTACATTTTGGCACTGAACTTGTTGCCGTCACGGATTTCCTTGCGTTTGCCCTCGAGCATAGCTTCCATCTGATATGTACTGGTGTACATTTCGGAAATCACATCATAAGCGAATCTCTTTGTGCGTACAACACCTTCGTAATGCACGGGGATTTTTGTGCCTGTGTTTTTCAGCCATTCATAGCACTTGTCATGGCACTGATAACCACCGGATTCGTTGCCGAGCGACCACATGATAATGCTTGCTCTGTTGCGGTCACGCATATACATACGGGCAACTCTGTCCACATAACGGGGTGCCCATTTGAGATTCTTGCTCAGGTGGCTGACATCGTCAAACATTTCGCCGCAGCCGTGGGTTTCAATGTCTGCTTCGTCAACGATATAAAGACCGTAGACATCGGCAAGAATGTTGAAGAACGGGTCGGGGGGATAGTGTGAGGTGCGCACGCAGTTGACATTGAGGGACTTCATGATTTCAACATCCTGCTTCATGTCCTCCAATGTCATGGCATAACCGCGGTACTGGTTGGTATCGTGGTGGTTGACCCCCTTGAGCTTGATGGGCTGACCGTTGAAATAGAAAACGGCATCCTTGATTTCAATGGTCTTGAAGCCCGTGATATTGCGGACAGTCATGATTTCGCCGTCTGCATTTTCGAGGGTAACATAAAGTTCATATACAGTCGGAACTTCTGCATTCCATTCAATCACATCAATTGTTCCGAAATCTACAACGCAGTTTGCAGCAGCATCTGCTTTGGCAGCAACAATCACCTTGCCGTCAAGCAGCAGTTCTGCTTTCACTTTTACATTGTCAGTTTCACCCTTGATATCGCAATCAACTGCAAAATGATAGCCGTTTTCCTGCTTTTCGGTGTTGACCTGCAGATCGTTCAGATAGGTTTCTGCATAATGGGTCAGGTAAACATCACGGAAAATGCCGTTTTCGCGGAACATATCCTGTGCTTCCAGGAATGTGCCGTTGCACCATTTCCAGCTTACAACAATGATTTCATTTTCACCTGCATGAAGCAGGGAAGTGATGTCAAATTCAGCCGTATTGTGCGAGCCTTCCGAATATCCGACAAATTCACCGTTTACATAAAGGCTTAAGTTGGAAGACATTCCGAGGAAGCTGATAATTTCAGTTTCTGCAACGCTTGCAAGATTAACAGTCTTCTTGTATACAGCAGCCGGCATATCGGCAGGCACTTCGGGAGCCTTTGTTTTGCATTCATAAGGACAGTTGAGATAAACAGGGGGAAGATAGCCTGTTCTCTGCCATACGCTCGGCACGTGAACCGTATCAAACTTGATTTTTGCCGTGTCAATGACATCGGGCATGGCAGAAGCCTTTTTGTAGAATTTGAAATTCCAATCGCCCGACAATATTTCTACCATATCCGAAGCATAACGTTCGGCAAAAATGTCGGTCTGCTGCAATTTTGCTTTGTTTTGGTAGGGGATCAGGTATGCACGGCCGGGAAGTTTTCCGATTTCCATGACGGAAAAATCACTGTGCAGTGTCTTTTTTACTGTGTATTTCATAGAATGATTCCTTTCCTCAAAGAATTTATTTTATTTTAGCATAAAATAAATAAATATACAACCGCAAAATATCTTTTTTTAAGGTTGACAAAACCGTCATTTTATAAGATAATAATATATCAGGAAATCCGAATGGAGGAAATCAAAATGAAAAAAACAATTGCACTGATACTTGTTGCAATTATGACACTGTTTATGTTTACCGCCTGCAACAATGGGGAAGATGAGGTGCCTACCCGTGTTCCGGGAAATAATCTTGTTTCTCCCGATGTGAATCTGAATGACAATCCGGATCTGAATATCAACAACGCATGGTCTGATAATTATTATGCCATGTTTACCTATTATTGTCCTGCACAGGGGTACAGCACGGCTACTGTTATTTCCGAGCGTAAGACAGCAAACCGCTTCATTATTTCGAATCCGATGGACGGTTCTTTCAAGTATTATGAAAATTCAGATATGGGATTGTCTGAATATGCTGTCAATCCTGAAAATAATCTTTTTAAGTATACAACGCATCAGGGCAAAATCGTCAGCCGTGATATCAATACCATGTTTGAAAACATTTCAGCCGTGACCGAGAATTTTACAAAAGGTCCCGATGTTGTTTATACGGGCACGGAAACCGTTGCCGACCGCAATTGTTGGATGTATCTGCAACGTACCTATACCGAATCGGGTGAAGTGGATAAGGTTGCCTACCTGTGGATCGATGCTGTTTACGGTTTTTGCTCAAAATGCATCACATACAGTAACGGTGACATTGTTTTGTCATGGGAACTGAAGGAGTTCAGTGTCGGCAATGTAAAGGATGCCGATATTGCTCCCGATCTTACTTCTTATAATTTTGTACAGAGTTAAAAAATATGAATGTATACGATTTTGATGACACCATCTATGATGGTGAAAGCTGTCTTGATTTTTTCTTTTATTACATCAAAAAAACACCTTATCTCATAAAGTACATCCCCCGTGCATTGTATGCTGTGCTGCGTTATAAAATGGGTAAGGTCACCGTGGAGCAGGCACTCGAAAAATATGCTCCCATGGTGGAAAATTATCTTGCATCTGTGGAAGATTTTGATGCGGATTGTGCAGATTTCTGGGATAAGCATATGCATAAAATCCGCCCGTTTTACAAGGAAATCCAGCAGCCGGATGATATTATCGTTACAGGTTCACCTGAAATTTCCGTAAAGGTGATTTGTGAGCGCCTTGGTATTCAGCATTATGTCGGCAGTCTGATCGATCCCGATACGGGGAAAATCACCCGTCTTTGCATGCGTTCGCAGAAGATTCCTGCATTTTTGCAGGCATATCCCGATGTGGAAATTGATAATTTTTATACCGACTCCGCAAAAAATGACAAACCCCTGATCGATATGGCAAAGCATGCTTTTCTTGTGAAAGGCAATCGCATAATTCAGATAAAGTGAGGACCCTTTTATGAAAAAGACAACACCTGTCAGTTATGCAAATATTGACATTACAGGCGGCTTCTGGGCAGATAAGCAGAAGCTCAACCGTACTGTGACTCTTGAGGCTGTTCGTAAGCAGTTTGAAGAAACAGGCAGATTTGAAGCATTCAAATTCAATTGGGATGAAGACAGTGATCTTCCGCAGCCGCATATTTTCTGGGATTCCGATGTCGCCAAATGGCTTGAAAGCGCAGCCTTTATTTTGCGAAAACATCCGGATGCAGAGCTTGAACAGCGTGTTGACGACATTGTTGACCTGATTGAAAAGAATCAGGGTGAGGACGGCTATTTCAATATCTGCTTTACCGTTTGTGTTCCCGACGGCAGATGGCAGAACCGTGATGCACATGAGCTGTATTGTGCAGGACACCTGACCGAAGCTGCTGTTGCTTATTATGAAACCACAGGCAAAATCAAATTCCTTAAATTGATGTGCAAATATATGGATTATATTGCCAAGGTTTTCGTGGAAGAAAAAAGTGCCGCTTTTGCAACACCCGGACACGAGGAAATAGAGCTTGCTCTTATTAAGCTTTATCGTTGCACATCGGATGAACGCTTTCTGAAGCTTGCTCGTTTCTTTATTGATGAACGCGGAAAGGAAACCTTGCCAGTAACCTCATGGTGTAACACAAGATATAATCAAAGTCACTTGCCCGTGCGTGAACAGCGCACAGCCGAAGGGCACTCTGTTCGTGCATGTTATCTTTACTGCGGTATGGCTGACCTTGCCAAGGAAATTGAAGATGAAGATCTGCGCACTGCCTGCAAGGCTCTGTTTGATAACATAGTTGAAAAAAGAATGTATATCACGGGCGGTATCGGCTCTTCGCATGAAGGCGAAGCCTTTACTGTCGATTATGATCTGCAGAACGATACCGCTTATGCTGAAACGTGTGCTGCAATCAGTCTTGCCATGTTCTCTAACCGTCTGAAGGAAATTGACATGGATGCAAAATATGCCGATATCATTGAGCGTGTATATTACAACGGCTTTTTGTCCGGTCTTTCTCTGGACGGCAAGGCTTTCTTCTATGAAAATCCGCTTGAAATTCTGAAAGCCGAGCAAAATCGTCATACCTCCATGAATAAATCCCGTGAACGCTTCCCGATCACTCGCAGACAGGAGGTTTTCAGTTGTTCGTGCTGTCCTCCCAATGTAACGCGTTTTATTGCTGCTTTTGGTGATTATATGTATTCCCATGATGCGGATACTCTGTATGTGCATCAGTTTGCCGAAAGCAATGCTGATTTTGTGATCGGCAGCAATGCTGTCACTGTATTGCAGAAAACAGAATATCCGAATGACGGTAAACTCGTGCTGACTGTCAAGGGTATGAACGGTAAAAAAGTTGCCGTCAGAATACCGTCATGGTCTGTGCATACGCAAATCAACAAATCATATCAGACAGAAAAAGGGTATGCTTATATGGATGTTGATGCAGATGAATTTGTGGTTGAAATCGAGTTCGATATAACGCCGCGCATCATTGCCGCCCATCCGCTTGTGTTTGCCGATAACGGCAGATTTGCCTTGCAGGCAGGACCAATTGTTTATTGTCTTGAAGCAGAGGACAACGGCGAAAATCTGCGTGATATTGCCGTGTTGAAAAACGGAACATTTACCGTGCATTATGATGAATTCTTTGGTGCAAATGTCATTGATGCACAAGCACAAAGAACGGATATCGGTGATTTCAACGCCCTGTATCGTCCGATTGATTGTATAAAGACAAGCGAAATCAACGCCCGCTTTATTCCGTATTACGGCTTTGCAAACCGTTCGGATTGCGATATGCTGGTTTGGTTCAAACTTGCTTAAGAATAATACAAACATAAAAATACACCCGGTCTTTCGATCGGGTGTTGCTTTTTGCAATGGACTTATGCGCGAAGTGTGATGCCCATTTCTTTAAGATTGTTGAGAATGGTATCAATATTAGCCTGAATCTCATCCATGGCAAGTGTGTGCTCGCAGGAGGAGAAGCTAAGTCTGACGGTAATGCTCTTCAATCCCTCTGTTTCATAGGTGTCAACAAGGCTGACGGTTTTCAAATCGGCAATATTGAGTGCCGTCCATGCGGTTGCGATTTCACTGAAGCGTCTGTTGTCGGTAAGAACAAGGGAAAGGTCATAGTCAATACCGGGGAAGGCAGACGGTGCTTCAAAGCTGACAGCGGCAGGAGCGATGCTGTTGAATGCATCCATATCAAGTTCCACGCATACGGCATAGCCCTTTTTGTCGAGCTTTGCGGCATTGGTCGGATGCAAGGTGCAGATATAACCGCACAAAACACCGTTGCAATAAATCGCTGATGTGTTTCGCGGATGCTGCCAGTTGTGAACGGGAGCAACCTTTTCAAAAGTAACCTCCATGTGCTTGATATCATCAAACAGCTTTCTGATCATACCGACACATCTGAAATAAACAGCTTTTTCACCTGCGGTCTTGTCGAAAGAAACAAGACCGAGTCTGCGCACTTCGTTGCAGTAGCCGTTTTCCTTGGTGCCGTCTACCACTCTGCCGATTTCAAACAGGGTGAAGTTGTCTGCATAGCTCTTGTTTTCATATGTGAAGCTGAGCATGGTGGGCAGCATGGAATTGCGGATGACACTGTTTTCGGGGGAAGCAATGTTCAGAATGCGGACATTGTCTTCAATTTCAATACCGAGCTTCTTGTATTTGATGCCGTCGCACCAGATGTAGGAATGCACCTCGTGTGCGGCAAATTTCTTAACAAGAATGTCCTTGATTGCATTGTCTTCCGTCTTTGAAACCGCCTTACGGACAGGGAAGAGGTTGCTGGAGGTGGTGGTGATTTCAAAGTTATCATAACCGTAAATACGGGTGATTTCTTCGATGATATCAGCCTTGAGGGTAACATCCTTGGTGGCTCTCCATGAAGGAACAACAACGGTGAAATTGTCCCCGTCACGGGTAACATCAAAGCCAAGTGCAACCAATGTGTCATAAATGCGTTCATTGGTGATATCAATGCCCGTGTAACGGTCAACATACGCTTTGTCGAAAGAAATGGTGATGGTGTCATATTTCTTGACATAAACGTCAGTCAGTTGAGAAGAAACAACTGCATTTTCATCGCATTCCTTGACAAGGCTTACAAATCTGCCGACAGCCGTCAGTGTCAGCTCGGGATCGAGCATCTTTTCATATCTTGCACTTGCATCCGTGCGCAGACCAAGACGGGAAGAGGATTTTCTGACGCAGATGCCGTCAAAGTTTGCAGATTCAAGCACAACGGAGTTGCTCTTGTCAACGATTTCAGAATCAAGACCGCCCATGATGCCTGCAACGGCAACGGGTGTGTCATTGTTCCAGATCATCAGAGTGTTGGTGTCGATTTCTCTTTCTGTTTCGTCAAGGGTTGTGAACTTCATATCCTCGGCAGGGGTATCAATGCGGATATGATCAATGCTGTTTGCATCGAATGCATGGGTCGGCTGACCGATTTCGAGCATGACATAGTTGGTGATATCTGCCAACAGATTGATGGAACGCATGCCGCAATAGAATAGACGAATGCGGATATAATCGGGGCTTGTGGTGCGGTTGATGTTATCCATGCGGATGCAGGAATAACGGTAAACAAGATCCTCGCGGCCAACGGTAACGGGCACTGCATAATCGGTGTCGCATGAAAGATCACCCAATGTCAGCGGCTTGAGTTCTCTGCCGGTCAGTGCGGAGAATTCACGGGCAATGCCGTAATGTCCCCACAGGTCAGGACGGTTGGTGAGGGACTTGTTATCCACTTCAAAAATGATATCGTCAATCGGCAAAACATCCTTGATATCGGTGCCGACAGCAAGAGAATCATCAAGAATCATAAGACCCGAATGGTCGTCGCTGATGCCAAGTTCGTGCTCAGAGCAGCACATACCCTCTGATTCAAAACCTGCAACCTTGCATTTTTTGATTTCCATGCCGGGAACGGAGCCGCCTGCTTTTACAAACGGGATTTTGATGTTCAGTGCAGCATTGGGAGCACCGCAGACAACATCATAAATTCTGTCGCCGCCATCCACCTTGAGCAGATGCAGCTTTTTGGAATCGGGATGATTTTCAATGGAAACGATCTGACCGACCACAATGTCTTTCAGCTCTTTGCCCTTATAAATAATGTCTTCCACTTCTGCCGTTGCCAGCGTGAAGCGGTGAATGAGATTTTCAATATCAAGTCCGTCAAGATTCACATAATCGCGAATCCAATTCATAGAAACAAACATTCTTTTGTGCCCTCCTTATTTGTCGTTGAACTGTGACAGTGCTTTCAGGTTGCCTTCGTTGAATACACGGATATCCTTGATGCCGTATTTCATCATGGCAAGACGGGTAAGACCGAGACCGAATGCAAAGCCTGTGTACTTTTCGGTGTCAATGCCGCCGTATTTGAGTACGTTGGGATGAATCATGCCGCAGGGGCACAGCTCAAGCCAGCCGGAATTCTTGCAGGACGGGCAACCGTCACCGTTGCAGATCAGGCACTGAATGTCAAGCTCAAAACCGGGCTCAACAAAGGGGAAGAAACCGGGACGAAGACGCACCTTGATATCTCTTTTGAAAACTTCGCTCAGCATGGTCTTCATGAAGTAAATCAGGTTGGAAATGGAGATGCCTTCGTCGATCATAAGACCTTCCATCTGGAAGAAGGTGTTTTCGTGGCAGGCATCGATTTTTTCGTTACGGAAGCAACGACCCGGGAAAATGGCTCTGACAGGAGCACCGTATTTCTTCATAATGGTGTTCTGCGCAGCACTTGTATGGGTTTTCAGTAACTGACCGCTGCTCAGATAATAGGTATCCTGCATATCTCTTGCGGGGTGATGCTTCGGGATATTGAGTGCTTCAAAGCAGTTGAAGTCATCGGTGATTTCGGAATAATCTTCAATATGGAAGCCCATGCTTGTGAAAATGTCTTCCAGCTCACGCTGAACGAGCGTAATGGGATGATAAGACCCCTCTTTATTGACCACGGGCAGGGATTCATCGTAGCTTTCGGTTGCATTGATGAGTGCTTCTTCTTCTTTCTTTTTCAGCTCAGCAAGCTTTGCCTGCATGGAAGCCTCAATGTGCTGCTTGAGTTCGTTGATAAGCTGACCGACTTCCTTTTTCTGTTCATTGGGAACATTTTTAAGTTCCGTCATCAATGCGGCGACAGCGCCCTTTTTGCCCATAAATTCAATGCGCACGGCATCGATTTCTGCAGATGCCTGCACGGCAGAAAGTTTTTCATCAAATGCGGCTTTGAGTTGTTGCGTTTTTGCAATCATATCTTTTTCCTCCTAAAAAATAAACTCCGTCCCGAAAACGGGACGAAGTGTCACTTCGCGGTACCACCCGAATTCTTGCAGACAATATTTCTGCAAGCACTCTCTGACCCTGTAACGGAGGTCTTACCGTCAACACCTACTGCTTTTTTTCAGTGCGCCGCTCCCGGGTGAACTTCACCGTACCGCCGACAGAATGCTTACAGCAGATACATTCCTCTCTGCAGACGACAAATGTGCGGTTACTCTCCCGTTCATTGCGTTTCCGAAATATTATATCATAAATATTAGAAAAATCAAGTATTAAATTTAAAATTATGTGCATTGACATGATTGTAAAGATTTGGTATGATATTCTTTAAAGTGAGGTATTTTAAAATGGATAAAAATCTTTATTCCGATATCAAATGCTTCATCGTGGATATGGATGGCACGTTCTATCTCGGTGACAATCTTCTGGACGGTGCACTCGATTTTGCAAAGGCCGTCAAGGAAAAAGGAAAACGCTTTTTCTTCTTTACAAACAACTCATCCCACGAAGCAGGCAAGGTAGCCGAAAAGCTCAACCGTCTCGGCTATGCGGCAACAGAGGATGATATCATCATTTCTTCGCATGTGTGCATTGATTTTCTCAAGCGCAACCGACCCGGCAAGACCGTTTATCTGCTCGGCAACGAAAACATGACGGCAGATTTCGTGAAAGCCGGTATTCCGATGGTAGAAGAAAATCCCGATATCGTTGTGCTCGGCTTCGACACAACATTAACCTATGAAAAAATCCGCAAGGCTGCTTTGTTTATTGCAGACGGCAAGGAATATATTGCAACCCATCCCGACAAGAACTGTCCGCTGAAGGACGGCTTTATGCTCGACACAGGCTCCATGATTGCCATGTTTGCCGCATCTACGGGCAGAGAGCCTGATCTTATCATGGGCAAGCCTTATGCATTCACGGTGGATTATGTCTGCAACAAAATCGGCTGTCAGCGTGATGAAATTGCTTTTGTCGGTGACAGACTGGAAACCGATATTGCAATCGGTGCCATGAACGGTCTGAAAACAGCACTTGTATATACGGGAGTTACATCTCCCGAACTCTATGAAAAATCGGAAATACGCGCTACGGGCGCTTTTGCAAGCTTGGGTGAACTGAGCTTATATGTTTAAGGAGGAAAAAAATATGTCTGAAATCAAAAGAACATGGTGGAAAGAAATGGCTGTTTATCAGGTCTGGCCCCGTTCATTCTGTGACGGCAACGGTGACGGTATCGGTGACCTGAAGGGTGTTCTTTCCAAGCTCGATTACATCAAGAGCCTCGGCGTGGATGCCATCTGGTTCTCACCGCTGTATAAATCTCCGCAGGCTGACTACGGTTATGACATTGCCGATTACCGTGATATTCAACCCGAATACGGCACATTGGAGGAATTCAAAACTGTTCTTGACGAAGCACACAAGCGTGGTCTGAAGGTCATTATGGACCTTGTTGTCAACCACACATCCAATCAGCATGAATGGTTCCTTGAAAGTAAAAAGGGCAAGGATAATCCGTATTATGACTACTATTTCTGGCGCAAGGGCAAGGGCAACAGAAGACCCAACAACTGGATGTCCACGTTTGCAGGCCCCGCATGGGAATATGACAAGGAAGCAGGGGAATACTACCTGCATCTGTTTGCCGTTGAACAGCCCGACCTGAATATGGATAACCCCAAGGTTCGTGAAGAAGTCAAGGATATTATGCGTTATTGGCTCGATATGGGTGTTGACGGCTTCCGCGAGGACGTGATCACGTCCATTTCCAAAAAAGACGTACTTCCCGACGACCACATTATGCCGGCATCCAAGGGGTTCTTCTATTTCAATCACGGCCCTCATCTGCACGAATATTTGGAAGAATTTAAGAGAGATGTATTCTCCAAATACGATTGTATGATCTTGGCGGAAGCCCCGATGGTCACTCCCAAAAAGGCACTGGAATACATTGACGAGAACAACGATCCCGTTCTTGATATGATGATCCAATTCTCCACGCAGGAGGCAGACTGTCTCTTTACCGATTTTAACCATATGCCCTTCAATTTGAGAAAGCTCAAGAGAGCGTTTTCGAATTGGCAAACCAAGCTTGAGGGCAAGGGCTGGAATATGCTCTACCTTGAAAACCACGACCATCCCCGAATGGTTTCGCGTTACGGCAGCGAAAAGTTCCGCGATGAAAGTGCCAAGACCTTGGCGGTCTCCTACCTCTTCCAAAAAGGTACACCGTTTGTCTATCAAGGACAGG
>JAZNCO010000026.1:0-32136 GCA_045587645.1 Acutalibacteraceae bacterium | reverse complement strand
TTCATTTCCTTAAGTTGACGACATTGCCTGTAAGGGGAGATGTCTGCGGAACGCAGACAGAGGGGTTCAGGCGGTTATATCAGACTTTATTGACCAACTTTGTGCAAACTTGGTTAACCCCTCTGTCACTTCGTGACATCTTTTTCTCCGAAAACGGGAACCCCTTTGTCAGCTTCGCTGACATTTCCCCTAACAGGGGAATCTCCTTTCAGGGGCGACAAGGGGTTGGTGGGGTCTCCCACTTTGTGCTGTAAACCATAATTTATTTTTCTGCAACAGCATGCTTTTCCGATAATTTTGCATTTAAAAAAGGGTTGCAAACGCAACCCTTTTTTTGATTATGCTCTTTTCCATGTGGATGGGAAAAAGATGAGAAGCATCGGGAAAATTTCAAGTCTGCCTGCCAGCATGCAGAATGACAATACCGCTTTGGATCCCATGGAAACGGTCGAATAATTCCCGACCGCCCCCACAATGTCCCCCATACCGGGGCCGACATTGTTCAGACATGTTACAACCGAAGTAAATGTGGACACCATATCCATTTCATCAAAAGCCGCAACAAGAATCACGGAAAACACCAACAGAATAACATAAAACTGCAGATAGGTCGAGGCATTGTTGACGGTTTGCTCATCTACGGTCTTTCCTTCAAGACGAATGGATTTAACACGGCGCGGATGTGCCAACTGCCCCAGATCGCGAACGGCATCCTTGGCAAGAATCATAATGCGGCTGATCTTTATGCCGCCGCCCGTTGAACCGGCACACGCACCGACAAACATCAGAACAACCATCAGAATCCGTGACATGGCAGGCCACAGATCAAAGTTTTCCGACACAAAGCCCGTGGTTGAAACAATGGATGCCGTCTGGAATGCCGCTGCACGGAATGCATGCTCGGCAGTGTCATATTGAGAACGGATATTCAGCGTGATAACGGCAATGACAATAACAACAAGAATCAGAAAAACCTTCAATTCTTCACTCTTGAGTGCTTCTTTCCATTTTTTCAGAATGACAAGATAGTACAGGTTGAAGTTCAAGCTGAACAGCAGCATGAAAATCGTGATGACATACTGCAAAAACGGAGATTGCTCTGCAATGCTTGCATTAAAGCAGCTGAAGCCGCCTGTACCGGCCGTGCTGAACGAATGAATGAGTGCTTCATACAAGTCCATGCCACCCAACAGCAACAGCAGGCATTCAACGATCGTCAGCACAATATACATCGCATACAGTATACGGGCTGTATCCCCTGCCTTGGGCACCATTTTGCCGACCGACGGACCCGGCATTTCAGCACGCATAATGTGCATCATGCTCGTTTTCTTTGCCTGTGCCTTGGGCAGGAACATCATCGCAAACACAAGAATGCCCATGCCACCGATCCAGTGCGTAAAGCTGCGCCAGAACAAAATGCCCCTCGGTATGCCCTCAATGTTGTCAAGAACCGTGGCACCCGTTGTTGTGAAGCCGGAAACGGTTTCAAAAAACGCATCCATGTAATTGGGCATCGCACCGCTGATAAAAAACGGGAGTGCACCCACGGCAGACAGGATAATCCATGTCAGCGCGACACAGACAAATCCCTCCTGGGCATATATATTCCGGTTTTTCGGCATCAGGCGCACAAGAATACTACCCCCGATGAGCTGTATGGCAATGGGGATGATAAAGGCAATATACGTCTGACTTTCTCCGTAAATGAGTGCGACGATCAGCGGAATGCACATCAGCAAGCCGCAGATGCGCAGAATCTGCCCGAAGAAATTGGCAAGCAATCGATAGTTCATTTGATTTTACTCCAGAATATCACGCAAATCGGCGACGGACTCATTTGCCGTGATGACAACCACACGGTCATCGGGCAGAATTTCCGCATCACCGTTTGCATAAATGAGCGTGTCGTTGCGAAGCATGCACGCAACGAGTGTATTTTTGCGTATGTTCAGATTTTTGAGCTTGACACCGCAGCCCGGAAAATCGGAAGAAGCGATAAACTCCATAGCCTCCAGCTGATCACCGACCAGCTTGTGCAGGGCATGGATTTTGCTCATGCCGCTTGAATGCGACACCGCACGGACATAACGCACCACATTGGCTGCGGTGATGTAACGGGGTGCTATAAAGCTTTCGCTTTGCAGCTTATGCAACAGACGGTTGAGCGAGGAACGATTGACCTTGATAACGATTTTATCCACATTGTTAAGCTCGGCAATCAGGGAAATGATGATATTTTCTTCATCGATCCCCGTCAGTGCAACCACTGCATCGCACTCGTTGATGCCTTCTTCTTCCAGAATATCCGAATCCGTACCGTCGGCACAGACAATGTCACAATTCGGAAGAAGTCTGTCCAGCTCATAGCAGGTGTCCTTGTTGTTATCAATGATCTTGACCTTGATGCCGCCTGCCTTCTGCAGCCGCTTGGCAAGATAATAGCCGATCTTACCGCCGCCGATGATCATAACGGAACGGATCTTTTTCTTGGAGATACCGAGTGTGCGGAACAGCGAAGCAATATTGCTGTGGCTGGCAACAATGGAAATGCGGTCCTCTGCCTGCAGCACAAAATCACCCTTGGGAATGAACACATTATCCTTACGGCTGACCGCACAGATGAGGATCTGCTCGGCAAAGCGAGAGCCGATCTGCTTTAGGGACAAGCCGCACAGCGGATTGCCTGCCGTGAGAGCGATTTCGACCATGTCAACCCTGCCGCGTGCAAATTTTTCGATCTTTGCCGCAGCCGGAAATTGCAGCAGACGGGAAATTTCGTGTGCCGCATCGTATTCGGGATTGACAAGCATGCTCAGCCCCAGCTCCGAACGCATGAATGCACCCTGCTTTGCATATTCGGGGTTGCGCACACGGGCAATGGTATGGTCTGCGCCTGCTTTTTTTGCAACCATGCAGCAAACAAGGTTCAATTCGTCCGAATCCGTGACAGCAATATACAATTCCGCATCCTGCACCGATGCCTCCTGCAGAATCGGCAGGCTTGCGCCGTTGCCGACAATGCCGAAAACATCATATTTGTTCACAACCGCATCCACGGTTGCAGGATTGGTATCAATAACGGTGATGTTGTGGTTTTCCTGCACAAGGTAATCAACAAGTGCATCACCCAGCTTGCCGATTCCTGCAATGATAATATTCATTGTTATACGTTTTCGCCGTAGACCTTCAGCAGCATGTCATTCTGCTCGGCGGTAAGCGGAGAGAACGGACGTCTGGCTTCGCCCATGTCAAAGCCCTGTGAACGCAGAATGGCCTTGCAGCCGGGAATAACACCGACCTGAATGAGGGCGGCAATGATGTTGTTTGCCTTCTTCTGTTCTTCTCTTGCTTCGTCGATCTTGTTTGCACGGAACAGAGTTTCGATCTTGACAAACTTTTCAGCCATGAAGTTGTAGGTAGAGCCGATACCGCCGTCTGCACCTGCGGCAAGACCCGAGATGAACATTTCGTCGAAGCCGTTGAACACAACCACATCCTCACGCATGCCCTTGAGTCTTTCAAGCAGGAACATGTCTGCACTGGTGTGCTTGACACCGAGGAAACGCGGATCACGCAGGAACACCTCAAAGTTTTCCTGTGACAGCTTGCTGCCGCCGTTGGCAACAAAATTATAAATAATAACGGGCAGACCGCTTTCGTCTGCAAGGGTCATGTAGTGGTTCTTGATCTCATTGAACGAGAAGCCATAGTAGAAGGGCGGCACGGCACTGACTGCATCTGCACCGACCTTTGCGGCATGACGGGCAAGCTCTGCGGTATGCTCGGTGGAAACGCAGCCGACATGTGCAATGATGGTAGCCTTGCCTGCAGCAGCCTTGACAGCAGTTTCGAGGATGGTCTTGCGCTCGTCCATGGAAAGCAGGAAGGCTTCGCTCGTGGAACCGCCTACATAGAAGCCCGTTGCACCCTTTTTGAGGTTATGCTCAACGAGTGCTTCGATGGTTTCGCAATTGACATTGCCGTTTTTGTCATAGGGGGTCAGAAGTGCGGGAAATACGCCGTGGAATTTGTTGTTCATATTGAATCGTCCTTTCTTGATTTGCTGGATTTTACTTTTTTATCATAAACAAAAAATGTAACAAAGGAAAGCAGAATGCCGAAAATGCTGATAAGCAGGCATTCCCGGAACATGGGTGGTGTGTATCGAAGTTCAACGGTGTGTGTGCCTTCGGTCAGCGGAATCACAAGGAATCCGTCACCGAGAGAGGCTGTATCTGCCGGTTGACCGTCCACCGTTGCCGTCCAATTCTCTGAATAAGGAATGGTGGTGAAAAGGGTCTGATCCTTTTGGGCAGTAACAGTGCCTGCGATGTAATTTACGCGGCTGTCGGTGATTTGCAAAGCACCTGCACGCATTTTTTCGGTCAATTCGCCGAGCACCTGCGGATCGGATTGCAGCAGCTCAAACGAGAAATTCATCACATCATCACTGCGCAGGGTAATTTCCAGCGAATCGCCCTCGTTGAATGTTCCGAGCTCCGGAAAATCACCATACATACTCTTCTCATTGTAAATGATTTCGCCGTTGCAGGTGACGGTCACATCCATGTATTGCCGTCCGCTGAAAAACATGGTCATAATGCAATCGTCTTCCTGCACCTCATACAAAAATGTGATTTGCGTTTCTTTTGTATTTTTGTCGGTGGCTTCTATGGTATAGTTTCCAAAAAGACCTTGTATTTTCATAAGATCCTGCTTGCGGACGGTCAGATTGCAGGAGGTATATATTGTTTCATCAAAGGACTTTGCAATGGTGTTGTAAAGTGCCGGCGGTATCAGGCTGTTGTTTTTGAGCGCTTCAAGCGTTTCATTGTTCAGCATATACGCAACCGACAATGCATACGGATTTTCGCTGACGGTAACGCCGTCCTTTTCGTACACAGTCTGCAAGCCATTCACGCGGGGTGCGGAAGAGGTGTAAGAATACACGTAACGGACACCCGAAAGCGAATCGGCAACGCTGTTAAAAGAATTCGGTATCGTGTAATTGGTAGCCGGGCCATGATTATAAAAGTTCATATCAGTCGGCTCCCAAGGGAAGCTGACCAGGCCGAAGCGTATCAGCTGTATGGTCTGCATGGGGTCGGTATACGAGCTGAAAACAGGAAATCCGCGCAGTCCGTACAGCATTTGATTGTTTGCATGATCACCATCTTTAATCATGCACAGGTTTTTTTCACGGTAGAAAGAGTCATCCGTCTGCACTTCGTCAACCGCTTGTTGCAATGCCGGTTCATAGCTGTTTTTCAATTCATGGGCAGTTCCGTTCCATGCACCAAGAACAAAACAGGTATACAGCCCCACCGCTGCGCACAGTGCATACACTGCAAACTGTATTTTTGTTTTTTTCAGCATGAAAAAAACAATACAATAAAGAACCGCGGCCAGCAGAGAACCGATAAATCGAACTACATTGGAAGGATCAATCAGGGCAAGCACCAAAACGAAAATGCAGTAAGCAACACTGCCTGCAATTGCACCGTTGCGGTTTAATCTTTCTTTTTGCGCAAAGCTGCGTGCTGCAAGGCAGATGAGTGCAAAGCAGAACATGAATGAAAATCGGTTCTGCACCAGAATCGGCATACGCAAACCGTGCCATATCATATTCAGCGTGCCGAGATTGAAGCTCAGAAGCAAAAAGGCAAGGATGATACCGTTTTTGATTTTTTCATTTCTTTTTGCATCCGATGCAAAAAACCACAGAAACACAAAATACAGTGCAAACAAAGTAACATAAATGTTTGCTCTGCTTTCAATCTGCGTAACCGTATCCGGAGAATCGAAAAATAACAGATTCCGGATGCTTTCCGTAAAATTACCGAGAAAGCCCCTTAATATGGATGAAGCACCTTTTTCTGCTTCACTTGCCGTCAGAAACGGCGGAATCAGAAATACGCAGCAGCTTGCAGCCGACAGTACGGAAAAGCCGAGCATCCGCAGGCTTTTGTTGATAAAGTCACGAATATTATCAAAACGGAATGTGAAGTAGTAAAAAACAACACCGACGGCAACCGTGAAGCCGAGATAGTAGTTGCAGGCAAAGGTTGCGGCAAGCGTAATCGTATATAGTGCAGGCTTTTTTTCGTAAACAAGCCGTTCCATTCCCAACATCAGCAAGGGAAACAGTGCAACAACATCCAGCCAGATGATGTAATTGGCATAGGCAGCTATGTAACCGCACATAGCAAAAATAAGAGAAAACAAAACCGTCTGTGCATCATTTTTACACAACTTCTTTTTGGTTGCATAAAAAGCAAACGATGCACCGCAAAGCGATATTTTCAGCAGAGAAAGAAAGCTGACAAAAAGATGCAGATGCTCTTCCTTTACCAATACGCTCAGCCATGCGAACGGACTTGAAAGATAGTAGCAGTAAACCGACCAGAAATCATAACCGCCGCTGCCTGTCCACGAATAGAACAGATTCTCACCCGACAGCACCTTTCTGCGGAATTCTGCCATAAACGGCAATATCTGCGAAGAACTGTCACCGCCAAGCAAAGCCGCATCGTATTGCAGCAGCATAAACAAAAAACCAAAGCCGAGCAGAACAAAAGGAATGAGGAAAGAAAACAAAACAGGGCGATAACAACAAAATAATTCTTTTGCTTTTTTCTTCCTCATTTCATATACCTCCCCATTTTATTCTATTTTTATTATACCAATACAAATGTAAAAAGCAAGTTTTTTATTTTTCTGTTTTGCATTGCATTTTGCGTTACTTCGTGCTACAATAAATTGAATTTATGCAGATAATTTGTTCTGAAATGAGGTTTTGATATGAAATTAGGTATTGTAGGACTTCCCAATGTCGGCAAAAGCACACTGTTCAATGCGCTGACCAATGCCGGTGCGCAGGCTGCAAACTATGCATTCTGCACCATCGAGCCCAATGTAGGCATCGTTCCCGTGCCTGACAGCCGTCTGGATGCCCTTGCCAAACTGTATGACCCCGATAAAATTACCCCTGCAACGGTTGAATTCGTTGACATTGCAGGTCTTGTAAGAGGTGCATCCAAGGGTGAGGGGCTGGGTAACAAATTCCTTGCCCACATTCGCGAGGTGGATGCCATTGTGCATGTTGTGCGTTGCTTTGAAAATGATGATATTGTGCATGTTGAGGGCAGCATTGACCCCGTGCGCGACATTGAAATGATCAATCTTGAGCTGATCATGTCCGACACCGAGATTCTTGCCCGTCGAATTGACCGCGACACCAAGGCAATGAAGGGCGACAAGAGTCTGGCTTCCGACATTGCGTTCTTCAACCGTCTGAAGGAAAATCTTGACAATGCCGTCAATGCCCGTGCGGTTGAAATGGACGAAAAAGAAAGAGCACTTGCCGAAACAGTAGCACTGCTTTCCCTGAAGCCTGTCATTTATGCCTGCAACATGAGTGAAGAGGATTTTGCAGGCGATCTGGATGCAAATCCCTACTACAAAGCTGTCTGTGCGCTTGCAGCCGCCGAGGGCAGTGCATGTCTGCCCATCTGCGCAGAGCTTGAAGCACAGCTTGCAGACCTGCCTGCCGATGAAAAGGAAATGTTCCTGAGTGATGCCGGTATCGAAAAGGGCGGTCTGGATGTACTCATTCAAAAGGGCTATGATCTGTTGGGGCTTATGTCTTACCTGACCGCAGGCAAGCCCGAGGTGCGTGCATGGACAATTCAGAAGGGCACCAAGGCACCGCAGGCTGCCGGCAAGATCCACACCGACTTTGAACGCGGCTTCATCCGTGCAGAGGTTGTTTCCTTTGACGATCTCATCCGTGAAGGCTCCACCACCGCCTGCAAAGAAAAGGGACTTATGCGTTCCGAAGGCAAGGAATATGTCATGCAGGACGGCGACATCGTTCTGTTCCGTTTCAATGTATAATGAAGATGAAGAATTTGGGAATCGGCAAAAGTGTGCCGCTTGATACAGCCGAAACGGTTGTTGTAACACTTGTGGTCGGAGAGGACGGCATCATCACCTCCTGCGGTTATTCGGCAGAGGGCAGTGCGTATCTCGACGACTGTGCACGCACCCTGTGCGAGGTGCTGCCCGAAAAGCCCGTCATCGATGTGCTGCAGATGACCAACATGGCAATCGTTTACAACATGGAAACCGACCTGCCGCCGCAGTTTTTCTATTGCTCGCACATGGCAACGGTCGCCGCCAAAAATGCCGCAAAGGATTATCTTCGAAAGAATAACATTCCGTTTGAAGATGATTCCTGTTGCTGTTGCGGAACATAAAAACAAAAATTTTGCATTGAAAAAACCGCCCGAAGGCGGTTTTTTTTATTCTCCGCACAGGCGGACGATGGCTTCGGCAAACATTTTTGCCGAGAGAAGAAGTGTGTCGATCGGTGCAAATTCATCGGGACCGTGCAGGCGGTAATCCACACCCGGCATTTCACAGCCGAAGGCAACGCCGCCCTCAATGTGATGCACGTATGTGCCGCCGCCGATGGCAAGTGCCTCCCCTTTTTCGCCTGTGTACTGCTCATAAACTGACAGCAAAGTCTGCACAATGGGTGCATCCTTGGGCACATGGTGGGCAGGAATCATGTGCGCATCTTCACGAAGTGCAAATCCCTCTTTCTGCAAAGCCGCATCCACCACATCGAAGACATTTTCCTTGTTTGCACACACGGGCACACGGGTGTCGAAGCAGGCGGTCAAGCCCTCCTCGGTAAGTTCGAGCACACCGAAATTGAAGGTCAGCTCCCCTGAAATTTCATCCTGCATGGCAATGCCGACACAATCGCCCTTGGTGTCACCGTGCGGAAACAGCTTGTTGAGTGCGTGAATCGCCCTTGCGGATTCGCTGTCTGCAAGCGGCAAGGCACAAAGAAGTGCAAGCAATGCGGTCTGCGCATTGATGCCCTTATACGGCTCGCTTGCGTGGGCAGCAACACCCTCGGCGGTGATGACAAGCTTTTTGCAGCACACACCGCCCTCGCAGTTGAATTCCTCGGTCAACACAAAATTTGCACCCGTTTTTGCCTTGTATTCATCGCAAAGCGGCTGCACCTGCGCGGCAGTCAGCCCCAACAACACGGCACTTGCCTTGCAGGGGACAATGTTCGGCGTTGTGCCGCCGTTGATTTTCAGAACACGCGGAATTGTGTTTTCTGCCTCCCAGTTTTTGGAGAAATACGGTGCAAATCTGCCCTTTTCAAGGTGAATCAGCGGATAGGCGGCATCGGGAGAAAAGCAATAAGGCAGGGTCGGACGCTTGGAAAAATAATATTCCATGTCCTCGCTGCCCGTTTCTTCCGCACAGCCGAGCACAAGACGGACACCTTTTTTGAGTTCAATTCCGCATTCACGCACGGCTTCCATGGCATACAGCGCCGCCAGCGCAGGACCTTTGTCGTCCATGGTGCCTCTGCCGAACAGTTTGCCGTCCTCAACGGTCATTTCATAAGGCGGTTTTGTCCATCCCTCCCCCTCGTCCACAACATCGAGATGGGCAAGAATCATCAGCGCAGGATCGTTTCCGAGATCGGTCTCCCCTGCGTAATAATCGTAATTGGTCATAGAAAAACCGTGTTCGGCACAGATTGCAATCGCTTCGTCGAGAGCCTTTTTCGGCCCGTCACCAAAGGGTGCACCGTCCTTGGCATCCTCACGCACACTGCGGATTTTCACCAACCGCGCAAGGTCCGAGAGAAAACGGTCTTTTTGGGAGTCGATATATTCATTAAAGTGCATTTTCTTGTTCCTTTCTTTTTTTGTAAACCATTCTTATTGCTATTTTACCCGTATTCACTCATAAAGTCAACGCATTTTAAAACTCTCCGTTCAGATGAACGGAGAGTTTTGTTTAAATTATCATTTATACGGGGAATGCTTAGCACATTCTCTTCGGTAATCTATATTTATAATACCATGACTGTCTATCGTTAAAAGACTGTTTATCATTAATGCAGGATAATGTTTCTCTAAATCCTTCTCCAACACATCACAAATATCACCAATACGAACTTCCGCGGATATATAGTCACAATATATTTTCAATGTTTCATATCCGAAATCGCAATAATTTTTTTTCAAATTACGAACTGCAACATCAGATCTGTTAACATCACATACAGTCATTTTATATTCTTCAAAATTGATCACGGTACAATTCAACCACTGTGACGGAATCTGTGTGTTACATTGATTGGGAATTTCACGCAGATTTTCATTTACAACCGAGCAGATATAAGCAAATATTTTTTTATATATTTCAGAATTGCGTATTGCGTATTCTATTGCATTTTCTCTGCTTAATTTTTCTCTTTCTGCTTTTTCATCACGAGACTTCACATAGCAAAGAAAACCTATAAATCCTATAACACAAATAACAACAATTACAACAAGAATAACACCTAATACCGACAATGCAGATTCAATAAAATTAAAAATATTCAACGGTAAAATCATCTTTTTTTCTCCTTATACAACAAATATACCAAATCGGGATATTTTTACTATACCATTTTGGTATTCTTTTGTCAAGAACATATCAGGAGAGAAAAAGAATGCGGTTGAAGGAATTGAGAACAAGCAAGGGCATATCACAGCTCAGGCTTGCAATGGAGCTGAATATGAATCAGAACAGCATCAGCCGCTATGAAACCCACGAACGGGAAGCGGATTACGAAACACTCATCAAGATTGCCGACTACTTCGATGTTTCCGTTGACTATCTGCTTGAAAGAACAGACAACCCGAAGCGATATAAATAAAAATACAACCACATGAAAACGCCCCCGTTGAAAAACGAGGGTGTTGCTGTTTTTTGGTTCGTCACGGAAAGCTTGGGAATGTTGCAATTAAAAGCAATGTGTAAATTATGGTTTAGCGGTGAGTCGGTTTTTCACACAAACCGCCCTCCTCCATCCCTTGTCGCCCCTGAAAGGGGAGATGTCACGAAGTGACAGAGGGGTTAACCAAGTTTGCGCAAAGTTGGTCAATAAAGTTTGATGTAACCGCCTGAACCCCTCTGTCTGCGTTCCGCAGACATCTCCCCTTTCAGGGGCGACAAGTATTTGAAGGATTCCGTCAGTTCGCTAAACACTAATTATCCGCTACAAATTCTCCCACATTTCCGTGAATAACTTTTTTTGTTATCAAGCCTTGATTGTATACTTGCCTGCGGTCAGTTTGAAATACCATTTACCGTTTTTCAGTTCTGCATCTGCCTGCTTGCCGTTGATTTCGATGTTTTCAAGGCATTTGAAAATCTCGGCTTCGGCGGTGCTGCCGTCGGGAATTTCAAAGTCATAAACAAAGCCGTCGCCGTCGGCTTTCCATGCGGCTTTGATAAGTCCTGCACGGGAGTTGCAGGTCGCTTCGGCGAAGGTAATCTTCTGCTGTCCGCAAGGCAACACTTTTCTCATATCGGGACGGGGCGAGAGGATGATGTTTTTGAATGCAGGATTCTTCGGGTCTGTGCCGATGCCTGCTGCATAGGCGAACATCCATTCCGCAACCGCACCGTAGGCATAGTGGTTAAAGGAGTTCATGCCGACATCACCGAAGCCCTTGGCAAGGGTGTAGGAATTCCAGCGCTCCCACACGGTGGTTGCACCCTGATTGACACTGTACAGCCACGACGGGTCGTTTTCCTGCAGCAGCAGAGAATAAGCAAGGTCATCCATGTCGAGTGCTGCAAGGGTCTGATTGAGAATACCTGCTCCGACAAAGCCGCAGGACAGGGTGTAATTATTGTCCACAATTTTGCGGCGCAGCTTTTCGGTTTCTGCGGCACGGATAAAGGACGGAATGAGGTCAAACTTGAGTGCAAGCAGATAAGCGGTCTGCGTTTTTTCGGTTAAGCCCTCTTTGTCGATATACTTTCCGACAAAAATCTTCTTAAACCGTGCAAGCTCCTTTTTGTAGTATGCCACACGGTCGGCCTTACCGAGAATATCGGAGATTTTTGCCATGAGGTCGAGTACGTAGGCATAGTAGCAATCGGCAATGTAGCGTTTGTCGGTGGTTTCATAGCACAGCCAGTCACCGAATGCCGTACCCGGCCCCTCGGGCTTGCGTTTTTTCAGGAACCGCATATATTTTTCCATGGAGTCAAAATGCTCGGCAAGAATATCGACCGAGTTGAATTTGAGATACATCATATAAGGCACGATGATACCGGCTTCCCCCCATGCGGCATTGCTGCCGTCGTTGTCAAAAACATTGGGGATGACATCGCCGTAGCCGCCCTTTTTGGTCTGGGTGTCACGGGCATCGCGCAGCCATTTTTTGAAGAAACTTTCCGTATCGGCAATGTAGCTGCCTGCGCCGCAGAACACCTGCGTATCACCCGTCCAGCCAAGTCTTTCGTCACGCTGCGGACAGTCGGTGGGCACACTCAGATAATTACCGCGAAGTCCCCACACAATGTTGGAATAGAGCTTGTTGACCTTTTCATCCGAGCAACGGAACGAGCCGATTTCCGTATTGTCGCTGCCGATGACCTCACCCGTGATGCCGAGAATTTCAACATCGTTGTCGGCACTGATTTCAAGATAACGGAAGCCGAAGAAGGTATGGCAGGGTGCAAATTCTTCTTCGCCGTTGCCGTTGGCAATATAAACCAACCGCGAGAGTGCGGAACGGTAGTTTTTGATGTAGGCACTGCCCTTGGCATAGTCATTTCCGCGATCCTTTTCACCGCTGTCGTTGAGCAGCTCCGCAAACAAAAATTCAATGCGTGTGCCTGCGGCTGCCTTGATTTTCAGTGCCGGTCTGCCGACCATATTCTGCTCCATGTCGAGAATCAGGTTTTCACCCTTTTTGAGCAGTCCGCATTCGCAGCCGTCCCCTGTTGTTTCACGGCTGACCTTGATTTCACCGTAGTCGGTACCGTTGGGCACAATGCCGTCATAGACGGTTGCTTTTTGAGGTTTGCGGTTGAGATAATCGCGCACACGGATGGGAGCACCCGATGCCGGAACAATTTCACCCTTGAAATCATGGCTGACCTTCGCATTTTGCCAGTCGGCATTTTCACGGCTCTGACGGGCATCAAACAGCACACCGTCCCAGATTTCGGCGGTACGGTAGGGACCTGTGATGGCGGTCTGCCATGCATTGTCCGTGGGGATGGTCTGCGTTGCGCCGTCGGCAAAATTAAGCACGATTTCACCACAGAATGCAGGTGTCTTATAGCCGTAAGAGCCAAAGCTGATGCGGCCTGCATACCAACCCGAGGACACCTCGGCAATGATGCAGTTTTTGCCTGCTTTCAGCAGATTCGTGATGTCATAGGTGAAGGACATCACACGCTTTTTGTATTCTGTCCAGCCGGGCTTGAGCTCATCAAATGTGCCGTTGTCGCCCACACGCACACCGTTGACATAGAGTTCAAAAATACCGAGTGCCGTTGCGGTGATGACGGCATTTTTGATTTCTTTGCCGATTTCAATTTCCTTTTTAAAGCAGGCAACACCGCCGTTGTCGGGCAACGTGAGCTCACGGGAATTGTAGGTCATTTTTGCCCACGGCTTTTTCTTATTGACGGTAAAATCACGGTTGGTTATGAATTTTGCGTTGTTTAACATAAAAGCACCTCCGTAAGGATGATAATATTGCGTGGTAAATTGGAGTTTGTCGCTGACTTACTGTTTTGAACAAACTGCCCTACTACACCCCTTGTCGCCCCTGAAAGGTTATTCCCCTGTTAGGGGAAATGTCAGCGAAGCTGACAAAGGGGTTCCCGTTTTCGGAGAAAAAGATGTCTGCGTTAAGCAGACAGAGGGGTTTAGTCGGGAATATCAGACTTTGTTAACCGACTTTGTGCAAACTTGGTTAACCCCTCTGTCACTTCGTGACATCTCCCCTTTCAGGGGCGACAAGTATTTGAGAGGGAAATTTACTTTGATATCAGCCCGACAAACCGCAATTTATTATTTTCTCAAAACTGCCAATAAATCTTCTTTGTTGTTTTCAATTTTTCCGTCCGTAACGGCTTCGAGTAAGTGTTTGAGGGTGTTGCCGATTGTCTTCGGTTCGTACCCCAATGCCAACAGATCATGTCCGTTCACGGCAAGGTCAGTCACGGACAGACACGGTTGTTCCGCCTGCAGACGAAGTACAATTTCTTCCAATCGGTCTGCCGATTCACATGTTTCATGCATTCGTGTTCCCGTGGCTTCGCTGTCGGCACGCATAAGCTTGGCAAGAAGAAGCAGCTCCTCTGCCGTCTGCGTGCGCAAAAGCCTCTTGACGGTTTTTTCACTGAAATCCCCGAACAGACGATCATGCCAATCCACTAAAAACAGAACGGTTCTGCGCGTGGCATTGTCGCTTTTTAAACGGCGCAGCGCCGCATCCGCTTTTTGCACGGAAAACGCACGGTGATTGTAAAAATGCCCGATGCCGTTTTCGTCAAACGAAAAGGTGTCCGCTTTGCCGAGGTCATGAAAAAGAGCAGCAAGGCGCAGAACGGGGTCTGCCTCGCACAGCGCAACGGCTTTTGCGGTATGCGTATAGACATCATACAGATGATGCGGATTGTGCTGCACAAGACCGACAATCGGCTGTAATTCGGGGATGATGCAACAAAAAACATCCGCAAACTGCAACAAAATACGCTCTGCCGCAGCACCGCAAAGCAGCTTTTTAAGCTCCACAAAAATGCGTTCTGCGGAAATATTGTTCAACAGACCGACATTGCGGTGAATGCTGTCGGCGGTTTTTTCTTCAATTTCAAAATCGAGGGTCGCGGCAAAGCGCAGTGCGCGCATGATGCGCAGTGCATCCTCGTTGAATCTGCGGTCGGGCTCACCGACACAGCGGATGATTTTATTCTGCAAATCCTCTCTGCCTCCGAACAGATCGATGATCCCCTCGTTTCGGTCAAATGCCATGGCATTGACGGTGAAATCCCGTCGGGAAAGGTCGTCGGCAATGCTGCGTGTGAAGGTCACCTCGGTGGGGTGGCGGTTGTCCTTGTATTCGCCGTCACAGCGGAATGCCGTGATTTCCACATTGTTGCCCTCACTCACAACCGTAACCGTGCCGTGCCTGAGGCCCGTTTCTATGCAACGCCAAGACGAAAAAACAGAAAGCATCTCCTGCGGAGTCGCATCGGTGGTCAGGTCATAATCGCCCGGTATTTTTCCGAGCAGAAAATCACGCACACAGCCGCCGACAGGATAGCCCGAAAAGCCACATTCCGACAGACGGTCAAGCAATACCGTGATGTAAGACGGTAAATTCATTATGCAAGAACCTTTGCAACCGCTTTGGCAACGGCGGAGGGGACATTTTTGTCTGCCATGCAGGGACGGTGCGCCTCATCTGCAAAAATCAGAACAAAGTCGCCTGCCTGCAGGGTCACGCTTGTCTGTGCAGCACTGTCGGCAAAAAAGGCAATGTCGCCGTCTGCATATTTGTCCTCGGTGACGGTAAGCTTGTCGGCATCGATCAGATCAATGCGTTCGGCACCCGAAAGTACATACTGAATATCAATGTATTTTTTGTGGTTTTCATACTTGCATTCATCATGGGTTTTGGTAGTGTAGGCTGCCATATTGACGAAAACCGCATCGCCGTCCACGGTATAGCGACCGGGTTCGCTTTCGGCGGTCAGATTTTTAAGTTGCTCGAAAGCCGCCTTGAACGAGGGATGAACGGCATAATATTTTTCGCAGTTTTTAATGTTGTCGATAATCATATTTTTTTATTTCCTTTCCTGTTGAATATATATTTTTTCAAAAATGTGATTTTTCTCACATAATTTCCGCAAAAAGTGTGATTGGAATCACATAATTTATGAAAATTATGTGATTTTGCTTGCATAATGCATTTTTTTTGTGTATAATAAAAAATGAAAGGCGGGATTGTTTTGCAAAGATTACTTCTTGATAAATTGATCAAATGGAAAAATTCACCGCGCAGAAAACCCTTGATTTTAAAGGGTGCACGGCAAGTCGGTAAAACATGGCTTTTAAAAGAGTTCGGAAAACAGTTTCCGGGCGGTTGTGCATATATCAACTTTGATAAGGATATTGAATATAAACAGTTTTTTGAGACCACAAAAGATGTTCACCGTATCATCAAAAATCTGTCTCTCGCCTGCATGACCCCCATCACAACCGACACGCTTCTGATTCTGGATGAAATTCAGGCTTGCCCGGAAGCACTCAACACTCTGAAATATTTTTGCGAAGATGCACCTGAATACTGTGTTGTCAGTGCAGGCTCGCTTTTAGGCTTGCAACTGACACAAGGTTTTCCTGTCGGCAAAGTGGATTTCATAGAAATGGGCCCGATGACATTTACGGAATTCCTGTTGGCAAACGGTGACGAACAATATGTTGACTATCTGCATGGTATTGATACAATCGAAAACATTCCCGATGCATTTTTTAATCCTCTGGTTGAAAAACTGAAAATGTATTTCATTACCGGCGGCATGCCGGAAGCGGTACTGGTATGGACACAGTACAAAGATGTAAAAGCCGTTGAACAGGTTCTTTATGATATTCTGAATTCTTATGAACGTGATTTTGCAAAGCATGCACCGCACTTTGATGTGCCGAAAATCACGCTGATCTGGAATTCTTTGCCGTCACAACTTGCAAAAGAGAATAAAAAGTTTTTGTACTCCGCCGTCCGTACGGGTGCAAGAGCAAGAGAATATGAAAATGCCTTGCTCTGGCTGAAAAATGCCGATCTTGTTAAAAAAATAAACAAAATTTCAAAACCGAATCTTCCGCTGTCGGCTTATGATGATCTTGATTCTTTCAAAATTTATATGAGCGATGTAGGACTTCTGCGCCGCCATTCGCAACTTGCACCGTCTGCCTTTACGGAAGAAAACCGACTGTTTACGGAATTCAAGGGAGCTTTGACCGAAAACTTTGTCTTGCAAAGCCTGTCACAGAATTTTGAAGTGTCCCCGCGCTATTGGGCAGAACATCCTTATGAGGTGGATTTCATCATACAGCGTGAAAACACGGTCATCCCGCTTGAATGCAAAGCAGGGGTCAATGTAAAGGCAACCAGCATCAAAAAGTATGCACAAAAATATGACCGGGAAACACCGCTTATCATTCGTCTTTCGCTTCGCAATTTGTCCTTTGACGGAAAAATTCTCAATGTTCCGCTTTTCATGATCGACGAACTGGATCGGCTCATTGAGTTGATTGTAGCACAAATAAGAATATAAAGCAACAAAAAGGAACTGTCAATTTTACAGTTCCTTTTTGTATTCGTTACATTTCATCAATATAATGGCAAGCGGCAAGGGCGGCGACGGAGCCGTCAGCGCAGGCGGTGGTGAGCTGGCGAACCGTTTTGGAACGGCAGTCCCCTGCCACGAAAATGCCTTCGGTGGTGCTCCTGCAATTCTCACCGACATCGGCATAGCCCCACTGATTCAGGGGCAGAACATCCGCAAAGGGCTCGGTTTCGGGAACCAATCCCACGGCAATGAACAGACCTTTGACGGCAAGCTTGCTTTCTTCACCGCTTTCGGTATTTTTAACGGTGATACCCGTCAGTTCATCCGCACCGAGAAGTCCCGTTACAAGGGTATTGAAATGCACGGTCACATTCTCACGCTTCAGGAGAATGTCGGCAAGTTTTTTTTCGCCCGTAAAATCAGCAAGATTCTGAATGACGGTGACGGATTTGCAGACCTCACTGAGAAGAATCGCCTCCTGCAAGGCAGAGTTTCCGCCGCCGACCATGGCAACATCCTGGCCTGCAAAGAAGCTGCCGTCGCAGACTGCACAGAACGAAATGCCGTTGCCGACAAAATCCTCTTCACGGTCAAGTCCGAGCAGGCGGTGTCTTGCACCCGTTGCAATGATGACCGCCTTTGCTTCGTAGGTTTCATCGTCGCACACAACACGGAAACCGCAGTCGGTCTTTTCGATTTTTTCAACCGTACCGACCGTCAGCTCCGCACCCATGGCAATTGCATGGTCAGTGAACAGTTCGGCAAGCTCCATACCGCTGATTTCCTGCTGTGAGGGGTAGTTTTCGACCTTCGGGGAAAAGGTAATCTGTCCCCCGAAGCCGCCTTTTTCGATCACAAGTACGCTTTTTCCGGCACGGCAGGCGTACACTGCGGCGGTCAAGCCCGCCGGGCCCGCACCGACAACAATGATATCGGTCATATTTTAAATACCTGTAATGTAGGTCTTGACACCTGCAACACCGGCATACTTCACAGCATTGCCACCGCTGACAACAACGAGTGTGGGTGCCTGCTTCAGACCGTAAGCCTTTGCGAGCTCTTCGTTTTCTTCAACGAGCAGTTCCGTATATTCAACACCTGCTTTTGCAAGCAAGGGCTTGGCTGCCTTGCAGTTGGGGCAGTTCTTCTTGGTGAAGAAGTAGATGCCGTCGCTGTTTTCGGTCTTCTGCACGTTGTCGGCTGCCTTTTCTTCCTTGGGACCGTCATGGGTCAGCTTGGAATTTTCAATGTCATAGACTTTTCTTTCTTTGAATTCCTGGGTCTTGCCGTCGTTCCAGTTCTGAACGGGACGGTAGTAGCCGGTGATACGGCTGTAAACCTCGGTCTTTTCACCGCATTCGGGGCAGGTGTACTGCTCACCGACAAGGTAGCCGTGGTTGCGGCAGACAGCGTAAGTCGGGGACATGGTGTAATAAGGCAGACGGTAGTTTTCTGCGATCTTGCGCACAAGATTGGCGGCTGCCTTCCAATCGGGCAGCTTTTCGGCGAGGAATGCATGGAAAACAGTACCGGAGGTGTAAAGGGTCTGCAGCTCGTCCTGATGGTCGAGGGCTGTGAAGATATCCTCGGTGTAGCTGACGGGCAGGTGGGAGCTGTTGGTATAGTAGGGTGTGCCGTCGTCCTGGGCAGCCGTGATGATATCGGGATAACGGGCAACGTCATGCTTTGCAAAACGGTAGGTGGTGGATTCGGCAGGGGTGGCTTCGAGGTTGTAAAGGTCACCGTACATTTCCTGATAGTCGGACAAACGCTCACGCATGTGATTGAGAACATCCTTGGAGAACTGGAAGGTCTTTTCGTCCGTGATGTTCTTGCCGAGCCATTTTGCATTCAGACCCACTTCGTTCATACCAATGAGACCGATGGTGGAGAAGTGGTTGTCAAATGTGCCGAGATAACGCTTGGTGTAGGGATACAGGCCTTCGTTGAGCAGCTTGGTGATGATGGTTCTCTTGATTTTCAGAGAACGGGCTGCAATGTCCATCAGGTGGTCAAGGCGCTTGTAGAAGTCACCGACATCGGTTGCAAGATAAGCGATTCTGGGCATATTGATGGTGACAACACCAACCGAGCCGGTGCTTTCGCCGGAGCCGAAGAAGCCGCCGCCTTTTTTACGAAGCTCACGAAGGTCCAGACGCAGACGGCAGCACATGCTGCGGACATCACTGGGCTCCATGTCGGAGTTGATGTAGTTGGAGAAATAGGGAGTGCCGTATTTTGCGGTCATTTCAAAGAGAAGACGGTTGTTCTCTTTATCCGACCAGTCGAAGTCACGGGTGATGGAGTAGGTCGGGATGGGATACTGGAAGCCGCGGCCGTTGGCATCGCCCTCGATCATGGTTTCGATGAATGCCTTGTTGACCATATCCATTTCTGCCTGGCAGTCGCCGTAGGTGAAATCCTGCTCCTTGCCGCCGACGATTGCGGGTCTGTCCTTCAGGTCAGCGGGAACGACCCAGTCGAGGGTGATATTGGAGAACGGAGCCTGCGTACCCCAACGGGAGGGAGTATTGACACCGAAGATGAAGCTTTCGATGCACTTCTTGACATCACGGTAAGAAAGGTTATCCTTCTTTACAAACGGAGCAAGATAGGTGTCAAAGGACGAGAATGCCTGTGCGCCTGCCCATTCATTCTGCATGATGCCCAGGAAGTTGACCATCTGATTGCAGAGGGTTGCAAGGTGGGAAGCAGGTGCAGAGGTGATCTTGCCCGGAACACCGCCTAAGCCTTCTTCAATCAGCTGACGAAGCGACCAGCCTGCGCAGTAACCGGTGAGCATGGAAAGGTCATGCAGGTGAATATCGCAGTTGCGGTGTGCGTTTGCGATTTCATCGTCATAAATTTCACTCAGCCAGTAGTTTGCGGTGATGGCACCGGAGTTGGAAAGAATCAGACCGCCGACAGAATAAGTGACGGTGGAATTTTCCTTTACACGCCAGTCGGTGACCTTGACATAGCTGTCAACGATTTCCTTGTAGTCAAGGATGGTGGACTTCATGTTGCGGATTTTTTCACGCTGACGGCGATACAGAATGTATGCCTTTGCAACATCGTCATAGCCTGCCTTGATCAGCACCGATTCAACGGAGTCCTGCACATCTTCGACCTGCACAAGACCGTCCTTGATTTTGGGTTCAAATTCGCTCGTCACCTTCAGTGCGAGGAAATCAATAATGCCGGGGACAAACTGTTTGTTTTGGGCTTCAAAAGCCTTGGTGATGGCGGCGGTGATTTTCTGAATGTCAAATTCCGCAATTTTGCCGTCTCTTTTTACTACCTGATACATAAGCGGTTCTCCTTTTCGTAAATTTATGTAAATTTTTAACAAACGATTTCAATCCCTTTTTTCGGGAGCATGGGTATCATAACACAACCACAACACCTTTGTCAAGATGTTGTGGCAAAATTTTAAAAATCTTTTTTTGAAATCTATATCTTGTGGTGTGTCAGATGCCCCGAATTTCCGCAAAAGGAACCGCAAAGCGCGCAGAATCAAGCATTTGGCGCATTTCATTGTCCGAAAAACCGACACAAGAGGAATCTATGAGGTCACCGGAATCCCTGAAGGATTGCAAAAACCACCGTTTTGCACCCTGCAGACGAAACGACAGGGACACAATATCTTCCTTTGTATGGAAATTCTTCACAAGCGTGGTGCGGAATTCGTAATCCACCGCATTGCTGTTTATAAGGTAATCAATGCTTTCCTCTATGTCATCGAGCATTTTTTGGTCAATGCCTGCGGTGACGGGGTATTTTTCTCTTGTGTTCTTGACATCCATGGCAACATAATCGACAAGCCCTGCGCCGACTATTTCTTTAAGTACATCAGGTCTGCTGCCGTTGGTGTCGAGCTTGACGGCAAAGCCGAGAGCCCGGATCTTCTTAATAAACGGTATAATATCCTTTTGCAGCAGCGGCTCACCGCCCGTAACGGCGACCCCGTCAAGAAGCCCCTGTCTTTTATTTAAAAATGAAAAAAATTCTTCTTCCGTACAGACGGGTTCGGCATCAATATGTGTCACAAGTGATGCATTGTGGCAGAACGGGCAACGGAAATTACAGCCTGCGGTAAACACCGTACAGGCGGTATGCCCCGGAAAATCGAGCAATGTCAGCTTCTGTAAGCCCTGAATGACCACAGTGATTCTCTCCTTTTGCTTGTTATAATATGATAAAAATGCTTCGGTTTTTAATGATACCCTGTTTTACTGCGCTTGTCAACACGGCGAAAGGTACAAAAATATTGCCTGATTTTTTCTCTGCTTTCTCTCATTAAATTAAAGAAGGGACCGAATTTCTTCGATCCCTCCAAGTATACATCCGCAAATGTATACCCCAATTAGTAAATATATTATAACAAAATCTATAAGAAAATGCAAGCACTAAATAAAATTTTTTAATTTTTGCATCCGGTCCGTTAAATCGGGATGTATTACCATTGAAGAAATAGACAAATCAACACTTTTTGAGAATTCATCTACGATCTGTTCAAAAGCCTGAACAAAGGAAACAATTTCAGCGGAAGGAACTTCCAGTAATTTCAGGAAATAACAAACAAGAATAATATAATCTCCTATGGTTTTGAAATTAACATACGGCAACTTAATATCAAACTGCAGGCATTTTTTCATGGGCAGTGTCGGATCTATTTTCCGGAATCGGGTATCAAAAACAACCGCATTATGTGCTACAGCATTTCTTAAATCTTTTAAAGTGTACAGATATTTGTAGAGTAATGTTAAATTTGTGTCTACAGAAAGATTAAATCCGATTTCTTTTGATATTGTTTTTCTTATTTCCGGTGTAAGGCATGAAAACAAAAAGCCGATATCTCCCATGGTCATCACTTCAAATAAAGCCCACAGCGGAACATCATTATAACCTTTATTGTAAAAGTGAGTAATTTTTGGATTGTTATTTTTGTATTCTTTCAGCAGATACATATGAACAGTTTGCTGAAGACTCAACTTATTGCTTTGTAAACGTTTTCTTTCATCTGCCGAGGAATTTGCAGCGGCATTTTTGTAACTGCTGATTGCATTTTCAAACAAGTCCTGAATTGTTTCTGAACCAATTTCTTGCATGATACATTCAAGAGCAATGTTTTTTACTGCCGTTTCAATATACATTATCTTGTCATACAGAAGAGATTTTAATTTTGTGTCAAACTCAATTGTTGCAGATATTTCACTATAGGATGAAAACGGTATTCTTTTTTTTGCACTGCCGAAAAAACGATATCCCTTATAGCCATGGAAATATCCCGAATTCATAAGTTTTCGTTTTTCAGCATCAGAAATTGCAATTCCGTTATCTCGTAAATGCTGCATCAACGCTTCCATGCTTTGGTAACTCATAGTATGCCCCTGTGCTTCTTTTTTTGTTTTTATGTATTATACCACGTGGTTTCGACCAACGCAAGTGATTTAATAATATAACCAATTCAACACAAGAACAGAAAAACGGTTGATTTTTACAATAGGTTATGTTATTATATAAAATACAATAACAGCCCGTGGCTGTATTTAAGGAGGAAATTCCATGAAAAAGTATCTTGCCGTTTTTCTTGCGGCTCTGATGATGCTGTCTGTCTGCTTCATTCCTGCAGGCGCAGTTGATGCAGAAGCAGAGGAAGGTACCGTCAATTATGTCGGTGCTGAAACGTTTGACGATCTTGTCGAGCTGGGCATGGAAGAAACACAGTACCCCACCATCATGCTCCCCGGCATCAACCACTCCGTTTACTTTGTGGATAACGACAACGACGGCGTTGCCGATGTCGATTCCGCAGGAAACACCCTTGAAAGCGGTCTGCTGCTGATGAACACGGCTGACCTTGTCGGCACCATTCTCAAGGACCTCGTCGGTCCGCTGCTTGGCACCCTGATGTTCCAGACCGACATGGGGCTGACCGATGCCATTTATGACCTTGTAGGCGAAGTATTCTGCTACATGTCCATGAATGAAGAAGGCAAACCCAACAACAACATCGGTCTTTATGACTATCAGACTCCCGTTTCCCTCTGGGACGAAGACGACAGAGGCTGGTTCTATAACATGATGCCCATGCAGCCCTACACCTCCATTCCTTATGAAAGCGGTGTCGAGGGTGGCAACAACACCCTTGAGGACATGACCTATCTGTGCACATTCCCGCTTCTTGGTGACACCATTGAATCCGCATACAAGCTCAAGGATATGGTTGACAGACTTGCTGCTGAATACGGAAAGGTCAACCTTTGCGCAGTCAGCCTCGGCGGTACCCTGCTGACCGCATACCTTGATATTATTGAAGAAGAAGACCTTGCAAAGATCAACCAGATCATCGGCTTTGTTGCTGTTATGGACGGCACAAGCATCATTGCAGACTTCTATGCAAGAGAATGGGCAATCACGGAAGAAAAGATGTACAACAGCTTCTTCCCCTATCTCATGGAGCAGCTCGGTGAAGATCCCATGATCGGCTACATCATCAATGTTGCCATCCGCATTTTCCCGCAGCAGGTGCTTTATGATATCATTTCCGCAGCCTTTGAAGGTATTCTCGACACCCTGCTTCTCAACGATCCGCAGTTCTGGGCAACCGTTCCCAAGGATCGTTACGAAGCGCTTGCCGACAGATACCTTGCAGAAGGCTCTGTGATGCGTGAAAAGACCGACCGTATGCAGCAAGCAAGACTGAACCTGGAAGACACCCTTGTGCTTGCAAACGAAAAATACGGTGTGAAGGTATCCACCATCAGCGGCTACAACATGCGCTTTGACGAAGGCGAATATGCTTTCTTCGGCCTTGTAAAGAGTGTTGATTTTGTCAACTCCGATGCCATCATTGATGTAAGAAGCACCTCTCTGGGTGCTACCGCAGGTGCTCCTCACCAGACGGTTGAGGCTGCCGGTCTGCTGACCGAGGACAGCGTTCTCACGCCCGACGGTCTGATCGATGTTTCCACCTGTCTGTTCCCCGATTCCGCTTTCTTCTTCAAGGGTCAGCACCATGAAATCGGCAGAAACGACAATGCTGTCAAGCTTGCCGCACTCATCATGACCGGTGCGATTGAAAGTGTAAACGATACCGAGCTCTATCCGCAGGTCAACGGCACCCGTAACTCCCGCAGAATGGTCCGCCCCGACGGCGGTTACCTTGTCCGCGCAGAAGAGATTCTTGCCAACGAAGAAGGCCTTTACACTGCAGAGCAGCTTGCAGCCGTGCAGGAAGCTTATGACTTTGCTTGTGATGTCATTGACGACACCATCTGCGATGCAGAGCTGACCAAGGAAGCGGAACAGGCACTGTTTGACTCCTTTGTTATCTGCGGTCTGGAAACGGCAGATGAAGGCACCGACCTTCTCACCACCGTCATGGGCAAGCTCTTCAAGAGAATGAGCGACGGCCTGTGGGCAAGAAGAGGCGCAAGCGGCTTCTTCGAGCTGCCTGACATTGCTGAAGATGTTATCGCAGGTTAATTGCAACTGAAAAGACGAACGCACCCTCGGGTGCGTTCTTTTTTGTGCGGTAAATTACTACTTTACTTTTTCTCCTTTTCATCGTATTATTATAGAAGCAGTAAAATCAAAGGAGAACAGGAATGGATCAGAATAAATTGCAAAATATGCCCGATGCAACGGCAAGAAGTCTGCGTTTCAATAAGGACGGCAAATTCAGCATCATGCACATTACAGACACACATCTGGAGCATGAAAATGTTGAGGCATCCGTGTGGCTGATTGCCGCCGCCTGCGACCGTGAAAAACCCGATCTGGTTGTGGTAACGGGTGACAATGTGCACAATTACGATGATGCCGCCGTCACAAAAAAATACATCGACAAACTCATGACCGTATTTCAGAGCCGCAGCATTCCCGTGGCGGTCACCTTCGGCAACCATGACAGCGAAACAGGTGCTATGAGCCGTGAGGAGCTGATGGCATACTATAATACCTATCCCTGCTCGGTTTCCGTGGATGAGGGTCCCCTGCTTTCGGGCTGCGGCACCTACAATATTCCGATTCTTGCCTCCGACAGCGACGAAATGCGCTTCAATGTATGGGTGTTCGACTCCAACGATTATGACGGCAACGGACATTACGGCAATGTCAAAAAGGATCAGGTGGACTGGTACAAGGCAAAAAGCGAAGCCATCGAGCAGGCAAACGGCGGCAAGGTGTATTCCTTTGCGTTTCAGCACATGATCGTACCCGAGGTGTACGATGCACTCATCGAATGCAAGCGCAGAAAGCTGTATTCCTTTGAGCACATCAACAACAAGGGCACCTACTACCACTTTGACCCGAACGGACTCAACTTCGGCACGCTCAACGAAACCCCGTGCAGCGGTTACGAAAATGACGGTCAGTTTGAAGCGATGGTCGAACGCGGCGATGTGCTTGCCATGTTCACGGGTCACGATCACACCAATGCCTTCGGAGTCAAGCACAAGGGCATCGACATCGTAAACTCCTTAAGCAGCCGCTACAACCGCGATGCTTTTTCCTCGCAGTACGGCTACAGAATGCTGTTTACGGACGAAAAATCCCCCTCGGTTTACACCTCGCGTGTGGAGCATTGGTTCAATATGTTCACCGACGAGGATGCAAAAAAAGCAAAAATCAAGGGCGACACCTATGCTGCAGAGCTGATCCGTAATATTCTTATGAACGGCTTGCGAGAAAAAATATTCCTCACCCTCTGCCGCAAGGGCGGCGCACTGCTTTCGGGCAGAAAGGTGACCTACAAGCATTAAAAAAATAAACAAATAATAAGAAAAAATCTTACGATTTATCAACCCCCTACCCCCAATCTTGGGGGCTGTAGGTGTTTCTTGTTATAAGCTAAATTGCTCACAACGCGAGCAATTTCCTATATAATAAAAAATCCGTCCTGTTCGGGACGGATTCTTTATACTGTTTTTTTGTTTTGTGTTAAACTCAGACAGCTCTTGTGACCTTACCGGAACGAAGGCAACGGGTGCAAACGTTCACTCTGCAGGGAGTGCCGTTAACGATAGCCTTGACTCTCTTCACGTTGGGCTTCCAGGTTCTGTTGGAACGTCTGTGGGAGTGGGAAACCTGAATACCGAACTTCAGTTCCTTGTTGCAGATCTCGCATTTTGCCATTGGAGTTGCACCTCCTTTAATGTTTGGGGTAAATCCCCTTCTTAAATCAGCTTGATAATAATAACAGAAACAAAACCAAATTGCAAGTCTTTTTTTAATTTTTATCGGCTTTTTTTGCAATTTTTTTAAATTTTTGCGTTTTCATTGCTGTAAAAGGCAATCGCATCGGTCAGACGGGTGTGCAGATCCTCATACCACTGTCCGTCTGTGGGATACTCGGAGAAGGTGAACTTCTTGTTTTTGCTGCCCTTGCAGATGAGCTTTTCCACCGTTTTGCGGTCGGTGAGAGCTTCGAGCTGCTGCATCAGGCGCAGGTCCTGCAGCGCATCACGGAACACCTTCAGGCGCAGGGAGGGCACTGCCGTGCCGTCAGCTCCGGGGTAGACCTGATAGGCATCGCCCGAGGGGAATGCACCGCCTGCATCGCTTTCGGTGTAGGGGTCGATCTCACGGATGGAATACTGCGAATACCAGAAGTTATAGCCCCACTGCAAAAAGCCGTCGATCTCGTTGAGGTAGAACAGTGTGCCCAGACAGCGGCAACGGGCATTGGGCATACAGAAGAAGCGGTTGGGCAGGTGCTTTCTGTATTGTCCGCAGCAGAAATAGGTCCATTTTTCGCCCGTGACCACCTTTTTGAACTTGTCGAAGCTGCCTTCTTCGGGCACGGGATTGCGCACAAGTCCGTTTTTGTAAAAGCGCAGGTCGCTGAGCGCATCAATGGTTTCAAATTCACCGAACAGGGATTGAATTTTCTTTGCGGCTCTGCGGTAGGAATAATAGCATTCATTGCCCGGCTCATCCGAGGTGTGGAAGCGGCAGCGTTCGGCAATGCCTTTTTCCTTTAAGTACGGAATGAGTGCCCCGGCAAGCTGCTCGAGGAAATCACCGTAAGCCTTGCCTGCGGCATTGGTGTCCCAGCCGAAGATCTGTCTGTAGCCCGAGGCGGTCTTTGCCATGATCTTCGGGGCATGGGTCGCACCCCACTGCGTGAACAGATGGCTCATTTCAAAATACTGTACACCGCAGCGCAGCGCCATATCGATCCAACGGTCCAATTTTTCAAAGCCGAATTCATAGCCCGAACGCTTCTTTGTGACATCAACAAGCTGTACGGTGGGTCTTTCGCCGCCCACCTTGGTATCCAGCGGCGGTGTGAACAGGGGCGTCAGCAGGAAGTTGATGCCGTGCTCCACGGCGGTTCTGACAAAGTTTTCGGTGATTCTCCAGTATTCCTCACTGAAAACGGGTACTTTATAATAGCTGTGCAGGCAGTCGGAATGGAACCAATGGGTGCAGATGAGCTTCTGGTCTGCAATTTCCTGTGCATAGACCGTAACGGGAAGCTGTGCGGCTGCGTGCGTTTCACCCGAAATGATATTGGCGGTCAGCGTGTGCTTGCCTGCCACTGCGGCGGTCGGACAAAGCTCGACCCAGATGCTGTACCATTCGCCCTTTTTGACGGCAATGCGTGCGCCGAAATCGGAGAGAACATCGGGATACATGCCGCTTTCGCCGTTACGAAGCACAAATTCATCATGGTCATCGTAGGCAGCCTTGCCTGCATAGACCTCCTGCACGAGATAGGTTTTCACGGTCACACCGCAGGTCACACGCACATTGACCTCGCCGTCCTCGTCGGCACAGAATGCAAACTGCACGCTGCCCTTTTCACCGGCAAGCAGATTCATTTTTGTCAGATATGCCTCTGGCTGTTCATCGCGGAATACTTTTTCAAGGGACGAAACGGGAAACAGAGTGATGTTCATGGCAGTTCTCCTTTGATTTTCATGGGGTGTGAATTATGGTTTAACGGTCTTACGACCGCTAAACCATAATTTATTTCAATCACAATATTGCCTTGATCCAGCCGATGATTGTTTCAAAGAAAATAAACACCTTTTCAAAGAAATCATGCAGACCGAGCTTTTCGAGGAAGTCGGCTGCCTTTTCACCGAGAATGCTTTCGGTCAGGCTTATATCGGTAACATCCGTCATCATGTTGTCGGCATCGAATGCGGCATTTTCGCCCGCGCGCACCGTAAAATCAAGTGTACGGCTGCCTACGGGGGTCAGGTTGCCCACAAGCGTATAGCCGATGCGCACCGAGCCCTTGGTCAGGGCAACGGGGGTATCTGTCCATTCCACGCTGACGGTCACGCTCTCACCGGGGGCGAGTGCCTTGGTCGGCAGGGAAATTTCAACGGGCAGCTGTGTGGGAATGATGCTTGTTATAAGCAGGGTGTGCTCCTTGGAAAGATTGGTGATAACAAAGCCCGTGTCACCCTCTGCAAGATAACCGTCTGTGCTGTTGTCAAACGCGCCGTGTACGGTGTAGCAGGAGTTGGTGGCTGCATGGAACTGCGGATAATCCGGGTCATCCCAAACGGAATCGATCTCCTCGGTCAGAAGCAGGATATACATCAGCTCTCTGGAATATTCATCCCAGTAGGTCATGCCGTGGAAAAGACCGTCCACAAACCATGTGCTGTCGGGCAGATATGCGGTGGATGCATCAATTTCCATGGACGGGGAAACATAATAATTTTCGCTTTCAACAAGCTGTGTATAGCCGTCTGCAAAGCGCTGTCCGTAAGGAGCGCAGGTTGCGCCCGTGGCGGCTTCGGTGGTGATAATGCCGTCGCTGTTTTCCTGCAGACCCGTGACGGACGGATTGCCCGTGCCTGCAATGATGCTGATGTCGGTGCCGTTTGCTTCGGCAAGGGTCAGACGCTCATTCATAGTCAGCATCAGGGTGTGCATGGCATCGCTTTTTTCGATCAGAAGTGCGCTTTCCTCGGGATCGAGCATTGCGTTCTTGACATCCTCATAATATTTTACGGGCATGAAATCCCATATACTGCCCCAATAGCCGATGATGTCAATAACATAGGGTACAAGATTTTCAAGCAGGGCATCCAGGAAACCGAGCTGCTGTGCTTCCACGAGAATATGATAATCCTCCTCCAGCACCATGCCGTTTTCGACAAAATACAGCAGTGTCAGCTCGTCAAAAACGATGTTGTTGGTCATGATGTCATAGGCAAGTGCCGCACCGCCGATGGCAGGCACGGTGAGAACCGCATTGTTGACAAGCGTATCCTCTGCATACAGATTCAGATAGGTTGCCGACACCTGACCGCCGTGGCTGATGGCAATCAGGTTGACCTTTTCAGCGCCCGTGGTGGCAATGATGTCCTCAATGAGAGCGCGCAGTCTGTGTGCGTTTTCAATGGCACCCATGCGGAAATCGTTGTTGAAATTATAGAACATTTCCATACCGCCGACGGCTTCGCGGATGGCACCGATGATATCGGTTTCCCACTGATAGCTCGTGTCGTCACCGTATTCCGCGGCAATATTTGCGGCATTGGTGGCTTCGGCGGTGTTTTCAAACATCGGCACAACATTATACATGCTCGTGCCGTCCGGGTTGCACTTGAGCTTGCCGGCAAGCTCCTCAAAATTTTCACCGACAAGATCCGCAAGGTAGGCAGGATCGATTTCTGTGATCGCAAGGCCGAGGCCCTTGAGCACACCTGCGATATTGCCGAGCACTCTGCTGAGAATTTCATCAAAGTCAAGACCCCAGACATGCTCGCGTGTGCCGTCCTCACCGTAATAAATCAGCGGAGAAGCACTGTAGCCGGGCACGACCACCACGGGCAGCTGCTCGCAGTTCTCGGGAATGGCGGATGCACAGGGCGCAATGCCGATTGTTACAAGAATGACACAAAGTAAAACGGATATGAATTTTTTCATACAAAAATCCCTCCAAAATATGTTAAAATTATTCTATCACTTCAAAAAATAAATTACAATGCGCCGTTTGTCAAAAAGAATATGACAGAATTTGTTCAAAATATATAAATAAAATGAACAATTATAAAAGTGATTGACAAGCAACATAAAAATCAGTATAATAAAACCGTATAACTGTGTAAAAAACAGGAGGTCTTTCTTATGAAAAAATTTATCAGCATTCTTCTTTGCGTTCTGATGCTTGTCAGTGCAATGTCCGTCATGGCTTTTGCTGAATCCGCAGATGTTGTCGAATTCGGCAATGCAGACGGTTCCGTCAGCCAGTATGTTTTTGAAAAAGAAGCACCCGAATGGACCAACGGCAAAAGCTACATCATCCGTTCCGGCTGTACCTTCGTTGTGCCCTCCGGCCGTGTTCTGAACGTGCCCTACAACTCCTCTCTCACTGTTGAAAAGGGTGCACACCTTGTTATCAACGGTCAGCTCAATGCGGTTGACGAGGTTCACGTTTACGGCAAGCTGACAGGTGACAACATTACGGGTCAGGAAAACATCAACTGCTATGTTGAATTTGCCGATCTTACAGCTCCTTCCATCAACCTCGGCGACAAGATTGATGTTGTCTATTATCTGAGCAATGCAAACGATGCCTACGGTGATATTGCTGTTGAGATTGAAGACTACCTGCCCATCTCCGATGACGGTATCAACACGGTCAACAACAGCAAATATCTGCCCGTCAAGTACAATACTTATCTGTATGTCCGTGTTCTCATTCAGGAGCAGGGCAATGAAGACAGATATGACGACAAGCTGTTCCCCGTAAAGTGCAACGGCGTTGTCATCCCCTTCAGCCAGAATGCATGTCCCATTCTTGTTACCACCGGCAGCGAGATCACCTACGGCTCCTGGGTCAATGACTCCACCTATTACAACACCTACACCGTCACTCTGCCCGAGGGCGAGGGCTACACCGTTTACGGCAGAAACAGCGAAATCGGTGAAGTAACGCTCAAGCACGGTCAGGCATTCAGCTTCCGTGTAGAGCTTGAAGAGGATTTCAACAAGTCTGCATATCAGGTTTATGTTTTCAACGGCAACGGCTGGACCGATCTTGAAAAGGCAGAGCTGCTGGACGGCATTGCACCCGCAGTGCCCGATGCCGAAGGCTATTACACCATCACCAACATTACAGGCAATTACTCTGTCTATGTTGAAGGTGTTATTCCCAACCAGATGCTCGACATCATCAGCCAGGTTTTCAACATCTTCAGACAGATCTGGGAAGCCATTTCCGATATTTTCACCGAGCTGTTCGGTGAAGGCGGTGTTGCCGGTCTGTTCGGTGACCTGACTGCGTAAGCCGCACAAAAAACATACATATTGCAAGGGCTGAGAAAACAGCCCTTGTTTTTTGTACTTTTCAGGGAGATTGAAACAGATCCTGCAACGCAGGTAAACCATAATTTAACACACAAGCATACCGCGCCACCGAATGGAAAACCCAACCGGCGGCGCGAGTATTTATATATTGCAATTATTGTCGAAGCGTGATATAATGCCAATCGGGCAAGGCAGACTTGCTACACGGTAGGCGGTTACCTTCCGATATTCGGAGGGTGTCTTTTCCCTCCGGAAAGGAGGGGATTTGCATGGTGACATGGGAAGAGCTTCTTTTGTTTGTTGCACTTCTTATCGCAATTACAGATTTTGTTTTCAAAATATGTGAACATATCTTCAAAACAAAAAAGAAATAACCGCCCTGCTCGACCAAAGTTCAGGCGGCTATTTCGCTAACTTGGAAGGCTAACCGTCTATCGGTCTGCCTTGTTCATTTTTATTATAGCAACATTTTTGCAGTCTGTCAACACCTGATCGGGGTGTTTTTTGTTGTTTTCTGTTATGGTACAATTGATGGGTGACAAATAAAAAAGAAAATTCAACTCAAATATGGTATGATGTTAATCACCACAAAAAACACACACCTGAAGGAGTTGAATTTTCTATGGTTAGTATAGCATCAAATGCACGGTATCG
>JAZNCO010000025.1:0-70779 GCA_045587645.1 Acutalibacteraceae bacterium | reverse complement strand
GGCCTGGGTTATCCGAGCCGAGATTCATTGGAGGCATTGCTTGCATTTTTTGAAATCGAAGAATCCTTTTTTGCAACCGAACAGGCAGAAACCGTGATTGTCAAAAAGAACCGCCGAATTTATTTACTGTATGCGGTTATCGCCTTTATCGGCTTGGTCGTTTTGCTGTGCACTGTGTTTCTTTGTTCAAGATATGCGAACACTGTAAAAACGACCGATGCCGAAGGGATTGAACGACAGATCATAGATTATTTTGCAGACAACCTAAAACGGATCGGAGAGCCGTCGTACAGCAGCATAAATATTACGGATATACAGATCCGCGGGAATTACATGGCGGTGCTTGCCGAAACAGACAGAGAATACAGAACGATGTGCTGGTTTGAACGCAGTCGCATTTTTCACAACCGTTGGTATACGAAGGGCGGTGCGCCGTATTTTGAGCCCGGTATGATGTTGTCAAGCAATTCGCGTGGAAGCTATGGAGATGCCGTGCTGATTTTTTTCTGTGATGACCCGCCAAGGGATGCAAAATGGTATACATTCAAAAACGACGGAATCGAATATCTTTGTCCCATTGAAAAGGACTATGTGCTTGATCTGTTTGTAATTCCCGATCAAAACAAGCTGCGTGGTTTTCCTACACTGCTGGATTCTGAAAAACAACAGATTGAAACACCCGATTATCCGTATGCATCGAAATACACAAGCCATTGGTTTGATCATTTTTTAAATTAAAAACACAATAAAAAGAAGACCGTACCGAAGCCTCGTGCCAAGTGCTCCGATACGGTTTTTTCATTTAATCCGAATAACGGTCATATATGCCGTCGGGCAAAAAGTCGTAAATGTCTGCCGCATTCTGCGTGTCGTCATCCACCTGCGGTGTCCCTTTTTGGTTGGAATGATAGGGAAGCGGCAGAATGTCAGGCGGCAGGTTGTTGACACTGATGTGATTTTTGACGGTTGTTTTCTTTGTGTTTCTGTTCTGTTTTTCGTTTGTCATCTGAATCCCTCCGACCTTATTGTAAGCCAAAGTAAGGATTATTATTCAAAAAAAATCGGACTGCCGTAAGGACAGTCCGAAAAAAATCAATTCTTAAAAAACAGCCGCTTTGCGTTTTCGTTTGTGATGTCGAGTACTTCCTGTACCGTGCAATTCCATATATCGGCAATCACTTGCGCGGCAAGGGGAATCATGGAGGAATCGCACCGTTTGCCTCTGTGCGGAACGGGTGCCATGTAGGGGCAATCCGTTTCAAGAAGCAGTTTATCTTTCGGCACCACTGCGGCGGCTTCAAGGGGTTTTCTTGCACCTTTAAAAGTCAGTGCACCGCCGAATCCGACATACATGCCGAGCTTGATGACTTCCTTTGCCATTTGGGCACTGCCTGAAAAGCAATGCACAACACCGGCAGGCTTGTATTTTTTGAGTAAATTCATGGTGTCCTCATGTGCTTCACGGTCATGTACGATTACGGGCAGCTGCAATTCATTTGCAATCTGCAAATGGCGCTCAAAAACACGCTGCTGTGTGTCACGCGGAGAAAAATCATAATGATAATCCAAACCGATTTCACCCACAGCAAGGCATTTTTCGTGCTTCAAAAGGGCATACAATTGGTCGAGCTTGCTTTCTTCCTGTTCGGCTTCATGCGGATGCACACCGCAGGCGGCATACAGATATTTAAAATCTTCTGCCAGTCGCAGGCAATCTTCGCTCGATTCAATGGTCGTTCCGCAGTTGAGCACCGCTGTCACACCCTGCAAGGGGAGATTGCGCAGCACCGAATCACGGTCATCGTCAAAACGGCGATCATTATAGTGTGCGTGGGAATCAAAAATATTGTTCATTATCTGACCTTTGCGCCTTCGGGCATACCGTCCACAAAAATGACCTTCACGTCGTCTTCACCGCAGTCGGCAGCAAGAATCATGCCCTGGCTTTCAATGCCGCAAAGAACGGCGGGCTTGAGATTGGAAACAAGAATAATGCTCTTTCCGACAAGGTCTTCGGGCTTGTACCACTTTGCAATGCCCGATGCGACCGTGCGGTTTGCACAGCCGTCATTGACGGTGAGCTTCAGAAGCTTCTTTGCCTTCTTGACGGGTTCGCAATCAACAATCTTTGCAACACGCAGGTCAACCTTGGCAAAATCCTCAATGCCGATTTTGGCAATACCTGCAATTTCAGCCTTGCGTGCAGCGGCTTCCTGCGCCTTCTTGTATTCGGCTTCGAGTTCGGCAAGCAGCTTTTCTGCATCGATTCTTGCAAACAGGGGAGTGGCTTCACCGACAGCCGTGCCGAGCTTGTAGCCGCCGAAGGTGAACAGACTGTCGTAATCGGTTACATCGGTGTTGATCTGCTTGCAGATTGCTTCTGCAGTGGTGGGCATGACATGGGACAGAGCGAGTGTCACGATGCGGATACCTTCCAGCAGGTTGTAAAGCACGGTGGAAAGGCGGTCTTTCTTCTCTTCGTCCTTGGCAAGTGCCCAGGGAGCGGTTTCGTCGATGTATTTGTTGCAGCGCTTGGCAGCATTCATGACCACTTCAACAGAGTCCGCCATCTTAAATTCATCAAGCAGCCTGACGGATGCAGGAACGCAATCGAGAATGGTTGCCTTGAATTCGGCATCGAGCTCTTCGCTTGCGGTGTTGCAGGGCAGTGTGCCGCCGAAATATTTGTTGACCATTGCAACGGTGCGGTTGACAAGGTTGCCGAGGGTGTTTGCAAGGTCGGTGTTGTAGCGTTCGATGATGTTTTCGTAAGAAATCGTGCCGTCATGTGCAAAGGGCATTTCGCTGAGCACATAGTAACGCACGGCATCCGCACCGAAGGTTTCAACAAGATCCTTGGCATAAATAACGTTGCCGCGTGATTTGCTCATCTTGTCGGTACCACTCAAAAGCCACGGATGGCCGAACACCTGTTTCGGGAGAGGTTCACCGAGTGCCATGAGGATAACAGGCCAGTAAATGGTGTGGAATCTTACGATGTCCTTGCCGATGATGTGAATACCGGGCCAGTATTTTTTGTAATCGTCGGAGCTTCCGTCGGGATCATAGCCGATGCCTGTGATATAGTTGGAAAGTGCATCGATCCATACATAAACCACATGACCGGGATCAAAGTCAACGGGAATACCCCATGTGAAGGTGCTTCTGGAAACGCAAAGATCCTGAAGACCGGGCTTGATGAAGTTGTTGAGCATTTCCTTTTTGCGGCTTTCGGGATAGATGAAATCGGGATTCTGTTCAATGTGCTCCTCAAGCTGCTGCTGATATTTGCTGAGTCTGAGGAAGTATGCTTCTTCCTTTTCGAGTCTGACTTCTCTGCCGCAATCGGGACATTTGCCGTCCACAAGCTGGCTGTCGGTGAAAAAGCTTTCGCATTCCACGCAGTATTTTCCCTCGTAGGAGCTCTTATAAATGTCACCCTGCTCATACAGCTTTTTGAAGATCTTCTGAATCACACGCTCGTGCATTTCGTCCGTGGTACGCAGAAAACGGTCGTAGCTGATGTTCAGCAGCTTGTAGTCATTCTGAATGTCGGCAACAATACGGTCAACATGTTCTTTGGGGGTGATACCCTGTTCCTTTGCCTTGTTTTCAATCTTCTGACCGTGCTCGTCGGTGCCTGTCTGGAAGCATACATCATAACCCTGCATTCGTTTGAAACGTGCAACCGCATCGGTGAACACAAGCTCATAGGTATTGCCGATGTGCGGCTTGGAAGAAGTGTAGGGAATAGCGGTGGTGATGTAATAGGGTGTTTTTGCCATGATGTACCTCCTTGCGAATTTACGCAGATGTTTTCCGAAAAATCGGTTCTATATATTATATATTTTTTTAAATTATTTTGCAAGTATTAAATTTTTTAATTGGGTATAGACAGAACGCTGAAAATCATTTAAAATAGAATTATTATTCTGAAAGGATTGCTGATTTATGAAAAAAGTATTATGCATTCTTTTGTCCCTTATGCTTTGTCTGAGTATTCCCGTTGTCGCTTTTGCGGAAGACACCTGCAATTGCGGCAATGCCCCCGTGGTGTTGGTTCACGGTTTCGGCTCACCGATGTACACAGTAAATGAAGACGGTACACAGGGGGCACTCGTTTCGCTGACAACCGAAGAAATTTTTGCACTTGTGCCTGCTGTTGCGGAAGCACTCGGCAAGCTCACATTTGGTGACGATGTCGGCTTTGCAAAGGCTGTCAAGGAAATTGTGGATGATATCGCAGGCAATCTCTATTGCAATGCAGACGGTATCTCCGTTGCCGATATCGCAGTCGGCCCGAACACACCTGCCGATCCCGAAATTCACCTTCGTGCCTACAACGAAGTGAATACAGAGGTTGCAAACTACGAAACCGTTTACACCTTCCATCAGGACTGGAGATTGGATCCGCTGTATTCCGCTTCGCTTCTTGATGCCTATATTCAGGAAATCAAAGCTGCAACCGGACATGACAAGGTTGTCCTCATGGCACACAGCCAGGGCAATATCATTGCCACCGCTTATCTTTCCGAGTACGGCACGACTGATATTGAAAAGGTCATCTTCACAAGCCCTGCTTATCAGGGACTGCGCCTTGTCGGTCAGCTTTACACAAGAGATATCAGCATTGAGGGCAAGGCATCTGCGCTGACAAGCTTCCTTGATACCTTCATGCGGCTGAATGCCGATCAGCAGACCATTGTTAATCTCGTCGGTGCGCTCGATGAATCGGGCATTCTCGATATGGTTGTCGGTGCACTTGACCTGTTCCTTGATTCCACGCTCGATGCGCTGTATGATTATGTTCTCATTGATATGTTCGCCACCATGCCCGGTATTTGGGGCTTTGTGCCGGATGAATACTATGAAGAAGCCAAAGAGGTGATGTTGCAGAACGAAGAATATGCAGCCATCATTCCCGTGATTGACGAATATCACTACGGTGTGCAGACTCGTTTGCCTGAAATTCTTGCAGGCCTTGAAGCAGACGGCATTCCGTTCTACATCGTCGCAGGCTACGGTATTGACCCCATCCCCGTGTATGAGGATGCCGTTTATCAGAGCGATATGCTCATTGACACCGATTATATGTCCATCGGTGCCACCTGTGCAAAATCGGGTGAAACCCTTTCCTATGAGGGGGATACACTGCCGCAGTATTTCTCGGCTGACCTGATGGTGGATGCATCCACCTGCCTGTATCCCGACCGCACATGGTTCCTCAAATACCAGGGACATCTTGATATGTGCGCCGCTTACAAGGATTTCATTGCTTGGCTCATTTCCACCGACACGCAGGCAACTGTGTTCGACAATGAAGCATACTCGCAGTTCCTGCAGTGCAATGCACATGATGCCTTTGTGCCCGTCACCGCACCCGAGGCCAAGGACGAACGCAGCTATCTGATTCGCTTCTTTGAATCCATCATTGCATTCTTCAAAAATATAATTGCAAAGATGTTTGCAGGAATCAAAATGTAAATAAAAGCATAAAAGCGGTTCCCGTGCGGAATCGCTTTTTTTTACAAATGTGAATTCAACTGACAGTTGAATTTTGCCGAATGACAGATTGTGGTTTTGTGGATGCTTGTGTGTTATGCTTGGGGTGTGAATAAAACTGAAAGGAAGAAAAAAAATGGATTCTATCGGAAAACAAATCCGCACATTGCGCAAACAAAAGGGAATGACACAGGAGAAACTTGCAGAGCTTCTGAACCTTTCACCGCAGGCGGTCAGCAAATGGGAAACGGGGCTTGCATTGCCCGATATTTCTCTTGTGCCGATGCTTGCAGGAATTTACAATGTGTCAACCGATGAACTGTTCGGCTTTGACAAAAAGGAAATCGAAGCCGATATTGAGAAAATCTGTCAGCATGCGTATGAATACCGTGAAAGTGATTATCAGAAAAGCAGAAAAATCCTTGAGGACGGCTTGCAGAAATACCCGGGCAATGAAATATTGCTGAACAATCTTTTGTATGTGGTCACAGACCCCGATGAAAAAATTCAACTTGCATTGCCGCTTTCACAAAGTGAAAATGCAGAGGTTCGTTTTGATGCATTGCGTTTTCTTGCTTATGCTTACAGCGACAAAGGGGACGATACAAGAGCTGTTGCCTGCATGGAGCAGGTGCCCGAACTGTATTTTACCAAGCTGTCCGAGATGGCTTTTGTTGCAAAGGGTAAAGCAAAATACGAAGCCGCCGAAAAGCAGAAATGGATTTCCTTTGAAACACTGTTGCAGATGATGTGGAAATTGGCGGAATACTACGAAGAACAGGGCAATCAAAATGCCGCAATGAATGAAACACGCACTTGTCTTTTGTTGCTGGATGCAATAAAAGGACATAATAAAGCCGAAAACTTCGATACCTATAAATCGTTTTTTGAAAAGCAATTAAGCCGACTAAAAGAAACATAAAAGAAAACAGAGAGATGTCGAAAACATCTCTCTGCATATTTTTTTTTGTGCTTATTTTGTTCCGAAAATGCGGTCGCCTGCATCCCCGAGGCCGGGAACGATGTAGCCCTTTTCGTTGAGCTTTTCGTCCTTGCTTGCGCAGAAGATCGGCACATCGGGATGTGCTTCGCTCAATGCCTTGATGCCCTCGGGGGCTGCAATCAGGCACATGAACTTGATGTTCTTGCCGCCGTGCTGCTTGATGAAGTTGAGTGCTGCAATGGCAGAGCCGCCCGTTGCAAGCATGGGGTCAAGCACGATGATCTGTCTTTTCTCAATATTGGGAGGCAGCTTGCAGTAGTATTCGTGCGGTTCGAGGGTTTCTTCATCACGGTACAGACCGATGTGGCCGATTCTTGCAGCCGGTACAATACTGGTCACACCGTCCACCATGCCGAGGCCGGCACGCAGGATCGGAACAATTGCAAACTTCGGCCCGTCCACCATCTTGCAGACGGTTTCGGTGATGGGCGTCTTGACGGTGACATCCTTCAGAGGAAGATCACGCAGCGATTCGTAGCACATGAGCATTGTGATTTCCTTTACAAGCTCACGGAATTCCTTGCTGCCCGTTGTTTCACTGCGAAGCACGGAGATCTTGTGCTGAATCAGGGGATGATCGAAAATAGTGATATTAGCCATTTTTTTTAACCTGCCTTTTTATGCATCTGCGTCAGCCTTTGCCTTGGATACGATTGCATTGACAATGATGCCGAGAATGAGTGCAACTGCGATATTTGTGATTTTGATGATGGGTGCGTTGAACGGATCATCACCGCCGAAGTTGAGGGTCAGACCGCCGATACCGGGGATAAGAATGGCGGCAACCACAAACAGATTCTTGTTCTGATTCAGGTCAACCTTCTGAATCATTTTCAGACCCGAAACGGCAATGAAGCCGTACAGCGCAATGCTGATACCGCCGACAACACAGCCGGGGATCGTGGCGACAAACAGCTCAAACGGAGTGATGAATGCCACGATAATTGCCATGATTGCAGCGCCGATGATGCTGTAAACGGATGCGTTCTTTGTGATGGCAACGCAGCCGACGGATTCGCCGTAGGTTGTGTTCGGGCAGCAGCCGAACAGGGTACCGACCATGGAGCCGATGCCGTCACCGAGCAGGGTGCGGGTGAGACCGGGCTCTTCAAGCAGATCAACCTGATTGTCGCCGTCGGAAAGAATGAAGCTGAGGTTTTTGTGGTCTGCAATGTGCTCGGCAAGAACAACGAAGGCAACGGGCATGAACAGCAGGGCAATGGATGCAACATTGGCCCAGTCAAATGCCTTCATTTCACCGATTGCCTTGAACAGAACGATGTTGTCGGGCACGGAAATGATGCTCTTGATGGAGAAATCGGTAAGATAGCCGTTGAAGGCACTGAAATCAACAATCTGCAGGTAGGGGATGTTTGCGGCATTGCCGATCAGGGTGAAGATAACGGATGCAACATAGCCAGCACCGATACCGATGATGAACGGAATCATTTTGAGGGTCTTCTTGCCGTAGCAGGATGCGATAACCGTAGCCGCAAAGGTGATAAGAGCACAAAGAATGTGAATAAGATTGTAGTTTGCGGTGGACACGGCGGTGTTCTGCACATTATTGATGGCACTTCCTGCAAGGGACAGACCGATGAGTGCAACCGTGGGCCCAATGATGACGGGAGGAAGCAGCTTGGAAATCCACTTTGTGCCGCTGATTTTGACAACGATTGCAATAATCACATACACAAGTCCTGCAAGGATTGCGCCGAGCAGAATGCCCATGTAGCCGTTGGCGGTAGCGGCATACAGCGCACCGAGGAAAGCAAAGGACGAACCGAGGAAAACAGGACTCTTACCCTTGGTGAAAAGCAGATAAACGAATGTGCCGAGACCTGCACCGAGCAGAGCCGATGAGGTGGAAAGAACAACACCGTTGGCTTCGCCGCCGTTGGCATTGACGAGCATGGGGACGAGGATGGTTGCTGCAACGATGGAAAGCAGCTGCTGCAGGGAAAACAGAACGAGTTTTCCGAAGGGGGGCTTGTCTTTGATGCCGTAAATGAGTTTCATAATGCTTCTCCTTTTACTTTTTTATTATGGCACAAAAAAATACCGACGCTGTAAAAAACGTCAGTGAAAAGGTGAAATAAAAATAATACGGCTGAGAAGAAAAAGGTTGTTTATCATTTTTTCTTTTGCCGTTGTCATTCTGCTCACCTCACAAAAATTATATCGTTTTCGACTTTTGTTGTCAAGGTCTTGCAGGAAACTTACATAAATTTGGCATATTGTACGAAAATGGCAACATTTCTTTAACACACATCACGATGAATTTTCCTCTTTACTTTTATTCTTTTGTGTGCTAAAATAGTAATGTTTAAAAGATTGAAAGCGAGGATTTCTTTATGGCAAGCAAAATCAGAGATGATAATACCGATTTTCTCTTTGAAGCAATTTTGCAGCTGCAGAATATTGACGAGTGCTATGATTTTTTTGAGGATCTCTGCACAGTTCCCGAGGTCAAGGCAATGGCACAGCGTATTGCGGTCGCCAAAATGCTTTCCGATAAAAAGGTGTATAATGACATTGTCCGTCTGACGGGTGCATCCACCGCAACCATCAGCCGTGTCAACCGCAGTCTGTCTTACGGATGTGGCGGTTATGACATTGTTTTCAAGAGAATGGAGAATGAATAATGTCCGGATATGACCGGTTTGCATCTGTTTATGATCGGTTAACAGGGAATGTCGGCTACGCACAGCGGGCCGACTATCTGTTTATGTTGCTCAAAAACGAGGGCATTGAAAGTGGCACACTGCTCGATCTTGCCTGCGGCACTGGCTCGTTGAGTGTTGCGTTGTGCGAAAAAGGCTTTGAGGTCATCGGTGTGGACGGCTCATTTGAAATGCTGAGTGTCGCCCGCGAAAAATGCGCCCCTTACGGTGACAGAATTCTGTTGCTGTGCCAGGATATGACAGAGCTTGACCTCTTCGGTACCATCGATTGCGCAGTCTGCTCGCTTGACAGCATCAACCACCTGACCGAGGATGCGGATGTATATGAAGCATTCCGTCTTGTGTCCTTGTTTATGAATCAGGGCGGCATCTTTGTTTTTGATGTCAATACCGTTCATAAGCACAGAAATGTTCTTGCCGACAACACATTTATATATGAAGAAGATGATGTGTTCTGTGTCTGGCAGAATACATATTATGAAGAAGACGATTCTGTAGAGATTTTTCTCGATATCTTTACGCAGAACACGGACGGCACCTATGCGCGTTCGCAGGAGTCCTTCTGTGAGCGTGCTTACAGTGATGAAATGCTCACCGAAATGCTTGAAGCGGCAGGCTTCTGCGTGCAAGGCAGATTTGCAGAGCTTACAACCGATCCCCCTGCCGAGGATGCCGAAAGAATCTATTATGTTTGTAAAAAAGTAACCCCCACCGGTACAACAGGAGAAAAATATGAATAAGATAATTCGTTGTTTATCTGAGGACGGTACCGTTCTCGTTATGGCGGCTGACACCACAGAATTGGTGGAAACTGCCCGTCGATACCATGAAACAAGCAAGGTCTGCACCGCCGCACTCGGCAGAATGCTCACGGCGGCTTCGCTCATGGGAACGCTTCTTAAAAGTGATGACTACTCTCTGACACTGCGCATCAACGGCGGCGGCCCTGCCGGTTCTGTTATTGCAGTCGGTGATCCGAGAGGTAATGTGCGCGGTTATGTGATGAATCCGCATATTGATTTACCCCTGAATGCAAAGGGCAAGCTCGATGTCGGCGGTGCTGTCGGCACGGACGGCTTTCTTACGGTCATCAAGGATATCGGCATGCGTGACCCCTATATCGGGCAGATTCCCATTGTGTCGGGTGAAATTGCCGAGGATATCACATCCTATTATGCCATCAGTGAGCAGGTGCCCACGGTCTGTGCGTTGGGTGTGCTTGTGAATCCCGATCAGACCGTGGCATGTGCCGGTGGTTTTATGATCCAGCTTCTGCCCACGGCGGATGATACCATTATCGATCAGGTGGAAGAAGGTCTCAAGGAGCTTCCGTCTGTAACAAGCATGCTTGCACAGGGAATGAGTGTGCTTGACATCTGCAAAAGAGTGGTTCCCAAATTTGAAATCGGTGTGTTGGATGAAGAAACCCCCGATTATGTCTGCAATTGCAGTAAAGAGCGTGTGGAAGCCGCCCTTTTAAGCACCGGCAAGGAAAGTCTTCTGGAAATGGCGGAAGATGCAGGCACGCAGGTGCGTTGCCATTTCTGTCCAAAAGTGTTTAACTTTACCCCTGCAGAACTTCGTGCCCTTGCAAAATCGGCTACAGAAACTGACGAAGAATAAACAACAATAACAAAAATCCGGAGTTTTCATCGAACCCCGGATTTTTTTGATTCATATTATTGCAGGTATTCTTCCACCGTATATTTCGGTCTGTGTTTGGTTTCAAGATAAATCTTACCGATGTATTCACCGATGACCCCGATGGCAAGCAATTGCAGGCCGCCGATTGCCCAGATGGAAACCACGGTCGAAGTCCAGCCCGTCACTGTTGCGCCGATAAGATGCCGCACAAGCGAATAAAAAAGCATCACAATGCTGACGGCAAAAATCAGAAAACCGAGCACCGTGACAAGACGAATGGGCTTGACGGACATGGATGTAATACCTTCCAATGCAAATGCTATCATCTTTTTCAGCGGATACTTTGATTCACCTGCCGCGCGTTCGCCGCGTTCATATTCCACGGTTGCGGTTTTAAAGCCGAGCAAGGGAACGAGTCCTCTTAAAAACAGATTCACTTCCTCAAAATCAGCCAATGCAGCAAGGGCGCGTTTTGTCATCAGGCGGTAGTCTGCATGATCGTTGACAATTTCAACCCCGAGCCACTTCATCACTTTGTAAAAGCCGTGGGCGGTGCCTCTTTTGAATGCCGTGTCGGTGTCTCTTGCACAGCGCACACCGTAAACAATGTCACAACCCTCGTAGCAACGGTCGATCATACCGTCAATGGCATTGATATCATCCTGCAGATCGGCATCCATGGAAATGATTGCATCGCATTCCTCGCGCACGGTCATCATGCCTGCAAGCAGTGCATTCTGATGCCCCTTGTTGTGCGCAAGCTTGATGCCTCTGAACAGGGTGTCCGCCTTGTGCAGAGCGCAGATGAGCTCCCATGTTTTGTCCTTGGAGCCGTCGTCCACAAACACCACCTTGCTGTCAGCAGTGATTTTTCCGTTTTGCTGTAAAGTCTGCATTTTTTCTCTTATTTTCAGAGCCGTAATGGGAAGCACCTCCTGCTCATTGTAGCAGGGAATTACAAGATATAATTTTAATTGTTCCATAATTTTACTCCTTTTTATGCCAGGAAGTTCATTGCGTGCTCAATAATTGCAAAGATGCGGATCGTTGCCTCGTCCTTGATGCTTGCAGACAGAAATGCCCAGTTTTCTGCAAAAGCGATCAGCAGGCTGAATGCAGCTGCAAACAGCAGTGCCTTGTCTGCCCACTTTTTGAGGGAGGTGTTGTTGCTGTTTGTGTATAAATAAAATGCAATAAAGAATGCGCCGAACAGAATTTCCCATGTGAAATCCATGCAATATCTCGCACCGTAGCCGCTTTCCCAGATGGAAAACAGAATCACGAACGGTGCTGCTATACTCAGTGCAAAAATCAACAACGCAGCAGTTCGCTTTTGTGCGGTGTTTTTGCACTTTTTCCATGCCGTGCCTGCAAGCAAAAGCGACAGAACAGGCAATGCTCTGTAAATCAGCCCCACCGAATACTTGTTTGCAATAAAGTAATAACCGTTAGGCTGCAAGGATTGAAATTCAGATGTCACAAACGGGAATTCGGGACTGATAACGGGTGTGTTGAACAGGTAATTGTAAAGCCCGATTGTGACGAATCTTGAATGATACTGCGCTTGTGTAAAGTCATTGATCGTCAGGGAATACTGAATGCCGAAGTCCAGAAACGAGTCAAACCGCAGGTAGTTATAGAGCATCTGTACACCGCCGATGAGCGCAAAGAACACCGTTGCATTGGCAAGATACAGAATCAGCCGCTTTTTGCCTGCATTCTCTTTATACACCTTCCTGAAGCCGAAGAACAGAAACAGCAGTGACACCACGCAGTAAACCGCCGTTGTCGGTCTGCACAGTACCGCCAGTGCAAGGCTTGCTGTGCCGGCACCCACATAGGGAATGCGTACCTTGCCGTCACCGATCAGGTTTGACTTGAGCAAGAAGAATGCCCCCATGACCACAAACATGAATGCACTGCTTTGTGCAATCTCATAAAACAGCGGAGAGCACAAGCAGAACCAGACACCGCTTGTCGACTGCACGATCAGCAGCCCGAGCAGACAGATTTTTGTCGGTAGCTGCGGAAAGAATTTTTTTATAAACTCGAGCCACAGCAATGTCAGAAAAACAATGCCGACAGCCGAAAACAGCAAAACAGCCTGCGGTGTGGGGAAGTAATAGCCCGTCAGCAGATTGTAAGGCAAAAACAACAGCAGAACGGGTGCAATACCGTAATAGGAATAGTAGCTGCCGTTGTACAGACAATGATCCCACAGGTAATAGACTCCTGCTTCTCTGCGTGCGCTCCAGTCGTATGGGTTTTCCATGGCGAGCAGTTCTTCACTTGGTGTTTTCAGCAATTCCACCTGTCCTGCCCGGAATGCATCCACAATGGACTGCGTGATCTGATTGCCTGATGTGCTTTTCCAAGCATCAAAGCCGTAAGCCATAGTCATGAAAAACGCAATGCAGACAAAGATGTAGGTTGCAAAAGCGGCATAGATGTAATTTTCTCTTTTGCTTTTTGCAAAGCTTTTCTGCATACACGGTGCGCAGAAAAATGCAAACGCAAATGCACCGACAGCAACCAAAAGAAGCGCACGGATTGGGGACACCTGCAGGGGCTGAACCTTGTTGAGCGTAATGCCGTTGATTGTCAGTGCTTCATCCGCATCCAGGTTGAATTGCAGACGGATGTTCTGCACATCACCCGACATGCGCACCTGCATATAATTTGATACAGCATAATCTGCAATCAATTCGTTTGTTGCGATGTCATTACGGTATTGCACATTTGTGCTGTCTGAAATATCGGCATAAACCGTGATTTTGGAATCGGCAGCCGTCAGTTGGGCATCGGTAAAAATACTGCCGACGGGCGCATTTATATTTTTAATCGTGATTTCAGCCGTGCACGGACCGTATGCATAAATGCATCCCGATTCGTCGGTATAAAAATTCTTCGTTTCGGTTTGTGAAAAATCTATGCTTTGCTCCTCGTAATCGTCACCAAGCAGATGAAATGTTCCCATGTTGAATAAAAGAAATTCCGAAAGCAGGGTAATGCAGGCAATGGTGATGAAGGAAATTCTTGTTCTTGTTGACTTTGAAAAAACAAAGGCAAGCACAGGCGGCAGCACGAGAATCAAGCAAAATAATATATATGAAAGCATATTTTTACCTCAAAATACTTATTTATATAACTATAACATATTTCTGTTTTTATTGCAATAAAAATCCGCACAACAATGGGGAAGTTTGTGTAGGTATGAATTTTTTTCTTTTTTGTATTAAAACACTTGCGACTGTGGTGATTGTGTGTTATAATAAAAATAAATTATATAACTTCGGGAGGTGAAAAACAATGGATGCAAGTGTACTTCAGGAAATCAAGGATTTCTTCGCATTTCTGACCGGTATTTTTACCGCTATCATGGATATGTTCAAGGGGCTTACCGGTAATACCGGTTCTGAAACCGATGAATAATTCCAAAGCAAAAGAGATACGGAAAGTTTGACTGAAAAGTTGAGCTTTCCGTGTTTTTTTATGCTTTTTACGGTCACACAGTGACACTTTTTTCATCCTGCCTGCTGTAAAATAGATGCACTGTAAAAAACGGAGGAATGCAAATGGCTGTCAGAATGATCACACAGTCAAAAAATTTATATGCTTTTTTAGAGGGTGAGATCGATCACCACACCGCCGCATCCATGCGAACGGTCATAGATGATGCACTTGTGCAGGGCTGTCCGAGGGAGCTTGTGCTTGATTTTTCGGCTGTCACCTTTATGGACAGTTCAGGCATCGGACTCGTGATGGGCAGATACAAGACCGCAAGTGCGCAGAATTGCAGGGTGCGTGTGCTGAATGTCAATGACCGCGATATGCGTGTTATGAAAATGTCGGGACTCGGCAAAATTGTAGAATTCGGAAGGACAGTATAAATGAAAAATGAAAATGAATTCAAAATGACCGTCGATGCCAAAAGCATCAACGAAAGCTTCTGCCGTGCGGCTGTGGGTGCATTCATTGCACAGCTTGATCCCACAGTGGAGGAATTGAGCGATATCAAAACCGCCGTCAGTGAGGCGGTCACCAATTGCATTGTGCATGCATACAACGAGCAGCCCGGAAAAATTTACATACAGGTCAGAATAACGGACGGGGTTTATGTTTCTGTCAAGGTGCGTGACACGGGCTGCGGTATTGCCGATGTTGCAAAGGCGAGAGAACCGCTGTATACATCGGTCGGCGGCGAGCGAAGCGGACTGGGCTTTACAGTTATGGAAAGCTTTTGTGATGTTCTGCGTGTGCGTTCAAAACCGGGACAGGGAACCACGGTCGTTATCGAAAAACGAATTTTCGGGAAGCGATCCTATTGAAAACCACAACGGAAAAATTTATTGAAGAGAATTTAGGTCTTGTGCATTCCTGCGCCAATCGGTTCAGGGGGCGCGGTGTGGAATATGACGATCTTTTTCAGGCAGGCTGTCTGGGGCTTGTCAAGGCTGCCAACGGCTTTGATCCCTCACGCGGCTTTGCCTTTTCTACCTATGCCGTGCCTGCCATTTTAGGGGAAATCAAACGCATCTTCCGTGACGGCGGTGCTGTCAAGGTCGGCAGAGCCGCCAAGGAAAAAGCAAGGCAATTGCTTAAAATCCGCGATGAGCTTGCTTCGCAGCTTGACCGTGAGCCAACCATAGAGGAAATTGCGAAAATCGCTGAAATGGATGTGGCGGAAGCATCCCTCTTGATTTGTGCATCGTTGCCGACACAATCCCTGACAATCGGTGAGGACGGTGAATCGCAGGCGGATATTCCCGTGGATTCCCCTGAGGAAGCCATCACCGACCGTATTGCACTTCGTGAAGCAATGGAAAAACTGGATGATTGGGAACGGGAACTGATTCAGCTGCGGTATTTTGCAGGCAAAACGCAGAGTGCGACCGCAACACAGCTCGGTATGTCGCAGGTTCAGGTGTCACGCAAGGAAAAAGCAATCCTGAAAAAATTACGCAATATGATGGTGTAAAAAAAATACAAAACCTCTTTCCTTTTTGATTGAGATGTGCTACAATGAGCGCATTGTGTCCGAAAAGAGGAAAACTTGTATGAAATTGAAAACGAAAATCATCGGTCCGTTGATGCTCCTGCTGACCGCCCTTTTGTGGGGCATTGCATTTGTCGCGCAAAGTGTGGGCACCGAGCAGGCAGGTCCGTTCACCTTCAACGGTGTGCGCACCATCATCGGTGCGTTCAGTGTTCTGCCCGTTGCGCTGTTTTTCCGTCGGCAGAATGAGAAAAAACTGACAGCGCCCAAAACAAAGGAAGAAAAAAAGCAGGACAATAAGCTGCTGTTGAAAGCCGGTGTGGTGTGCGGTATTGTGCTGTTCGGAGCTACCAATCTGCAGAACAAGGCTTTTGATTACACGGATGCAGGCAAAATCGCATTCATAACATCGCTTTACATTCTGTTTGTGCCCGTGTTCGGTCTTTTGTTTTTGCGTAAAAAGGTGCGTGCTATTTTGTGGCCGTGCTTTGCGGTGGGACTTATCGGTATGTTCCTGCTTTGCATGGGCGAAGCAACACAGGGCATCAACACAGGTGACCTGCTGACCTTCGGCTGCTCCATCGTGTTTGCCATTCATATTTTAGTGGTCGATAAATATGTTGACCGTGTGGACCCGGTTATGATGTCCTGCATTCAGTTCTTTGTGGCAGGCATACTCACCATGATTCTTGCCTTCATTTTTGAAGAACCGAGCGTGGAAGGCATTCGTGCCTGCATCGGGGCTATTTTGTATGCCGGCATTTGCAGCAGTGCCATTGCCTATACATTGCAGATCGTCGGGCAGAAATACACCGAAGCTACGGTGGCAACGCTGCTTCTTTCCATGGAATCGGTGTTCGGTGTCATTTCTTCGGCAATCATCCTGCATGAAACCATGACCGTCAGGGAAGTGGTCGGTTGTGTACTGATGTTCATTGCCATTATCGTTTCCCAGCTCCCTGAAAAGAAAAAGGAAGTCGTAAAGGTTTAAAAACAGAAATAAAAACACAGCAAAATCCGAATGGAAATTGCTGTGTTGTTTTTTTACAGAATGTAATCAGTTATGCAGTCATACCAATGCACATAGGTTTCACCGTTGATCGTCAGCGTTTCGCTGTCAGGCAGAATATCCGTCCACAGTTTTTCGTAACGGTGATATGCCCAGTCGTTACGGTTGAATCTGCGCCACAAAACGGTTCTGCCGTTTTGGTCAAGATATTGTTCAATCGCAATTTTGCCTGCATAATGACCGATGTTGACTGCACAGACCGTGTCGTAAGCTTTGCCGCCGATTGTTACCTTGTATCTGCCGACAATGTCTGTCACTTCTTCTGTAGCTTCGGTTTCGAGAGTAGAATTATTTTTTGATATAATTCCTTTGCTTGTCATGTTGGTTTCAAATCCGCAGTTATCCTTACCCAATCCCCAGTTGATATCAAAAATATCATGATCGAGGAATGTAAATAATCGTTTGACACCGTTTTCGATGTGGCTTTCCGCAAGGTAACGGCAATGTGAGTCGGTCAATTGTGCCACATATTGCCGTTGCGTTATTCTTTCTTTTCCGTCTGCCGTCGGAATGTGTTCTTCGGCTACGATTTCAACACCCTGTATGCCGTGAATTTCTGCTTTTTGCATTACATTGGCAGATGTGTATTGGGTCAATGCTTTGTGCGGTTGCTCGTAGCAGCCCCATGTGGTGTGTTTGCCGACTTCCAACAGAATGCAGAATCCTCGCAGCTCCTCGCAACGTACCTCAAAAGGCGGTAAGTCTGATTTTTCAATTGTATAAAACGGTAAAACATCGGGTAGTTTTTTCATTTGTTTTTCTCCTTTCGGTCTGAATCGGTCGGGATATACGGATTTGAAATTCTGTTTTGCATAATGCAATCTGCTTTTGACCGTGCCGACGGGGATGTTCAGTTTTCCGGCAATTTGTTCCTGCGAAAACGCACAAAAATAGAATAAGTACAGAATCTGCCTGTCCTTTTCGGGTAACTTTTTCAGTGTTTCAATCACCGTTTCCCTTGCTTGTCGTTCTATTGGTGTTTCTGCCCATGAAAAATACGAAAAAGAATCCTCCAACTGCTGTGTCTTTGCTTTTTTGCTGTAATAATCGTTGCATTTGTTTGCAGCAATACGCAAAAGCCAGCCTTTGAATGCATCTGTGTTTTTCAGTTGCCGAAAGTTTTTGTAAGCAGCAATACAGGTTTCCTGAAAAATATCCTGTGCATCATGTTGGTCGGAAACGCGAAAACGGATGAATCGCTCCAATGAAACCATATTTTTTCTAAGCAAAGCTTCAAATATATCCATATATCCACCTCCTTTTTTGTCATATAAAAGCGCTTTCATAAATAAAGACCGAAAAGAGTATCAAAAGGTTCAAAAAAAATAATGCGGACAGAAAAATTGTCCGCATTGGAATGAGATTATCTGAATAAGTCGCTGTGTGTGCCGGTTCTTGTGAGATAAAGGAACAACTCATTGTCGGATATTTCATATATAAGAAGCCAATCAGGGGCAATATGACATTCTCTGCATCCTGCAAAATTACCGGAAAGTGCATGATCGCGGTTTTTGGCAGGCAAAGATTGCCCCTCTGCGAGGCATTGAATGATTTCTGTCAGTAAATCAAGATTATATCCACGTTTTTGCAAAAGATTTAAGTCTTTTCGAAATTGACCTGACGGTCTGACAGTATAAATCATGCCAAAAGATCCTCCATCATCTGGCTGACATCTGTATAGGATTTACCAAGCGAGGGATCTGCTTTCATTTTTTGCACCTCTTCAATTGCTGCAAGAGTTTCTGCGTTTGGTTGACGATTTGCAATTATAAACGGAATGGATTGTTCGCGAACAGCCTGACGGACAAAAATATTAAAGGCTGTTGAAAGATTAAGACCAAGTTCTCCGAAAAGAGTGTCGGCCTGTTTTTTTAAGTTTTCATCCATTCGTATTGTTACATTAACATTGCTCATAAGAACACCTCCTGATAATATTATATTTAATATTGTTCAAAAAGTCAATGAAAATATGTGCATCTTATGTGCAAATAATTTGCAAATATTGTATATTTGATGATTATAACAAATCCTCATGTGCAATAATCGTTCCGAATTTTTCGGGATCAAATTCCTTGGCGTTTATTTTTGCACTCCTGACGAGCTGCTTTGTTTTGACATATTCCGCTTTGCCGGGGCAGAACGGATACAATCCGAGTGTACTGAAAACATACCACAGTGCCATCGAGCCGTTGTCCTCGTCACCGGGGAAGCCGTCATCCTCGTAAGAAAATACCTCGTTGCACATTTTTTCGACCCAATATGCCGTTTTTTCAGGCTGACCGTAAAGAGCGAAGAAGTAGGGGAAGTGGAAGGACGGCTGATTTGAAATTGCACACTGACCGAAATCAACGGCTGCCATTTCCGTCATTTCGTGGATTTCGCAGTTGTAGGCATTGTCGATGTAATATGGCGGGGTGCTGAACAGCTCGTCTAACTTTTTGAGAACACTCTCTGTACCGCCGAACAGAGAAGCAAAGCCTTCCGGGTCATGCTGCACGGCAAAGGTGCTCTGCCATGCGCTACCCTCGGTATAGTCAAGTCCCCATTTGAACGGATTGAAGTCGGGGCGGAATGTGCCGTCGGTGTGTCTTGCACGCATAAAGGTGGTTTCGGCATCATAAAGATTTTTATAGTTCAATGCACGCTGTCTGTATTCTTTTTCAATCTCTTTTTCATCGAGCAGTGCGGCAATCTGCGCAATGCAGAAATCACCGTACGCGGCATCGAGTGTCAGGTTGACACTTTCATTGTGCTCATCATAGGGCACATAGCCGAGCCTACAGTAGCTTTCAGCACCGTTTCTGCCGTAACGCGGTTCGGGGGCATTTGTGGTTGCGTGTTTGATCATCGCATTCAGGCAGGCGCGAATTTCATCCTTGTTGAGAATGCCCTTGACACAGGCATCGGCAAGCACGGCATCAATCAGTGTGGACGGCATGCAGCCGACCTCACCGGGTGCAATCCAACGCGGCAGCCAACCGCATTCGTCATAATCACGCAGGAAAGAACGGCACATTTCGGCATATTCATCGGGACAAACGAGCGAATAGAACGGATAGCAGGTGCGGAATGTATCCCAGAAGCCGTTGTCGGTGTAACGGATGCCTTCTCTGACCGATGCATCATGCGGACAATAGTGCACGGTTTTGCCCTCTGCATCCACCTCGTCACAGCGGTGCGGATAGAGGAATGCTCTGTACAGGCAGGAATAGAAGGTCTTTTCCTGCTTTTCGTCCTTGGCTTCAATGTCAATGCAGGCAAGTCGTTCTTCCCAAAGTGCTTCTGCTTCTGCCTTGATTTCCTCAAAGCTTCTGCCGTCAAGCTCTCTTTTGATGCTTTCAGTTGCCATTGTATAGCCGATCCATGAAATGGCAAGCACGGCATTTGCGGTTTTGCCGCTGAGCTTCAGGTGCAGGGCGGTGTTTTCGCCGTCCACGGCATTGCCGAGGAAGTTTTTGTCATTTTCGGAAATCAGCGTACCGTTTTTGTCAATACAGCCGTCTTCAAAACGCACAACAAAATACTGCTTGAAGTTGACAGGTCTGCCCGAACAGCTTTGCTGTGTCCAGCCGGAAACGATGTTGTTTTCGGCATCGAAGCTGAAGAAGCATCGGTCACGCACGGACAGGAATGAGATATAGTTGTCTTCTGCTTCATCGAATGCAAAACGCAGTGCTGCACCGCGCATGGTGGGCGTCAGCTCCATATCGCAGCGTGAACGAAGATAACGGAATTTCATGTAATGCGGCTGCATAATTGCTTGCTCGGGACGGAAGCCTGACCAACGATCCTCACAGTCAAGCACGGGTTTTGTTTTCTGCGGCATGATGCAGATTGCACCGTGGTCACCGATCCAGGGGCTGGGCTGATGGGTAATACGAATACCCATCAGAGAGCGGTGGGACGGATGATAATACCAACGAAGATGCTCGTCCGTCTGCGGGCAGAAGCTGACCATGCCGAAGGGAACCTGCATCAGAGGCAGTGCATTGCCGTTTGAAAAACGATGTACGGATGCGGAGCCTTGCTTTGTATTGACCAAAGAGATTCTGTTCATTTTCATTCTCCTTTGAAAAAAGAGGCAGTCGCGGTTCGCACGGTCTGCCTCTGTGTTTTTTGTCTATTCTGATTATTCGGATTTGATTTCGATGTGATAGCCCTTGCTGTCAAGGAAGTTGCGGATTCTGTCAGCATGATTGAGGAGCTTGCTGATAGACATATCGTGATTGAGTGCATCAATAATGAGCGAGATATACTTGGACATATCCACTTCACAGAACCACTTGCGTTCAAGCAGTTCGGGCATGCGATAAACAAGGTTGGTGGTGAATACACGGTCAATAAGACCTGCTTCAAACGCTGCATCAAACTTGTCAAGACCGTTGCAGAACAGACCGAAAGCGGAGCAAAGGAAAATGCGGCGGGCTTTCATAGCCTTGAGCTGCTTGGCAACATCAAGCATGGATTCACCCGAGGAAATCATATCGTCCACAACGATGACATCGCGGTTTTCAACATTGTTGCCGAGGAATTCATGCGCAATGATGGGGTTTCTGCCGTTGACAACACGGGAATAGTCACGGCGCTTGTAGAACATGCCGAGGTCAAGACCGAGCACGGAGGAGTAGTAGATGGCTCTGTTGGTGCCGCCCTCGTCGGGGGAGATGATCATCAGGTTGTCCTTGTCAATCTTGAAATCGTCAATGTTGTTGACCATGGACTTGATCATCTGATAGGTGGTATAAACATTTTCGAAGCCCTTCATGGGGATTGCGTTCTGCACTCTGGGGTCATGGGCATCGAAGGTAAGGATGTTGTCAACACCGAGATTGACAAGCTCCTGCAGAGCGATTGCACAGTCAAGGGATTCACGGGCTACACGCTTGTGCTGTCTGCCTTCATACAGCATGGGCATGATAACGGTGATGCGTCTTGCTTTGCCTGCTGTTGCGCCGATGACACGCTTGAGGTTTGCAAAATGATCATCGGGGCTCATGAAAACTCTGTGGCCTGCAATATTGTATTCAATACCGTAATTAAACACATCGCAGATGATGAAGAGGTCACTGCCGCGAACGGTTTCGTGAATGGTGGCTTTGCCTTCGCCGGAGCCGAAACGGCTGAAGTCACAATCAATCAGATAAGAGTCGCGCATATAACCTGCAAATGCAAGGCTGCCTGTGTGTTCGCTTTCGCGCTTTTGGCGCCATGTGACAAGATATTCGTCAATCTTCTTGGCAAGCTCTTCACAACCGGGGGTCGCGATGATACCGAGGGAACCTACAGGTATGGTTTCAAAGTTATCTGTGTATTCGGGCATGGTGGAAACCTCCTCAATCATAATACATCTATTTTACACATATATAATCTTGATTGCAAGACCTCTTTCGACTTTTTGCTTGCATTTTTTTAATTTGCACCAATTGACAGCTGATTTTCTGATTTATTTTGTTGACTTTTGCCGTAGGATTTGATACCATTTATCAAAAGAAAACACAGGAGTAAAAATTATGTCAGATTCCAATACAGTTTTTAAGCCCGATGCGGCAAGATACGGCAAAACCCTGGCGGATATGATCCGTTGCAAAACCGTTTCATTTGACGGCTACCGTGATGAGCAGACCTTTGTTGATTATATGAATTATCTGCAAAAGCGCTTCCCGCTGATTTTCTCACAGTGCGAGGATCTGCAGGTCGAGGGCTGTATTTTTCTGAAATGGAAGGGTAAGAATGCAGACGATGCCCTTGTGCTGATGTCGCATTCCGATGTCGTGCCTGCGGACGGTGAATGGAAATATCCCCCCTTTGACGGCATTCTTGCCGAGGGTAAGATCTGGGGCAGAGGTGCAGTGGACACCAAAAGCTCTTTCTGTGCCATTTTAGAAGCGGTTGAAAGCCTGCTTAATGAAAATTATGTCCCCGAAAAGGATGTCTATATTCTTTCTTCTTTCTCCGAGGAAGTGGCAGGGGATGGTGCTCCCAATGCCGTGCAGTGGCTCAAGGACAACGGTGTTACGGTCGGTCTTGTCATCGATGAGGGTGGTGCCGTGCTTGAAAGTCCGCTTCCCATGCTCAAGAAAGATCTGCTTGCCATCGGCATCTGCGAACGTTCATCCGTGCGTTTTCTCATTGAAGCAAAAGCCGGCAAGGGCAAGAATGCGCTGACCAATCTTTCCGAGTTTGTGACCCGAAAAGCACCCTCGCTCGGCAAACAGAAGCTGACACCTGAGCTTCGTGAGCTGCTTATGCGTGTGGCGCCGTATCTTCCTGCACCTGCCGATAAAATGATTGCCAATATCGACCGCTTTGAAAAACCGCTGATTGCACTGCTTTCCAAGCTCCTGCCCGGCTTTAAAGCCATGTTCGGTCCGTGCGTTTCGTTCGTGCCTGCAAGTGCAAAGGTGACGGCTGATGTCAAGGCAGGCTTTGCTCCTGCCGTTGCCGTGGTTTCCTGCAATCAGTGTGACGATCTCGAAGAGGCTGTTCGTTTGTTTAAGGAATATGCCGAAAAGAATGACATTGCCGTCAAAGAAATCGGCCGCCGTGTGGCAGACGGTGTGGAACCGCTGGACGGAGAGGGCTTCAGAAAGACCGAAAAAATTGCAAACAAGGTCTTCGGCGATCTCATTGCCGTACCGTATCCCATTGTCGGTAACACGGATGCACGGCATTTCGTGGGCTTTGCAAAAAACTGCATCCGCATGAGTCCCGTAAGAATGACATTTGCACAGATCGGCACCTTCCATAATAAGAACGAAAATGTGAATTTTGACTCACTTGTACCTGCTGTTTTGTTCTATCGTGAAATGATTAAGGATCTTTAAAAATAATGATTTTTCGGGTGCCGTCGGTGCCCGATTTTTCTGTTTTGAAAAACCTTACAAAAGAAACAGCAGAAAATATACAATACTTGTTTGATTTGCATCTTGTGTCAGCAGATGACTTGTGTTAATATGTAGCAAGCGACCTAATTAAGGAGGTACTTATGCAGGGGCTTACACATATCGGGCCGATGGTTCGTATGATTCACACGGCAATCGATCAGCAGATCAACACCCGTGTGCAGGAAATGGAGCTGACCTCGGCGCAGATTTTTGTTTTGCATTACATCAACCGCAACACTGACAAGGATGTTTTTCAGAAAGACATTGAAAATCATTTAGAATTGTCGCATGCAACCGTTTCGGGGCTAATATCCCGTTTGGAAGCAAAAGGATTCATTGAATGCTTGCCTGCAAAAAATGACAAGCGCTATAAACGGCTTTGTGTGACGGACAAAGCACGCTGCTATGACGAGCAGATGCGACAGCATATTGATCAGGTTGAAAAGCAGGCACTCAAAGGCTTCTCTGATGAGGATATGCATCAGCTGCAGCTTTATCTTGATAAAATTCTTGCAAATTTCGGCATTGATCTTGCCGAAGAGAGAAAGAAAAGGGGGAACGGAAATGATTAAAAAATTAGCAAAAAGCATCCGTGAATACAAAAAATATGCCATTCTGACACCGATTCTGATGATCGGTGAGGTCAGCTGTGAGTGTATTATTCCGATGATCACCGCAGAGCTTATCAATGCCATTGAAGCAGGCACCGATATGAAGCAGATTACAAAGTACGGTCTGATTCTTGTGCTGATGGCACTCATATCGCTTGCGTTCGGTGCACTGGCAGGTATTACCTGTGCCACCGCATCTTCGGGCTTTGCCAAGAATCTGCGCAAGGATCTGTTCTACAGAGTGCAGGGCTTCTCCTTCTCCAACATCGACCGCTTCAGCACATCCTCGCTTGTCACAAGAATGACAACCGATATAACCAATGTGCAGATGTCGTTTATGATGATCATCCGCGTTGCCGTGCGCGCACCTCTGATGCTGATTTTTGCAACCGTCATGGGTGCTGTGGTCGGCAAAAAGCTCGCTTTTATTTTCTGCTGCACCATTCCGCTGCTTGCGTTCGGTCTGGGCTTCGTTATTTACAAAGCCATGCCCTTGTTCAAAAAGGCATTCAAACGCTATGATACCCTCAACAATTCCATTCAGGAAAACATCAAGGGGATGCGTGTTGTCAAGAGCTTTGTTCGTGAAGAGCACGAAAAAGAAAAATTCAATGCCGCTTCGGGCGGTGTTGCCGAGGTTTTCACCAAAGCAGAAAAATTTGTTGCCCTCAACAATCCCTTTATGCAGACGGCTGTGTATACATCCATGATCCTGCTGTGTGTGTTTACCTCCTATCTTGTTGTGTCCACGGGCGGTACATATCTTGAGGTCGGCACCCTTGCGAGCATGCTGACCTATTCCATGCAGATTCTCATGTCACTGATGATGCTCTCCATGATCTTTGTTATGATCACCATTTCCGTTGCATCCGCAAAGCGTATTGTGGAAGTGCTTGACGAGGAAAGCGACATCAAGCAGATTGAAGATGCCGTCACTGAGGTCAAGGACGGTAGCATCACCTTTGAAAATGTCAGCTTCAAGTATTCCGCAAAAGCAGAGGTTTTTGCGCTGGAAGGCATTGACCTGCATATCAGAAGCGGTGAAACCATCGGTATCATCGGCGGTACGGGGTCGAGTAAAACCACGCTTATACAGCTCATTTCCCGTCTGTATGATGTCACCGAGGGCAGTGTCAGGGTTGGCGGTGTGGATGTAAGGGATTACGACCTGACCACGCTTCGCGATCAGGTTGCCGTTGTGCTGCAGAAGAATGTGCTGTTTTCGGGCACGATCAAGGAAAATCTGCGTTGGGGCAACCCCGATGCATCCGATGCCGAGCTTGAACGCATCTGCAAGCTTGCGCAGGCTTCGGAATTTATTGAAAGCTTCCCCGATCGTTATGATACCTACATTGAGCAAGGCGGCAGCAATGTTTCGGGCGGTCAGAAGCAGCGCCTTTGTATTGCAAGAGCCTTGCTGAAAAAACCGAAAATTCTGATTCTTGACGACTCGACCTCAGCGGTTGACACAAAGACCGATGCCTTGCTTCGTGCCGCATTCAAGAGTGAAATTCCGGGTACCACAAAGCTTATCATTGCACAGCGCATTTCCTCGGTGCAGGATGCAGACCGCATTATCGTGATGGAAAACGGTAAGATTGACGGTATCGGCACACATGAGGAACTGCTTGCCGGCAATGAAATATACAAGGAAGTTTATTATTCGCAGATCAAGGGAGGTGAGGACAATGAGTAAACCGATGGGAAATGCCATGCGTGGCGGTCACGGCGGAAAAATGCCCCCCGGTGCACACGGCAAGCCGAAAATGGATCCCAAGCTCATCGGCAGACTGCTGAAGTATCTCTGGGAGGATTACCCCGTGATGCTCGTTGCCATTCTTGTTTGCGTTGTCCTCAATGCCGTCATCGGTGTTATGCCTGCGGTGTTTATTGAAAGCATCACAAGCTATATACTGGACGGTCTGGCCCTCGGCAGAGAGATCGGAGCCATGGCGGCATGGGAAGCCATCAGTCCCGATGTGCTGAAAACGGTCGGCATCATGGCATGCATTCTGCTTGCAGGTGTCATCTGTGCCGGCGTGCAGGCAAGACTGGTTGCCATTATGACCCAAGGCTTTTTGCACAAAATGCGTCTTCGCCTGTTTGACAGAATGCAATCATTGCCGATCAAGTATTTTGATACCAACACCCATGGTGATATCATGAGCCATTACACCAATGATATCGACACACTCCGTCAGCTCATTTCGCAGAGCATTCCGAGCATTTTTCAGGCTGTTATCACGGTTGCCGTGCTGTTGTGTATTATGTCCTATTTCAGCATTACACTGATGCTTGTTGTCTTTGTCGGTGTCATTGCCATGTCACAGGTGACCAAGCGTGTCGGCGGAAACTCCGCTAAATACTTTATGAAGCAGCAGCAGTCAGTCGGCAAGGTCGAGGGCTTCGTGGAAGAAATGATGCACGGTCAGAAGGTTGTGCAGGTGTTCAATCACGAGGAAGCCTCCAAGCAGGGTTTTGACAAGGTGAATGAAGAGCTGTTCCGAAATATGGAAACCGCAAACAAGTTTGCCAACGTGTTCGGCCCTGTTATGAACAACATCGGTAACATCCTGTATGTTCTGACTGCTTTTGTCGGCGGTATGCTGATCACCACCGGCAGCAATGCCAACATCTCCATTCAGAATCTTGTGACAGCCGGCACACTCACTGCACCGCTTGCCATTTCCGTTGTTGCAACCTATCTCGGCATGTGCAAGCAGTTTACGGGCAATGTCAACAATGCTTCGCAGCAGATCAACTCCATTGCCATGGCAATGGCTGGCGCACAGCGTATTTTCAGTCTTCTTGATGAAGAGTCTGAGGTTGATAACGGCTATGTCACGCTCGTCAACTGCCGTGAAGAAAACGGCAAGATCGTCGAATGCGAGGAACGAACGGGTAAATGGGCATGGAAGCATCCGCATGCCGCAGACGGAACGGTGACCTATACACTGCTTCGCGGTGATGTGGTGCTTGACAATGTCGATTTCTCCTATGACGGAGAAAAGACGGTTTTGCATAATGTAGATGTTTATGCCAAGCCCGGTCAGAAGGTCGCCTTTGTCGGTGCCACGGGCGCAGGCAAAACCACCATCACAAACCTCATCAACCGCTTCTATGATATCGCAGACGGCAAGATCCGTTATGACGGTATCAATATCAACAAGATAAAAAAAGCCGATTTAAGACGAAGCCTCGGTGTGGTTCTGCAGGATACCAACCTGTTCACGGGTACGGTGATGGATAACATCCGTTACGGCAAGCTTGATGCCACGGATGAGGAATGCATCAATGCCGCAAAGCTTGCCAATGCGCATTCGTTTATCAAAAGACTTCCCGACGGCTACAATACAATGCTCACCTCCAACGGTGCGAATCTTTCGCAGGGACAACGACAGCTGATTTCCATTGCCCGTGCCGCCGTTGCCGATCCGCCCGTTATGATCCTTGACGAAGCAACTTCTTCCATTGATACCCGTACCGAGCTGCTTGTGCAGCAGGGAATGGATGCACTCATGAAGGGAAGAACCGTTTTCGTGATTGCGCACCGTCTGTCCACGGTCAAAAACTCTGATGCCATCATGGTGCTTGACCACGGCAGAATCATTGAACGCGGCAACCACGAAAAGCTCATCACCGAAAAAGGCACCTATTACCGTCTTTACACCGGCGCATTTGAGCTTGAATAAAAAATATGAGCGCAGCCCCGATATACATCTGTACATCGGGGCTGTTCCTTTTGCTTGCGTTATTTTATTTCATTGTTGTTTTCTGTTATGCCGCCTACAAAGTAATCGTCAAAATGACCGATAAAGATATTGTTTGCGGCTGTAAAAGCGGTTTTATCTTCGTTTTCGGCAATAATTCCGATGTTTGGTTCGTCATTTTCTTGCGGTGCGATAAAAATATTGTTTTCCACATTCACGGCATACACATCGGGTCTGAAAAAGATGTAGCCACGGCTCTTGCCGAATGTGCCTGACGGGCCCTCAAAAATGTTGCCTCGGATCGTAATATGATTATGATCGCAGTTGCCGTGGTGACCGATGGCAGGGAAGCCTGCACATTTGAAAATATTGTTTTCAATCACAATATTTCTGCAAACGGTGTCGTCACAGCAGAAATCAATGAGCGTGCCGTCGCAGTTGTAAACAGGACCGTACGAGCCGTCACGTGCAAGGTCAAGTTGAATCTGCTCATTGAAAAGCTCCTCGTTGATTTCGGTATAGGACGGACCGTCAAAATAACAGTTTCTGACGGTTGTGTTGGTGCTGGAATTGATTTCAATGAAATGCCAGCGTGAGCAATGTCTGAATTTGCAGCCCTCAATCAGAATGTTGCTGCAGTGCACGGTATTCAGCAGGGTCGATTTTTCCGTGGTTTGTGCATTGCCGTCAAAAACACCGCCCGAAATAATAACATCATGTGTACCGCTGTAACTGTCCCATGCAGGCTCGGAATAAGATGCGAGAAGATATCTTGTCATCGGCTCGCTTGTTGTGCTGCGCAGCAAAACCGCATTGTCAGAAAGCTTCAGATGCTGATTGGAATAAAAAATAAGAGATGCGGAAAGAAGATAGGTGCCGTCAGGAAAATAGACCGTACCGCCGTTTTTTGCCATGTCAATGCATTCCTGCAGTGCCTTTGTGTCATCATGCAAGCCGTCAGCATAAACGGACGGATTCTGTTTTACATTGATAAAAATCATTGTGTTGCCTCCCTCTTATTGTTGTTTTCATTGTAGCACAGGGAAGAATCAAAATGCAAGCAAATTAAAGCAAAAAAAAGAGACCGTGCAGGCACGATCTCTTTATGCTTTTCAGTTCTTATGCAAACAGGTCGCCGAACAGACCGCCGAGGATGCTGTCCATGGAATCGGAATCAGAATCAGCAGAGTCGGAATCAGCAGAATCGGAATCACCGCTTACACCGCCGGTGGGTTCTTCAACGGAAGGAACGCTGGGAATTACAATGATGTAGTCATCGTTCACATCGTCATCGTTACCGCAGTTGCAGCCGTTGCTGCTGCCGCAGTTGTCACAGTTGGCGTTGTTGCCACCGAAGGAAATTTCAATGTTGAGCAGAGAAAGAATCTTGTACAGATAAGGAACAACAGTCTTGATGACTCTGTACAGGAAGCCGAGAAGAGTAGAAGGATCTTCTTCGGGCATAATGGTGATGTTGTTGTTCGTAACGTTGGTTACATTGTTGATGATGGTGGTGCACTCTTCTTTTGTGGTGCATTCGGGCTTGGTGGGGCAGGTGGGACGTTCCGGCTTCGGGCAAGCGGTAGTGCATTCGGGCTTGCCGAGGGGAGCACAACTTTTACCCACAACATTGGTTGCGGAAGCAACAATGCCAAGACAGCTGAACATCATGACAACAGACAGGACAAGTGCAATAATTTTCTTCATTTTAAATCACTCCTTTGGGGTCATTATATAACAGTTGTAAAAAAATGTCAAGCATTATTTGTGTAAATTTCACTATATTATAGGCTTTTTTTCAGTGAAACTTTTTCACTGAAAAAAAAAGCATGAACAAATGTTCAGATTTTTCTTGCAAAACTGTTGTTTTTGTTGTATACTGCAAGCGGAAGTTAAATAAAGGAGGGATTTTTTTGAGCCGCTCGCGAGTGATTTTTCATAGTGATTGCAATGCATTTTTTGCCTCATGCGAGGAGCTTATCAATCCTTCCTTGCGCGAAGTGCCCATGGCGGTGGCAGGCGATCCCGAGAAAAAGCACGGTATTATTCTTGCAAAAAATGAAAAGGCAAAAAAATACGGCATTGTAACTGCCGAAACCGTGTATTCCGCATTCCGCAAATGTCCTTCTCTCGTAACCGTGTCTCCGCATCATGAGCAATACATGCGCATCTCAAAAAAAATCAATGAGATATACCTGGATTATACGGACCTTGTGGAGCCGTTCAGTATAGATGAATCCTATCTTGATGTGACGGGCAGTCTTGCTCTGTTCAATATGACACCCGAAGAACTGGCAGATACCATCCGCCTGCGCATTCAGCAGGAAGTCGGTGTTACGGTATCCATCGGTGTCAGCTTTTGCAAGGTGTTTGCAAAAATGGGAAGTGACTATAAAAAACCGAATGCCACAACTTGTATCACACCTGAAAATATAGATACAATATTATATAGTCAGCCTGTTGAAAATTTTTTGTTTGTCGGTGCATCTACTGCAGCAAAGCTGAAAAAAGCAGGTATTTACACCATCGGAGAACTGGCAAAAGCAACACCTGAACAGCTGTCGCATCTGCTCGGCAAGCAGGGGCTTTCGTTGTGGCAGGCGGCAAACGGGCAGGATCACGATTCTGTACGGTCTTATTTTGAAAAGCGTGAGGTCAAATCCGTCGGCAATTCCATGACATTTTCAAGGGATCTGACCGCTTTGTCGGAAATCAAGTCTGCCTTGTCGGCTTTGTCCGCATCCGTTGCCGTGCGGCTTCGCGATGAAAACAAAAAATGCACCTGTGTGCAGGTGCAGATCCGCGATCATGATTTCAAAACCATTTCCCGACAGAAAACCCTGCTGCAGCCGACCTGGCTGCAACGGGAAATCACCGAGGTTGCACTCGGTCTTGTGCTTGCAAACTGGAGTGTCGGCAAGCCGATCCGCCTGTTGGGGGTCACGGGCGCAGAACTGATGGATGCAGACGATGCATATCTGCAGGGAAGTCTGTTCGGTGAATCTGAAAAAAGCGAACGGCAGGAGAGAATTGAAGATACCATGTCCGTTCTTCGTAAAAAATACGGCAAAGCCGTGGTGTCCTTCGGGCATTCCACGCATGAGGATCTCGGACTTTCGGGCTTTGACGAAGGCCGCAAAAAAAGAGAAGAGGGTGACGGATAAGCCAATCACCCTCTTTTTTACTGTTCAATTTTAACAAGACGTTGTATCATAACATAGCTCATGTATGCAAACATTTCCTTGCTCATGTTCTCGGGGTTCTCGAGCCATCTGTGCAGCATTCCGATCATACCTTCAGCAATAAAGACATAGAAATACTCATAAGTCCTTTCAAAACCTGCGGTGTTGAAATCACGAAAATAACCAAAGAAAAACGAGCCTAAACTTTCTTTCATGCGTGCGAGAAATGAGGTGGAGTTGGAATTGTCAATCAGCATGAGTGTCTGTTCCTTATTTTCAGACAGCATGGAAAGAAGCCGCTGTAAGGAAACGAGCATATTGTGCGGAAATTCACCGTCCACAAACTCGTCCAGAATGGTCTGTACGCGGACAAGCATCTGATTTTCAATATCCTCCACCAGACCGTTGATGTCGGGATAGTGTGTATAAAATGCATTGCGGCTGAGCTGTGCGCCTGCGCAGACCTCCTTGACCGTGATTTTGTTCAGCGGCTTTTCCTGTGCAAGGTGCGCAAGGCTGTCTGCCAATGCCTTTTTTGTTTTGCGTATGCAACTGTATTCCTTGTGTTCTGCCATGGTTTCTCTCCTTAAATAAGTACACCATGTAACAATTATAACACAAATGAGAAAAATGTCAATTGACTGAATGTAAAAAATCTATTAAAATGTATATAATTATACATGGAGGCATGTTTTATGTTGCAAAAGGTGAAGGAAATACTGTCGGCTTATGTGCCGGGAGATGTTGATAATATTACCGAAAATACGGATCTTCGCGGTGACCTCGGGCTTACATCCCTTGAAATGGTGGATATGGCGGTTGCCATTGAAGAAGAATTCAATGTCACCATTCCCGAGCTTACCATCGTAACGGGAAAGACCGTCGGTGATATTTTAAAATTGATAGAGAAAAAATAAGACAAAAATTTCAAAAATTTACAGCGTACATTCCTTTGTCGGGAGTGTACGCTGTTTTTTCATTCATTTCAGTTGTCCTTTGCCTTGCTTTCGCAGTAAATGCAGCGGTAAGTGCGCTGTTCGCGGTTGGTCAGCCTGAAAATCTGCGGCAGCTCCTGCTCAATGGAGGTGATGCAACGCGGATTGCGGCACTTGATCACATCATGTACTTCGTCGGGAAGTTCAAGATGAATACGCTTTGCAAGCACGCCTTCACGGATGATGCTGACGGTGATGCCGGGATCCAGGTAACCGAGAATGTCAAGATTGATGTCAATCAGGTCAAAAATTTTAACAATGTCCTTCTTGCCCATTTTTACACTGTCTGCATTCATGATCATGGCAACCGTACAGCCGAGATTGCCGAGTTTCAGAACATTGTAGATGTGCATGGCACCGCCGGGCTTGATATGGTCGAGCACAATGCCGTTTGTGATGGGATTGATGATCATTTTACTCTACCTCCAGCAGTTTCATGATGAGTGCCATTCGGATGATTTTGCCGTTGAATACCTGTTTGAAATAGCAAGCACGCGGATCATCATCGATTTCAACCGCTATTTCATTGACTCTCGGCAGGGGATGCAAAACCGCAAGATCGGGCTTGGAATTCTTCATTTTATCAAGTGTCAGAATATAGCTGTCTTTCAGGCGCAGATAATCGGCTTCGTTGAAGAAGCGTTCTTTCTGCACACGGGTCATATAAAGAATGTCGAGCTCAGGCATCACGCCGACAAGGTCTGTCGTTTCCACAAAATCAATACCCTTGTCAAGCAGATATTCCTGACGGACATATTCGGGAATTTTCAGCTCCTGAGGACTGATGAGCACGAATTTCACATTCTTGTATCTGGACATGGCGCTGATGAGCGAATGCACGGTTCTGCCGAACTTCAGGTCACCGCAAAGACCGATGGTCAGATTGTCGAAGGTACCTTTTTCTCTTTTGATCGTGAGAAGGTCGGTCAGAGTCTGTGTCGGGTGGTTGTGACCGCCGTCACCTGCGTTGATCACGGGAATCAGGCTCTTTCTTGCGGCAACAAGAGGAGCACCCTCCTTGGGATGGCGCATGGCTATGATGTCGGCATAGCAGCTGACGGTGCGTGCGGTGTCGGCAACACTTTCACCCTTGGCTGCGGATGAGGAATTGGCCTCCGAAAAGCCGAGCACACTGCCGCCAAGCTCGAGCATAGCTGCTTCAAAGCTCAGTCTGGTTCTTGTGGACGGTTCATAAAACAGGGTAGCCAGCTTTTTGCCGTCGCACTTGTGGGCATATTTTGCAGGATTGGCAATGATGTCAAGACCTGTTTCAATGAGCTCATCGATCTCATCGACAGAGAGATCGAGAATATCAATCAGACTTCTCATATTTTATGCTCCGATCCAGCTTTCATCCGAGGGGTTATCACGGAATTTCAGCAGCTTTGCAATGTCGCTGTCGGCAATATAACCGGTTTCGGCAGCCACTTTTGCAATGGTGTCGAAGTTGGTAAGGGAAACGTTCTTTACGTTTGCGGCTGCAAGGCGGTCAAGACCCTTCTGCATGCCGTAGGTGAAGATGCTGACGATGCCGAGTACCTCTGCACCTGCTTCACGCAGAGCATCCACAACATCGATAACGCTGCCGCCTGTGGAAATGAGATCTTCAATAACAACAACCTTCTGTCCGGCTTCCAGCTTGCCTTCGATGCGGTTCTGTCTGCCGTGATCCTTGCTGCTGCCGCGCACATAACCCATGGGCATATTAAGAATGGAAGCGGCAATGGCTGCATGTGCAATACCTGCGGTGCTTGTACCCATAAGCACCTCTGCTTCGGGGTATTCTGCCTTGACGGTATCTGCAATAGCCTGTTCAACAATGTTTCTCTGTTCGGGTGCGGTGAGAATCAGGCGGTTGTCGCAATATACAGGGCTCTTGATGCCTGATGCCCATGTGAAGGGCTCCTGCGGACGGAAAAATACTGCCTTGATGGAAAGCAGGGCTTCTGCTACGGTTCTTTCAATACTCATTTTTGTTTACTCCTTATCCGATATATTCTTTTTATTTTAACCGATGAATTCGTTGCAGCAACGTCTGTAAGCGGCAACGGGGTCTTCTGCGGCGGTGATGGGTCTGCCGACAACAATGTAGTCGGAACCGATCTCTTTTGCCTGTGCAGGGGTCATAACACGCTTCTGATCGCCCACGTCACCGTCTGCAAAACGGACACCGGGGGTCACGGTGAGGAATTTTTCACCGCAGAGTGCATGAACTTTGCCTGCCTCCAGCGGAGAGCACACAACACCATCAAGACCTGCATCAGCGGCATTCTTTGCATAGTGCATAACCACTTCGTCAATGGGACGGTCAATCAGCAGGTCAGCGGTCATGGCTTCCTGCGAGGTGCTTGTAAGCTGCGTTACGGCAATCAGCAGGGGACGGGTGCCGTCGGGTCTTGTCAGACCTTTGATAGCGGCTTCCATCATGGCCTTTGTGCCGCCTGCGTGCAGATTGCAGATGTCGGCGTCGAGGTTGGAAAGCACGTTCATGGCTTTCATAACGGTGTTGGGAATATCGTGCAGTTTCAGGTCGAGGAAAATTTTGTGTCCTCTTTCCTTGATTGCCTTTACGATGGACGGACCTTCCGCATAGAAAAGCTCCATACCGATTTTTACAAACGGTTTTTCTTCTGTGAACTTGTCCAGAAAATCAAGACAAGCCTGTTTGCTGCTGAAATCGCATGCAATGATTACGTCTTTACCCATTAGTGAGCGCCTCCTATTATATCTGTTAAATTATTGATGCCGTATTTTTCCATGACCACGGGAAGGTCTTCCACGATTTTCTTGCTTGCAAAGGGGTCGATGAGATTTGCGGCACCGACTTCAACCGCCGTTGCACCTGCAAGCATCATTTCAATGACATCCTCTGCCGTGGAAATGCCGCCCATGCCGATGATCGGAATATTGACGGCTTCGTATACGCTGTATACCATACGCAGTGCAACGGGCAGAATGGCAGGGCCCGAATAGCCGCCTGTTTTATTTTTGATGACGGGCTTTCTTGTTTTCAGGTCAATGCGCATACCCATCAGGGTGTTGATCATGCTGATGCCGTCTGCACCCGCTTCTTCACAAGCCTTTGCAATGGAAACAATGTCCGTTACATTTGGGCTGAGCTTGATGACAACCGGTTTGGTTGTGACAGCCTTGACAGCCTTTGTGACTTCTGCTGCACTTTCACAGCTTGTGCCGAAGCTCATACCACCGCCGTGCACATTGGGACAGCTGATGTTGACTTCGAGAATGCCGACCTGTTCTTCTTTATCGAGTTTTTCGCAAACTTCAACATATTCGTCCAGCGAAAAACCGCTGACATTGGCAACCACGGGTTTATGGAAGCATTCTTTCAGTTTCGGAAGTTCTTCGCTGATGACCTTTTCAACACCGGGATTCTGAAGTCCTACAGCATTGAGCATGCCCGATGCACATTCCGCAATACGGGGAGTCGGATTGCCGAAACGGGGGTCTCTTGTTGTGCCTTTGAACGAGAACGAGCCGAGAATGTTGATGTCATACAGTTCGTTGAATTCATAACCGTAGCCGAAGGTGCCGCTTGCAGGGATGACGGGATTGTCAAGAAGCAGACCGCAGAGATTCACTTTTGTGTTTACCATATAATCTCCTCCTTTACGAGCACGGGGCCGTCTTTGCAAATGCGCTTGTTGCCGTATTTGGTTTTGCAGGAACAGCCCATGCAGGCACCGAAACCGCAACCCATGCGCTCTTCAAAGCTGTATTGTCCGCTGACGGTTGATGTATTGTAAATCGCCTTGAGCATCGGTTCGGGACCGCATGCGTATGTGTAAGAACAGTTGATGTCCTTGAGAGCATCCGTTACAAAGCCTTTGATGTCGTAACTGCCGTCGACGGTGGTTACAACGGTTTCACAGCCGATAGCCCTGAATTCTTCTTCGTAAAAGATTTCGTCTTTTGTGTTGAAACCGAGAATGGCGGTCACTTTTTTGCCTTCTTTAAGCAGTTCTTTGGCAAGACCGAACATCGGAGGTACACCGACACCGCCGCCGATGACAACGGGATTCTCTCCCGAAGCGCAAGTGTCAAAGCCGTTGCCGAGACCCGACAGAATGTCAAGTTCTTTGCCTGCGGTCAGCGTTGCCATATAAGCCGTGCCTTTACCGACAACCTTGTAGATGATGGTGACCGTATTTTCATCCCAATCGCACACCGAGATCGGACGGCGAAGATAAAAACCGTCGAGCTGAATATTGATGAACTGACCGGGTGCTGTGATTGCCGAGGTGTCACCCGATAAAATCATTTTGTAAACATTGTCGGTCAGTTTTGTATTTTCAAGAATGGTGAAAATGCCTTGCTTTGTCATCTTTCTGCCTCCCATACGATATTGCCGTTTTTAACGGTCAGCAAGCACTTTCCGTACACTTTCCAACCGTCAAAGGGGGTGGCTTTCCCCATGGAAACAAAGTTTTTGCTGTCAATCGTGAATTCTTGGTTCAGGTCAAAGACCGTGAAATCGGCTTTTTCTCCGTCTTCAATGTCCGTGCCGATTCCGAATCTCTTTTTTGCGTTGTTGTGCAACAGATCCATCAGTTTTTCGAGGGTGATAAGCCCTGTCTTCACAAAATGTGTGTACATAATCGGGAATGCGGTTTCAATGCCCGTAATGCCCATCATGCTTCCAGCAAGCCCCTTGCTTTTTTCTTCTGCCGAATGCGGTGCATGGTCGGTTGCGATCATGTCGATCGTGCCGTCAAGAATGCCTTCAATCAAAGCCTTTTTGTCTTCTTCACTGCGAAGAGGCGGATTCATTTTGAAGCGGCCTTCTTCCTGCAGATCCTTGTCGCAAAGCACAAGGTAATGCGGGCCCGTTTCGCATGTTACATCCACACCTTCCGCCTTTGCTTTGCGGATAAGCTCCACACTTTCTTTTGTTGAAATATGGCAGACATGATACTTGCAGCCGGTTTCCTTGGCAAGACGCAGATCGCGCTCGATCATCTTCCATTCGCTTTCCGAGCAGATGCCCTTGTGTCCGTGCTCCTTGCAGTAAATGCCGTCGTGGATATAACCGCCGTGCAGCAGGTCGTTGACCTCGCAGTGGGCAGAGATGATTTTTCCGAGCTGCTTTGCTTTCAGCATGGCCCGGCGCATCATGTCCTCATCCTGCACACCCTTGCCGTCATCCGAAAAGCCGATGCAATCACTTGCCATTGCTTCAAGGTCGGAAAGGGATTCGCCCGATTGACCGACCGTGATGGATGCAAATGGATGCACACCGATAACGGCATCCTTTTCGATAATGTCGAGCTGCTCCCGAAGATGCTCTTTGCTGTCGGGAACGGGTTTCAGGTTCGGCATGGAGCAGACCTCGGTATAACCGCCTGCGGCGCAGGCTGCGGTTCCGGTGCAAATTGTTTCTTTATAAGAAAATCCCGGCTCTCTCAGATGCACATGTGCATCGATAAAACCGGGAAAAACAATACAATCGGGAAAAGAAAACACCTTTTCCGCTTCCATGTCAAAAGCAGAAAACGAGCCGTGCTTCACCGAAACAGTTTCCGATGAAAAACGGCGATTTTTATAAACCTTGCAATTTGTAACCTTAAAATTCATTTCTCTCATTCCTTTTCACAGTATTATACATTTTTTATATCTTTCTGTCAAGTCAAAATCTTGACTTTTCTTTATAAATGTGGGATACTGTCGGCGGAGGGGATTTTATGTCCTTACATAATGATATCAGCCGCATTCTTGAACGCGATCTTTATCCGTTTCATATGCCCGGTCACAAACGCAATCCCGCATTTGACAGCATGAACGGTCTGTTTGCGCGTGATCTGACCGAAATTGACGGTGCGGATGATTTGCACTGTCCGCAGGGAATCATTCTTGAAGCACAAAAACGGGCTGCCGCGTTGTATGGTGCACATGAAGCATATTTTCTTGTCAACGGAAGCACAGCCGGACTTCTGACTGCCGTCAGTGCCGCAACGCAGGTAGGCGGTAAAATCATTGTTGCACGAAATTGTCACAAAGCTGTTTACAATGCTGTATTTCTGCGTAACTTAACACCTGTTTATGTGTATCCCGCTTTCGATGAAGATTTCGGTATCAACGGCAGTGTGTTTCCCGAAGATATTGAAAAAGCGATTGCCGCAAATCCCGAAGCACAGGCGGTGATTCTGACTTCGCCGACCTATGACGGGGTGGTCAGTGACATTAAAAGGATTGCAGAAATCGTGCATGCGCATAACATGGCTTTGATTGTCGATGCCGCACACGGCGCACATCTCGGCTTTCATCCTGCTTTTCCTGACAGTGCTGTGCATCTCGGTGCGGATGCAGTGATCGCCAGTTTGCACAAAACCTTACCGTCACCGACAGGCACAGCCATGCTTCTTGTAAACGGTGATGCGATCGCAAAAAGCAGAATCCGCCGTTTTTTGGATGTGTATGAAACCAGCAGCCCGTCTTATCTGTTTTTGTCTGCCATGGATGCCTGCATCGGCTTGCTTGCCGAGCAAAAGGACACTCTGTTTGCAGATTTCAACGACAGGCTTGAGCATTTCAATAATCAACTGCATCTGCTGAACTATGTGCGTGTGCTCGGCTTTGAAGCAGACAGAAACAAAAAGCATCCTGCCATTTTCAGCCATGACAAAAGCCGCATTGTGGTCAAGGCAGAGCACTTGCCCATGAATGGCTTTGACCTTGAAAATACCTTGCGTGAACGCTTCGGTGTGGAAGCGGAAATGGCTTTTGCCGATTGTGCCGTTTTTCTGACAAGCATCTGTGACACGCAGGAGGGCTTTGACCGTCTTGCAGCAGGCTTGCAGGCGATTGTCAGCGAAAACAGACAAGGGGTATTTAAAATTCCGTATCCCGCCGCACCCCGTCCGCAGGCGGTGCTGTTGCCGTATGAAGCAGAGCTGATGAACGGCAAAATCCTGCCCATGCCGAAATCCAAGGACTGCATCTGCCGTGAATTTGTCTGTGCCTATCCGCCGGGCACCCCCGTGCTTGTTCCCGGAGAGCGCATTACGGCAGAAATACTCGCTTATATCGGTCTTGCCCTGCGCTGCGGTGCAAAGATCACCGGCAGCAGCGGAAAAATGCCTGCATACATAGATGTCTGTGCGGAGTAAATTTTTCTTGACAACACACGCTTATAGTGATATTATATTAAAGAAATTAACGCAGACTTCTGCGAGAAAGAGGAATATTATGGCTCACATCAATACCATCAACACCAGAAATCTTCATGAATCCGCTGTTAAGGGCGGTTGCGGCGAATGCCAGACCTCCTGCCAGTCCGCAAGCAAAACTTCCTGCTCCGTCGCCAACCAGAAGTGCGAACAGTGCAAGAAGAACAACGACTGATTTTGTGAAAAACAGAAACCGACCGCAGTTTTTGTGACTGCGGTTTTTCTGTATTACGGGAGTTTTACCTATGGTTCATCTTTATAAAAACAACGGCTACAATATTGTGATTGATGCCAACAGCGGCTGTGTGCACAGCGTGGATGAAGTCGCTTACGATATGATCGGGCTTTTTGAAAGGCTCGACAAACAGACGCTCATCAAAACCGTGCTCGAAAAATATGCCGACAATCCCGCCATTGACGAATCGGAACTCGAAGAAATCTACGGCGATATCATTGCCCTGAAAGAATCAAAACAACTGTTTTCCGAAGACGAGTTTGCCGATTTTCAGTGGGATTTCAAAAAGCGGAACTCCGTGCTCAAGGCAATCTGCCTGCACGTTGCGCACGATTGCAACCTTGCCTGCAAATACTGCTTTGCCGGCAAAGGCGAATACAACGGCGAAAAGGCGCTCATGTCCTATGAAACGGGAAAGCAGGCACTTGATTTTCTCGTTGCCAATTCGGGCACAAGACACAACCTTGAGGTTGACTTCTTCGGCGGCGAGCCGCTGATGAATTTTGAGGTTGTCAAACAGCTGACCGCTTACGGCAGAAGCCTTGAGGAAAAATACAACAAGAATTTCCGTTTCACCTTAACCACCAACGGCATTCTTGTGGATGATGATGTCATTGATTTCTGCAACAAGGAAATGAGCAACGTGGTTCTGAGCATCGACGGCAGAAAATGCGTCAATGACCGCATGCGTGTCAGCAGAAACGGCAAGGGAAGTTACGACCATATTCTTCCAAAATTCCTGCAGTTCGTTGAACAGCGCGGAAATAAGGACTATTATCTTCGCGGTACATACACGGGCTTCAATAAGGATTTTTCTGCCGATATTCTGCACCTTGCCGACCTCGGTTTCAAGGAACTTTCCATGGAACCCGTGGTCTGTGACCCGTCCGAAGAATATTCTCTGCATGAGTCGGATGTGCCTGCCCTTTGCGAGCAGTATCAGATTCTTGCCGATGAAATGCTCAGACGCAAAAGAGAAAAGAACGGCTTTACGTTTTATCATTATATGATTGATCTGATGGGCGGGCCGTGCATTGCAAAGCGAATTTCGGGTTGCGGTGTCGGTGTGGAATACATGGCTGTCACCCCGACGGGCGAGCTGTATCCCTGCCATCAGTTCGTATCCGAAGAAAAATTCCTGCTCGGCAATGTGTGGGACGGTGTGCTTCACCCCGAAGTGCTCGACGAATTCAAACACTGCAATGTCTATGCCCACGAAGAATGCAAAGACTGCTTTGCACGGCTTTACTGCTCGGGCGGTTGTGCCGCCAACGCTTTTCACTCCACGGGCAGCATCCGCGGGGTTTATAAGCTCGGTTGCGAATTGCACAAAAAGCGCATTGAATGTGCCATTATGCTCAAGGTAGCCGAACAGACCGAAGGACTTGAAGAATAAAAGAAGAAGTGATCGTTTTGGAAGAGAAAGCAAACATAAAAATCAAAGATTGTATCAGCAAGGATAAACCGCGTTTGTCTTTTGAAATTTTTCCGCCCAAAGAATGGGCAAAACTGGAAGACACAAAAAAGGTTGCAAAAGCGCTTTCTTGCTATGCGCCGTCGTTTATCAGTGTTACCTACGGTGCAGGCGGCGGCACGTCAGACTACACCTTTGCCCTGACACAGCAGATTATGGAAAAATACAATGTGCCTGCACTTTCGCACCTGACCTGTGTCGGTTCCGACAAAGAAAAGGTGGAAGCGGCACTCGATGAAATGAAGCAGAGGGGGATCTGCAACATTCTTGCCCTGCGTGGTGATATCCCTGCAAACAGTGATTTTGCATTTTCAAAGGATTTCCGCCATGCGGATGAACTGATGCGTTTTATCAAGCAAAAGGGCGATTTCTGCATCGGCGGTGCTTGTTACCCCGAAGGACATCCCGAATCCCCGAATACGGAAGCGGATATTGAATCTTTAAAACGCAAAATTGATGCAGGTGCGGATTTTTTGACCACGCAGATGTTTTTTGACAACAATATTTTCTATACCTTCCGCATGCGTATGCTCGGCAAAGGCATGGATGTGCCCGTTTTGCCGGGTATCATGCCCATCGTCAATGCCAACTCCATCAAGCGCATCTGTGCATTGAACGGCACACCTCTGCCGCCGCGATTCAAAGCAATCGTGGATCGTTTCGGCGATGACCCGAAAGCCATGAAGCAGGCGGGTATTGCCTATGCCACCGAGCAGATCATTGACCTGTTTGCAAACGGGGTCAATCATATTCATCTTTACACCATGAACCGTCCCGAAGTGGCAGGGGCAATCATCAACAATCTTTCAGGAATTATAGGTTAATTATGAATTATTCACAATTGCAGTTTTTTGACGGCGGCTTCGGCTCGCTTTTGCAGAAAAGAGGTTTGCAACCGGGTGAAAAGCCCGAGCTGTGGAATCTTTCACATCCTGATGCCGTACTTGATATTCATAAAGAATACCTCAATGCAGGCAGTGATATCATCACCACCAACACTTTCGGTGCAAACAGTTTGAAATATGATGACCCGACGGATGTTATCAAAGCGGGTGTTGCACTTGCAAAACAGGCCGTCTTTGCGTGCGGTCACGGTAAAGTTGCCCTCGACCTCGGACCGACGGGGAAATTGCTTGAACCCTTTGGTGATCTTTCTTTTGACACTTGCTATGCAATCTATGCACAGCAGGTCAAAGCAGGATGTGATGAAGCAGATCTTGTGATCATTGAAACCATGTCCGATCTGCAGGAAGCCCGTGCGGCGGTGCTTGCAGTCAAAGAAAACTGTTCTTTGCCCGTGTTTGTCACCCTGTCTTTCGGTGCAGACGGCAGACTGCTGACGGGGGCTACGGTAGAATCCGCTGTTGCGGTGCTCGAAGGCTTGCGCGTGGATGCAATCGGCATGAACTGCGGTCTCGGTCCCGTTGAAATGAAGCCGTTGGCAAAAAGACTTTGCGAAGCGGCATCCGTGCCCGTGATTCTCAATCCCAATGCGGGCATGCCCGTGGTGGAAAACGGACAGACGGTCTATAAAATTTCTCCCGAAGAATACAAAAAAGCCGTCGGCGAGCTGCTGACGGATGGTGTCTGCTTTGTCGGCGGCTGTTGCGGCACAACCCCCGATTATATCCGTGCTCTGCATTCTGCTTTTGCAGACAGAACTTGTATTGTACCCGAACAGAAAAAAAGAACGGTCATTGCATCCAACTCGCAGACCGTTGTTATCAATAAAATGCCCCTTGTCATCGGGGAACGCATCAATCCCACGGGGAAACCCAAGCTCAAAGAAGCCCTTCGTAATCGCGATACAGACTATGTGGTGAATGAAGCACTCGCGCAGGAGGAACACGGCGCAGATATTTTAGATGTTAACACAGGCTGTCCCGGTGTGGATGAAGCAGACCTTCTGCCCGCTTGCATCAAAGCGGTTTCGCAGGCTGTTTGTCTGCCGTTGCAGATCGACACTGCCGATACGCAAGCCATGGAAAAAGCCATGCGTGCGTATTGCGGTAAGGCACTCGTCAATTCCGTCAACGGCAAGCAGGAATCCATGGATGCTGTTTTCCCGTTGGTCAAAAAATACGGCGGTTGCGTGGTGTGTCTGACTTTGGACGAAAACGGCATTCCCGAAACGGTCGAAGGCAGGCTGTCCATTGCCGAAAAAATCATGCACGAGGCCGCAAAATACGGCATCCCAAAGCATGACCTGCTCATTGACACCCTGACCCTTTCCGTCAGCACCAAAGCAGACAATGCACAAATCACGCTTGATGCATTGCGCAAAGTCCGCCATGAACTCGGACTGCACACCGTGCTTGGTGTGTCGAATGTGTCCTTCGGTCTGCCTGACAGACCCGGTGTGAATGCGGCATTTTTAACCCTTGCCATGCAAAACGGTCTTTCCGCGGCGATCATCAATCCTTTGAGCCGTCCCGAGCGCACGGCGGTCATGGCTTACAGAGCCTTGAACGGCTTTGACGAAAACTGCGCAAACTACATTGCCTTTGCATCCGATGCACCCGCACAGGCGGTTTCCGACACCAAAACGGAAACGCTTTTCTATGCCGTGCAGAAAGGTCTTTGCGAAAAAGCCGCATTGCTTACAAAACAATTGCTTGCCGAAAAACAACCGCTTGAAATTATCAACCATGAACTCATTCCCGCTTTGACGGCAGTGGGGGAAGGATTTGAAAAGAAAACTTTATTCTTGCCGCAACTCCTGTCCTCGGCACAGGCGGCACAAGCCGCTTTCGCAGTTTTGCGCGAAAGCGGAAACACAGGGGAGTCGGACGGTGAAAAAATCGTCTTTGCTACCGTAAAAGGCGACATTCACGACATCGGCAAAAATATCGTCACCATGCTTCTCGGCAACTACGGTTTTTCGGTTATAGACCTCGGAAAAGATGTTGCCCCGCAGACCATTGTGGACACTGTTTTAAAGGAAGATGTTAAACTGGTCGGTTTAAGCGCCCTCATGACCACAACACTTCCCGCCATGGAAGAAACCGTGCAACTGCTCAAAGCAACTGCCCCTGATTGCAAAGTCATGGTCGGCGGCGCGGTCGTCACACAGGACTATGCCGATTCCATCGGTGCTCATTTTTACGGCAAAGATGCCCTCGAAGCCGTGCGTATCGCACAGCAGTATTTCAATCATTAAAGCAAAAAGCAGGTTCTGACACCTGCTTTTTTAATTCTTTGGTTCTGTTCAAAAATTCAAGATTGGTGCAATAAACAATATCCTCTTTGTTGGCAATCATCTGACACACCTTTTCGATGTGCTCCCAGTTGTTGCCCCAAGTATCGTAATCGAATTCATACGAATGTCCCCACATGTAAAACAGCAGATCACCGTCTGTCGGTATCGCATTGATGAATGCTTCCAATAATTCAAACACCTTTTCGTCCCCGTGGTGGCAGGTCGGATGCCACATCAAAGGGTCCTCGGGCGGATTGAATTTGCCTGTGCTGTCAATGGTTCTTGCATAACGGATGCCGTATTTTTTCAGCAGCCCGGCTGTTCTTGTGTCATACGCACCACCCGGGTAGGCATGCCCCGTGACCGCATAGCCTGCAAGCTCTGACAGCTTTTTCATGTCGTCAACAATCTGCCTTCTGACCTGCCAACGGTTTAATTTCGTGAGATCGGGATGGGTCTTTGAATGGGTGGAAATCTCATGCCCTGCATACACCTTTTTGGCTTCTTCCTCGGTCAGCTTGTTGTGGGCAATCTGCTTGCCGACGCGTTCGAGGGTATTGCTTGTGCCGAAAAAGCCGGAATTTACATTAAAAGTGCATTTCAGGTTGTAGCGGTTGAAAATTTCAACAAGACGCTTGTCCTGCATGACACCGTCGTCATAGCTGAGTGTGAAATACTTTTTGTAACCCATCAGAACACCTCATTTTTCATTGAAATAAATATGCTCATAATCCTTTTGCAGTGCTGTCTGCAGTGCAGTGCCGTCAAGAATCATTTTCAAGGCATATTCATGCTGCAGGATACGTTCCGTTTTCAGGTTGAACGGCAACAGCGAAGTGTATTGCGAACGGATTTCATTGTCTTCTTCAATTTTGTAAATGTATTCTTTTTTATCGTCCTGCGTGTAAAAGCAATATATATTTTTGTCTTTGCAGGCAAGATGCAGCATCATCCATACATCACTCGGAATCCCGAGAAACACCGTGTCATAGCTTTCTTTGCAAAAAGCAGCCTGCGTAAAATGTGTGGTAAAAAGAAAATCCGTTTCCCCCGTCACAAAGCGGTCAACTGCAGTTTTGCGCTTGTTGTATTCCATGCCGCCGTGTGAAATTGCACAGCGATAGCCGAAGAATCGGAAATAACGGTATGCATCCTCTGCTGTCTGACGGCTTGTGCAGTACACAAGCGCACGGTTTATGTTGTCTGTCTTCACGCGGCTTTCAAAGGCGGTGAACGGCATAGCTGCCTGCTGTGCAAACAGCTTTCCCTGCAGGTCGGACACACCGGGATAGATCCTTGACGGGGTTTTGAGCTGCAAATTGTTGATCATATCACGCAAAACAGGGGATCGGTCCGTAGCGCAGAATGCACAGATCGGCAGTCTGTACGGCAACTGTGCGCGCATTTCGGCAACGGCAAACAGCCGCTTGTCAAAGGTATATTGCAAAGGGGAAGCATTTTCCGTTTGCAGGATCAGCAAGGCAGAAAAAGGATTATCCTGTACAAATGCAAGAAAATCCTCATCCGTCAGCGTGGATACAGATGCGAACAAAACACAATTCTCCCTGTTTTTCACTGCATTCAATGTGTCTGTATTTTCTTTACGTGAAATACTTTTTCCGATAAAATACCGGTTGCCGCCCGATAACGTGTTTCTGTACCATGCGTTCGGTGTGCAGGGAAGTATGCACAGAATTTTACCGTTCACGCAGCGTGTGATTTCTTCAAATAACGCATCTTCGCATCCCGTCACGGGACGGAATACAAGCACATCGGCAAAGAGCCTAAGTTTTTCGGCAATCGTTTGTGCTGTTTTTGAAAAGTTCCGCATTTTTTCAGTCCTTAAAATTTATGATGAAGATATTATATCAATTAAAGTTTACAAAATCAATATTTACATTTTCTTTCCTATGTGCTAAAATGGTGTCAAAATAAGGAAAAAGAAGGTAATTGACATGGATACAAGAACTGTGCAGCAGATCAAGGAAGAAATCTGCGAAATCGGCAGACGAATTTACATGAATGGCTTTGTTGCCGCAAATGACGGCAATATCTCCGTCAAGGTTGGCGAAAATGAATATTATTGCACTCCCACGGGTGTTTCCAAGGGCTTTATGACACCTGATATGATCATCAAGGTTGACGGTGAGGGCAACAAGCTCGAAGGCAATCTCAATCCGTCAAGCGAAATCAAAATGCATCTTCGCGTGTATCGTGAACGCCCCGATGTCAATGCTGTCGTGCATGCGCATCCCCCCATTGCAACCGCATTTGCCGTCTGCAATATTCCGCTTGATGAATACATCATGCCCGAAGCCGTGCTGTTCCTCGGCACCGTTCCCGTTTGTGCATACGGCACCCCCTCCACGGACGAAGTGCCCGAATCGCTTCTGCCTTACATTGAAAATCATGACTCGTTCCTGTTGCAGAACCACGGCGCACTGACCGTCGGCAACACCCTCATGCGTGCTTATTTCAACATGGAATCTGTTGAATTCTATGCAAAGGTCGCAAAGTATGCAAAAGAGCTCGGCGGCGGCAGGGAATTCACCGATGAAGAAATGGCAAAGCTTGCCGAAATCCGCAAGGGCTTCAATGTGGCAGGCAGACATCCCGGTTTTGAACGCAAGAAATAAAAAACTTTAAAGGAGTTGTTTTATATGGGTAAGGGAAAAATTCTCCGCAAGGCTGTCACTGCAACCGCATTGCTTGCAGGAGCCTATGTTTATCTGAACAAAACAGGCGAAATTGAACCCATCGGTTCGGAAAAATTCAAGGAGTCTGTTGTCAATTACGGCAAACAGACCGCATTCAGAAAGCTCGACCAGACCCTCACCAACGGCCTTTCAGCTGTTGAAAAACTGCTTGCCCTGCCCGAAAACACCGGCAAGGATACCGCACAGTATTTCTATGAAGGCACCGAAGAATTCCTGAAATCTGCTGCAAAGGGTGCAAAGTGGAGTCTCGGCTCTGCAAGTGCAAGCCTTGTGCCCGATGACTGGCAGACACATCCCTACTTCCTCGGTGGTTACATGGTAGCCGAAAACGGCTTTACCAACCGTGTGGAGCAGCTCATTGATGATATGCGCATCCGCTGCATTGCACTGTCCGACAATACCGACCGCGGTGTGCATCTGTTCGGTACCATTGACTGTATCGGTTTTTCCAACAAGGATATCCGCGTTGTCCGTTCCATGGTTGCCGCCAAGGCTGCAAAGGAAGGTGTCAAACTCGGCTCTGTCAATATGTTCTCCACCCACTGCCATTCCTGCATTGACACGCAGGGGCTTTGGACAAAGACCGAAGACGGCGGCAAAATCCTTTCCAATCTCGGAAAATCACTTCGCGGTAAGGAAGTGGAACAGGGAACCGATCTGCATTTCCTCGAAGTGCTTTATGAACGTGCCGCAGATGCCCTGTGGAATGCCGTGCTTGACATGACCCCCGGTAAACTCACCTTTGCACAAAAGGACATCGGCAGCGGATATGTTGACAACCGCAACCGCCCGTCTGCAACGGCACTGCCCACCATGCTCAACCGCTTCCTGTTTACGCCGACCAATAAAAAGAAAGCCCCGACCATGATCGTCAATATCGGTGCACACCCCGATGTCGCAGGTCTTGCCTGCAATGACGGTAGCTCCAACGGCCGCGAAATCAGCGGTGACTATGTTTATTACCTCGGCGAAACCCTTGCCGAATACGGCTACAACTGCATGTTCTTCAACGGTGCGATCGCAGGCATTTACATGGCAAGAGGGCTTTCCAATGACGGCATGCCCATGGAAAAACGCTATGAACAGTCTGTTCGCTACGGCAGAGAACTTGCAAAGATCGTCATCGGTATGACCAAGACAAAAGAAGAAATCGAAGCCGATACGGCACTTTCCGAACCCGACGTGGTTGCCAAAGAAAAAGAACTCTGCGGCGATGCTTATACACTCTGGTATGAAAACTGGGAACCCGTCAAAGAACGCAAACTGGATCCCAAACTCAATGTTCGCATACGCGAAATGACGGTTCGTGTCACTAATCCGCTGATTCGCGTTGCAGGCAAACTGAAAATGGCAAACTATGACTTCTACCGCAACGGCAGAGATTCCTACCTTGTCACAACCGAAATCGGCTACATGGAGTGGGATGATGTCAAGATTGCCATGGTACCTTGTGAGCTTGTGACCGACCTTTACAAGGGCGGTAAATCCCTGACCGCGGAAGGCTCCTGCAGAGGTTATGACTTCGGTTATCCCTGCCTGTGTGATATCTTCGGTGATGACCTGATCTGCTTTGGTCTTGCAAACGATGCCGTCGGCTACATCGTACCCGATAACGATTATTCCATGCGCCTGTTGGATGGTCACTATCACGAAACACTTTCCCTCGGTGACCAAACAGGTTCGACCCTGATCAAAACCTTCCTTGCACTCAAAAATGATCTGAAATAAACATACATAAAAGCAAAACGGAGCATCCTCGCCGATGCTCCGTTGCTTTTAATGAATATTTTCCGTTAAAACGATGTTGCCGTCATCGGTTATTGTTGCGATGATGCCGTTTCGGTTGACCGTGGCATAAATGGGCACTTTTGCCGTCACGGTCAGATTCCATTTGACATTGGGATAAATCTTGCCCAGCGTGTTTGTGACGATCGCAATTTCGGGGCTGAGTGCTTTGAGAAAACGCATGGAACTCGAGCCGAAATAGCCGTGATGTCCGATTTTCAGCAGATCGACCTCACCGATTTCATCAAGATGCAGATCTTCCTGTCCTGTGGTGGTTGCAATGTCTGCGGCAAGAAACACGGTGTATCCTGCTTTTTCGAGCTTCATGCCCACACTTTCGGCATTGTTGCCTTCGTCTTCCATCAGGTCAAGCGGTGTTTTGGTGTTGTATAAGGTGATTTCAAAATCCCCGAATGTCATGTTTTCGGGCAGCTCGCTGACCCACGCAGTGCCGGCTGTTTCTGCTTGTGCAATGATGCGTTCATAAATGCCCGGCACATCCCACATTTCAATTTCATAATCATGCAAAACGCTCAATGCAAGCTCTTTCATGTAAAGCGTTCCGACTTCGATTCCGCTGTCTGACAGAATTGCCTCTGCATTGCCCGAATGGTCATAATGCTGATGTGTCAGCAGCATGAAGTCAAGTTTTGCCGTGCCGCTTGCATCGGTACATATCTTTTTGATATAGGAAAGCACCGTTTCCTCAAAGCCCTCGTAATCCACATTTTTGCGGGGATTGTAGTTTCCTTCGCCTGCATCCACCAATGCAAAACGACCGTTGCTTTCGATGAGAATACAGTCCGAGCAGCCCGTATGCAGAAAATGGATGCGGTCATCTCCGTTTTCAAGGGTAAAGGTTTCATTTGTGATTTCGTATTTTGCTTCATAAATATTGCAAAGAACCAGTGTCATCATGTCCAGAATGAATATCAAGAACATGAACGGAACAATGATCCATGTCACTACTTTTTTTGCCATTTTAGCACCGTCCGAAAAATATATCTGAATTATAATAGCACAACTTTTATATTTTGCAATCATAAGTTTAACTTTTTTTAAAATTTTGCTTGTATCCTTATCAAAAATACTGTATTATGACCGTGATTTTGATTTTAAGGGGATTTTCATGAACCGTTTTGTTGAAAAAAATACATTTAGCACACAAGCTTTGCAGGGCTTTTGTGCGGCTTTATATATCTTTCCTCTCTCTTTGAGTGTCGGTGTGCTGTCGGGTGTCGGCGTGTTTGCAGGTGCCGTTGCAGGTATCATCGGCTGTCTGTTGTGCGTGGTCGGAAAAACCATGTATGCACCCTGCTGGATGCTGTTCATGCCGACATTTTTTATGATCAAGGAATTCGGCACGGGCTTCGCGTTTCTTGCCATGCTTTCGGGCGGCTTACTGTTTTTGACAGCGCAGCATGTGCTGCAAAAGAAAAATGTTAAAACCGAACTGACCGATTCTGCCAAAGCGGGACTTGCCCTCGGCGCGGCATTTCTTGCAACCGTGATTCTCACCAAGGATTATTTCGGCATTGCCGCTTCGGGAAACACTGCGCTGGAAATGCTCAGAAGCTATCGCTCCAACGGCTTTCATGCCAACTGGCGCGGTGTACTGTACGGTACGATCACGCTTGTCATTATGATCACATGGCCTCGTAAATTCCGCACCTTCAAAAAATATCTGCCTGCCCCGTTCATGGCATTGCTGATTCCGCTTGTGTTCAATATGTTATTAAACCGCGAAGCATACCGCACACCCGTTTATGAAACAGGGGAGTATGCGCTGTCCGATCTGTCTGCTTTGTTTGATTTCTCTGCAAATACACACCCATGGTGGCTGTTGCCCTTTGTTGCAGTCGGCTTCTGTGTTTGTCTGTTTGCCGTGCAGGCTTTCTTCGGTTGCGGAAAAGAGGAACAGAACGGTTATGCAGTCGGCAATGTGATCGGCTCCGCCGTCTGTCTGCCCTTGCGCTCTTATGAATTCGGAAAAACGGGTCTTGTCGGCGGTCTTGTCGGTGCGTTGACGGTTGCTGCATTGTCCTGCGTGTTTCCGCTTGTTGCCCGTATGCCGACTCATTCTATGGCAGTTGTGCTCATCACCCTCGGCTGGCAGAGTGTACCGTGGGGCTTGATTGCAAAATCCTTTAAATCCGGATTTAAAGATATTTCAGCATTTGTGCTTGTGTTTTTGTGCTTTGTTTTTGCTGATCCCGTGCTTGCATTTTTGCCGCCTTTTGCTTCCATTTTTGACAAAAGAAAAGAAGATTCTTTTTCTGTCGAAAGTTGACAACAGATATATATTATGATATATTAGTTATGTATAAATAAAATGGGAGGTACTGTCATGCTTTGTAATAATTGCGGTCAGCAAAACGCTCCCGGCGCCCGTATTTGTGTTGCTTGTGCTGCGCCGCTTGCGGCTTCTGATGCCAAAATAAATTGCCCTACATGTAAAGCCGAAAATTCTTCGGCAGAAAGATATTGTATTAAATGCGGCTCCTTGCTGGTAAAGGTCGGAAGACCTCCTGCACCGCCCGAACCGAAAAAACCTGCTTATACTTACAGACCTACGGTCCGTCAGCTTGATCCCATGCCGCAGGCAAGTGTCAAGCCTCCTGTGACAAATACCTATACACAGTCACCGGTTTCTGCCCCCGTCAATACCTATACTGCTTCTCCTGTTTCTCCTGCAAAAACACCCGAACAGAAAAAGAAGGCAGAGCAGATGGATGCTCTTTCTGCTCTGTTATCATCTAAAAATGACATCGTTTGTTCTTATTGCGGTTCGCTGAATGACAGCACTGACGGTGATTGTGCCGTTTGCGGTGAGCCGCTTTACAAGGAGGAAAAACGCAAGGAGCCGGAAGAGCCTGTTGCTCCGCAGAAGCCGAAGACTGTTCCCGTTAAAAAGAAAAAACAGCTGCCGCTGCATGTTGTTGTTTTCAGAAAAATATTTGGATTGGGCAAGAAAAAGAATGCTGCCGACAATAAGAAAAAAAGCTTGCAGCTGCCTGATAAAAAGGTGATTATCGGTGCTGTGGCTGTCTTGCTTGCATTGATTCTTGTTATCGGTGTTGCCGCATCCGGCGGTTCTGATAACACACTGATTTACGATGGAACAGATTATAAGCTGTTCTACTCCGTAGGCTCGGGACAAGCGCTTTTGTATGCAGACGGCAAGAATATTTCCGCCGAACCTGCTTCGGAAGAACCCAAAACCGTCTTTTATGATATGTACGGTACCTGCGGTATTTATACCACACCCGTTCAGGAGGGCGGAGTTGTTACAACGGCTGTTTATTATTTCAACAGCAAGGGCGCAACCCGCATTCTGAATTCCGTCAACAGCTGTATTTATCTGTCTGCAGATGGCTCGGCATTGCTTTATATAGATGCAGCCGCAGCACTGGCTTTGTATGATGTTAAAACAGGTGAGTCTGTTACTATCGCCGAAAACGGCGGTTATATCAGCGGTGCATTTGCACTTTCTCCTGACGGGGATTATGTTATGTACGGATACCGTAATCAGTCTGGCACAAACTCTGTCTGCATCTGGAATGACGGTGATAAGAAGGAGATCTGCTCCAGCGGTGTCCCGATTGCAGTGTCCGAGGGTGGCAAAAAGGTTTATTATCTGACTGTTTTGAATAATACCTATGATTTTTATGTAACCTCTTACCGCAGACCTGCAAAGTTCACAAAAATTGCCTCGGGTATTTATGCCAATGCACTCAAGTTTAATGCCGATCTGTCTGAGGTGCTCTTTACGCTGCTTGACGGCGGTACCTACTATTCAAAGGATGGCAGACAGGCACAGCGTGTGGCATCCACTGCAATGTATCCGATCGTCTGCAGTACTGTTAATTTCAAGACCTGTTCCGGGCTTGCCACCATCTACGGTGTTTCGGAATTCTTCGACAATTTCTGGATCGGTGAAAACGGTCTGTATTATGTTGAAGCAGGAGAAGAAGCACTCATGCTTGTTGCAGGTGTGCTCGATTACGATCTGAGCTACAACGGTGAACGTCTTGTTTATGTGGATACACAAGGCAAGCTGTTCATTGCAGATCGCAAGAATGCGCAGAGCACAAAGGAGCCGGTTGCTGAAAATGTAACGGCTGCTGCCGTGACGGGAAACGGCAAGGATGTGTATTATCTGAACAGTGTGCATGCACTGTGCAGTGTGAATGATAAAAATGAAAGTGTCCTGATTGCGCAGGATGTGGATGGTATTATGTGCACCGAAGAGGGTGTTTATTACAAGAATATCTCCGCACAAGGCAATCCCTATGCTCTTAATTACTGCTCCAATGCGAAAAGCGGTAAGCCCGTTGCTGACAGCGTGCTGAATTTCCAGATTTCGGACGGATGCGCTTATTACACCACGGGTGACGGTCAGCACATGTATTACAGCAAGAACGGCAACCGCAGCTTCAAACAGCTGTATTGATTTACAGAGGTGTTTTCAATTGGAACAGGAACGAAAATCGGATGAGGACTATGGTCTTGTAATTGAAAAGCCGTACCGTAAGAATCGATTGACCGAATTGCAGGCATTTAAGATATTGCTTATGATTTTGAGCATTCTTGTTTGCATGTTATTTGTGCAGCAAGCTATTTATCACGATGTTGCTAAAAAGTATGAAATTGCTGTTTCTGCTGTGCAGATGTCGGTTGAAAATTCCGTTTCGGTCAGCATTGCCGAAGATGATGCATTGAATGCACCGGTGAATATAAACACCGCAGATGTGCAGGAGCTTTGCAGACTCAAAGGTGTCGGCGAAGCCAAAGCCAATGCAATCATTGATTACCGCATCAATAACGGTCCGTTCACATACAAGGAAGAGCTGATGAAGGTCAGCGGTATCGGTGCGAAGCTGTATGCCAATATTGAACATCAGATCATTCTCAAGGATGAAGAGCTGACAACCGAATAAATCAAAAGGCCCTGCATCTTTATGATGCAGGGTTCATTTTTTAATCCTCTATGGGGATATATTTGCTTATAAATGCCTTGCAGGCAGCATGGTATTTTTCGGGATCCACATCCACCGAATTTGCATGCTCTGCACCGTCAATGGTGCATTTTTCCTTTTCGCAGGAGGCAGCTTCGTATAATTCGTCACGCATTCCGAATGGCACAAATGTGTCTGCCGAGCCGTGCAAAAACAGGGTAGGAACCCTTGATTGTGCAACCTGATGAATGGGATTGTTTTCCATGATATCCCAACCTGCACGCAGCTTGTACCATCTTCGCGGCAATGCAAGTGCCCATGGTGCTTTAAAATGCACAGACTCCTTGATTACATTGTTGAACTGTGCCCAACAGGTGGTAAAGCCGCAATCCTCAATCATGCATTTCACATTGTCGGGGCATTCCGCTTCACCGGATACATTCATCACCGTTGCCGCACCCATGGATATACCGTGCATGATAATTTCTGCAGTTGGGTCATTTTTGACCACATGATGAATCCAATCAAGAATATCGAGTCTCTCAAGCCAACCCATTGTACAACACTTGTGCTCACTCTTGTCATGTGCTCTTGCACAGGGACCGATGATATTGAAGCCGTAGGAATAGTATTTTCTTGCCATGGATGACATCTGATGCGGGCGCGAGGTATAACCGTGGCAGACAATTGCCCACTTGTTGCTCGGCTTTTCCTGACGGATGACATACGCATAAATGGCTTTGCCGTCACGGTTCATAATGGTTTCGCATTTTTCAGCCTTTGCTTCAAACCATTCACCGTCACCGCAGGTATCAAGCTCGTTGCTGCGGATTTCCTTCAATCGTTTCGGGTCGGGATCGTTTTTCGGCAATTCATATTTTCCTCTGAAATCCGAAAGAAGCATAAAATGCGACAATTCGCAATAAGTGAAAGCAAGAAGTCCTGCACCGATGGCGGCACCTGCCAAAACCTTTTTCATCATAGACCTCCAATTGTTGTGTTGTTGCAGAATTCACTTTTTTCTTACAAGAACTATTTGAATTATATCTTATTTTTGCTTATTCGTCAATACACAATCCTTACGGTCATTGAAAAATGTTCCTTCACAGAAAGTTTGGGAATGTTGCAATTTAAAGAAAAGTTTAGCTGTTACAACATCCCTCACATTTTACGAAGAAACTTTTTTTTTGCAAAAGAAGAGAGCCATGTGCAGTAAATACCGCACACGACTCTATCTGTTTTTTGAGGATTAATAATTTAAATCCTGACAAAAAGCACTGCCTTTTATGCCTTTTGTAGACCGTTTACCGTAAGTTGAAAAAAGAGATGAAACTCTTAGTCTTATTCAACTCAATAAACGTTGACGAATTCAACGTTCTTTAAGAAAGATTTTGCATTATCCTTTGTAACAAGAACACCGTTAACGGTTACGTTTTCAAACATGACCTGAGTGCTGTCACCGGACTTGTCATAGACAAGATACTGACCATCTGCAAGAGTGATGTCACAGTCTGCGAAATAAACAGTATTATTCTTATTGAGAACAACTGCATCATCGCTGACTTCTGCAGTAACGTTTACAATGAAAATCGTGGCAATTGTTTTATTTGCAACAAGGATGTTTTCAGCAGTGATCTTCTGGTTTTCAATCGCAAGAGAGTTCGAAAGACCGTAATTTTCACCTGTTGCAGTATTGTCATCGAGCGTGTAAGCAGGACCTGCGACGATTTCAGGTTCGGTAACTTCGGGTTCAGTAACTTCGGGTTCGGTCGGAGCTTCGGTTTCGCCTTCGTATTTTGCATTTGCATCATACTGATTGTCATAGCTGTCAAATTCATAAGCGAGCTGAGCAGCCTGAACAGTGATGGAGATGCCTTCGATTGCAAGACCCTGGTAGTCGTTGCCTGCTTCTTCGTCCATGGTGCCTTCGATTACAAGAGCAGCACTTTCGCCGGGAAGAAGTTCGCCTTCAAATGCAGCAAGATCAACTTCTTCTTCATCGATTGTAATTGTGAAATCGATAACTTCAAGAAGCTTTGCATCGCCGTCGATACCGTTGACAGCAACCTTATACTTGAGAGCAAGATTGCCGTTGTTTACGATGTAAGCGGTTTCAAGTGCATAGGTGCAGCCGGGTTCCCAAAGAACTTCGTCATTGCCTTCTGCCTTAACCCATTCAAGGGAGCCGCCTTCAATGTTTTCACCTGCGTCGTCAAGAAGAGCAACGTCAAGTGTACCTGCCTGGATTGTGTTTACATTTGTTGCTGCTGTGTCTGTGAACCATGCAAATGTTGAGCCCATAAGCATTACGACGCAAAGGCAGATAGCCATAATGCTGCTGACAAGTGCATACTTTGTGGATTTGTTTCTCATTATTTTTTCCTCCTTTTTTATTTTAGATAGAGAAACATATATGAACGGCTATGCCGTTTATACCTGATATTTGTTGCTGTGCTTTTGAGCAGTGCTTATCGTTTACGCGACTGTCGGTCCGGTTGCTGTTTTTCTGGCTAAGGTTGTGCTACGGGTTCTTCGGAAGGTGCTTCAGTTGAGGCAGGAGCAGCCGTAGTTGTTTCTTCGGTGGTTGGTGCAACCGTGGTTTCTTTTTCAGTCGTAGGTTTTGCTGTGGTCGCTTCTGTAGTAGTGGGCGCAGCCGTGGTTTCTTTTTCAGTCGTAGGTGCTGCTGTAGTTGCTTCTGCAGTAGTAGGCGCAACAGTGGTTGATTCTGTAGTTGTGGCAGCTGCTGTCGTTTCTTTGGCAGTCGTGGAAACGATAGTGGTTGCTTGTGCTGTAGTGGATGCAACAGTGGTTGCTTCTTCTGTGGTAGCAGATGCAACAGTGGTCGCTTCTGCAGTTGTGGTTGTTTCGGTTGCTTCAGGATCCGTTGCGGTTGCAGTGATCTTATCTGCGGCTGCTGTTACTTCGGCATACCAATTGTCATCGCTGTCAAATTCAACACTGTTCTGTGTAGCCTGAACGGTGATGGAAATTCCATTAACGGATAGGTTCTGAAGTTCTTTTCCTGCTTTTTCATCGATGTGTGCCTTTATTTTAAGAGCAACACGAGCCCGGGGACGAAGATCGTCTTCAAAAGAATCGAGATCTATTTCCTTGCCGTCAATTTCCGCTGTGAAATCGATTATGTCAAGGAGTTTTTCATCGGATTTGATCCCGTTGATGACAACTCTGTACTTGATATTGATATTACCGTTGTTTTTGATGTATGCAGTGGTGAGCTCATTAGTGCAACCTGCTTCCCAGGTAACATCGTTGCCGCCGTCTGCATTGACCCATTTAAGAATTTTACCCGCAAGGCTCTTGCCGGCACTGTCAACGAGATCGACAGTAAGCGTGCCTGACCGGATGTCTTTTACATTTGCTTTTACCGAGTTTGAGAACCATGCAAATGTTGAACATATAAGCATTACAACGCAAAGGCAAGTTGCCATGATGCTGCTGATAAGTGCATACTTTGTTGATTTGTATTTCATTTTTTCCTCCTTTTTCCAATCATTGTCCGGAGAAAGTGATGGATGACAGGGTGTTGAATGGCTTAAAAAGTCAATCCTGTGCAGTGTCTGAATCCTCTGCTGCGGCAGTCTCAATCGGCTGCGAATTGACAATTGCTTCTTCTTTTTGCTTTAACTGTTTTTTCAATTCAAGAAGCTCTGCCATCATTTCCTGGCTCTTTTCTCGTTCCTTGCGAAGTTCTTCTTTTTCCTGATTGATTTCTTCAAGCTGCTCCTGCTTGTACTTTTTAAAAAGCTTCACACAGTTGATACCCTGAGAAAGAATGAGGATAAGGAAGGGAAGGAGAATGCAGATAATATAGCCGGGGGTTGTTTTCAGGAAATTGAAAAACGTGCCGACTTTAGGAATGCTGGTCTTGTAAATACCGAGAATGTACGGATATGTTACAACCTTTTCATCATCGGTATCGGTTGTTGTACCGTATGTTATAAAACCGGGATTGCCGTATTCATCGGTTGCGGCTCTTCTGATTTTATGCGTAACAGTTTCACCGAAATTCTCAATATTCTGCGAGGTATAGGAAATTATATCGCCTTCTTTCAATGCGGTATAATCCACAATATCTTTTACAATAATAAGATCTCCGGCAGAGAAGTCTGTTTTGCTCATTGAATCCGAAAGAACAATATATAATTTGTAACCGAGGATAGAACGGTCATTGCGGTTAAAGGTGTTCATGGAAAAGATGGTGAAAATCATCATCCCCACGGCAACCACAACAATTGCTCCGACCAGAATATTTTTTATTATGTTTAATATTTTTTTCATATCAGGGATCCTTAATCAAAAAGCTTCGTAGGGTTGTTTCTGGATTGTACGGCTTTTGCACAAAGGTCAAACGACAAAAAACCGTCCTGGACAGAATTACCGCTGCCTTCGGGGAAGTGGAAATAAATCTTAAGCTCTCTTTTTTCATTGAGGCTGAGATCATCGTCGTCGGCAAGCGTTGTTTTTTCACTGAGCTGAGCAATGGTGCCTTGTGCAATCACTCTGTCACCGGATGTGATTTTTACTTCAAGCACTTCTGCGAGACCGCCGCTTACATTATTAAAATATACCTTATAATATACAGCGTCGGAGCTTGTGTTTTTAACAAAGAAATCCTTTTCAACCGTCATGCCGGGCTCAAAAAGAAACTCATTTGCTTCAATCACAGCCTTGCCGTCATTGAGGTTGATGCCGACACCGCCTGTTTGAAAATAATTATTTTCAACTTTAACGGTTGTGTAAACAAGAGCAAAGGTTGTTATGCAAAGGCATACAGAAAGACATATAATTGCAAAAATACCTGCGGACAAACGTCTTGTGATGTTCTTTTTATTCATGATCCGTCACCTTCCTGTCAATAAACGCAACAGAAAAAACCAGGGCTGCAACGGCTGTAACACCAACAATCGTTCTGATATGTGTTGAGTCGCCCGTGTTCGGATGCTCAATAAGGCCTCCGGGAGGCTTGGGCTTGCATGTGGTGGGGGTTGTGGGCTTTTCGGGACGGGTGGATTCACAATCCGGCTTTGTGGGTTTTTCGGGACGGGTGGATTCACAATCCGGCTTTGTGGGCTTTTCAGGGTGCGTGCAATCCGGCTCTGTTGCCGGGGGTGTTGTTTCATCTGAAGAGGGTTCTGTGGTGGCGGAAGTTTCGGTTTCTTCACTTGCAACCCACCAATAAAAATCGCAGAAAAGCTGTGTGTGCTGATATTCATTACCTACACTTGTATCAAGATAAACGGTAATGATGTAATCAAGCGTCTGCGTGGTGCCGACCTCAGAAGAAATCTCAGTATCAACACTTGCCGGCATATCTTTCATCAGGCCGTCATAAAGCGCAGCCTTGTTTTCTCCGAGCTGTACCTTGCATTTAAGTACCTCTGCCAGCTTTTCATAACCGGGAAGAATCTCTGTACGGAATTGCACTGTGATTGAACCCTGATATGAAACGTCAAGCTTGTAAACTGCCTTTTCCTGATCGCCGGGGAACATATTCACAACATAAAACGGTACTCTTTCCTCAGGATTACTTTTGTACAGAGCCAAAGATACAGCCTCATCAGAAGCAGAAATATTCTGCTTGATGAGAGTCGGTGTACCCATGCTGAGAAGATTGATATTCTGATTCACGCGACCGGACTTTGCAACAGTCTGCCTGATCGGTGTGATGTAGTTATCGGGTGAAACCGATGCAGAATTCTCATTTTTGTTTGCACCTGCAATAAGCACACATGCCAATGCAAGCATATTGAAAACAAGTAAAACAGACAGAATGATGATTATTGTTTTCAGTCTTTTGTTTTCCATTGTCATACTGCACACCTCCTGTAAATTATATCACATATGCGTGTTGAATTTTAGCAAAAAAAACATATGAAGTGTTCATTATATAAAACTATTATAATCAACAGTTATTTATTTTCAATAGTTTTTGATGTATTTTGTGAAATACTCCAAAAATGACAATGGTCATTTGTTAATTATTATAAACTAAACTACATATCGCCTGTCATTTTAAATGCTAAAAAGTTTTTGTGCCAGCTCATCCGCAATGGATTTGACGGGAGTGGGATAATAGAAATCAAAATCAGCGGCTCTGCGGTTGTCCACGCCGACCCATACGGTTTTGATGTTGTCGGTTCTGATGATCTGACGCAGTGTGTCGAGTTCATCAGGAATCAGCTCGTTTGCAGTGATAATCAGAATATTGCCGGCATCCAGCAGAATATTGGAAACCTCACCGAGTCTGCGGATATGTTCATTGCGTTCTTCGGGGCTGTTCATGGAGTCATCGGATTTGATATCGGAATTGACTCCGTACAGCACATTGCCGATGCCGAGATAATAAGCAATTTTGCCGTTTTCAAGCAGCTTCTTTTCAAGCTTGCGTGCAATTTCCTTTTTGTCGATCTGAATATTGCCCGTCAGAATAATCAGCTGTGCGCGTTGTCTGTAATAGCCCTCGCGTTCATGCGGTGTCATGCTGCTCTGAATCCATTTGACATTGCGGCGGATGAGCTTCTTTTCGAGTTCTTCATCCTCTTCCACATCTGTAATGATGCCGCCGCCTGCAATTTCGTAGTCATCCACAATGACAAAACGGGAGGTATCTGCACACTGCCCGGAAAGGTCAAAGGCAAGCGGTCTTTCAAAATGCAGAAGGCACTGTGCCACTTCATGACGGTCTACGGTCTGCTTTTCGCTGTTTTCAAGCGTAGATGCATTGAGCACATTGAGGATCTTTTCAACACGCATACCCACAGCAGCGGAGCCGATTTTGATTTTATATACCTTTTCCGTATCAAGCGGTTGCTTGCCGAGCCAGAAAATACTTGTTTTGACAAGACTGCCCGTTCTCGGCGGCTGTTCACCGATTTTACAGCAGAGCTCACCACGCTTGGCATAGATCTGCTCGGTCATACAGAAGCCCGTTGCCTTACCTGTAGAAACACTTGTCTGCTCGGGTTCATTGAAGCCTTCAATGGAGTGCACTTTTGTCTTTTTGCCCGAGGGCAGGAACATCACTTCGTCGCCGATATGGAGTCTGCCTGCACTGACCGTGCCTGCAATGATGCGGCGCTCGTCACGGCTGTTTGTGAACTTGTAAACATCCTGCACCCACATGCGGAATGCATGGTCATCTCCGTCGGCAATTTCCTTGAATGCATCGAGCGCATCCAACACGGTAATGCCGTCATACCACGGCAGTTCTTCGCTTTTTGCGGCAATGTTGTAGCCTTCCACCGCAGAAATCGGAATAAAATGCTGCGGAATGATTTCTACATTCTGCAAAAATGCACTGTATTCGGAAACGATATCTTCATATACCTTCTGACGGTCTTCGGCAGGAATCAGGTCGAGCTTGTTGACGAGAACGACCACCTGACGGATGCCGAGCATGGAAAGCATATAACCGTGACGGCGCGAGTTTTCCATGATGCCTTCGTGCGCATCAATAACAAGCAGTGCCGCTTCGGCACGCGAAGCACCCGTAATCATATTTTTTAAGAATTCAATGTGCCCCGGAGCATCGATGATGATGTATTTTCTTTTTTCGGTTTTGAAAAAGCACCTGGCTGTATCAATGGTAATGCCCTGTGCGCGCTCATCCTTGAGTGCATCAAGCAGAAATGCATATTCAAACGGCTTGTCATTTCTTCTGCAAAGCGCCTTGATCTGATCGAGCTTGCCCTGCGGCAGGGAATTGGTATCAGCCAACAGTCTGCCGATGACGGTGCTCTTACCGTGGTCAACATGGCCGACGATGACAATATTCATTTCCTTGTTGTCAAATACTTTACATGTATCCATCTTTACGCAGTTCCTCCAATCCGCCGCCGTCTTCCTTGTCCTGCTCTCTGCCTGAGCGTTCGGCTATATTTGCAAATTTGCCTGTTTTGAGTTCTTCAATGATTTCGTCAATGTTGGCGGCATCCGATTCCACCGGTTTCGTGCAGGGCCAGCACCCCAACGAGCGATAACGCTTGCCGTCCCCCTGGTTGAAATACAGCGGAACAACGGGCACGTTTTCTCTGCGGATATATTCCCATATATCGAGCTCCGTCCAGTCAAGCAGGGGATGGATGCGGATGTGTGTGCCGGGCTTGAAATCGGTTTTGTACTGTCCCCAGAATTCGGGCGGCTGATCACCGATATCCCAGTCGTTGTTCTTGTCACGCGGAGAAAAATAGCGTTCCTTGGAACGGCTGCCTTCTTCGTCTGCACGGACACCGACAATAACACCCGTATACGGTTCCGTGTTTTCATCGCGATCATAAAGACCTGTTTCGTGGTTCATTCTGTAACGCGGCCATTCACCCGAAAGGGTGCAACGCAGTGCTTCCGTCTTTAAGTTCTTGCAGCATTCAATGCGTGTGCAGTTGCCGTCGGGGAAGGTCTTTTTCTGTTCGAGTGCGGTAATATTTTCACCGTATACCATGTCAAGCTTCCATTCACGGGCAATGCGGTCACGGTATTCAATCATTTCGGGAATTTTGTAGTGCGTGTCGATATGTACAAGCGGAAACGGCACATGACCGAAAAATGCTTTTCTTGCAAGCGCGAGCAACACCGTGGAGTCCTTACCGATGGACCACAGCATACAGAGATTGCCGAAGCGGTTGTAGGCTTCGCGCAGAATATGAATGCTCTTGCTCTCTAAATTATCAAGATGCGTCATCATTTCTCTTTCCTCATTCCAATGTATTTTCGGGGCGGTTCAGAATATAAAAGCCCTTGTCGTTGAGTATATTTGCACGGTTGTATGTAAGCGGTGTATGGTCAAGCTGTCGCAGTACACCGCCTGCCTGCTCGACAATGCAATGCATGGCGCAGGTATCCCATTCGCTTGTCAGTCCTGTGCGGTAGTAAATATCCGCCTTACCCTCGGCAATCAGACAACCCTTTAAAGATGAGCCTGCACTGACGGTCTGACTGATTCTGTTTTTGTTGTTGTCAAGAATTTTTGCAAGTCGCTCGTCTGCATGCGAACGGCTTGCCATGACCGTAAAACCATCCGTTTTGTCGGAAACGAAAATTCGGTTTTCTTCATCAAAATGCGTTTTGCAATTCGCGTTTTGTGAGTATGCACCACTGCCGGCGCAGGCATACCACAATGTGCTTGTGACCGGTGCGTAGACCACTCCGAGAATCGGCTTGCCGTAAGCGCAAAGTCCGATGTTGACGGTGAACTCACCGTTGCGTTTCACAAATTCCTTTGTGCCGTCCAACGGATCAACCACAAAGCAGAACGGATTTTGTCTTCGCTCGCCCGTGTCTTTTGTTTCTTCGGACAACACTGCAATATTGGAATATTTACTTGTCAGAAAATCCACGATAACCTTGTTTGACCGCAGGTCGGCCTGTGTCAAAGGTGATTTGTCATCCTTGGTCTGCACGGCAAAATCGGAATTGTAAACATCGAGTATTTCTGCGCCTGCTTTTGTGCTTACCTCGCAGAGCTGCCTGCACATGGTTTCAAGCTGCTGATATAACTGCAAAAGATTGCAGACCTGCATGGCGGCATCATCGGGTGTGCAGGATAGCGTGTCTATCGTCAGAAACGGCTCTGTCGGCGCTTCATAGGGGGATGAAATACCCGTGAAGTCCTTGATTTCGCCGTCTATAGCCTTTTTATAAAGTCCCTTTGTATCACGGCGGATGCATTCCTCAACGGATGTGTCAACGAATATTTCAAAAAATGCAACATCCATTGTCTCTGCTGCCTGCTTTGCCACTTCTCTGTCCTTTGCAAACGGCGAAATGGCACTCACAAAGCAAATGCAGCCGCTGTGTGCAATAAGGGAAGCCACATGAGAAATTCTGCGGATGTTTTCGGTGCGGTCGGCATCCGAAAAGCCGAGGTCGGCATTTAAGCCTAATCTTAAATTGTCACCGTCCAATAAATAGCAGCGGTATCCCTTTTCGGTCAGCAGCTTTTCGGCCTTGACGGCAATGGTGGATTTGCCCGAACCCGAAAGTCCCGTCAGCCACACCACGGCACCCTTTGTGCCGAAGCGGTTTTCTCTGTCCTGTTTGCTCACAAGGTTATTCTGTCTGAAGATGTTGTTCATGTTTGCACCTTCTTAGATTGCATATTTATTTTAATATATAATAAAGCAAACTTTAAGTCAATAACAAAAGAAAATTCTTTACTTTGTTGTTGCATAATTGCTTTTTAAATGCTATAATTCATGCGAAAGGATGTGGATGTTATGATGGTAACCGTCATCGGCAGAGGCCACTCGGGCACTCGTGCCGTTTCCAATACACTTGCGGAAAGCGGATTTTTTATGGGAGAGCCCTTAAACGGCTCGTGGGATCTGGTGCCCCCCGAAAAGATGTATCAGGCTTGCGCCGTGTTCGGTGATTATGTGACATACGAAGGCGACCTCAAATGGGATTTCTCCAAGGTTCTTTCCATGGAGCCTACAGCAGAATTCAGGACACTGATTGAAGAATATCTGCATTCTGTGCTGAAATGTGATGCACCCGACAAGGGCTGGAAAATTCCCGAAACCACGCTTTGCTATCCGTGGATCGTTAAAATGTTCCCCGAAATACATTATATTCATTGGGTACGCGATCCCCGTGATTGCATTTTAGGCGGTCATGTGACCGACGATATGGCTCGTTTCCACATTGAAATGCCAGAAACCGGCGATGTGCGTGAACAGCGAGCACTTTCGTGGAAATACCAAAGAGAGCTGATGAATGCCACCCCCGATCCGAAGCATATCATCCGTCTGCGTTTTGAGGATCTGGTTTTCAATCAGGATGAAACGCTTGAAAAAATGGGTGCCTTCCTCGGCAGAAAAATGGCAAAGATTCCCATGCGTCCCGATTCTGTCGGCAGATACAAGACAGCCGAAGGCAAGGTCATGTATGACTTCTTTCTTGAAGACCTCAAGGAATGCGGTTATGAAATTTAAATAATAATAAAACACTCCGGAGAAAAGAAAATCTCCGGAGCGTTTTTCATTTTATCAGTCGGTACGAAGTGCTTCGACCGGATCCTTCTTTGCAGCAAGCCCCGAGGGAATCAGACCTGCAACAAATGACAGCAACACGCTGATGCCGATGAGCAGAACCGCTGCAACAGGGGAGAGAGAAGCTGCAGCCGGAACGCTTGTCAGGTATTTCAGCAGAATGTTGATCGGGATTTCGAGTAACAGTGTCACGCCTATACCAAGACAACCCGATGCCAATCCCACAATGACCGTTTCTGCATTGAAAACACGGGAAACATCCTTTTTCGATGCACCGATACTGCGCAGAATACCGATTTCCTTGGTGCGTTCAAGAACGGAAATATAGGTGATGATGCCGATCATAATGGAGGAAACGACAAGTGAAATGGCAACAAAGGCAACAAGCACATAGGTCACAATATTGAGAATGGTTGTGATGCTGTTCAGCAGAATGCCGATAAGGTCTGTTACCTGAATGGTGTAGGACTCAAAACCGAGTGCCTCCACCTGTGCGTTGTAATAATCAATAACCTGTTCGAGCTCTGCTTTTGTTTCAAAGTTTTTCGGGAAGATATAGATGGATGTCGGGGTCAGCACATTGGCATAGCCCATTTTCTCAAGATTGCCGCTGTAGGTATCTTCCGTTGAAACGCTTTCAAGATATGCCTTTTTAAGTGCATTGGCCTGCTCCTCGGTCAGAAAGCTTTCCATCATGGACTGCATCAGCGGTGTGATCGAAGAAAAATCAATAACGGAGGACATATCGGTCAGGTCAATCGTGGAAAGATCGATGCTGCCTGCCATGCTCATGAACGGTGTAAAATCAAGTTTGTTCATATCGATTTTAGAAAAATCGATATCGGCAAGACGGATCTCCGAAAGGTTTGTACTTGCAAATTCCGTGCCGGTCAGCACATTGATCGTCGGCTCTGCAATCTGTGCCTGTACCACGGGGCTGTTGGCTGTTTGCTCGATGGCCCATGCCATCAGCTCGGGCATATATCCGATACCGCCCTGAATGGCTGAAATGGTCAGATCCTCATCAGGACACACAATGCCGACAATCTTTAATTCAAGACCGTTGTTGACCGCTTCGCGCAGAAACAGCGCATTGCTTCTGAAATCATCCCAACAGCCTGTTTCTTCATTGTAACGGAAGCAATCGGAATTGAGCACCAATTTGAAGGTCATATTCAGTAGTTCGTCAAAGCTGTAGCTTTCCTGCAGATCATTTTCAACGGTTTCCATGTTGGTCAGGGTGGACATCATGTCTTCCATAAAGGTTGACATGTCTTTCAGTCCCAATGCGTACTGCACAAGCTCATTCATGGAATAGAACTGGTCAACCACCAGCACGACTTCGGTTTTGTCGGTGGGAAATCTGCCTGCGATGATATCAAACTGCATATCCAGCAGCTCTTCATCACCGATCAGCGGATTCCACATGTTCATGCTCATCATGGAGGATGCAGGGCTGAAGGATGCCATCATGTCCATCATGCCGCCCGACATGGTGCTGAAATCGTCCATGAAGGTTGCAGGGTTTACTTGCACAAGGCTGTCGTCCGCGTTGACTTTATAAATATTCAGAACGGTGCTGTAATTATAAACAATATCATTGCAAAGCTCGTCAAACAATTCGCGGTTGTCTTCAATATACTGACGGAAGCTTGTGAGGTTGTTGACGGATGCTTCTGCAAGAAATGCGCTGATCATTTCATCCATGGCCGTGTTGACGGTAATGACATCTTTGTTTATTTCTGCCGACATCATTTCCTGTCCGATGCCCGTCATGGTGGACATCAGAGAGTCGGTGTCCATGGATTGCTGTTCGACCGTAATGGGGATGGACAGCATGGTTTCTTCCTGAATGCGGTCAATATAATTCTGAATACCCGTGGACAGGGCAAGAATCAACGCAATGCCGATGATTCCGATGCTGCCTGCAAAGGCTGTCAGAATGGTTCGGGCGCGCTTTGTCATAAGGTTTTGCAGACTCAAAGAAAGTGCGGTTTTGAATGACATGCCGCTTTTTCCTTTTGCCTGCTGCTGTTCGGCTGCAAGGGCTTCAACTTCCTTTGATTCCTCTTCTTCCGTAAACGGATTGGTGTCATCCACAACAACACCGTCTGCAAAGCGGATAATGCGGTTGGAGTATTCTTCTGCGAGCTCCGGGTTGTGTGTGACCATGATGATCAGACGATCTTTGGCGATCTCCTTGAGAATATTCATGATCTGTACGCTGGTTTCGCTGTCCAACGCCCCCGTCGGCTCATCGGCAAGCAGAATTTCGGGGTCATTGATGAGCGCACGGGCAATGGCAACGCGCTGCATCTGACCGCCCGAAAGCTGATTCGGTCTTTTATTGATCTGCGTACCCAGACCGACCTGCTCGAGCGCTTTGATTGCGCGTTCTTTGCGTTCTTTTGCGCCGACACCCGACAAGGTGAGTGCAAGCTCAACATTTGCAAGAATGGTCTGATGCGGAATCAGATTGTAGCTCTGAAACACGAAGCCGACCGAATGATTACGGTAGGTATCCCAATCGCTGTCGGTGAAATCCTTGGTGGATTTTCCGTTGATAACAAGGTCGCCGTCCGTGTATCTGTCCAATCCGCCGATAATGTTCAGTGTCGTGGTTTTGCCGCAACCGGAGGGACCGAGAATGGAAACAAATTCACTTTTGCGGAAGCAGAAGCTGATGCCCTTGAGAGCCATCAGTTTTTCTTCACCGGAGGCATATTCTTTTGTGATGTTTTTGAGTGCAAGCATATTTTATTCCTCCGTTTCTTCCTTTTTTGTTTTGGTTTTTGTAGTTTTCTTCTTTTTCACAAGAAGCACCGTGCCGACTGCGATACCGATTGCAGCAACGGCAACGATAACAGTTGTACCTGCATTTGATTTTTCAGCTTCGGGTTCATAAATAATGTGCGGGACCTCGGAACTGACATCAGATGCAGTCACATTTTCATCGGTTTCAAACACAAGCATATCGTAGAACCATTTCACCATTTCATCATGACTCATGCCATCCATTTCTGCGGCAAAGGAATCGGTATAGGCTGCGAACGGATTGTCCGCCCCGTCTGTAGTGCCCATAAAGGTGCCCATCAGAAGATTGCTGTTTTCAGGCATCTGCATGAGGTTGACCATAAAATCAACAATATATGCCAATACACTTGCCTGGTCTGCATCAATCACGGTGAAGGTGGTTGTTTTTCCGTTAAAGGTGCGTTTGCTGTCAATTTTCTTGGCGGTGCCGAGGGATGCAAGCTGTGTCAGTGCAGGAATGGGCGGTAATGCTATGCTCGGACCGTTTTCACTGTTCTGCAATTGCGCTACGACCTTGTTGACCTGTTCTTCGCCGAATGTGAGGTCAAACTGCATGATCTGCTCAATCAGGCTTGTTACATCTATCGAAAGCCCCGAACCTGCAATAAAGGTCAGCACGGGGATTGCAAGTCCGTACAGCATTTTCAGTAAACCGCCGTCGGAAATAAAGAAGCAGATAGTCGGTAATTGCTCGGTGAGATAAGTGACAGGTGCCTCGCTGACCTTTTCAAGATGCAAAAACAAGGGAGTTAATATTTCTGTCAGAGCATTGCCTGCGCTGACAGCGTTTTTGTATTCTTCAAACGAAACATAGGTTGATGCATCAACACCGAGGGCTTCAAACAGCGGAATAATTGCGTTGTTATAACCGTTGCCGCCGCAGATGGTGATGCTGTCAAGCAAAACATAATTCTGTCCTGCGAGCAGGCAGGCAAGCAGATCCGCAAACGGATGCAGAATTGCTTCGCAGGCAGATATGAATCCTGTACGGTCGCCGTCTGCGAAACCCCACGAAAGGCCGTTTTCGGGAAGCTCATCCCATGATCTGAATCGTTTCAAAAATGAAACTGTTTCTTTGTATTTTTCATCCGTCAGACTGTTCAGGACAGATGAAACGGATGTGTCTATGCCGAGAATTGAAGCAATCCCTGCAACATCTTCATCGGAAAGCATAGTATAAATCATTTTCAGCAATGCCGTGATGTTATCGTTTGTGTAAAGGCTGTCCTTTACCGCATTTTCAAGGGAGTTTGAACCCATGGTTTCTGCAAGCAGCGAAGCCAGAAGATTGTTAAAGCCGTCAATCATTTTTTCATAATTCTCACGGGGCATATCTTCGGTAAAATCAAAAGAAGCCGTCGTGATTGTACCGAATGACCAGTGCGCATCCTCCGGTTCTATGTCGGGGTTGAGCATAAATGCCAGCGCACGCAGAACAACATCGGCATCGTCTTTTAACAATTCATCAAAAATGCCCGTAAGGTCAAATGCATCCATGCCCTCGACCTGTGTTGTCAGCCCGTCATTGAGCATATCTGCAAGGCTGTCTGCATTGTTCTGCAAAACTTCCCACAGCCAGCGGAATACCACAACAAAGGTTTTTCCTTTGCTGTCACAGGCTGCAAGCCGTTCCCAATTGATTTCGGGCAAGGTGATGTTCATTTCCGAGTCCTGCAGCATGGTGTTGAGGTCGGGGATCAGTGTGCCTGTGAAATCCGTGCTGAAATTACCCAGACTGCTGCCTGCAATGGCAGAATTGAGCAGCGGAATTTTTTCAATTTTTTCCATTAGCTGTGTGACGGGAACAAGCAAGGTGTTGATTGTGTTTTCAACGCCGTCATTGATAATAAAGGTTGCAAGCCCGGGAAGCATGTCGCAAAGTCCGGACAAAGGAGCTGTCAGCAGTTTTTCGATATAATTCAGCAAGGGCAGAATCAGATTGGCACCTGCCGCCTGCACATTGGCATCCGCCTGCTTTTTATAATCGGAATAAGAAAGATATTCATTGCAGCCGAGTGCCTTATACAGCGGAATGACTGCCGTTTCATAGCCGTTGCCGCCGTCTGCCTTGATCAGCTTGCCGACGATTTCAAAGCTGCCCTCGCACAGCAAAAACTGCAAAAGCGGATACAAAGGGGATAAAACCGTGCCGACTGCGGATGCAAATTCATTTTTGTTTTTGATATTCCAGGAGGCATTGCCCAGGTCTGCACTGCTCCATGAGGATGCTTTGTTAAGGGCTGCGGATACTTCAGGATACGCATACAAAACAGCCGCAAGATCAGCAGGACTCACGCTGACTGACAGTATGGAAAGCATTTCAGCCATCTGTTCATCGGACAAGGCAGAATAAATCCCGACCGTCAGTGTGCCGAGAAGATTGCTTTCGTATATGGCAGGCATGATCTGCTGTGCAAGTGTTTTGCCGCTTGCGGTCTGCACCGCTTTTGTCAGAAGCGTATCGGCAGAATCAACAATTTCCTCCGCTTTTGCAGCACTGACACCTGCAGGGTAACTGAATTCACTTGCAGCCGCCTGTATGGGGGATATAAGCGAAGCGACAAGCAAAACAAATGCAGCAAAAATACTGAATCCTCTTCTGAAATACTGTTTCATGGTATCCTTCCGTTTCAATGGATATTATTTACAAATAGTATGCTATCATTTTGTACAATACTTTCTTTAACAAATTATTAAAATTGCTAAACAAATATGTAAATTTTTAAAATTGTTCACAAAAAATATGCATTCGATATGTCGGAAATGCCGAAAAAAGGTTCTTTGCGAAAATGTGTGGTATTTTAAAGCAGAAGAATTATGGTTTATATCACAAAGTCGGATATGTCATCCGTAGGGAACGGATAGCATGTCAAGAGCAAGATTGTAAACACATGTGCAAGAGGATAGGTAACAGTTTTGGTTTTGCATAATAAACGATTTTGGAAGCCGAACGGAGCGTAGCGGAGATAGTCTTCCAAAATCCTGCGCGGCTCAGAACAGGCGCGAAACCCGACGGTTCAGAAGTTGTCCGGCAGCAAGATCAATCTCTGCGATTTTGAAATTACGGTAACATAAATCAGCTGCACTTCCTTCCTGCGGACGAAGTTCAAGGTCGGAACCGGTC
>JAZNCO010000024.1:0-3552 GCA_045587645.1 Acutalibacteraceae bacterium | reverse complement strand
CGAAGATTTTTTACAGTGAGGATTTTTGACGAGACGAGGCACAAAACGCAGAAAATCCTTTGTGGATTTTCGAGGATTTTAACGAAGTATCGGCGGAAATCTGCCTGTAAAAAACGGGTTCGGATTATACCCGTCACCCTAAAACACGGGAGTTTATATGGTTGCAGCAGCAATTCTTGCCGGCGGCAGAGGTGCCCGTATGGGCTCTGACACCCCCAAGCAATATCTTGAACTCAACAACGAGCCGATTCTGATTCATTCCGTGCGCGCATTTTTGTCGCATGAACGGGTGGATCGGATTTGTGTTGTTGTGCCGCAGTCGTTTTGTGACGAAACCCGGCAGCTTCTGCATTCGTTTTTCGGTGCAGACAGTGCGATCCATGTGATTGCAGGCGGTGCAAACCGCAGTCTGTCCCTGCTGAACGCGGCACGCTTCTTTGCAGGCTGCTGTCCGCCCGACACCGTCTTTATCACCCATGATGCGGTGCGCCCGTTTGTGACAAAACGCATAATCGATGAAAACATTGCCGCTTGTCTGCAGCACGGTGCGGTCGGTACGGTCATTCCTGCCGTGGATACAATTCTCATGAGCGAGGACGGTCGGTTTATAACGGATGTTCCGCCGCGCAGAACCATGTTCCATGCCCAGACTCCGCAGACCTTTGCGTTGGGAACAATGCTGTCGCTGCTTGAAAGCGCAACCGAAGATCAGCATGAAAATTTCACCGACGGCTGCTCTGTGTTCTTGCAGGCAGAACTGCCCGTGTATATGGTGCAGGGTGAAGGCTATAACATAAAAATTACCTATCCCGACGATCTGAGCCGGGGTGAAGATATACTCAAAAAGTTTTTGAACTGAAAGAAGGAACATTATGGCATCCGTTACTGTGATTGTTACCTCCCATAAGACGGACGAGGAAGGACTTCGCTGGTCGTTGGAGGCATTGATTGAACAGACCGTTGAGGATTTTGATGTTGTGCTTGTGGATGACGGTACAACACCCTGTGCGGCAAAGGTTTTTGAGGAATACTGCAATGAATATGATGGCTTTGTTTCCGTTTTCAGCGAAAAGCAGGGAACAGCCGCTTCCCGTAATGCAGGTGTGCTCAAGGCAAAGGGCGATTTTGTGACCTTCCTGGACGGCGGTGACTACATTGCCCCCGAAACCATTGACCGCTTCCGCAAAACGCAGGAGGAAACCAAGGCAGACCTTGTCTGCAACCGCTATTATTATTCGGGTGAGGGGGAACCCGGCTACGACAGCTGGTCCGAGCAGATCTGCGTTGTGCCCGATGTGGACCGTCTGGACAGAGCGCTGCTGAACACCTGCGATCTCGACGGCAAGCTTTACAGCCGCAAATTCTTTGATCTTTATTCTCTGCGTTTCCCCGAGCAGACTGTCGCATACAATGCATACTTAACCATGAAATGCGCACTCAGCGGTGCCAAAATTGCAGGCTGCGCCGGTGCCATTTACGAAAAAAAGACCAATCCGCTGTTCGGTGAAGCCAAGCCCACGGCAGACAGCTTCAAGGCATTTATTGCCGTTTATGACGAAATTCTTGACTGGATCAAGGCTGTCATTGAAGAAGAAACGGGCAATCTGGACGGTGACGAATATGTCTGGCAGGAGATCCTGACCGTTTATTTCCAGCTGCTGACCGACCGCTTCTACCGTGCGTTCTGGCATATTGACAATGATATTCTCGAGCTGCTTCGTGTCAAGCTCGAAGAACTCAGCGAGCCTTTGGGTGAAGAAAGAAAAAAGAAAATCAATGAAAAGAACAGCGATGTCCGTTTTCCTGCCATGTATATCCGTGTGGAGGATGCGGTGGAAATGCCTCTGTTCAGTATGCTCATTGATATTACCAAAACCGAGGAGCTCGGCGGTCTGATCCGTTCCTTCTACGGACAGAAATTCCCGTTCTTTGATCTGTGGGTCAAGCAGAGCGATTTTGAATCGGGTTATTATCCCGAGGAATGGAAGTCTGCACCCAACCTGCACCTGCTGCCCGACAACGGCTTCTTTGCCAAGGCAAGGCAGGATTGCGCAGGCATTCCGATCAATGTCAAGGATGCAACACCCGTGGACAGCAGCGTGCTCAGCGAGCTTGCAACGGCAAAAATGCCGCGTGCCATGATGCAATATAAGTTTGCGGCACTTCGCAAATCCAAGGGCGCAAAAACCTACCTCAAGGGCAAGGGCTTCAATCTCCGATAACACCAAAGACCTGCAACTGCAGGTCTTTTTTTGTGTAAATTATAATAAAAAACATTTTCTTCTGCCACCCTTCTTTTTTACCCGTAAGGTGGGAAAAAGCCCGATTCTGCGGGCTTTTCAAAGGATAAAAATTTTAATTTTTTAATTCAGACATGCCCGTTTGCACAAGCCGAAGGGGAAAAATCATTTCCTTTCCTTTTATTTTGCGCACGCATATTTCTTCTTGCTCTTACATTCTTACAATCCTTCTTATACCTTCTTTCTTGTATAATAGTATGTACGGTCGGGGAAGCGACTGGGAAAAAAAGCGGTTCGGCAGGGGGAACGGCAGGGGGAAACCAAAAAACCGACACCGCCAAAAGCCTTTCATATCGGACTTTGCGGCGGTTGTCCGGCAGGGGAATCAGCCGGGTAAAAATCACGCTTCGGTCGGGGAATCGGTTGGGAAAAATATTTTTGAAATTTTTTTTGATTTTCGGGTGTAAACGGGGAGAAATCCGTTTTTGTGTTGTGCTATTATGGCAGCAGAACACAAACGGAGGACCAAATGGCAGGTTTTATCAAGCTTTACAGAGATCAACTGAATAATACCGTATTCAAAAATGCATTCCTGCTGCAGATCTGGATTTATCTGTGCAAGCAGGCAAAATATCAGAAAACAATACAGGACGGCATGGAGCTGCTGCCCGGGCAATTGCTTGTCAGTGTAAAGGATATTGCCAAGGAGTGCGGTCAGACGGAAGATAAGGTGAAATATTATCTGCAATGCCTCGAAAAGCAGGGGTTGATCCGTCGGGAGAATATCCGCTTCCGCTGTACGCTGATTACCGTTCTTACACCTGACGAGCAGAGTGCGGCACCGCCCGTTTTACCGTCTGCCCCTGTTGCGAAGCCTGCCGATATAGTTCGACCTGCCGTCAGCGTACAACCGTCACCGCCGCAAAAAAAGCCCCCTGCACCGCCGCCGAAATATGACAAGAACGGTCTGACAGACACGGTATCCTATGATCTTGAAGCAGCGGAACGGCGTGCACGCGAAAGTGTACCGACCTTAAAAAAGCGCAGGCGCACGGAGGAGGGGTAAGATAAATTATGGTTTAGCGCACTAACTCATGGCTGTCGTCAGTCATTAAAAAGTTTTGATCGAACTTTTTTAAAAGTTCGCGGTGTCGAGAGGCGGAGCCTTTCCTCGCCCGTCGCAACGGGCGAAAACCTTTATGCTTCACAAAGCGCAGGAAGAGTTTGAGCGCTGACTGCGCCGTCCCCCTTTGTCTGCTTGTGCAGACATTTCCCCCACACTGTGGGGGCATCGGCCCTCGCCGGGGGTTTC
>JAZNCO010000023.1:0-1574 GCA_045587645.1 Acutalibacteraceae bacterium | reverse complement strand
CGTCCGTCTGCAGGCTTGGGTGCGTTGTCGGGGATATACCAGATCTTACCCTCGCGCCAGGCACCGTCGATCTGACCGTTCACGCACAGTACGCGGACACGGCGTGCTGTGATGCCCCATTTTTCGGCTGCTTCATGTGTTCTCATTGCCATATATCTGTACCTCTTTGTCTGTAAGAGTGAAAATAATTATGCTATATCAGTTTAATTATAGCACATTATCGGCATAATGTCAATGATTTGAGGAACAATGGTTGTGATTGTGCGGTATATTGGCAAGTCAAAAAAGAAATAACTTCTGCAGATTTTAAGGTTTCCTCTAAATCTGCAGAAGTTTTGTTTTACTTTCCTCTTACTTTCTTTCTGCTCTTGTAGTCCCGGTCAATCTCCGCTTTCCAATCTGCCGTAAGCGGTTTTGCGCATCGAACATTTTCAATCGCTTCACTCATCACGGAATAGTTGAGCGCGGTGCCTTCCTTGTCGCTGTGGAAGTTGACGGCCCTGTCTTTGGCAATTCCGATGTTGCTTGCCGTTTCCACCGCATCAATATTTGCGCCGAGGAACAAGAACTCCCAGCCGTATTTTTCGGTCTGCCTCTGCACCATATTTTTGACTTTATCGGCGGTATATCTGTGGCTTGCATTCTCCATGCCGTCGGTGGTAATCACAAACACCGTATGCTCCGGAACATCCTCGGGACGCGCGTATTTGTGGATGTTTCCGATGTGATGAATCGCGCCGCCGATTGCATCAATGAGCGCAGTACAGCCGCCCACGGTGTAGTCTTTGTCGGTCATCGGCTGAATCGCCGAAAGGTCAACTCTGTCGTGGAGCACTTCACTGACATTGTCAAACAGCACGGTAGATACAAAGCACTTGCCGTCAATCTTCTTTTGCTTTTCGATCATCGCGTTGAAGCCGCCGATGGTGTCACTCTCCAGCCCTGCCATAGATCCGCTGCGGTCAAGGATAAATACGAGTTCGGTGATGTTGTTTTTCATAATAAAAACCTCTCTTTCATTTGATGCCTATATTTTACATCAAAATAAGGGAGGTTTGGTCGCATGGTAAGCGACAAATTATTTATTCAGTTTTTCTTTCCACTCGGCTTACTTGAATCCTACGAGGATAAAATCTTGTCCGATAAGCAGCGGTCTTTTCACAAGCATACCGTCAGTCGAAAGCAGATTCAGCATTTCTTCGTCGGTCATGGTTGGAAGCTTGTCTTTCAGTTCAAGCGACTTATAGAGCAGACCGCTTGTGTTGAAGAATTTTTTCAGCGGCAATCCGCTTTTCTTATACCATTCTGTCAATTCTTCAAGCGTAGGATTGTCAAGTTTTATATCCCGTAATTCGAATTCGATTATGTTGTCATCCAGCCACTTTTTCGCCTTTTGGCAGGTCGTGCACTTTGGGTAACAGATAAATTTCAACATTGTATCACGCTCCTAACAGACTTTGGTCAAAGGTAAACAACGCCTCGTTGATTTCAAAGATATTGTAATTTCCGTTTTTGATAAAATATTCAATGATGATGTCAAACTTATTGCTGTGCGACAGCGCAAAGCCGGCCTT
>JAZNCO010000022.1:0-20630 GCA_045587645.1 Acutalibacteraceae bacterium | reverse complement strand
CCACTGCAGACAAGTGGTAACCATAAGCCTGAAAAAGTAAGCACAGGGATATGCGGAAAAAGCCGTATATCCCTGATTTTTTCAGTTATAGATAAGCTCAGCACAGACAACCTCTCTTGCTCTTTGCTCAATATTCCCCATTCGGCACACCCACTCAAGCTGATTTTCCTCTTTCAGCTGCTCTGTGACACCCTCAGCCGCTTTCATCTGCTCAATGAGAGTATCAAACATATCCCGAGCCTGATTCTCAATTTCGGCACAATGCTGATACAGTTTACCCTGAATAAGAAGCGAGCTAAAAAGCACCTTCTTATGCTTTTCAAGATAGGTCTTGTGCATCATTCCCCATTTGCCGAGAGTGATATTTGCTTCTTCGGGCGGGATGATGAGGTTAGGAATTAAATAGTCGCCAACCTGACGGTATTGGATTGTAGTTTTGTTTGACATAGAAATAGCCTCCTTTAATTTTGTAGCTTCATTGTACAAATTAAAGGAGGCCTTGTCGAATGTGTGGAATGTAAATGCTGTATTATCTATTTATTAAAACAGTTACAATGCCATCAAGTTCATTTATGAAATTCTCAATACTTACGTTTTCATCACTATTTTTTCGCAAAGAGTGTTCCCATTTAAACAAAAAATCTTCGATTTCATGAAAGTCACCTTTTTGCCATAATGGAGCAAGGGCAATGAGTGCAGCATCAAAAGGTTCCGACTCAAAATGGTCAGCATCTATGTAACCACCCATACCAGAGCGATTACAGCTAAAAACATTTCTTACTATGCTTTCTAAAACGATTGCATCACTGTGATTAGTTCTCATATAAATTTATCTCCTTATTTTTAATTATATTTTCATTTTTAATTGAGTGGATTCTTTTAACGCTTTTTCTACTATGCTTTCTTGACCCATCAAGTCATAGTGTTCTTGTAAAGTTTCTCTCAATCTAAACAATTTGCTATTTGCAGTATCCACTAATTGCCCATATGTAACCGCATGAATTCTACCGCTTGTTGTTTCTTTCTCTTGATCAATATCTCCAAGTTTTGCACCAACAATATATGCATCTATTGTAGCCGAACTATGTAGAATTGCTGATTTTCTTATTTGTCTTACATAATATTCAATTTGATTGATCTCTTTGTCTGTAATTTCAAATCCACCTCGTTTTACTTCCACTATCAAAACTTGATCGGGCTTCATTATTTCTCCTGCTGTCAAATCTATCCTATCCGTACAAACAGCTTTTAAAGAAAAATCTTTCAAACAAACAATATCCGGTCTGCGTTTAGGATTATCTATAGAATCAATATCTATGTCTTCTTTGTTAAACAAACTGTTGATAACTGTTGTTAAAGCTGAATTAGAAACGAACATTGGAGAATCATACTGTGGTCCAAATAACCATCTGGAATTGAGTACTAATGGATGTAACGTGTGCAACTCTTCTGTTGCTCTATCATTGTATAACCGTTGTATTGCTTCAACAACCACTACTCTTTTATCAATTTCCCCTATAACAGTTGCAATATCATCAACATCCCATGTATTCAGTATGTCTGTTAATTTATCAAGTTGCTCTGGAGTCATTTGACTCAGTTGAGACAAAAGCATTTCACCTTTACTCGCCTTTTCTATGGAAATCAAAGCATCAATTGAACTTTTTAAATAATCTGGAGTAATTATTGGATTTAATTCAGTTATTTTCTCAATAAAAGTTGCAATGGTTCGTTTTCCTTTAATATTTAGTGGTTCTAAATCATCTCGTGATTCTCTTATAACATCATATCTAATTTCATTAATATGATCCTTCATCACTGATTTAATAAAGGAATCTACTTCCTGTTTTATACTTTCGTAGTGACTTTTCATGTTGCCAGAATCTACAAATCCACTCCAATCTGGCAATACATCATCAATAAGATCATCAGTTTTTATAATAATTGTATATCTTTTTGCTGCTCTAAATCTTCCATCAAGAAAAGTTGTTTTTCCGTATGACCAAGATGGTTGCCCAACCAATCTGCCTGAAACCCAAAAAGCAATACCATGTTGTTGTGATTTTGCTGCTGTTTTTTCGGAATCAATACATATCATACTTAGTTTTGCATTTGCAGATGTAACAAAGTCTTTTGTAAAGACGACTCCCTTATGTTCTGATAAATCAATCTTTTTATCATTTATTTTTACCGAGAAATTTGGATCATATAAAAATCTAGCAGACAAAATATCGGTCATTGCATCTGCATCGGGCAAATGCCTAGTTACAAAGGTATACAATTTGGTTCCATGTCCAGTTTTTTCCATAGCAAGATGGCTGATAATTTTAAATGGTGCTTCACCTTTAGAAATAGAAATATTATATATATTACATATTCCATCCTTCCATGTTTCAACCGTATAGGTGTCCGAAAAACACAACATACCATGTCTTCCTACACCATTTCTTCCATACGCAATTCTTTTTGATTTTTCAACATCACATGGGAAGGTTACTTCTTTCCCTTGCCTTTTTTGACGATCATAGTTTAGTGTCATCCATCTATTTCGAAATTCTTCATCACTCATTCCTATGCCATCATCTTCAATAATGATTTTCTCATGTTCTTCTGTTGGAATTGTAATATCAACATTATGAGCCCCGGCATCCCAAGCATTGGCTACAAACTCTGTAAGTGCTACATCATTATTCGAAGTTATTGATTTATAGTTTCTAAATATATAATTTTCTTCAAATAAAATTGCGCTCTGTTCCACTATTTATAACCTCCCAATAAAAAGTTTTGGATAATTAATCATTTATATGATTTACTTTTGAATAAAATCAAATTATACCATCTTTCACTTTCTCCACAAATCTTAGAAAATCACTCGCTTCTTTTTTTGTAGCCTGATATCTGTTATGTACAATTTTGTTGCGAAGTTCTATTATTCCATAAACTTCGTTTCCTGCTTTCTTATGACCTTCAAAATAGTATTCTCTGAGAGATAACATTTTTCTACTTGTGTTTTTATATTTTTCATTGAGATTCTTACTATTTAATCTGATTATATATTCCAATTCAGAATACGCAGAAACAATACAGGCTGAGTATTCACCTTTATCAAACAATCTATATGCCTCTATGAAATACTTTTGTTTTGTACTGATTTTATTATCTGTAATATCACAGCAAAATGTTGCGCAGCACCATTCTTTGAACCTGGTAATAAAGGCTTGATTAACCAATTCATCTGAAACATCGTATGTATAAAAAACAACATCTTGGTTTGTTAATGAAACAGGTAAATCCTTTCCTTTTTCACATAACAGCAATACATTATCAGCTTGTTTCATCGATTTGATTATTTCGAATTCAAGCATTACATTTGGTGAAGCTTTAGATAAATCTACTATCGCTGCTTTTGATTTTCTAATTGCTGCACGTGAAATATCAACCCAATTATTTCCAGGCATCAACATATCATCTATACGTATTGGTGTTATTCCCAATTCACCTAATATAGGGTAAATCAAATCTGAAAGTTGTGCAATGCGGGACATAGCACATGACAAAAAGCAAAGCTTATTATCTTCTGCCGGTATTACCATTTGTTCATTTATTCTTTCATCTGTACTTTTTATTCTCTTATCTTTTTCGTTGTCAAGATAATCTTTCATTTCAGTGAAAAAGTCACACAATATAGTTTTGTAATTTTCTTTATTACCATCAAGATTTATAACTCGTATATTTCTCCGTTTATATTTAGCTATAGATTCCGGAGAAGCGCCAACGGTTAAGCAATAAGCTGGTTGCGAGAGATTGCCTAATCTACTGTTGATAATTTGCCACAAACATCTGAAATCATTATCATCCAAACTATACCCTATCAATAACATAGTATTTGTAATGAAGAGATTTGCAATATATGTTGCAAAAATTGGGTTTTTATCCAAGTAAACATCAAAATCATGTTCTGTAATAACCATTCTTTCAGGATGATTAAAATCACCATGTAATTTTACAATTTTACTTTCATCATTACAACCAATTGTTAATCTATCTTTGGTTACAACAACCGAAACAGGACGATGTAATTGAGTCATTGTATCTTCAATTAACGAATCAAAGTTTGTTGTACAAATTGTACCTGTGAATAATTCACAAAAGGCTTTATGAGTATTGTTAGGTTGTATTTTTCCAAAATGAAGTTCTTTCATAAGCATTTCTACAAGTTTAACACGAGAATATAATACTTCATAGTATGAAAGTGCATCCACAGCGTCGTTATCATATGTATAGTCAGGGATTTCACTAGCTGCAATTCTACCTAATTCTTTCCAATCGGGCATATAAAGATGTTGAGGTATATCTGCATTCTTGGAAAAACCTGCTCCGATAATTGGTATGACTCTATTATTAATAAAATCTTTTAATAATGGTTTGGGAATAGATGATAAATACTTGTAATTCATTAGTTTTTCTCCTTTTTATGTTCTGTATAATATAAGTTATAAATATCTAAAAAAGTAACACAAAAAAAGTAAGAATAAGTCGAATTTGTAAAAACATCTAATTTTAGGCAATTGCATTTGTGCAAAACGTATATACAAAATACCCAGAATAAAAATATTCAAATCATCATATTAGTACATAATGAAAATACCCCTCTGTTGGGATAAAACCACACAGAGAGGTGAAAATTTTATAAAATTATATCATTCTGAAATGTTTTAACGCATCCATTATAGCATTTTCTTTTTCTTTCGGACACTGCGGCACTCGGCTTTTGCCTTCACCCTTGTTATAACACTCTCTTTCAATGATACCACACTTAGCCTTAACTTGTGATATGTAAAGAGTTGAAACTTTAAGACCGTGTTTATCAAGCACATAATCCTTGATTTCCTGATATGTCGCCTTTGTTTCAGCGGCAGTAATATCAAGCTCTGAAAGATCCAGTTTTATGTCAATATGTGTGTCCGGTCTGCGTTGGGACAAAAGAACAACCGTTTCCACATGGTCGGTGTGCGGGAACATGTCCACGGGTTGGATTTTTTTGACCGCATAGCCTTTTTTGATAAACAGGTGCAGATCTCTTGCGAGGGTTTCGGGATTGCAGGACACATAGACGATTCTGTCGGGTGCGAGCGTTGCCGCCGCATCAATGAACTGCGGTGTGCTGCCGGCTCGGGGCGGATCCATGAGAAGCACGTCGCAGTGTTCGCCGTTTGCAGCTGCCTCACACAGAAATTCCGTAGCATCCGCACAGACAAAGCGAATGTTTTTCATGTCATTGATTTTTGCATTGACGATGGCATCCTTGACTGCCTGCGGGTTGCTTTCAACACCGACAACAGTTCCTGCGGTTTTGGCGGCAACCATGCCGATGGTGCCGACACCGCAATAGGCATCGACTACGGTTTCATTACCGGTCAGCTGTGCATACTCCATGGCGGTATTGTAAAGAATCTCCGTCTGCACGGGATTGATCTGATAAAACGACTGTGCGGAAATGCGGAATTTCAGCCCGCAAAGAATGTCGGTGATATAACCGTCGCCGTACAGCACGGTCTGTTTTTCACCGAGCACAAGCGATGTAAAACGGTCATTGACATTGTGGATGACGGTTGTAATTTCGGGGTGTGCTTTGAGCAGTGCCGAAACAAAACTGTTTTTGCCCGGGAACATCTGCGTTGCCGACACAAGAACAACCATGACCTCCCCCGTTGCAAATGCTCTTTTTACGAGCACATGGCGAAGAAAGCCCGTGCGGTTGAATTCATTGTAGGCGGTCAGTTTGAAAGCCTTCAGCAGTTTGCGGACGGTCACAATGATGGCGTCTGCCTTTTCATCCTCAAGAAGGCAGGAATCAACCTTGACAATGCGGTGCGAACCGGACTGATAGACACCGGAAATGATCTGTCCGCCACGGGTTGTTCCGAATGCCGCCTGCACCTTATTGCGGTAATGATAAGGATTTTCCATGCCGATAATCTCTCTGACATGGCAGAATTTGCCGAGTAGCTTGATGACCTTTGCCTGCTTGAAGGACAGCTGGCGGGGATAATCCATATTCAGAATCTGACAGCCGCCGCATTTACCGGAAACGGGACACTGTGTTTTTAAGTTTGCCATTATTTCACCTGAAAACAGGCGGCGAAATAAACCCGCCGCCCGTACAAAAATTTTAATTATTCGCCCTTCATTTCGACAAGCTCCTGTGTGCCCTGATAAGCAATCACGGAAAGCTTGACGGAATCATAGATCGCAGCAGTGATGTCATCTTCGGTAACACCGAGAGATGCAGCCCACTTGCGGTCAATCCATGTGTTCATGCACATCAGATCAGCAAGACCAACGGGATCAATACCGCCTTCAACATTGCGGTCTGCATAATCCTTGCGCATGGTAAGACCGAAAACCTGGAACATCCACTTCTGAATGTGAACGATCTTTCTGCCGGGCTTGCCCATAGCAGCATGTACGATGGAGAGGAACTGATCCCATGTCAGGTTGTAGAAACCGATGGGATAGCACCAGCCGCCTCTGTTCTTTTCAGCAGCACCGACAATAGCCTGCGCTACCTGACGGACGGTCAGCATGGTTGTACCTCCCTTGGGATACATGGTGGTGGGCTTCATGCGTGCAAGCTGTTCAATGAGGATAACCCATACGGGCTTTCTGCCGGGCTGAGTGCCGAAGATGTAGGGCAGTTCAAGAACAGCAACATCCATGGTACCGTCCTTAGCAAAGGAAACTGCTACATTTTCCTGTTCGATACGGCTGCGGATGTAGGGATGCTTCTTGGTCAGCTCAAGCTCGGGGCAATGCTTTGCAAAGTAGGAGAAGTAGGAGCCGAGAATAACAGCATGCTTGATGCCGACTTCCTTACCGAGGGTGAGGAAACGACGAACGGGATCAATGTTGTACTTCTTGTATGCTTCGTAAACGGGTGCCGGGAATTCAACACGCTCGTCAACACCTGCTGCAAAAACAAAGGTGTCACAACCGGTCATCATTTCCTTGAGCTCGTCATCGGTCATATTGAAGTAGTTACCCCATACGAGTTCCATTTCTTCAGGAATGGGAGCGCCTGCCGGAAGCGGAGGAAGAGCGATGGACTTGACAGAATGACCTCTGTCAATAAAAAGCTGTGCTGCTGCGGAACCGAGAAGTCCGGTGCCGCCGATCATAAATACTTTCATTTTCTTTTCGTTCCTTTCATTTTTGATTATATAATCAATTTTTATTTGACATAGTTTGCAACATTGACGGAGTGCTCGTCAAGTGTTCTTGCGGTGTACATATTGCCTTCGGGGTCATGGCAGAAGTAGTAATAATCCGTATCATCCGGATGCAGAGCCGCATAAATTGCATCGCCGCCGGGATTACAGATGGGACCAATGGGAAGGCCGATACACTGATAGGTATCATAAACGGCAAGCAATTCATTCAATTCCGTCTGGCTCAGCAGACCCGTATCAATTTTTGCAATGTAATCCTGCGTGGAGTCGCACTGCAGAATCTGCAGATAATCAGAATCAAGACGGTTGTGAATAATGGAAGAAATGGTGTACATCTGATTGGCATCGCTTGCTTCCTTCTGCAGGATGGATGCAAGGGTGATGACCTCGTCAACAGTCATACCGAGAGCGTCTGCCTCATCCTGATATTCTTCAATCCATTTGGAGGAGAAGTTTGTCAGGAATCGGTTGATGACACTGTTGACATTTTCACCGAGATAGAATTCATAGGTATCGGGATACATATATCCTTCCAGCAGGCGGTATCTCGTCTGTGCATCGGTGATGGAATTGAGAAAATCAAAGCTTTCGGGGAATTCGTATGTTGCAACAGCATTGTAAAGGACATTTTTTGCGGAAATAACCTTTTCGCTGTAAAGCTTTTCGGCAATCTGATCAATGGTGTAGCCTTCGGGGAAGGTGATTTTAACCGTTGCATTGGTGTCAGATTCAAACAGCATGGAGTTGAGCATACCCTCAACACCCATATCAGCAGTCAGCACATGCTCACCGACCACAAATTCACTCTCATCATCATAACCCAGAAAGCCCATCAGAAGATTGCAGAACTTTGCGGAATAAATCAGATCATACTCCTCAAGCATATTCAGAATCTGCGAGGTTTTCATATCCTCCGAAATGTATACAGCAACGGGGGTATCGCTACGGTCAATGGCAATAACATCGTTGACAAAGCCCAGAAGCGGAATTTTCAATGCAGAGCTGGTAAGCACAATGATCACAAGAAGCATTGCCGTTACCACAAGGCTCAAGGCACGGTGTGCCCATCTCTGCTTGCGGTATTTACGCTTGGTTGCTTTGTAATGCTGCTTCTTTTTGCGTTTTGCAATTCTCGCACGCTGCTTTTCTGACAATCCGCGGCTTTGTGCAGGCGCATTCTGCGTTGTCTTACGCTGCGCAGACGGCTGTGCTGTTTTTTTCTTTGAAGCAGTGTTATTATCGACGGAAGCCTTGGTTGCTTTTTTAGCAGTACCGTTGTTTTTTACAGCAGAATCGGAATTGGTGACCGTTTCGGTTTTCGGTTGCGCAGCCTTTTTGCGTTCGGGCTTTGTTACCAACGGCTCCGATTCCGTAAAATTGCGAAGCAGATCCTCATAAGCCATGGACAGCTCGTCTCTTGACATTCTGCTTTCCTTGCGCTCGTTATCATTATTCGGCACTGTGGTCGATTTCATTTCATTCTGATTGTTCTCGTTGTTCATAATAAGCTCCTTTGGGTATGCCGTTATGGGGTATATATTCTGGTTTCACTAATAAAAAGATCCAGGCTTTTATCGTACTTCCCATGGGGAATGCTTTCCTTGCGGCAGGATTCATAACAAATACCGACGGCTGTTCCTTTAAAAGCAGCCAGAAAACGGTCGTAATAGCCCTTACCATAGCCAAGTCGAAAACATTTTTTATCAAACACCAATGCAGGGACCACGCAAATGCTGTTATCAAAGCAGGTAACCTCGGGGCAGCGCTCAACATTCGGCTCAAGCACGCCGAATGCACCGTTTTCAACATCATCGAAGGAAGAAATATACTGAAAAACCATATTTCTTGTGCCTGCAATACAACGCGGCACGGCAACCTTTTTTCCGAGCTCCCATGCACGCTCGATGAGATAGCGGGTATCCACTTCAATTTCGGTGGACATATAAGCAAGCAGCGTGTCTGCTTCGCGGAAGGTCCACAGATTCAGCAGCTTGTTAGCAATTTTGCGGTCATTGCGTTGCTTTTCCTCTGCGGAAAGAGAAAGGCGATATTGCTTCGCATCATTACGCATCCGCATTTTGACGGGACGGATATCCGTTGTCATTTACTCTGAATCTGTCGGCAAATGCTGTCTGCCGTTTCCTGATCCCTGATTGCCGCAATGATGGCAAAAGCGAAGTCCGCAGCAACGCCGGCTCCCCTTGCGGTGATAATATTGCCGTCTTTTTCGACCGGTGCACCCGTGGCTCGGGCACCCGTGAGGTCTGCTTCAAAACCGGGATAGCAGGTGACTTTTTTTCCATTCAGAAAACCTGTATGTCCGAGAACGGACGGAGCGGCACAGATGGCACACAGCAATTTATTTTCGTTGTAAGCACGGTTTACAAAGTACATGACGGTGCTGTCTTTTTCAAGATTGAGCGTTCCGGGCATACCACCGGGAAGAATCACGCCGTCAAAATCCGCATCCGGTGCAAGCTCGGCGGTGGTTATATCCGCCACAACGGGAATATTGTGTGCACCGATCACGGTTTTTGAGCCGACACCGACACTTTTCACGGCAATGCCTGCACGGCGCAAATAATCAAGCGGTGTCAGTGCTTCGATTTCTTCAAAGCCTTCGGCTAAAAACAGATAGATCATGTGCAACATTCCTTTCGTTAATTCATAGTCAAAAATGAGAATATATTATCGGAAAATTCTGCATCCGACAACGGACACAGCATACCGTAGGGCTTTAAATTCCCTGACGGATATGCAGACGGAAAAACGAACTGTCCGTCAAAGCGCACCGCACCGTTTTCATACATTTCACAGCCGATGGCGGCTGCGTAGCAGTAAACACCCATGAAAAACAGCGGTGTGGCGGGCATGGATTTTGTTTTGTCAAAAAAAGCCTGCGCAGATGTTAACGGTCGGCTTTCATTTTCATCCGCAAACCGTGCATACAACATCTTTGAAAAGCCGAAGCGGCGGTAATAGTCATACAGTGAAGCTTCGGCAGGACACAAATAAACAAAATCAGCTTGCGCCTTTGCGTATGCAAGTGCTTCTTTGATGAGCCGTCCCATCAGGCCGCGACCTCTGTGTTCGGGCAATGTTGCCGCCGCATAGAGGTAAAAGCCCTTTTCGTCACCGAGGGTGACGGGCAACAGGTACAAAGCAGAAACGGCTTTGCCGTCAACGCTTTCATAAAAACAGCCATCGGGGAAAAACGCGTTTTCAAAGAAAGCATCCGTGACTTCTCTTGTGTCGCCGAACACGGTTTCCCAAAGCGTTTTCAGGTCTTCGGTTTTGCAGTTTATTTTTGAATATTGCATGTCTTACAGATGAATACCGAGCTTTTCATACAACAAGTCGGTCGGATAAACGGCATATTTTTCGGTTAAAAATGCAGGACGGTAGCTCATTTTGGCCTTGCGCAAGCCGTCATCGCCTGCGCAGTCCTCACGGTTGATATATTCAAAACGGTCAGCGAGTTGTTTTGCAAACTCGCGGTTGATAACGGGATAGGCACCTCTGTAGTCGGGGTGGCATTTTTCAAGATGCGTGCAGAAGGTGTTGTGTGTCAGTGGTTCACCCGTGGTGAATGCAACCGCCTTGCCGTCTGCAAACAGAATGCCGCCCTCAAAGCCGAGGTCTTCAAAATGATTGAGGGTATTTTGCACCACCGCATATTCGGGGTGGTCAAAGCTGCCGTGCTTTTCCATAAACCATGAATCGGAGATTTCACGGCAGAGCTCGATGTGTCCAGCGGTCAGCTTTTCGTATTTCCAATCGGGATAATCGGTGGTAAAGCGGGAGATGTGGTTGCGTTTTGCATGATATTTTTTACCTGCAAGCTCGCAAAGATCGGATGCGCGATACACAAAATCATCCGTGTCTTCCGTACGACGAATGCAAAACAGCTCGTTGTTTTCAAAAAATCTGCAATCCTCTTTTGTAAGACCTGCAAGATGAAACGGCTTGCCGTTCTTTTTTGCATCCTCAAAGAGTGCAAGCAGGGCTTGTTCGGTGTCACCGCTGCCGACGGGAAACAGATAAACCACACTGCGATTGCCGCCCTTGTAGAACACCATATCATCGTGCAGTGCGATCTGCGAATGAAAATGCTCTTTCCACAAAAAGACATTGCCGATGCAATATTCGCAGCTGTTGCGATCAGCAGACAAGAAAGCACTTCTGAATGCTTGCAGCTCCTGCGTTGTCGGAACATGAAAAGCAGGCATAAATCCCCCAAAAATCGGTAATTTTCAAATCATCATAATTTCTCAATTATGTATTATACCAAAAGCATTTGCATTTTACAAGTGTTATTATAAATTTAATTTGGAATAAACAATTGAAAAAAGGGATTCCTCGTGCTAAAATAAAAGAAAAACAGAAAAAAGGTGCTGCCATGAAAAATATAACATGTACGATAACTGCCCATTCGGGCTGCATGGGAACCCCCGACAACTCATTGGAATCCATTGACTGCGGTGTGCAATACGGTGCGCAGATTGTGGAAATTGACCTGCGTTTTGCCAAGGACGGCACACCCATCCTGACCCACGATGCTCCCAAGGGCGGCGAAGTGACCCTCGATGAGGCTTTTGCCAAGGTCAGTACGTTTGAATGCCTGCTGGTGAATGTGGATGTCAAGGAATGCACCGGGCAGCTGTCGCAGGTGTCTGAACTTGCCAAAAAGCACGGCATTGAGGACCGCATTTTCTTTACGGGATTGTTTAAAAATGACATTCCGACGGTCAAAAAGGCTTGTCCGGATGTCCCCTATTGGCTGAATGTGGGTGTGAAACCTCGTTTTCTGCATACAAAAAAATATCTGCAAGGACTTGTGGAGCTTGTCAGAAGCACGGGTGCACTCGGCATCAACATGAACAAAAAAAATGCAGGCAAAATGCTGGTCGATGTGTTCCACAAAAACGGACTGCAGGTGTCCTTGTGGACGGTCAACGAGGTAAAGGATATGAAAAGATGCATTGCCCTGTCCCCCGAAAACATTACCACAAGACAGCCTGAAAAATTGATGAAGTTAATAAAGTGAGAAGAAAAAAATGCGCAACAATCAGAAAGCACTTTACAAAAAGGCACAACAGGAAACACTTTCCACACTCAAGCAGATTGATGACAATGTGTGGATCATGAACTATAAATGCTCCTACGGTCTGGATGCCATGCTCGAAAGCGGTGCAAAGGGTATGTTGTCGGCGGTGCGTTTTCTGCAACAGCAAGTGCAGTTTCCGCACCTTGTGCCCGACCCTGCCAAGGACGGCTTTGCCTGCTCGACCTTCAATGCAAAAACACCCGATGGTGATTACATTTTAGGCAGAAACTTTGACTACAAGGCGGCTCCCTGCCTTGTCTGCTGGACTTCACCCGAAAACGGATACAAAAGTGTATCGGTTGTGGACACCACATTTTTCATCCGCGGCACAAAATATTTCCCGATGAGCAAGGCCAAAAACCACCTGCGTGCACTGGCAGCCCCTTACACCTCCATGGACGGCATCAACGAAAAGGGATTTTCGATTGCGGTGCTTGAAATCAAGTCCAAGGCCACCAAGCAGGACACGGGCAAAAAGCCGTTTATCACCACCGTTGCCATCCGAGCAGCCCTTGACAAGTGTGCCACCGTGCAGGAGGGCATTGAGCTGTTTGCATCCTACGATATGCAGGACTTGTTGGGCATCTGCTATCACTATCAGATGGCTGACGCCGAGGGCAACAGTGCCATCATTGAATATGTGGACAACAAAATGGTGGTCATCAGCCAGGAACAGGACAAGGAAAACCTGATTCTGACAAACTATTTTCTCACCCCCGGCGGTGACAATCATGACGGCAGAGGCTATGACCGTTACGAAAAAATCGAAACCACACTCAAGGCCAAAAAGGGCATCATCAACGAAGAAGATGCAATGCAGCTGCTTTCCGAGGTGGCACTGCATTATCAGCACAAAACCTTCAAGCACATGGTGATTGCCCTTTGGAGTGCGGTTTACAACTGCACCGAGCGCTCGATGAGCCTGTGCGCAGGCATGGATTACAGCAAGGAATACAAGTTCTTTGTTGACAAGCCGTGTGAGGTTATCAAGGTCAAATAAACAAACGAAAAACCTGCAAGCCCTTCAACAGACTTGCAGGTTCATTTTATACTTCTTTGATTACATATTTGTAGAAATCAACTGCCGGGGCAAGGGTGTCAATATCCACATTTTCGTCGATGCCGTGCACGCTGTCAAGCTGCTGCTTGTTGATTTTGAACGGCACAAACCGCAGGCAGTTTTTGCTGACACGGTTGAAATAACGGCTGTCGGAGGCGGCATTCATGATGTAAGGCACGGGCTTGTATTCCGGGAAAACCTGATTGACCGCTTTTTCGATGAAGCGGAATGCCTCACCCCTGAAATCGGTGATTTCCGATTCCATTCCGTCATCGGTGATAACGGTTTCAATGTCATATTTTTTTGCAAGTGCGGTGATGGCTTCAATGCTTTTCTTTTTACCCTGATGGTGCGAGAAACGCATATTGCCAACCACCCATGCTTCCTGGGGAATCACATTGGTGCCGTCCGAGCCCTTTGCCATGGTGAAGGCAAGGGTGGTGCGAAGCAGTGCCGCACCGGCAGGTGAAATCATGGGCATGATTTTTTTGAGTGCGGGTGTGAAGGTATCCACATTGCTGCAGGCGGTTTTCATAATGCCACTCATGGTCGGTGCAAAACGGGTCAGCATTTCCTTGACGGTATCCGACACCTTCACTTCAAAACAGGCAGCCTTTTCGGCTTCTGCCATGAACTTGCCCAAACGCACAAGGGGTGTGTTCTTTCCGGGAGCCGATGCATGACCGCCGTTGGATTTTGCAATGAATTTCAGGTCAAGATAACCCTTTTCACCGACACCGATCATGGCAAAGGTGCCGTCTGCGCCGCCGATGGGATCATACATGATCATGCCGCCCTCATCGAGCACCATGTGGAAATCCATTTTTCTTTCCTGCAATGCACGGGAAATGGCATCGCCGCCCTCACCGCCGATTTCTTCGGTGCAGGCTGTTACAAAATAAGTGTCTCTTTTGGGTGTGAAGCCCTCTTTGATGAGTTCTTCTGCAGCCTGCAGCATCATGGCAAGACCGCCCTTGGTGTCAAGCGTACCGCGACCCCAGACCTTGCCGTCGGCAATCGCACCCGAAAAAGCAGGATGCGTCCATTCGCCGCTTGCCTCCACAACATCGTGGTGGTTCATCAGCATCACAGGCTTCAAAGATGAGTCAGTGCCCTTCCATTTCAGAAGCAGGCTGCCGTCAAAATCCTCACAATCAACAGTATTGAAGAAATTCGGGAAGGTTTCACGAAGCACCTCGTGGAAAGCACGGAATTTGTTGATATCCTGATTGGTTCTCGAAGAAACGGTTTCCACCTGAATGAGCTTCGAGAGCATTTCGGCATATTGCATGGAACGATTATCACTCATAATTTTTCATCCCCGATAAAATGTTAAAAAATATTATACCACACCTTGCAGACAAAATAAAGAGCAAAAATTTATTCAATTCACAAACTTCCGTTTTTCTTTTTAAATTCAGATTTCGATTGTCTGGCAAGCCTCAGGGACGATGAATCCGATGTCGGGGTGATTCTTTTTGACTTCTCTTTGCAGGCGCTTGACGCTGACATTTCTCGTAAGCGGCGGAAATGCATTGTCAAAATGCGTCACCAAAATGCTTTTCGGGTGATAACGAGCAATGAAATCCTTTGTCTTTTCGGCTGCGAACACACTGCCGCCGTGCGCAAGCACAAACAGATCAACATTTTCGGGATAAACCTCCTCCGGATACTCACGGAACGAGCCTGTGAGGAAGATTCTTTTGCCGTGTGCTTCAATTTCATAAGCGACAATTTCGTGTCCCTCGGGCATAAAACGATTCTGATAAAACAGCCAGAACAGCTGCGGAAACATCACAACGCACTTGGGCACAACCGAAAGAATATAGAACGGGTCAAAGACGATGTGACGGAATTTGCGCACGCGGATGGTAAACTCCCCTATGCAAATTTCGTCATCGGGCTTGATAACATGAATCCGATCTTCGGGAGCACCTTTGTTGACGAGCGATTTTTTTGGTATTTCGGTGCAATAGACGGGTACTTTTTTGTCCTTTTGCATAAGAGCGGGGATGTGATAAATATGGTCAAAATGACCGTGGGTGACCAAAACGGCATCAAAGCCGACAAAGCCCTCCACAGGGGTCGTATCAATGCGCTTGTTCATGCGAACAAAGGGGTCAAAAAGCAGCTTCGTTTTCCCGTCCTCTATGACGATAGTTGCCGTGCCGTACCATGTAATTTTCATAAACTATTCCCTCTTCCTGTCAATTTATAATTTCATTATAATAAAGCTTTCAACAAAATGCAACTGATTTGTTTGCAAATAATCAAATAGCCACTGAAAATGCGCTTTTTCTGTTTCCTGCACAAATTTCCCAATCGGAATTGACATATCAGAATAAAAGGAATATAATTATTTTAAAAATATTATGCAATATGTTACATTTCAAACACGGAGGAATTGTTATGGATTCAATCAAGTCATTTTTCTACTCATTCAATCCGCGTTACATCATGCCGTTTTTCACTGCGCTGAGCGTTTTTTTGACATCCCTGTTTTCCCTTTTTATTCCTGCAGAGCCGCAGGGGCATATCTTCACACCGCCCGTTGAAAGCGATGTGACTTCTGAGGTTTTTGAAATCACCCAGGACTATGTGATCGTGGTTTCCGAAACGGCAAGCGAAGCAGAGCTGACGGCTGCAAACCTGCTCAAAGACACATTCAATGAAATCAACGGAACACTGCTTGCAATCGTCACCGATACCACGGAACAAGCCGACAAGGAAATTGCAGTCGGCAAGACCGCAAGAGAATACGATGACACCGTTGAATATGAAACACTCGGTGACGAGGGTATCTGTATCAAGACAGACGGTGACGATCTTGTCATCACAGGCGGTGCAAAACGCGGTACGCTGTATGCCGCCTACACCTTCCTCGAGGAATATTTCGGCTACCGTCAGTTCACAACCGAGCTGAAAGTGATTCCCGAAGCCGAAAAATTGCTCGTCCCCACGGAAATTGATTACACCTATGTACCGCCTTTTATGTTCAGACAGACCGACTGGTACGGCACAACAAGCAAGGAATACAAGGTTGCAAACCGCCTGAATGACGGCACCATGGCAGAACTGTACGGCGGCGGTGTTGAATATGCAGGCCCGTTCTGCCACACATTCTCTTCCCTTGTGCCGACCTCGCTGATTGACACCAAGCCCGAGCTGTTTGCTCTGGGTGTACAGACGGGTGAACGCACCACCGATCAGCTGTGTCTTACCAATCCCGAAACTCTTGCAATTGCCAAAGCCACGGTTCGCGAGTGGCTGGCAGACAACCCCGATGCCGCCTTTGTTTCCGTCACACAGAATGACAATTCCAACTACTGTGTCTGCGAGGAATGCGCAAGAATAGACGAAGAAGAAGGCAGCCACGCAGGTACGATGATCCGCTTTGTGAATGCCATTGCGGATGATATCCGTGAGGATTACCCCGATGTGCTTGTGGACACCTTTGCCTACACCGACGGCTACACAAGACAGGCTCCGCAAATCACCGTTCCGAGGGATAATGTTGTTATCCGCCTTTGCTCCATCGAATGCAAATTCTCTGCACCCATGGACAGCGGCTATTCCGAGGACAACGAAGCATTCCTGCAGGATCTCGAGGACTGGGCAGCCATCAGCGAGCATCTTTTTGTATGGGACTACACCACCGATTACAGTGGCTTCCTGCTGCCTTTCGGTAACTTCGGTGCCATTCAGCGTAACCTGCAGATTTTTGCAGAAAACAATGTCATCGGTGTATTTGAAGAAGGTGTCAGCGGCAGATCTGCCGACGGCGAATTTGCTGCCCTTCGCTGTTACATGCTCGCAAGACTTATGTGGGATCCGTATCAGGATGTCGACAAACTGATGTATGAATTCTGCGAAGCCTATTACGGTGCAGGCTATCAGCATATCATTGATTTCATCAACGGCATTGACGAAAACAACGGCTTCGGCTTCAACATCATTCAGTACTGGCTGATCTTCCCCGAAAAAGTCGACATGGAATACGGCATGGGCTGCTTCGACAAATACTATGCCACCACCATTCTTGACATTGATAATAAGACGTTGAAAGAATTTGATGCCATGTGGAAAAATGCACTTGCAGAAGCCGAAACCGATTGGCAGAAGGAAAATGTCAAGCGATCGCAGCTTTGCTGGAGATACTGGAAAGCAAACAAGAAAAAGGGTGAATTTTCGACACTCAACGAGTGTAAACGACAGGAAGAAAACGAAAAGCTTTATAACGATATGGTTTATTTTGGCATTTCGACACTCATGATCGGCAATGCAAGACACTCCGGCAAACTGACCGACACACCCGATTTCCAGGCTGTGCCTGCCGAATGGGTGCAATCGTACAATCAATAAAATAAAAACAGAGCATCGTACAAAACGGTGATAAAACCGCCTTGCTTTTTGCAGGGCGGTTTTGCATTTTTCTCTTGACATTATCATGCAACAACAGTATAATAGATTCGCATTGATTTGCCGGTGTGGCGGAATTGGCAGACGCAAGGGACTTAAAATCCCTCGGTGGCAACACTGTACCAGTTCGAGCCCGGTCACCGGCACCATTAAACCGACCATTATTGATACAATTGCGTCAGTTAGGGTCGGTTGTTTTATAATAACAGATTGAAAGAATGATGAAAATATGGTATTCTATTGGCACAGCATTCTATGTCCCACTTTTACCCCATTGGGTATGTTATAGTGAAAACGTAAAAAATAAAAAGGAGCAATAGTATGGATATTGAGAAATTATACGATGCATGGGCAGAGCAAACAGAAAAAAGAAACGCATACAAATTTGCTGTTGAAGAGGTTTGCTTAGACACTTTTGCTGAATTGGTGAAGGATACATTTGAGGCTCTCAAACTTGTCAAGAATCAATATCTTTATAATGCAGCTTATCCGGAAGATCCTCATTTGGTTTTTGATTATTTGCATTTAATTGCAGAGCTTTCTCAGTACAGCACCTATGATTATGACGGTGACGAGAGCGAAGACTTTAAGTTTACAGCTACGTGCCTTGTTGCACAGGCCTTGGTGCGCTATGTTATTTTTACGGATGGGGCAATGCGCACGAATGACGAATTCAGATTCTTCGATAACGAGAATACGCTTGCAGGAGAATTCGTTATTATCAGAGATGATTACCCTTATTTTTCCGAGGAATGCCAAGCTAAAAAATATATCTATAATGTGTACAAAGGCGATTTCAGCGAAGTACTGAAACTGGCCAAAGAACTTGCAGCAGTTTAACGAATGCGACGCTGCTTAGGAAATGCAACGCTGGGCGAAACTGCGTTGCATTGTGTCAAAATGTGTAGCATATGCCATAACTCCACTCTTATTTTGATACAATGAGAGTGGAGTTGTTTTATGCCCAAATACCTATATATCAAGGGGTTTCACGGCACTTAATAATTTAGCCGAACGGCACGCACGGTGGTGTGGGAGGGGGGATGAAAAAATCCTCCCTACTCGATTTGCGGGGAAAGGACTTGACTCTCGCACTGCGGTGCTCGGTCAGGCGCGGTAGTGAATGAACATTCACTGCATGTTCATTCACTACCGCGCCGCTTCAAGCCCGTTTGACGATAAAACAAAAAACCACAACCATCCGCAAGGGATACTTGTGGTTTTTTTTGGTGCGGATGTTCATAAGGGATCAAAGAATACAATGACCTTGCATATTGTTTTCGTGTAATTAAATATGCAAAACTGGATGTGGAACTATCCGATTTGAGTAAATAATTGTGAAGCAATTAAAACACCAAAGTTATCTTGTATGCTTAATTATGATGTTTTATAAAATATATCTTCGCCATCAAAACTAGTCGGAAAGCCGTTTTGAGTAACTGACAAAGAGAATGTATCGTCACTTAATTGAAGTATCGATAAGCGCTCTGTTCCTAATGAATTTATTCGTATAACCAATGCGCTGTCATCTATCTCCCAATTGAAATCCCAATATCCTCCATCGTCTTTCTTTTCTTCGTATCTTCCGACACCGCCTTTGTTTATAGTTAAACGAAAATGTGAAGTTTCCCACTCGCCAATATAGAAATCAGCTTCGTTTTTTATGTTTGTTTTTCCGCTGGTGCAAGCACAAAGAGAAAAACATAATAAAAATGTCAACAATAATGCTATTATTTTTTTCAATTTCATCATCCTTTTTTTATTATTTGCGGAAGAAGTAATGAACATCACACCATATAATTCACTTTTTTACTTTCCGCAAAATAAAAAAGTGCGCCAACCGAAGTCGACGCACCGAAAACGCAAACTCCGATTGTCGCCAAACAAAACCAGATAAATGGGAATGACAAATCATCGCACACCATCTGTTGAATTTGCAGTTTTGCAAAATTCAAAAAAGTGTACGAATAGATATGGTATCCCTATAAAAAGAAAATACCATTCCCGTTACATTTATTTGGTTTTGTTTGGCATATTTAGTATATCACAATTATTTAGCTTGTTGCAATAGTTTGATAAAAAGAAATAAAAATAGATTATTCACAGCTCAAAGACTTTGTGAATACTCTTATGGTGTAAATCTATCCGAAGAGAGAAAAATACAAGTCTTTGCAAGCATTGAATTTGTGCATACAAATTCCATTTATCCTAAAACCAAAAAAAGTCGCACTCCGAAAGGAATGCGACGATACATAAAAACTAATAAATTAAATACAAAACTCTATTTTAAGCAAAAAAATTGAGTATTCACAGGTCAAATCCCTTATGAATACTCAATATGGTGCCGGTGACCGGGCTCGAACCGGTACAGTGTTGCCACCGAGGGATTTTAAGTCCCTTGCGTCTGCCAATTCCGCCACACCGGCAGGTGCGTAGCGCAGGGCTCATTGTATCATAATGAGCCCCGCGAAATCAAATCAGATCCGTCTTCAGGATCAGGTCGTATTTCTCAACTAATTTCACAGCTTCGTCGAACCCGTAGGTGATGTGTTCGACCGAGTGGGCATCCGATGAGAGGATGACCGGTTTGCGCGCCTTTCCGAGCGCTTCCAGGATGCGATCGCCGGGATAGGGCGCCGTCCGGAAGCCCCGGGCCATGGCGCCGGTATTGATCTCCACGATGGCGGGAGATGCGATGACCTGCTCGAGGGCCTTCTCCTCTGCCCTCTTATAGCGCGGGTCTTCCAAATCGAACAGCGGGTCCTGTTCCTGGAACTTCGTCAGCAGGTCGAAGTGCGCGATGACCTGACAGCGG
>JAZNCO010000021.1:0-1712 GCA_045587645.1 Acutalibacteraceae bacterium | reverse complement strand
TATTGATTCCGTCATAGCGGATTTTACCGTCGGCAATATCGTAAAAACGGTTGATCAGATTGGTGATTGTGGTTTTACCCGCACCGGTTGCGCCGACAAAGGCGATTTTCTGCCCGGGTTCGGCATAGAGAGAAATATCGTAAAGCACTTGTTTTTCCGGGACGTATCCGAAATCCACACCGTCAAGAACAACTCTGCCCTCGAGCTTTGTATACGTTACCGTTCCGTCGTGATGAGGATGCTTCCATGCCCACATTCCGGTTTTGGTTTCAGATTCACACAAAACGCCGTTTTCTTCTTTGGCGTGAACAAGGGTTACATAGCCCTCATCCGTTTCGGATTCTTCATCCATAAATGCAAAGATACGTGAAGCACCCGCAAGAGCTGTGACGATGGAATTGAATTGATTGGAGATCTGCGAAACGGGACTTGTAAAGTTTCTTGACAACGTGAGGAAGGAGGCAATCATACCGAGAGACAACACGCCCGTTCCCGTAAGACCGAGGTTTGTTACACCCGCAATAGCCATATATGCGCCGAGAAGAGCGATGATGATGTACTGCACGTATCCGAGCGCATTCATCATAGGCATCATGGAATGGGCATAGCCGTTTGCGCTTGCCGCACTCATTGCCCAAGCTTTGTTTTTCTCACGCAGTTCTTCTTTCGCTTTTTCTTCGTGGCAGAACACTTTGATAACCTTTTGGCCGTTTACCATTTCCTCCACATAGCCGTTAACGTCGGCAAGGGTTTTCTGTTGCATCATGAAGAACACGCCGATCTTACGGGTGATCACCTTTACAAGCTGCAAAATCAAAAAGAGTACGACAACGGCAACGAGAGTCAGCCATACGCTGATATAGAGCATACTGACGAACACCGAAACAATGGTAAATACCGATGAAACCATTTGCGCCATAGAGATCGCAATCATCTGACGGAGCGTATCGGTATCGTTTGTGTAAAGGCTCATAATATCTCCGTGCGTGCGCGTATCGAACGCGCGAATAGGAAGGCGTTGCATTTTCTCGAACATCTCGTCACGGATCTTCTTGAGCGTGCCTTGTGCAATGGTAACCATAATGCGGTTATAGAACAAGGTGGAGAGTACGCCGATAAGATAGACTCCGCCAATCACAAGCAGCGCCTGCAAAAGTCCGGTAAATACGGGCGACGACGAACCGAGCAGAGGGGTGATATAGTCATCAATGAGCGATTGCAGGAATAGTGAGGACACGGCAGATGCAATAGAACTAAGTAGGATGCAGATTACGACAAAAATCAGTTTTCCTTTATAATCCTTCATGTACGAAAGCAATCTGAGGAGTGTTTTAAGATCAAATTGAGGCTTAGGTGGCATACCTTCGGGCATCTTTCCCATAGGCGGCATTTTTTCTTTCTTATTCATGATCTGCGCCTCCTTTCTTCTGCGATGCATATACTTCACGGTAGATATCGCAATTTTTCAAAAGTTCGGTATGACGACCAACTGCAACGACCTTGCCATCGTCCAGAACGATGATCTGATCTGCGTGCTGTACCGAGCTGATACGCTGTGCAATGATAATTTTTGTGATGTTTGGAATATATTCCGCAAACGCCCTTTGAATGGACGCATCAGTTTTGGTATCCACCGCGCTTGTGGAATCGTCGAGTATCAAAACCTTTGGCTTTTTCAAAAGAGCTCGGGCAATGCAGAGGCGCTGCTTCTG
>JAZNCO010000020.1:0-4518 GCA_045587645.1 Acutalibacteraceae bacterium | reverse complement strand
TACCACTTATACCTGCTCCGTCTGCGGTGACACATACACCGATGACGAAACCGAAGCACTCGGCCATACAGAAGTCATTGATGCAGCAGTCGCTCCGACCTGCACCAAAACCGGTCTTACCGAAGGCAAGCACTGCTCGGTATGTAGTGAGGTTCTCGTAGCACAGACCGTTGTTGGCGAACTCGGCCATACTGCCGGCGCAGCCGCAACCTGTACCACAGCACAGACCTGTACCGTATGTCAGGCAGAACTTGCAGCCGCCCTCGGACACGATTACAAAGCAGTTGTAACCGCACCGACTTGTGAAGCAGACGGTTATACCACGCATACCTGTACTCGTTGCGATGACAGCTACACCGACAGCACAACCGAAAAGCTCGGTCACGATTATGAAGGTGTTGTAACAAAGGCAGCAACCTGTACCGAAGACGGTGTCAGAACTTACACCTGTAAGAATGATGCTTCTCATACTTATACCGAAACAATCACCAAGCTCGGCCATACCGCCGGCGCAGAAGCAACCTGTACCGAAGCACAGAAGTGTACGGTATGTGACACTGTGCTCAAGGCAGCCCTCGGTCACTCCTGGAATGCAGCTACCTATAACTTTGCAGCAGACGGAAAGTCCTGCACCGCAACAAGAGTATGCAGCAGTGATGCTTCTCATACCGAAACCGCAACTGCAACCATCACATCCGCAGTGAAGACCGCTGCCACCTGTACCGTAAAGGGTACCACCACTTATACTGCAACATTCACCGCAAGCTGGGCAGCAACACAGACCAAGGATGTGCAGGATATTGCAGTTCTCGGCCACAATTACACAATTGTTGTAACGGCTCCCACCTGCGAAGCACAGGGCTACACCACACATACATGTACTCGTTGCTCTGACAGCTATAAAGATACTTATACCGATGCAACCGGCCACAATTATACAAGTGCCGTAACAAAGGAAGCAACCTGTACCGAAGACGGTGTCAGAACTTACACCTGCTCTAACAATGCAAGCCATACCTACACTGAAGCAATCACCAAGCTCGGTCACAACTATGCAACCACCTTTACGGTTGATGTGCAGGGCACTTGTACAACAGACGGCTCCAAGTCAAAACATTGCTCCCGTTGCGATGCCAAGACAGAGGTCACAACAATCACCGCAAGAGGTCACAACATTGTTGATACCACCGTCAAGACCGCAGCCACCTGTACAACAGACGGCGTGATGAATCAGAAGTGCTCCAACAGCTCCGCATTGGCTTCCAGCACATCTGAATATGCAAACTGCACCTACACCACAACAAGAGCCATCCCGGCAACGGGTCACAGTAAGGTTTCTGTAGCTGCACAGGCTCCCACCTGCACCGAAATCGGCTGGAATACATATGAATACTGCTCCAATTGCGATTACACAACCTACAGTGAAATTGCAGCCCTCGGTCACAGCGTTACAGCATATACTGATTATGAACCGGCAACCTGCTCCAAGGATGCAACGAAGATTGCTTCCTGCGACAACGGCTGCGGCACAACGGATGTACAGATCAAGCCCAACACCTGCCTGAGCCATACAACGACAGATGCAGACGGTAACGGTGTCTGTGACACCTGTACCGAAACAATCGGCTTCCGTTTTGATCCGTTGGAATATCCGGATGAAGCAATCGTTGAAAAGAACACTGCAAGTGAACTGAGAACATATCTCTCCAGAGCAGACCAGAATGGTGATGTCTATGCAGCATGTCAGGGCTATGATGACAACGGTATCATTGCTTCTCCGTACTTTGATGTGAAGATCGAAGGCAAGGAAATCCCCGTATACGGTACGGTTGTTTACAACGGTGAAACCGGCAAGGGTGCCCTGCATTCCTTCTCTGAAATTTATGTCAATGCTGCAACAAGCGCAGCCACAGAATTCGACATTTCTCTTGAATCCATCTGGAACGGCCTGAATATCAGTGATGTGCAGATTCTGTCTTCTCCCAATTATGAAAACAGCACGCTGAATCTGAACAACGGCAAAGTTACTGCAACATTGAGTGCGGATATTTATCAGGCAAATGCAGATGAACCCACCGCTGCAATCTACACCTTCGTCTTCAACGGTCAGGATGCAGACTATGTTTACACTCTTTCTGTCCGCCCGTACTATGACGACGATGCAACCATTGCATATCTGGAATCGCTTGGCTTTACTGTTATGGTTCTTGACGGCTATGTAGATGATGTTTACTCTTATATCAACTTCTATGATTCTGAAAACATCGACACTGCAGATGGTAAGTATGGTGTGCAGATGGGAGGATATTACAAGTGTATCTATCTCAAGCAAGGTGCCTATGTAACCGCAAAGCATCACTATGATATCAACAGTGATGCTGACAATGCCGGCAATGCTGAAACCGGTGCTGCCGATAAAGGCATACTCGGTGCTCTGAACCGTCATCCGTTCATCAGTACCAAGGGCCAGGGCGGTGTATTCGTATACGGTTTCGGTGCCATCGACCTTACGCACCTCGACAGAGGCGAACGCAGAGGTATTGTATTTGATAATGCAACCTCTGTTCAGATGCTTGGTCCGAAACTGATCAATCCCTGCGAATGGGGTATTGTCACGTACCAGTGCGATAACGTATTGATCAGTAATGTCGACGTTTACGGCTACAGACAGAACTCCGACGCATTTGACATCTGCAACTCGCAGACAGTTACCGTGCAGGATTGTATTGCAAGAACCGGTGACGATTGCTTCTGTGTCAAGACCCTCGGCGGTACAGAAGATACAGACAACGTTATCGTTCAGAACTGCTATGCATGGGCAAGCAAGGCAAGAGCATTCGGTATCTTCGGTGAAACCAACCGTCCGATCTCCAATGTAGTATTCAGAGACAGCACCGTTCTCTGCCACGATGCAACATGGAACGACACCACCATTCCTGCAATCGGTATTGTTGCAACGGAAAATACAAATGCCAACAGCAGCATCAGCGGTGTAACATTCAGCAATATTGAAATCTGCAGAAATGACGCTTCTCCGATGAATGTGGTGCTGGCAAGCGGTCTGAAAAGCTTTGCGCTTTCGGATGTCACCTTCAGCAATGTTTATTATGCAACGAACAATGCCGATAACTACAGAATCAGAGTCGGTGTTTATCCGGATGCAGGTGATCAGTACAGCGTGAAAGGATTTACATTCGAAAATGTTTATTGCGGTGATGCACAGGTTGTTGTGCCGGATGACGGAACGAATGACTATTTCTGCAATGATGAAGGTGCATCTACACACATCATCAGAACCGCAAACAGCGATAGCGGCTATGTAACGGGCTCGTAAAGCCAAAAACAGCTTTTCTGATTTGATGAAGTAACAGAACAACAGGGCAACAGCGGCTCCATTGCGTTCGCTGTTGCCCTTTGTTATTGGCCTTTAAAAAGTCGCTTCCCGAGCGACCAATTCAACAGCAAAAATCTCTATAATGTGGTTGTAAGGTTCACACAGACCTGCAACCACATTCTATTTTTTAAGGAGAATTTTTTCTATGAAAAACAAAAACAATCTTACAGAACTCGTATTCATTCTTGACCGCAGCGGCTCCATGGCAGGTCTTGAAGCAGACACCATCGGCGGATTCAATTCCATGATTGAAAAACAGAGAAAGCAGGAGGGGGAATGCTTTGTATCCACCGTGCTGTTTGACCATGTCAGCGAGGTGCTGCATGACCGTGTGAGGCTGTCCGACATTCAGCCCATGACAGAAGGGGATTACACTGTGCGCGGCTCCACCGCACTCATCGATGCGCTCGGCGGTGCGATTCACCACATCGGCAATGTTCACAAATATGCCCGTCCCGAGGATGTGCCGGCACACACCATGTTTGTCATCACCACCGACGGCATGGAAAACGCAAGCCGCCGCTACACAAGCGAGCAGGTCAAGGCCATGATTGAACGGCAGAAGAGTAAATACGGCTGGGAATTTATCTTCATCGGTGCGAATATTGATGCCGTGAAAACCGCAGCCCGATACGGCATTGACCGCGACCGTGCCGTCAATTACAATGCCGACGGACAGGGAACGCAGATTCTGTATGAATCGGTTGCAAAGGCCGTCTGCAATGTGCGTGCCTGCGCACCGCTTTCCGCAGACTGGAGAGCTGACCTTGATGCCGATTATCAGGCAAGAAAAAAGTAATTGTGAATACAAAGTGTAAATTATGGTTTGTCGGGCTGCGCCCGATAAACCATGAATGCAAAATGAAAAATGCAAAATGCAAAATTATCGGAATGGCATTGCCATTATAGAAGATATAATTTTTGGTTTTGATGATATGAGTTTATTTGCAGATAATCGGACACAAACCGTAGGGAACAGATAGCATGTCAAGAGCAAGATTGTAAACACATGTGCAAGAGGATAGGTAACAGTTTTGGTTTTGCATAATAAACGATTTTGGAAGCCGAACGGAGCGTAGCGGAGAGAGGCTTCCAAAATCGTGCGCGGCTCAGAACAGGCGCGA
>JAZNCO010000019.1:0-5457 GCA_045587645.1 Acutalibacteraceae bacterium | reverse complement strand
TTCTATTTTTCTCTTCTTTCTGTTTTGTCTTTTGAAAAAATCATGTGTTTGGTCATATGTCAATCCAAATCTTTCTCCTATTTCCCTAACGGTCACTCCTTCTTCTTTTAATTTCATCATTTCCTTTTCGTACTGCTTGATCCGTCTGTAACTTCTGGGCATAAAAATTCCTCCTATGGTAGTTATCTTAATTCTACCATAGGAGGGGGTGTTTTTTCTATGTCCGTTTTTTACGGACCTGTGCACGCCGACGGGTGGCAAGGAAGTTATTTCACATTTTAAAGAAATACTTCCTTACCACCCGTCGGCGAAGGTCATCGGACTTCTTTTTTTGATGCAGAAAGCACTTTAATGAAGCATTTGTTAACCGAAAAGACTACCGAAATCCACTTCACCCGTAATCAGCTTGACAAGAAATCTGAAGAACATTATGCACAAAGAAAAGTATGACTTGATCATTGTAACAAATGTGGGATTTTTTTCAGCGGTTGACATAAATGCAAGGTCTTTGATGCTTGTTCCGATTTTTGCTGCAAAGCCGATCATTTCCATAGGAACCGATATCCGTGCCAATGTCAATGATTGCCCCGCAGCAGACAAAGAAAAGCAACAGCGCGTTGCTTGTAATTCGTGTTGGATTTTGCTATATTAAAATCACAGAAAACAAAGGCGGTATTATTTATGACAACCAAGGATATTATTCGTGAACTCAGAACGAAAGCAAATTTTTCTCAGGAAGAGCTTGCCGAAAAGGTGTTCGTAACCCGACAGGCGGTCAGCCGTTGGGAGAACGGCGAAACCACCCCGAACACTGAAACGCTGAAACTTCTCTCCAGGCTGTTTGGCGTTTCGATAAATACGCTCCTCGGTTCTCCCAGAAATCTGATATGTCAATGCTGCGGTATGCCGTTGGAGGACACGAACATCAGCAGAGAGAAGGACGGATTTTTTAACGAGGAATACTGCAAGTGGTGCTATGCCGACGGCGAGTATATGTATCACGATATGGACGATCTGATCGAGGTCTGCGTCAAGACGATGGCAAGCGAAAGCTTCTCTCCCGAGCAGGTACGTGCATATATGAAGGATAGGCTCCCGGTGCTCGACTATTGGAAGAAATATAAAAACCTTGATGACGGCGGAAAGTTTGAGGAATTTAAGCACAAGCTGATGGACGAGATCAATGCCCTCGGTATAGAAGGTATGCCGAAGCTTGAATCGCTCAACGCTCTTGTGGGCGGTTACATCAACTTGGAATACCGTCTCCCCAACGGTAAAATCGTCCAATTCCTTGACGATAACGCCACTTACCTCGGAAATCAGCTGGAGTGCGAATTCGGCGGCAACCGATGCTTCGGCATCGTCGCCAATATGGATTTCATCCTTATCTGTACCTATGAAGAAAACGGCGAAAATCCCGAGCTTGTAATATACAAAAAGAGATAAAAATAACCGATGAGATGGATCGTTCCACCTCGTCGGCTTTTCGCTGTTATTCAAAAGAAACAGGCTTTGTATCACCCGTCGCAAATGCATTGGGGCCGGGGTCAGACATGGAGAAATACATTTTCGCAGCTTTGGTCGTACCGAAATCACGGTTGGAGCCGGAGTTCTGCACTTTGTTAAAGGCATCGCGGAACATCTGATTATGCGCTTCCTCACGATTCAGGAGGAAATCAATGGTCTCGCGCACCTTCTTGTCATCGATTTGGCGGTAAAGGTATTCGTAAACCACCTTCGCACGCTGTTCGGATGCGATGTTGCTGAGCAGGTCGGCGCACAAGTCCCCCGTAACCGTAACGTAATCACCCGTCCAGGAATAACCCGAAGCGTTGATAAGCCCCGGGTTCAGTCCGAGGATCACATGGGATTGGATCTCTCCGCAAGGGACTGTTGTTGCGTCCACGTCGTGACCGTTCAGGAGATTGATGGTCTGCGCCACCATCTCCATATGACCAAGCTCCTCTGCTGCAATGTCAAGGAACAGATCCTTGATCTCGGGATCTTTGATTCGAAAGCTCTGGGACATATACTGCATCGCAGCCTTCAGCTCGCCGTTGCCGCCGCCGAGCTGTTCCTGCAAAAGCGCCGCATACTGCGGATTGGGTTTCTCCACTTCTACGGGATGAAAAAGCATCTTTTCGTGTTTGAACATTTCATTACCTCCGTTTGGTTACTACTTACTATTCTTGCCAATCTATAAACGGATATTCAAAGAAAAAGGGATTGAGATAAGGTGCGAAAAATGGTATAATAATCTAACCGATAAATAAGAATTTGTAGAGATGAGAAAATGAAAACATTTTACACAAGTGAACGAGAAATATGGCGTCAATGGCTCGCCGATCACTTTGAAACGGAGAGCGAAATATGGTTTGTATTTCCGATGAAGGAATCAGGCGATAAAGCACTTTCCTATAACGATGCAGTAGAAGAAGCACTTTGCTTTGGTTGGATAGATAGCACCATTAAACACATAGACCCTACGCATCGTGCACAGCGATTTACACCAAGAAAGAAAGGTAGTTCCTATTCACGCCCGAATATAGAACGACTGATTTGGCTCGATGAACGGGGAATGCTCCATCCAAGCATAAGAGATGATGTATTACCCATCATTCGTGCACCATATGTTTTCCCAAACGATATACTTGATGCAATAAAAGCAGATACGGTTGCGTGGGAGAACTATGAGAAATTATCCGAACCATACAAACGCATTCGCATTGCCTATATCGATGCGGCAAGAAAACGCCCGGATGAGTTCAAAAAACGCCTTGCGAGTTTTATAAACAAGACTCGTAACGGAAAGTTGATTGTCGGTTTCGGTGGAATAGACAAGTATTACGTTTAAGATACCGTATTACTATATATCGAACCGGTAGCAACAGCGAGTTGCTTGTTTATGATTATGGGGTGCAGTACGGAGCTGAAAACAATCCACCGGATTGTTTTCTTAACGCTCCTCACCCCCTCGGGGTTCAAGTCCCTCACATCAGAAAAGAAAGAAGTCCACTGACCGCAAGGGTCATCGGACTTCTTTTGGTCGGAGTGGAGGGACAAGTGTTTGCTGCGCAAACCCTTCGGTTGCGGCGACCGTTGCTTTGCAACAGTACCCGCCTCAACCTTCGTCGCTAAAAACAATTCGCCGAATTGTTTTCTTAACGCTCCTCACCCTCTCAGGGTTCGAGTCCCTCACATCAGAAAAGAAAGAAGTCCACTGACCGCAAGGGTCATCGGACTTCTTTTGGTCGGAGTGGAGGGACTCGAACCCCCGGCATCCTGCTCCCAAAGCAGGCGCGCTACCAACTGCGCTACACCCCGTTGATATTGAATTGTTGTATGTGTTACCAAATGCAGGCGCGCTTCCTGTTGCAACAAGCGGCTCTGTCTGCGTGCGAAGGGTCGCACTTGCCAATCGCCGTGTTGCGCCACTCCTTATTCCTCGCTGCATCCGCCGCCGGCGGCGCTCGGAAACGTCCCCAACTGCGCTACACCCCGATAGAATATTCACAACTCATTTATTATATACAATCCCGGTTGCAATGTCAATCAAAAAAGCAGATATTTGAAAAAGGTTTTTTCAAGTATCTGCTTTATGTTGTTTTAAGTAGTGATTTCTGCCGGTTGCGGTTCGGGTTGGGTATTGTCTGTCGGTTGAGTTTCTTCCTGTATTGCTTTTGCTGTCGGTTCGGGCAGGGCTTTCTTTTGATTGCAGATGCCGCTGATGACGGCGATGAAGGCAAACAGAATCGGTGTGGTGAACGGTTGGGCGAGGTTTACAAATGCCTGAAGGCAGAAGGCGGCAATGCCCGAAAACAGACCGATGCAAAGCATGTTGTCCCTGCATTTTCTGACAGTGGTGTAAATGACCGAGCCCAACAGTGCAAGATAGGCGGTCATGCCGCAGATGCCGCTTGTCAGCAGATAGTGCAGATATTCATTATGTGCCTGGTCGAGCTTTTTGCCCTGGAAGGATGCACCGCTGACGGTGATTCTTTGCAGTGCCTCGGGGCCGATGCCGAACAGCTTTTCCTTCCATGAGAATTCCCTGAACAACTGTATGCACTGCTGCCAGATCTCACCGCGGTAGGAGCCCCATTTTGCGGTCAGCTCAAAGTATGAATTGTATCTGCCGATGCCGACCGTGTTGGCAAGAATGAAGCAGAGAAGCAGACCGCCAAGCCCGATGCACAGCGCCGCAATGTGCAGCCATTTTAAGTATTTTGCCGATTTGGGCACGAAGTGCACAAGCAAAAACAGCAAGGCACACATCGCAAGCACTGCACCCGAAATCATGGGTCTGACAAGGATGGAAAGCAGCTTTGAGATCGCCACATTGGTTACGGGTGCGGCATTGTAAATGCACATGAAGATCTGTGCGGAAAGCACGATAATACAGACACCCAGCAGGTATTTTTTGAGCTTGCTGACATCGTTATACAAAAACAGCGGAATGATGACCAGTGCCGACAAAAAGCCGATGACAAAGCTCTCACTGCTTGTGACCATCATGCCGAACGAGCCGACAATGAGTGCCGCGGCATAGGCAATACGGCTGACTCTTTTTTCGGTCATGCAGAAGCCGCACAGCACGGGCGGAAACAGCAGGCACATGTAGCTGCTGTAAAAATTGATATTGCCGATGGTGGAAATATATGCCGATTGATTTGCTTTGGACAGGCGGCTGTAATAGCCGAAAAAGTCAATATCGAAGCAGTTGAGTACACCCAGTGCACACACGATGCAGAAGGCGGCTGCCCCTGCATACAGGAACAGGCGCACACCCTTGAGGTTGCGTGATACGATAAGGTAAAATAAAAAATAAAGCAGATAGGTGAGTGCTCCCTGATAGCGTGCATTGCCGCCGTACCATACATCCGTGCGATACTCCGAAAGCAGTGCCGCAAGCACAATAAAGGCAAGGAAAACGGCAAAGGCAATGTCTGTCGGCAACAGGGTATGCAGCTTTTTCTTCAGCGGTGTTTTTTCTTTATTTTCATCCTCGGAAAACACCGCACGCAGGGCGAATACAAACACCGTCAGCAGGCTGACTGCATAGAAAAAGACACTTTTTGTCTGCGTGATGTTATAAAAGCCGTTGGTGACGATCAGCGGCAGACCGAACAGCAGCAAGGCTGCAAACGGCTGTGCAGACAGCTTTTGCGTAAAAAATATTCTGATTTTTTCTTTCAGCATACCCTGCTCCCTCCTTTCGGTTTAAGCGTATCAATTTTAACAAAATGTTGCCGTAATGTCAATGATTAAAAAAGGCTATAAGGGCAGAACGCGGATAAATTATGGTTTAGCGGGGTGTTTGCAAAGTGAATTTCCCTCTCAAACACTCGTCGCCCCTGAAAGGGGAGATGTCACGAAGTGACAGAGGGGTTAACCAAGTTTGCACAAATTTGGTCAATAAAGTCTGATATAACCGCCTGAACCCCTCTGTCTGCGTTC
>JAZNCO010000018.1:0-36929 GCA_045587645.1 Acutalibacteraceae bacterium | reverse complement strand
CCAATCGCCACCTGAAGTTCTCACCAATATCCAATTCCAGTTTTTGTAAGTAAAATCAGAATTAAGACCGCTGTTTCCTGCGGGAGAATCTGTATCAAACGACGACAACAGCACAATTACTTCGTCAGCATTATACCGCTCCGCCCAATCCTGATATTCTGCGGACACATCATCACCGGCATAATATATTTCAGTAAGAGTACAACCACTCCACCCTGCTTTAAATTCCTTTGTAATTGTGCTAATCGCCAAAGAAATATCTTCCTGTGAATATATTTCGACTCAACAAAAGGTACCGTTACACCATCGGTTTTACCACCACTACAAGCCCATAAGCTGAGAATCAACAAAACCAACATTATTACAGACATCAGTTTTTTCATATTGTTTCAACTCCTTAATATTTTTGTTGTATAATAACTATAACACATCAAAAAAATAATTACAACAGGGGCGGGTGTCAAAAAATCAATGCGAAGCATTGTATATCATCAAGCCGACAGTTATGCACACTTCGTGTGATGATATACCAAGCCTGTCGGCTTGGATAAAAAAATCCGACAAGTCGAAACTTGTCGGATTTTTTGGAGGCGCCACCCGGAATCGGACCGGGGAATAAAGGTTTTGCAGACCTCTGCCTTACCGCTTGGCTATGGCGCCGTATAAAAAATGGAGCGGATGACGAGGCTCGAACTCGCTACCTCCACCTTGGCAAGGTGGCGCTCTACCAGATGAGCTACATCCGCATCTATTTTATTGTAACTGGAGCGGATGACGAGGCTCGAACTCGCTACCTCCACCTTGGCAAGGTGGCGCTCTACCAGATGAGCTACATCCGCATATTGCAGGGAGAAATTGCTTTCTCCCTTTGGTGCCTTAGGTCGGAATCGAACCAACGACACGCGGATTTTCAGTCCGCTGCTCTACCAACTGAGCTACCAAGGCATTTCGCAGAAGAAATGGCGACCCGGAACGGGCTCGAACCGTCGACCTCTAGCGTGACAGGCTAGCGTTCTAACCAACTGAACTACCGGGCCATAAATGGTGGGAACAACAGGGCTCGAACCTGTGACCCCCTGCTTGTAAGGCAGGTGCTCTCCCAGCTGAGCTATGCTCCCTTACCTCTGCGGCTCGTTTAATATACACTATTTGCAAGCATTTGTCAATACCTTTTTTCAAAATTTTTCAATTTTTTTTGAAATTATTTTTCCGCCTGAAAAACCGGCAAAAAACAGGTCGTTTTCTGCCGGTTCACTTTAGTTATATTATTTACTTTTAGTCTTCATCAAAGCCCTTTGCGGTGGCTTTTTCAAAGATGTCGGTGACTTCCTTGGAGGGAGCCTTGTCGATGAGTGTCACAACAACACAAGCGATCAGGCCTGCAATGAAGCCGGGAACAATTTCGTAGATACCGGTTGTCTTGGAAAGAGTAAGCAACCATGTTACATCAACAACAGCACCGGCAACAACACCTGCGATGGCACCCTTGTAGGTTGTGCGCTTCCAGAACAGCGACAGAATGATGACCGGACCGAATGCGGCACCGAAGCCGCCCCATGCGTTTTCAACCATATCCATAATAGCCTGTGCGCCTTTGCCTTTGCTGCTTGCAATAAAGAAAGCAACAACAGCAACAACAATAACAACAACTCTGCCGATCCAGAGAACTTCCTTGTCGGATGCCTTTTTGCGGATGACAGCCTTATAGATATCGCTTGTAAACGAAGAAGAAGCAACAAGCAGCTGCGAGTCTGCCGTGCTCATGGCGGCGGCAACAATAGCAGACAGAAGAAGACCTGCAATAAAGCCGGGGAAATACTTCTGCACAACATTGATGAAGATGGTCTGCTGCAGACCTGCATTGACAAGCTCTTCACCGATGATCATTCTGCCCATGATGGCAATGGCAATGGATGCACCGAGGCTGAGAATAACCCATACAATGGCAACGGTGGCGGACTTTTTGATCATGGAAGCCTTCTTGATGGACATGAAGCGGACAAGAATGTGCGGCATACCGAAGTAACCGAGACCCCAGCCGAGACCGGAAATGATATCCTGCACGGGCACATTGAAGGGATTGCGTTCAAAGGTATTCATAACACCGTCTGCGCCCATAAAGGAAAGGTTTGCGGCATCAAGATTTTCAACAAAGAGAATGATGATCGGCACTGCAAGAAGAGCGACAAGCATCATAAGCCCCTGGAAGAAGTCGGTCCAGCAAACAGCCTTGAAGCCGCCGGTAAAGGTGTAAGCCACAAGAATCAGCGCAAAGATAAGCAATGCAAGGCTTTCCTTGCCTGCAAGCTGCGGAACAACACTCGTAAGCACGGTTGCACCTGCAACGAAGCTCGAAGCTACATAAACGGTGAAGAAAACAAGGAACACAACAGCACAGATGATCTGCAACACACGGTTGTTGGCCGCAAAACGGTTATTGAGATACTGCGGCAGTGTGATGGAGTCGTTGGCGGCCTTCGAAAAATTACGAAGTCTTTTTGCAACAAAAATCCAGTTGGCAGCCGTACCGAGTGCAAGACCGATACCGATCCAGACCTGTCCCATGCCGAACGCAAGAATACTTCCCGGAAATCCCATCAGCAGCCAGCCGCTCATGTCGGATGCCTGTGCGCTCATGGCAGTGACCCACGGGCCCATGGAACGGCCGCCGAGGAAATAGTCAGCCTCGCCTTCGTTCTTGGACTTCAGCATAAAAAATACACCGATGCCGAGAACGGCCACAAAGTAAAGAATAAATGCAAGTAATTGAGAAGTCATAATCATCTTCCTTCCTGATATTTGCATTCAATCATAACACAAAAGTGATAACAATGCAATACTGTAAAGTAATAAATTTACATTTTTGCCCTTTATTAGTTATTTTTTGTTATAAATATGCATAATCCTATATTTTTTTTGTTTTTATTGACGAATGAAAATCAATATGATATTATATATACATATATTGAGGGGGTTTCATCATGAAGCACTGTAAAAAAGCAATTGCGGTTCTGCTGAGCGTTGTCATGGGCTTGTCATGTTTTTGCCTGTTTGCCTTCGCGGAAACAGAAAAGGAAAAAACCGAAAGCGATCTTGCATTTGAAGCATTGGAAAAGGATGTACCTTTGATTCTTGTTACGGGACTCGGCGGACAGTACCACAGCGGTCTGCTGACCGAAACCGAAGAAGATGACGTGCAGATATGGGAGCCGACCATGGCAATGATCGAACCCGTTATCAAGGCGCATGCTTTTGACCTGGTGAAAGCGATTCTTGCAAAAGATTACGTGAACGCCAATGAAGTGATCGAAAAAGCGGCGGAAGGTGTGTTCGGACCGTTCTCGTGCGATCCAAGCGGTGTCCCCGATCCCGACACGGGCAAAAAAGAATCCTGCACAAATCATTTGCGCGACGGCAACGGTTATTTTGAGTCCTATGATTTTTTGTATGACTGGCGTTGGGACATTGTGACCATTGCAAACAGACTCCATGCCTATGTGCAACAGGTTATGGAACTGACGGGGGCGGACAAAGTTGCTTTTGTCGGCACAAGCATGGGTTGCAGTGTGCTGATGACTTATCTTTATAAATACTTCTACACCAATGAGGATTATGCAGGTCACATTCAGTCCGTTATTTTCGTTGCAGGTACGATGAACGGTGTGGCACCCTGCCAGGATCCGTTCTCGGCAAACATCAGCCTGGATGAAGAAGCACTTGTGCGTTATATTGAAGAATTGGCAGGCGAAATCCCCGTTCTGCGTGCGCTGTATTCCATGGGTATTCTGAATCCCGTGTTTGATTACGTGGGTGAACTGATGATGGGGCTTGCCGAAAACGGGCTGTATGATGCAATGGAAACCACACTGGCAACCATCCCCGGTTTCCATGCGTTGATGAACGGGGAACGGTATGAAGAAGTAAAAGCAAAAATGTATAATACCCCCGAAAAGCAGGAAAAGTTTGCCGCCATTCTGGAAGCGGGTGACTATTTCCACAACGAAGTGCAACCGAACAACAATAACATCATTCAGAAATTGCTTGACAACGGCACGCATGCCGCTATTTTCGGCGAATACGGCTACAATCTGTTGCCGTTGACGAGCGACAATGACCGTCCTTCCGACGGCACGATTGCCCTCGCGGATGCGAGCTTCGGTGCAACCGTTTCTGATTCGGATATGACGCTTGGGGCAGATTACAAACAGGCTGTCAATTGCGTTTGCGGCAAAAACCACCTCTCCCCTGACGGTCAGATCGATGCTTCTACCTGCGCATTTGCAGATATCACATGGTTCGGCAGAGATATGATGCACACCTTCAGTTCGACATTACTCGGCAAACTCATAGATCTTGTCACCTATTCCGATGAACAGATCACGGTACATACCTACGAAGACCTGCCGCAGTTTTTGATCAATATTGAAAATACTCTTGTTCCCCTGACCGAAGATAACTTCGGTGAGATCATCGAAATTGAAAAGAGCATTGAAAATGATGAAGCAACCGCGAAGATGGTGAAGACCGTAAAACTCATCATTGCGGTGGTCGTGATTGTTCTTGTTGCATTGATTGGACTGATCGTGTTCGGCATTGCAAGAAGTGTGAAAAAACGCAAAGCAAAGAAAGCAAAATAAAACTTTACGGGGTCTGCAGAAACTTGCAGACCCCGCTTTTTAGTGGTTCTTATTGATAAATGCGGACATAGTCAACGATAAATTCGGAATGATAGGTTTCCGGATCAAGCTCGGCAAGCTTGTCGGCTTCCGGCACGCAAAGGGAAAGAATGACATCTTCCTCTACCTGCGAAACGCCGTTGCCGAAGGAGGAACGGCAGGTTTCAACACCGTTGATATAGAAAATGTATTCATCCTCTGTCCACATCAGGCCGTAGGTGTTGTATTCCTCAAAGATGTTGTTGCCGGTGAAGGAACCGAGAATGCGGGATTGGAAGCCTTCCTGCACACCGTCCACACCTGCACAGTGCAGCGTGGTTGCAACAGAGCCGTCACGGATAATGGAGCCTTCGTATTCGGATTCAAAAATGTCGATTTCGCAACCGCCGACACCGCCCTGCGAAATGGATGCGGTGTAAGGTGCGGATGCCTGCAGCCAGAATGCACTCCAGAAGCCGGGTGCGCCGTTGCAGATTGCACGCACTTCAAAATAGCCCTGATTGTATCTCTTGTTGAGTGCCACATCGCCTGCGTACCAGCCTGCACCGTAGGCGCCGTCTTCAAGGTATTCGGCAGTGATAACAAGATTGCCGTCACGGACATTCACCTGACTTTTGTTGAAGAAGCCACCGCGTCTGACGCCCTGCACACGGTATTTCCATACATCGAGATCAAGCTCTTCCCCGTCAAATTCATCCTCAAAAACAAGCTCGTAGCCGGTCAGATCCAGTTCGTAACCGACGGGGGTCAGCGGTGTATCAAAAACGATGCAGCCGATGGCCTCGGCAAAAACAAGTCCGAGCACGGCAATGCGTTTGAAATTGCCGCTGAAAACTTCCTTGAGAATACGCACAAATCTGTTCCATGATTCTTGCTGACGATATGCCAGAGGACCCATAAAAACAACACTCCTTTGATTTCTTTTTTCAATGATAACACACATTGCAAAGCATTGTCAACAAAAAAAGAAGATCTGAAATAGTTTTATATTGACACATCTGATAATTTCATTGTAAAATAAAGGAAAAAGCAAAGGAGAATCGGTTATGGAAAATGACATCAATATAACAAACACCGACAACGAAGTGATACCCGATACCAATACGCCGATTGCGGAAGTGACCTTGCAGTTTGCCCCCATGGAAATTGAGCATGTACTGAATCATCACGCAAAAACATATATAAAAAGAATGAAACGATTGGCATTGATTGCAGGGCTGATTTTTACAGCGGGTGCTGTGCTTTCGTTCTCTTACTCTTATGAATTATCCGCTTTCTGTCTTTGTGCCGTTCTTATTGTTTTGTTTTATTGTTTCAGAGCCATCAAAAATGTAAAAAAGGCCGCGCACAAAAATGCGCAGGATGCAGATTTTACAAAAGATACTTTCGAAGTATTTGAAAAGCATTGCAAAATCAGCATTGTCAAAAATGATGTTCTCAAAACGATTTACTATATTGACTATGAAGAAATTGACAGCATCGTGGAGGATGAGCATTATTTCAGCTTTGTCAGGAAAAATCTGATTTACACGCTTCGCAAAAATGATTCCGTCTGCAATTTGCTGATGGATAAAATCAAAGCCAATGCCGCCTGCGAAGCGGAAAAAGAAACAAAAAAGGAAATCAAAAAACAAACTGCCTCCATTGCGTTGATTGCGGTAATCTTTATCAGTGCTATGTTACCGATGGCATTGCGCAATTGGCTGCCGTATGACTTTTTCACTGCTTTGCCGATACAGTTGGAATATTTCTTTATGGTTATTCCTGTTATTGTGCTGCTCATCAGCATTATTTTCCGCAAAAAACTGAAAGCAGCCGTTTTGTGTGTGGCCTGCGTGGTTGTTATGCTGTTGTTGCCCATGCTTGCCTTTGTAAACGGTGCCGACACGGAAGATGCCGACTACCAAGCCGAACAAGACACAAATGCGGCAAGTTTTTTGCAGCAGACTGAAGAAATTGTGAACTTTGCGCTTCCCGACAGTTTTGAAGTGCTTTATGCCCATGAAGTAACCGAATATGAAAACGGTTTTTATGCCGGCATTTATATCAGTGAAAATGAAATTGAGCAATTCAGCAAGAGCCTGCAAAACAGTGACAAATGGCTGGACTATACCCCGAGTATTCTTGCAGGTTTGCAACCGTATTACGGCGAAACGGATTTTATGTTGCTTTATAATGAAGATACAAAACAGTTCAACACCCTTCCCGAACAAAGCGGCACATACTCTTTTCTCTATATGAATTTTAACACCGATGACGGATGCATGTATGTGGAACGGTATGAAGCCGACTATGTAGCTTACGAATAATGATAAAACCACCGGATGCGATGTGCCCGGTGGTTCTTTTTCAAATCAGGATTTACAGCATCAGTTCGCAAATAAGAGAGCTGAATTCTGCCGGGTTGTCGATACTCATACCGCCGATGAGTCTTGCCTGCGCATTAAGGAGCTTTGCATATTTATCGAGCGTATCACGGTCGTTTTCAAACAAATCGGTCAGTTTGTCTGCAATGGCATGATTGGCATTGATTTCAAGCACGAGTGAAGCCTTGACACCCTGTGCACCGGGCATGGCATTGAGAACTCTTTCCATTTCGGAGGAAAGACCGCCCTCGCTGACAAGACAGACGGGATGATTGCCTAAGTTTTCAGTGAAGCGAACAGCCGTCACATCGTCACCGAGGCTTTCAGCCATGAAGTCAAGCAGATCCTTGCATTCCTCGTTCTTTGCCTTGACGGTTTCCTTTTCTTCGTCCGTGCCGAAGTCTGCGTTTTCGGCACAGATATTCACAAATTCCTTGCCGTCAACTTCACGCAGCATCTGAATGGCAAATTCGTCCACATAATCGGTGAAATACAGCAGCTCGTAGCCCTTGGCTTTGACGGCATCTGCCTGCGGCAGCATGTTGATCTTATCGACCGTTTCACCTGCGGCATAGTAAATGGCCTTCTGGTCTTCGGGCATACGGGAAATGTATTCTTCCACGGTGGTATATTTATCTTCAAAAGAAGACTTGAACAGAAGCAGGTCGGCAACGGCATCCTTGTGTCTGCCGTATTCGCTGTAAACACCGAATTTCAGCTGTGTGCCGAAAGCTTCAAAGAACTTTTCGTAGGTTTCACGGTCGTTGTTGAGCATTTTGGTAAGCTCAGACTTGATTTTCTTTTCGACCGTTTTGGCAATCAGGCGAAGCTGATAGTCATGCTGCAGGGTTTCACGGGAGATATTCAGGGACAGGTCTTCGCTGTCCACAAGTCCCTTGACAAAGCTGAAATAGTCAGGCAGCAGTTCTGCACATTTTTCGGTAATGAGAACACCCTTGGAATAGAGTGCAAGACCCTTTTCAAAATCCTTGGAATAGTAATCAAACGGAGCGTGTGCAGGAATATACAGCAGTGAATTGTAGGTTGCCTGCCCCTCGGTCTTGGTGTGGATAACCTTCAGCGGATTCTCATAATCATAGAATTTATCTTTGTAGAACTGATTGTATTCCTCGTCCGTGATTTCACTCTTGTTCTTTTTCCACAGCGGGATCATGCTGTTGAGGGTGCGGTCTTCCACAACATCCTCGTACTCATCCTCACTGCCCTCCACCTTTTTGCGGGTGTTGAAGAACATCTTGACGGGATAACGGATATAATCGGAATATTTTTTAACAAGAGAAGAAAGACGGTATGCATCCAGGAATTCACCGTACTTTTCCTCCTCGGTATCAGCCTTGATGTGCAGAATAATATCCGTACCGACGGTTTCCTTTTCGCAAGCGGCAATGGTGTAGCCCTCGGCACCCCTGGATTCCCAACGGTTGGCGGTTTCCTCACCGAATGCACGACTGATGACGGTCACCTTGTCGGCAACCATGAAAGCGGAATAGAAGCCGACACCGAACTGACCGATGACATCGATTTCTTCATTCTTTTCGTTGTTGTTCTTAAAATCAAGCGAGCCGCTTTTTGCAATGGTGCCGAGATTATTTTCAAGTTCCTCTGCGGTCATGCCGATGCCGTTGTCGCTGATTGTCAGAATACAATTATCAACATCCGCAGACAGACGGATGCAGAAATCCGCACGATTCAGCCCGATGCTGTCATCGGTGAGCGAACGGAAATACAGCTTGTCAACCGCATCGCTTGCGTTGGAGATCAGCTCACGCAGAAAAATCTCCTTATTGGTATAAATGGAATTGATCATCATGTCCAAAAGCTTTTTGGACTCTGCTTTGAATTGCTTGGTGCGCATGAATAAGCCTCTTTTCAAATGATATTGAAAAGTATTTTAACCCCTTTTTTTTAACTTGTCAATAACAAAACACGATGTTACCTTTTCCGACAGCAAAAACAGGCTCAGCAGGTTTGGAAATGCGAGCAATGCATTGATGATGTCGGCTACATCCCATACAACCGAAAAGGATGATACCGCTCCTGCAAACGCAACAACACAAAACAGCACGGCAAACGGCAATTCTCCCTTTTTACCGAACACAAACCTTGCACTTTCCGCACCGAAAAAGGACCAGCCGAGCAGGGTCGAAAATGCAAAAACAGCCAGCGAAGCTGCAACGATCTTTCCTGCAGCGCCGCCAAACAGTCCTTGCAAGGCAAGCACAAACATCTGCGACGGCTCAACAGTCATAGCATCGGGCACACACAGTACACAAACTGCGGTCAATGCGCACATCAGAACCGTATCAAAAAACACCTCTGCCATACTGCGCAGACCTTGTTCATGTGCGGTTGTGTTTTCAGCGGCGGCATGCACGGCAACCGAAGTGCCCAAGCCTGCTTCATTTGAAAAAATGCCTCTGCGAACACCGACAGACAGGCTGTTTTTGAGAATCTGTGCTGAAAAGCCTGCCGTTACGGCATCAAAGCCGAACGCGGATTTCAGAATGGTTGCAACGGCTGACGGCAAATCCCGAAAACGGAAAATGAGCACTGCAAAGCAAACCGCAAAAAATGCAATACAGGCAAGCGGCACCATCCGTTGTGTCCATTTTGCAATTACATTTCTGCCTTTATATAACAGCACGGCGACACAAAGTGCACAGAAAAATCCCGTCACGACAAACGGAACACCGAATGCACCTCCCAATGCATTGGCGGCGGCATTGACCTGCACGGCATTGCCCATGCCGAATGCAGACAAAAGACACAGGACGGCATAGACCGTGCCGAGCCGTTTTGCCGTTGAAGCTGAAAAAATACCCGATAAGCCGTTTTGCAGGGTATACATTGCACCGCCGTGCAGATTGCCGTCCCCGTCCCGTTCCCGATACAGCACACCCAGGGCATTTTCCGCATAGGCGGTGGCTTCTCCGAAAAGCGCACTGATGCACATCCACAAAACCGCACCCGGACCGCCTGCCGCCATAGCAGCACAAACACCGACAATATTGCCCGTGCCGATGCTCGCCGCAAGCGCAGTACACATGGACTGAAACGGCGACACGCCACCCTCTGCTTCTGAATTGCTTTTTCCGAAAACGGTTTTCAGGATTTCCCGCACACCCGTAAACTGCAGAAAACGCAGTTTAAAAGTAAAATACAAACCGCAGAATAAAAAAAGGAGCACGGTCGGTGTGCCCCATAAAACAGCTCCGATTTTTGAAATCATGCACAACACCTCGTCCATGTATATGCACAAACGGGTAAAAAATGCAAAAGCCTCCGACCGCAGCCGAAGGCTTCTGCCGTGCGGAAAAGGCATGAACCGCACGGATATGAGAGAGGAGAAAGGAGTAATCTGTTTTAACAATTCAACAAATTTGCATTGTTGTTGTCATGTTAAAACAGTATCCTTAAATTTTTCTTTAACAATTTTAAGCTTTTGTATATTTTTTTTGTCAGAAAAGCGTAAGAATGATCCATTCACCGCCTGCAAGCGAAACTGTGTATTCTCCGTTTGTATTCTGCAAAATTCCCGTACCTTCCGTTTTTTCAATTTTCATTCTGCTGTCCTTCGGGCACAGGGCGGTGCAAACGGCAGATTGCGGCAGTTGCACATCGGGAGCAAACTCCTTGTGCTGAATGCCGTCATTGTTCATCAGCAGCAATTGCCAACGGTCACCGTCTTTTCTTGCCGAAACGTGCAAAGAATCGGGGATGCAGACAGGCAACATTTCCTGCGCTTTTTGCTTTGCTTCTTCAATACCGATGACATTATCATACACTTTTTCAAGCTCATTTTTGCCTGTCAGGTCAATCAGATACGCATAGGAAGAAAGCGCCTGCGGCATATCATCGTGCACAATTTCCGCAAGATCAGCCATACCGCCGTTGCGCAGCGTATGCCCCATATTGCCGTGCTTACCGGTTATTCCGAAAATGCTTTCCATTTCGGCAATGAAACGAAGCATATATTCCTTTGTGAAAAATGAATCTTCATCGCAGGGATAATCGAGATAATCGGTACACAGCCGTTCATCCAATATATGCATTTCAGCAGGCAGCACAACGGCAAAGGGTCTGAAGACCTCACCGCACGGCTCAAAACGCTCACTCAATTCAATGAATCGTTTTTTGACTTCTCCGTAGGGGCTCAGATCGGCGGAATCGACACTTCTGAATGTGTTGCAAATGCCGTATTCTTCGCCGATGAGCTGTGCCCCCGAAAAATAAGCATACACCCATGCACGCTCCATGAGCGACAAAGAGCTGCCGCCGTGCTCACGAAGATGCATCGGCAAATCATGCCCGTAGCCTTGCTCACCAAAGGTTTCAAGCCAGTCATCGGATGCATCGGTAAGAGAATAAGGAATGGTGAATTTGCCGTTTTCATTGCAATACCAGCACTCATAATAAATACCCCACGGAAGCGTTGCACTTTTTGCCATACCGATTGTGTATGCGATCTGCACACGCATATTCGGAATCTGCCAGCCGACCTCGGGCAACAACATTTTTGCATGGTTGGCGATTGCCGTCCGGTATGCCATAAAATAACTGTCCGTTGTAAAAATCAGGTGATCGGTTTCATTGAGCCGTTTTTTATACAGCGTTTCGCAATCGGCAAGAAAGTCCTGCCTTGTGTCCGACAGTGAAAGTGTTGACCATTCTTCGGGTGTATACGCTTCGAGAAACAAGGAAAGACTGCCGTCCTTTACCTTATCCCACAGTTCGGCATTGTTTCTGATGCTTTTCGGGTCAATGCTCTGCTCGTTGCACAAATCTGCAATCCGCTTCTGGTCACTGCGGAAATTCGATGCCCATTCATGCATCTGCAAACCGAGAAAATCAATGCTTTTTGAATTTTTGTAATGTGACAGAAGCTCCTTGTCATACGGATATTTCACGGGCAAGCCGAGACCGCCCTGCAAGCGGTCAATATAGAACGGGCAGGAAAGCTCCTCGAGCAATGCATGCAAGGCACTCCCCTGTTTTGCAACGGTATTGAAATCAACAGGTGCTGTGTATTCGGGCCTGTGCATCAGCTTCAGACCGTGTCCTGCCTTAAAAAGTCCGCTTTGCAGCAAGGTATTGATTGACTTTTCGGTATAAGTGTGTATGAATTTTATCATCTTTCTTCACTTACTTTCTTAAAAAACGGAATTCGCAAAAAAAATTGTGAATCCCGTTTTTGTTTTTCAGCTTATATTATTTTTCAATGGCAGCCTTGCGTGTGTTGACATTATAGAAGAATTCTGCAGGGAATTTTTCTTCACGGAAGTAGGTGTAAACACCGTTCTGCTCCTGCTCAACATCGGTCAGCTGGGTATAGCAGAAGCCCATGATTTTTTCATTGTCAAGCAACAAATCGGTCAGGCCTTTGTAGCGTTCCATGTATTCTTCAGGTGTTTTGGGTGCATTGCCGTAACCCCATGCATTGTCGCCCTTGTCCACAACGCTCCAACGGATGCCGCCGTATTCGCTGACAAAAACAGGCTGTCCCTTTTTGTAGGTCTGACGATGGTTGCAATGGTTCTTGAATTCATCCTTTTCGACAAGATCCTTGTAGCTTTCGGCAAGCTTCACGGGATCCTGCTCATAGTCATGCACATCGAAAATATCGGTGATGACATGATAGTTGCCGCTTGTGTCGATGCACGGACGGGTGCTGTCGGCGGCTTTGGTGGCAAGATAAGTCAACTGCAGAACACCGTCATACTGCTTGCAACCGCGGATATCCCATGTTTCGTTGAACGGACACCAGCCGATGAGTGCGGGGTGGTTAAAGTCGCGATCCACTTCTTCAAGCCATTCGGGCAGGAAAGAATAAATGGCTTCAGGGTCGGTGTGGTCAAGTCCCCAGTTGCCGTATTCACCCCACACAAGATAGCCTTCCTTGTCGCAGTGATACAGGAAGCGTTCCTCAAACACCTTCTGATGCAGTCTTGCACCGTTGAAACCGCAAGCCATGGAAAGCTGAATGTCTTTCAGCAATGCGGAATCGGAGGGGGCAGTGTAAATACCATCGGGATAGAAGCCCTGGTCGAGAATCAATCTCTGGAACACACTCTTGCCGTTGAGTAGGAATTTGAAGCCGTCCATGCGCACATTGCGAAGTCCGAAGTAACTCTGCACACGGTCTTCGCCGTAGGTCAGAATCAGATCATAGAGTCTTCCCTTTCCTGCTTCCCAAAGGTGGATTTCATCCACTGTGAGACGAAGCTGTTCCTGCCCGCCGTCGGACACAAGGCTTGCAGAACCGACCTGTTTGCCTTCGTAAAGAGCAACCACACGCAGTTCAGCCGCACCGACAAGGTCAGCAACGATGTTGACAAAACCGTTCTTGGCATCGGGGAAGAATTTGACTTTATCAATGTAAGTCACGGGGACGAATTCAAGCCACACCGTCTGCCAGATGCCCGTGGTGCGAGTATAGTCGCAACCGTGGGAGAAATATTCTTCACTCTGCTTGCCGCGCGGAATCATCGGGCAACGGGTATCGTCTTCACAATAAACAGTGATGACGTTCTCACCATCGCAAATAAATTCCGTCACATCAATGCGGAAAGAGACATAACCGCCCTTGTGCGTGCCTGCAAGAGAGCCGTTGACATAAACAAAAGTCTTGTAATCAGCCGCACCGAAGTGTGCAAACACCTTTTTGCCTTTCTGCTCGGCGGGGATGGTGAATATACGCTTGTACCACACGCCGTACATAAAATCCTTGTTGCCGATGCCCGACAGTTCGCTTTCGGGGCAGAACGGCACGGTGATTTTCTGCGAAAATACGGCATCGGTTGCATACAGTTTTCTCGGCTGACCGCTTCTGCCGTTGTCGATTTCAAAATCCCATGTTCCGTTGAGATTCATCCAATCGTTTCTCTGAAACTGCGGTTTGGGATGTTCGGGACGAGGTATATTCATATCATTATTCTCCTTTATACAATACCGTTGTCAACGGCAAATTCAACAAATTCTGCAAACAGTGAGTTGCTCCATGCAAACCACGGACGGGTGAACTTCGTCGGATCATCCGCACAGAAGCCTTCGTGCATGAATCCCGTGTCGGCATCGGTGCTTTCGAGCATGGTAAGAACGTTTTTCATTTCTTCTTTGTCACGGCTTGTCAGCCCCTGCATGGACAAAGCAATGTGCCAGATGTAGTTTTCGGGGGTATGCGGACTGCCGACACCGCAGGCGGCTGTGCCTTTGTAGTAATAGGGATTTTCTTCACTCAACACGAATGCACGAGTGCGCACATACATCGGATCGTCATTCTTGCAATAGCCAAGGTACGGCATGGAAATCAGGTTCGGCACATTGGCATCATCAAACAATCTGCGATTGCCCATGCCGTCGGTTTCACAGCAATATATTTTGCCGAACTTCGGATGATCAACCACACCATATACTTGAATACCGTAGTCAATTTCGATTCTCAATTCTTTGCACTGTGCAACGAATTCGGCATCGGGCAGTATGTCCGTAAAGATTTCTTCCAAATAGCGAAGCACCACCACTGCAAACATATTCGACGGCAGAAGATAGCCGAAAGTGCATGCATCGTCACTCGGACGGAAGCCCGACCAGGTCATGCCCGTATAACTGACAGGCATACCCATTCCGTTGTTGTGGATGGTATCGTGGTACGGACAATTGGTTCTGCTGAAACGGTAGGGTGAATTTTCAAAATGGCGCTGTTCGGTCTGCCATAATGCAACCGTCTTTTTGGCGGCAGAAACAAAGGTTTCATCAAAAACGGATGTGTCTGCGCTGTTCTTCCAATACAAATATGCAAGGCGCATGGGATAGCACAAAGAATCGATTTCATACTTGCGTTCCCATACCCACGGGTCATTCAGCGGAATGTCATCCGTGTGGCCGTGACCGTTGGCTTCGGCATTGAAAGCATTGGCATAGGGGTCAATGCAGATATACTGCATCTGTGCGGCAACAACACCTTTTATAATCTCGCGCATTTCGGCATCGTCTTTGGTCAAAGGCAGATAGTGCGTGACCTGTGCGGTGGAATCGCGAAGCCACATGGCGGGGATATCCCCCGTCAGCACAAACAGCGAGTCGTCCTCACGTTTGGTGACGGTGGTTTCCAATGTATTCGGACAACAGTTGCGATACATCTGCTGTAATTTCGGTCTGTCGGCAAGTTTTTGCGCATACAAATCAATGCGCTGTTGCAATGCATTCGGAATGTTCATATTTTACCTCCTGTTCCTCTTATTTTACTATACCACAAGCACAACCGACATTGCAACCGAAACACTTTTTGAAGAACAGAAAAAAACAGAACAAAACATTGTGCATCTTTTTTCAAAAAAATGCTTGACAAACAGCACACAAATTACTATAATAATTGAGCAACCGCTGAGGACCATTAGCTCAGTTGGTTAGAGCCACCGGCTCATAACCGGTTGGTCCGGGGTTCGAGTCCCTGATGGTCCACCAACTCTGCTTGGAGGAAAAACCATCAGGCAGAGACATATAGGGGCATAGCTCAGCTGGTAGAGCAGCGGTCTCCAAAACCGCGTGTCGTGGGTTCGAATCCTACTACCCCTGCCATGGAAAAACCTTGTAAACAAAGCGTTTGCAAGGTTTTTTCTTTTCTGCTTCTAATGGTTTTTCTAATACTTTTTGTTTATATTTTCTGCCCCTGCACACAAAAAGCATTATCATTTGATTAACATATTGTTTTGATTGCTGTTCATACAAGGACTTAGCACCATCGCAACCGAATCTCACAAACAGATTATAAAAATTTAAGCAGAAAGACCGCAATGATCTTTCTGCTCTTTTTTTATTCCGCTTCACAATAAGCGGATGTAAGATTTTTAATTGTTTCATTTTTCGCAGTTCGGATTCGGTTAATATAGTTACGTTCCGTAGTTGAAACTGACTGATGCCCAAGCAAAACAGAGATATCACGCAATGACACGCCTTCGTCATCCAATACCGTGGCAACAGTGTGCCTGAACTGATGGATGGTTGAATGTTCAAGACCGGCAGCTTTTATCAATCTGTTAACAACTCTGTTGATGGCACCAAGATTTGAATATGGCTTCATGTTCGTATTCAGAATGACATAATCACCACCCTCATAAGAGGATCCCATCATTTTTCTGAATCTGCCCTGCCGTTCTTTTTCTTCTTGCAGCACTTCCAACAATGGCTCAGAAATCGGTATTTTCCTTACGGCTCTTTGTGTTTTTGGGGTTGTTGTTTTTTTGGCAACTGCCGCCGTCGTACCGCTTCTGCTTTTGTTAATGCAAATAACCTTATTCTTCAGATCCACATCAGACCACAACAAAGCGTGTGCCTCACCTTTTCTCATTCCTGTGTGAAAAATCAGCATCAGAAAAGGATACACATGACTTCCCTGTTCCTTTGCATATGAAAGCAAGCGATTGGCTTCTTCCGCACCATACACTTTCAGATCTTCTTTAATATCATTTTCAAAAGACGGCATTTTACTTTTATCAACAGGATTTACAGCTATATATCCGCTGTTTACTGCATCCTTCAAAACTGTGGACAATGTTGAACATGTATTTGCAACAGTCTTCTCTGCGAGACCGCCGCCGGTTCGCTTATGTCCGGATGTCTTCAGATAGATCAGAAATTGATTCACATGTTCCGTTGTTAAATCATTCAGCGTAAGCTTCATTGGTTCAAAATACGGAATAATGTGATTTCTGAGTCTTTTTTCATTGTCCTCATATGCTGATGGTTTATATCTGTGTTTAACAGAATCCAACCAATTCCTGATATATTGAACAAGATACATCTCGCCATTCGGATTCAGGCTATCTTTGTAGTTTTTAATAACCTCATCCTTTGCCGCCTCAGCTTTTTTCTTATTGCCGGGCTTGGCCTCTACATTTGTATTGATCCATTTTTGCTTACCGTTAATATAAAATACGGCGTAATAATATTTTCCTTTTTTTGTTACACTACCAACTGACATATATTTATGTAGCACAGATCCATTGCCGTGCATTCCTTTCTTTTAGATTTTTTAATATGTAAAGATTTTTAAGCAATAGAATTAAGATAATTGATAACACTCATCTTCGGAATGATGAATCTCTTGCCGACTCTGCCGGCTTTGATGCTGCCGTCATTGAGCATGCTGTAAGCTGAATTACGACCGATTTTAAGCATTTCCTGCAATTCATCAATAGAAACCACGTCGGGATATTCTGTAAAAATACTATCGTAATTGTTCATCAATATGTTCTCCTTTCTTAGTTTTTTGATTTGTTAAACCTGTAACCGGCACTTCTGCACTCTGTTTTTATGTTCTCGCATGAACTGTTTTTGCCGTTACAACTATAGTATGAAAGATTTTTTCGGAAAAAAATTTCTGTGCATAACGAAAATTATCAATTTTGAACATCTTGAGTTGTTATTGTTCTGCATTTTGCAAAACTCTGAAAATATTTTTATGTTTCATTGAAAAAGTTTGTTTTTCTACAGAAAATTTTCCGTTCTGCTCGCCTTTATTAATATGTGATATTTCATTGTATTTTTTCACTTTGTGTTTTTGGGCGTTTTTAGAGGCAAGTAATCGTATTGTATATGATTTGATTGCGAATGTAAATAGTTTTTTTGGGAAATTTTTCAACTTCCCCTGCAAAGTCCGTTAATTTGGACTTTCGGGTTACTTTCTCCTGTTAAGCTGTAATTTTTTGCAATTTGCTCTTGACACACTTCATTTCACATTTGTTCATTTCTCCTTTTATTAATCTATGCAAATGTAATCTGACAGTTGAGACATGCTTCCAAAAACCGGCAAATTGAATCGTTCATAGACACAATTTGCCGGTTTTGCTTTTACGGATCAAGATAATCCAGCCAGATGCCAATTGTCGAAACATCGTGAAGCGTTTTCATAATCTGGGTATTCGCTAAAATTTTTTCTGATTTGTTTTCAACCGGAAATGCACTGGCGAAAACCGTCAGAGCTTTTTCAGGGAAACCTTCTCGCATGATTTTCACCTCAACGTATTCATAGTGTTCACCTTTGAAGAAAATAGCTTCTGCTATAAAATCATTTTTCCCTATGCGGTAGGTGACCTTTTTAATTGTGTTTAAATATCTGACTTTGCTTTCTGGCATATTGTTTGACTCCTTTCGTCAATATTTTTCAATATAAATATGACAGTTCAGGAGTCGCCATATCCGAAAAAGTTTCAACTTCACGCACGAAGATAATGTGACGCAACGACACATACCCTTTCATGTCCCAGATTCTGTGAAACAATATTCATTGTTTTTCTGTCATAGTGGATGCCTTTCAGGTCTTTGCGACAGTCATAACGCTCTTCTCGCGGGATGGTCTTCGGATCTCTTGCAAGATGTTTGTACAAAGCTGTTGCATAAAACGCTCTGTATGAATGAATGTCTGCACCATTCGGCACATGTGGCCAAACTTTTCCTGTGTCGGCATCCTGCATCTTTCTGACAACCATTTCAACAACTTCCGGATCGGTAGAAAAGATGAGTGCCTCTCTGCGTTTGCCGCCTTTTCCTCTTATGCTGATTCTCCAATTGCCTTCATCATCCCGAATCAGATCCGCTCCCCTGAGTTTTTGTATTTCAGATCTTCGCAGTCCTGTTGCCTTACAAAAGTTCACAAACTCGACATTTCTCTTTTCAGAAAAATGACAATCTCTGGCTTTTACTCCCCGGCTGCGGACAATTTTACTGCGAGCACGTGCCGAAAGTTGAACATCAAAATCACCGATTGAACAATTAAAAAGCTTCGCCAATGCAGCAGCATCCAATCTGATTGAAAACGGAGACAAGCCGCACGTCTCCCGATAGCGTAAATAATCTTCGACATATGGTCTGCATTCATCAATGGCTCTCGGTTTGTGTCCGATTTCAGGTTTAACCGGTTGTTTTTTCACCCAGTTCACAAAAGAAACAGATTGTTTTATGTAGGATCTGCGGGTTTCATAACTGTAAATCCTGTCATTTGTATCGCCCATTTTCTTATCTTCAAATCTGGATCTTGAAGGACAAAACATCTGATCGAACTTTATAACGACCTGATCTACAAGTGGAACCTTATTTTTGTGTCCCATAACAATTCCCCCCTTTATATTTTTTGCTGACTTTCACAGCCAAAGGTGTTAAGGAAATCACAACCCACATTTTTTATAAACTGCTTATGGTTGCAGTTGCAGCAAAGACTTGTCTTTTACCGCACTCTTCTCCATTCGTCTGATACTGCCCGTCATTTACGGTGCAGTTCTTTTTTTTACCTCCACTCTTCTCTTACATCTGAAGTATGCATTTTGACTATTATGCTCAGCCGAAAATTTGCAAAATCCAAGATATGCCTGTTTACTCATACATTTTTCTTCAAAAAACATATGAGTAAACGGCATATGCCATATATACCAATCGGCTCCTGTCGGTGAACGCATATAAAAATACCTGCTCTTCTGAAATGCAAGAACAGGTATTTTTTTTTGCAGCAGTATGATTATTTTTCGTTTTTTGCTCTCTTTTCTTTCATACTTACAATGCAAAGATCTGTTTTTCATCCAAAAAAGACTGAAACTAAACAATTTTCGTTATATACAGGAATTTTTTTTCAATCAAATCAGTCATAATCATATATGAAGAGCAAAAAACATGTTTGTCTTCAAAAAATTCAGAAAGGAGGTTGACTTATGAGTATATTCAAATCCATTTTTATGCCGGAGCACATTGACACAATCTGCAGATATGAGCTGGAAGACTATATTTTCTCAGAAAAATCAATTTATGATTTACAGAGTGAACATCCGGATAATGTAAAACAATTGACACAAATCATTCACTCATGTCAAAAAGAACTTGCCGGCTATATTGCAAAAAAAGATATAAATATGGCATAAAGCAGTAGCAATTTTCGCATTTTTGTAAGTACCAATACAATATAAGCAAAAAAGATATAGCTACTACTAAGCCCTAATTAAGTCATAATAGTCTTATACTGTTTGGACTATTATAGCTATATAGTCTTATACTGTTCAGCACTACTATAGTTATAGCAGTATCACTGTATAGCTAAACTAAAGAAAGAAATATAAAAGGAATAACAAAAGATATATAAAAGAATGCTATGTTTTAATTTTTTCTTTTTTATTGTTTTCCTTTTTCAAATCTTTCTTCTCTTTAAAAATATTTGATAACAAATAAAAAAAGAAAGGTCTTTATTTATGATTGATAATTTAAATTTAATGAACAATTCAATTGAACATATTGAATCTGTTGAACTGAATGAATTAATTAAATTGGGAGTGATCCCTGCATCCGAGGTTGAAAAAATTCTTCCTCAAATAAAAAATGATGCCAACAGCAAAAAGAAATTCAAAGATGAAATATGGAATCTGATCAAAAATTCCCCTCGTGTTGAAAACGCACCACTTCGTGAATTTCTGGATAAAGTATTGCCGAAGCAGGCTGTTCGTCATTACATATTTGTTGCTAACCCGGAACACCTGTATGTAAACATATGGTCATCCAGACAAAGAATCATAGATGCTCTTTGCGTGTTGTGTGAGCAAAAGCATCTGACTGTATTTTATCATCCGGCAGTTTTTAATGAAACAGATTTCATTCGAGAAAAAGGCGTAGTTGGTGTCAATTCTATTGTTATAGATATTGACCACATTGATTTTGAAACGTTCACTTTAGAAACTGCAACACAGCAGGATGCGGAAGAATGGCTGATCAGACATTACAAGCTGCCACCTGAGCTATTTCCGAACTTCGTGACATTGAGCGGTAATCACGGTATGCACCTGACTTACCTGATTGACTTTTTAAGTGATAAAAATGAATTTAAAACTTATGTCAAAAAAATGATTAGTTTTTTTAATGCCGATCGCACTTGTCAGTGTTTTAATAAAATGTTTAAAGCACCAACCAGTTATAATGTCAAAGATCCTGCAAAACCTGTGCGAAGCCGTCTGTTTTGCCTGAACACTTCTTCCGATCGTGATATCAACAGATTGAAACCTTTGTTGGATGATGATTCAAAGGTCAAGGAATACTTCAAAACTAAAAAAGAGCGGCAACAGGAAGAAAAGGCAAAGAACAAGAGTGGTAAGAACAAATCCACAAAATCATCCGCAAACAGAAAGCCAAAAGTCAAGAAAACCTTGACGGATGAATACTATGATTACGAACCGATTGACTGCTCAAAATTATCTCATATGACGGATTATCGCCCCGGCGGGAATGCCTATAATGTCATTTGCGACTTACATAATTTTGCCATAAGGAGAAACGAAAATCTGTCTCATTGTCGTAACTCGTTTATTCACATTCTGACCAACTATGAAATACTCTGCAACTGGACAGAAAAGCAAACGATAAAGTTTTGCACGCAGTATTATGATGAAAACAGTGACTTCTATGATGAGATGATAAATTGTATAGAATTGACATACAAAACCAGAGTTTATAATCAGAAAGCACAAAATAAAGCTCCGGATCCTTATCACTACAGCCTCATAAATGTTGCTGTTTTGCTGGGCTTCACACAAGAAGATATTGAGCTCAGTCACTGCTGTTTTTCCGAAGAACGCAGAAAAGAATGGAAACGAAATGCAAATCATAAACAATACCTGAAACGCAAAGCCGAGCAAAACAAGGTTCCGAGTAAAAAGAATCAACGAAAAGAATATATACAGCAGAATATTTGCAAAGATCCGAAAGATCTTGCAAAAGAGCTTGGCATTCACATTTCTACCGTATACAGAATCCGCAATACACTCCTCGCAGCACAGATATAAACAAACAAATGTTCCGCATTGTATTAAAACACCCATTAATTGCCAATATTTGCCTTTATTTTGCGTTTTTCCATCGTACCTATATAACACCATTAAAAACACCCTCAAATGTCAAATTAAGCCATTTTTATTAATTTTTCAAAAACACCATCTGATTTGAACGATATACACTTGCTGTAATGACATAAATGAATCCGCATCGGCTGAAAAAGCTGATGCGGATTTTTCATTCCGGATTCATTTTTTATTTACGCAGTTAACCGATTTTCTTCAACATATTGTTGAAGCCGACATAATTCTGATAATACCGGATTCCTTTTTCTGTTTTCTTTTTGTTGATCTGCACCTTGCCTGAAACAGAAATCAGCATCCCGGGTTCAAGCGACAGAATTTCATCGGTTTTGTAATAGAAGGTAACCGGTATAAAACTTACATACTTATTCTTCGTTTTCAATATGACGGTGCAGCAGCTTTCGTTGAGAATGGTCCGAACAATCTTCCCGCTTACAAAGAATTTATTGAATCCCCATTCATAGGCACTTCGCGAAATACTCGTCACAAAAATCGCAGGCGGAAAACGCTTTCCGTTTACGCTGTCGGAATGACTCTGAATATTTCCTGACAAGCAAATCCGTTCTCCGACAACATAATCAAAAGTCTTTTTGATTTTCGTGTCAGTAATAAAAAACGAAACGTGATTCATGCCGTCACTTACCCGCAGAATAATGTGATTGTTCTTTTCAGTGTGATAAATACTTGAAATTTCTCCGCAGAACACAATAAAGTTAGATTCCATATGTTTATTCCTTTCATTCGTTTTGATACTCCAATAATGAATTTCTCCATCCGTGGGGTGTCATTATAAGAATGCAAGATGGAATGAGGAGATATCGCAAAAAAATTCAAATTTTTCAACAAACACATATGCAATCTTTCATAATATATATGGAACCCAAAAACAGAGGGTTCCCTCCGGTAACAGGATTGGCTGTTCCTGTTTCGGAGATCGAAGCTTGTTCAGGTTTCACTGAACAACACTCCAAATTTCAATGAGTTCGGGGAATCCACACTGAAAGGTGTGGATTTTCCACTTTTTAAATTATATAGTAGTTGAAAATATCATAATAAAAGTAAGAATAATTACGATTGGAGAAATTCAAATGGCTGTTAAATTTTATACCCATGTATCGTCTACGTATTTTTTTATTGATGACGAATATCAGATGCAACTCAGAACAACACATACCGGAATGCACAAGAAAACAGAATTGTTTGTCAGTAAAATCGGAACATTTACAGATCTTTTGGAAGGAGTCTGCATTTTTCAGGAAACTGAAGATTGCAAAAGCAAGCTTACCGATTACCCTGACAGCATACATAAGTTTTTACTTGACCCGCAACTGTGCATAGACGAATACCTCGCCAAGAAGAAAACCAAATAGCAGCAAAACTAAAAAATCTCCGACCACATAGCCGGAGATTTTTTATACCCATAATGAGACGACGATGAAAATTAAACATCTCAATAAACATATCTATTAAGAGAATTTTTTACTGAGTTGAACTTAATAAGTAAATATTAATTATCAAATCGAACTTTTTATCACTTCGGTGGTTGAATCACTGTTCCGGAAACAGTATACAAAATTCCTCATTAATCTTAATGATTATTAAAATCATAATACGCAACAATTCAATATAATGCTGCTCTTGTATTTTTACATCTTTGGGAAAAATCCCATGTGCATATTTATTTCGCAATTCAGGTCCATTCTCATATTTCTGCACATTAAGCATATAATCAATAAATTCTTGTTCTTGCGTAGTAAACAAGGACTGCTTTGATATAACATCACCTGTTTTTAACCATTCACTAATTTGCTCTGCAGCAAGTGAAAGATTTTTTTTATAAAACGGGTATGAAATGACTCCATTTTGAAATAAGTCCTTTAATATGCAGGCAATTTCAGTTTTTACTTTAACATAATTCTCAACATCCAAATAAACAAAACCTTCAGTGATTAACCAATTGATATCGCTCTGATTATATTCTGCAAAATCTGCAATTCTCATTTGACGTTCTGCAAGCAAGTGAAACAAATCATTATACTTATCTTCGTCATCAATGTAATATATCATAGATTGATCAGAATAAAACAACCACATTGCAGATTCTATTCGCTTGCTTGCGGGATATATGTATTTTTCAGACACCATACTGGGAGTATCAGATAATTTATATTGATCTGAAGAAAATTCCAAAAAATCCCTATCAACAACATGATCTTCGATATAATGTCTAAACTGTTTTATAATTGAATCAAATTGCGTAATTAACAATAATATTTTTTCTAACCAAGATGCTTGATCGCTGGGAATAAAATAACAAAATCCTTTAGCATTGAATTCTTCATATAAATATGTTTCAAAAAACCATTTAAACAATTCTTCAAGCTTTATATTATTTAATTGCAATTGTTGCATATATCCTGACATTTGAGTAATTGACGTAATTCTCCTTATATGATAATCAATTCCAATTTTATAATCTTTTTGACCAGCCATAAAAAAATCTCTTTCAAATATTCCCATATTATTTGGATTTGCAAGATGTTGATATCTGAATTGCAAATCAACAAAATTAAATAAATATATAAAATTGTTTAACAATGTCGGATAGTCCAAGTTTTCTTTTATCCATGAAGAATTATAACTAAGCATTACTGTATTTTTACTATCTTCTGTACGTAATTGCGTTTCATCTTTTTTATCGGAAAAAGTTACACTTGCACCAAACTCCTGTCTATATACACTGTTTGTTTCATTAACTTTTATAATGCATTCTTGGTATTTTTTATAAGCAGCATAACGAATTCGATCATTTATTGCCAAATCGTCCATCTGCTTACAATTAGATATTATTAACAAATAATTTGGATCAGCTTTTTCCCATGCGATATAATTTAACAAGATATTTTTTTTATCTTCTTGAGTCAATTCTGAAGGAATATAGATTTTTTTCTGTTTTTGTTTAAGCATGTAGAAAGAAAAAATAGTTTTTGCGTATTTTAAATTTGTCGTCAATTCGCAAGCAATTTGTGTTCCAAAATAGTTAACAAGTTTTTTGCAACATAAAATGTGACTTAATACATTTTCTGTCTTTATTAGAGACACAAACTGAGCAGAATTTATTTTTTTATAAATGTTATAATAATCTATTAATTCCCAAAAATTCTCTCTGTACCTTACATCAGTATTTTTCCAAAAATGCGTAATATTACTGCCGTCAATCGTCGAAAAGAACTTACCAATAACCCCATTGAATTGCTTAACAACTTCAATGTATTTTGATTTAGTAGACTCATTCCAAGCATACAAATATATGTCATTGTCAAAATATAATTTGATATTGTATAGCTCAATAATTTTATTAATATTCTCCTGTTCAGCATGGATATCAAAAGAATCAATGACTGATTCTGCTTTTCGCAATTCATAGCCTGATGCCAAATCGCCATTATCAAAGAATTTAACATATTTATTCATTATATATTTATTTTCCTTTCGATTTTCTTGAACAAGTAAAATGAAAAATTTTAGTTTTCATATATTTTATTATAAATTATATCATATTTTTCTTTTGTGGTACAATATTTCTACACAAAAACACAGCACCCCACATCCTTAAAAGAAGTGGGGTGCTGTGTTTCATGACAACAAACAACTAAAGAAAATGGGAGTTGAGTAAAAACAGGAGCGGGAGATTTGTTAAGGAGCTTTTTGGAGTAGAGCTGAAGTTTTTTTTCTTTGTGGTTTAGGTTGCAACGGAAAGAAAGGAAGAAAATCCGCTGCATAAAGAAAAACAAGGGTTATGACTAAACAAACACATATGTACACACTTGGAGTAAAAGTGCTCCCGCTCCCGAACACAACAAAGACTTATTGTTGTCTGAAAAGGCATGTGGCCAACCTTTTCTTTGACTCCAATCGTCTGTGTTGTCAACTATAATATGCAATATACGATATAACCATAACCGAAAATTTTCAAAAAAAACAGCAAAAATACGGAAAATATTCCTCTTTTTCAGACCGAAAGACGGGTTACAAAAAAAGAATGATAAAAAAACAGGAAAACCAACTGTCTCACAACAGTCGGTCTTCCTGCTTTTCTGATGTCAAATGCCGCGAATCAACTTGTAGGCGTTAATACAGCGAGCGGGATCGGAAATAAGGTCAGTAATTTCTTTCGGCAGCTTCACACGAAACTCGGGCAGCGTGTAACAACCGAGATCTTTGCTGACAACAACGGAGACAGTTACGCATCGTTTGTAACATTCTGTAGATTCGCCTTTTACGATATTAAGTTTGTACTGGACATTCCCAGCGTTGTCCAATGTCACCAATTCTACTTCGGCGAAATAGCGATCATCAGATTTTTCAGCAGATTCCAAAAGAAAAACATAACTTTGTAAAAATGAGAACGGCTTAGACATAGTAAATAACTCCTTTTCGTCAATTATTTGATAGTAATATGAAAGATAAAGGCAGCACACAACCTGATTTTTTTGCGTTTTTCTTGTAAAACACAGCAGTTTTTTCAAAAAAAAATGCAAAAACAGCCGTTTTCAGGCGGCTGCTTTCGTAAAATGCATTCATTCTTTGGGCTCGCGACACGTATTCCAGATATGCTCGCACAATTCTCTGTCAGCACAGTATACTTCAATCTGATTTTCAATATCGCTTACCATTTCTTTAGTACAACCTTCGATCTGAATTCTTGCATGAAAAATTAACAAGTACTCATAAAGACAATCGACACTCTCGCCTACAAGATAGACCGTATAATTCTTATAGCCGCTGTGTTCTGAATACATAATCTCAATTTCAAGCTCATCACTGACCCGGTGTCGCTGTGTCTGAATATCGGGCACCAATTGCATTTTTACAACTCCTTTCGTATTTGGGTTCATAATAATTATGAAAGATTACTGCATATAACAACATCAAAAATGTGAACGAAAAACAATTGACAAGCATATTCCCTGTTATCTATAATGAATGCATAAAACCATTGAGGAGATTATAAACATGGATGCAGGTCATGCTTTTTTTCGTCACAAATATCCAAGCATAGATATTGAACATGCCATTAATCACATGCATTCGTTTGAAGAGTTTGAACAATTTTTTTCTGATGAATTGATGGATGAAAATCTGTTGATGGGATCCTTTCTTTATCATCTACTTGACAAGTACGATATGAGTGCAAATAAAGTTGCAACAGAAATCGGAAAATCACACAGTTATGTCCGTAAAATCGTCAGCGGTGAAGAATTGAATCCGGCCCGCGATGTCCTGCTTGCAATCTGTGTTCGCTTAGGAGCAACCGTAGAAGAAACGCAAATTCTCTTGCGATATTCCGGCAAACAACCGCTTTATGCTCGCAGAAAAAGAGATGCCATTATATGGTTTGCCCTTAAAACACATCAATCGCTGATTGATCTGAATATTTATTTAGATGATCACGGTTATAAAATACTGAGCAAAGAAATTATAAAAAAATAAAATCGCTACTACTATGAGCGATAATAAAAAAACGCTTCTTGTATAATGAAGACACAACAGCAAACGTTGTGAAAAAATTATACAAGGAGCGTATTTATTATGACTAAGAATGAATTAAAAACCGGTGACATCATTGTAAACAGAGGAGGTTATCTTGGCGTTGTCCTGAAAGAACCGGATTATATCCTTTATCAGACAATCGGCTTGGATTTTTTATCTTCATTTAACGATGATCTCACATACAGAGATGAGGCCGATTCTGACGATGATATCATGGAAGTATTCCGCGGAATTTCATTCATTGAGTTGGATGATGAAGAACCAATCTGGAGCCGCGATGAAGATTGGCATCGTCCTTCAAGAGAAGAAATGAAAGAACGGGAAGAACTTATAGAACAGCAACGACAAGAGATGCTCGAAAGTATTCGTGAAATTGAAAAAAGCAAAAAGAATGACTGCATTCTCATCGTTGCACAACATTTTTACGGCAATCGTACAGAAACAGAAATCAAAAGAGAGCACATAGACTACTTCATTAACGGCTACATGGCTGATTATAAACCTGAATATATTGCCGATTGTCAGCGTACAATTGTCCGGATTCCCGACAATGATAACATAGTTATCGTTTACGACCAGACGAAAGAAGATAAATATATTGCCCGCATTATTGCAGATGGAGAAGATCCGGGACATATGCCTGTTTCCTGTGAAATTCCTTCTATCGGTTTCAGGATTCACACCCGCTGCATCGCCTGTCGCATGGATGAATACGGAGTTTTCCAAAGTCTGCAAGATGAGGACTTTGAGAAATTCATCCACTATTTCCCGATCAAATGATTCATCAATATCATCCAAGACAACATGAAAGCCCTCGGACTATACATCCGGGGGCTTTCACGCCAACAATAAAAGAAAGAGAAATGTTAAAAAAGGAAAACTTATTTGGCAAGCAGATTTTTCAGATCCGCCACAGTAAGGACATCATTTCTGCGGCGGTGGATCATTCTGTGGCAGTTGGCACACAGGCAGACAAGATCCGTTTCAGGGTTCACAAGATGCTCTCCGTCCTGCTCTGCAAGCGGATTGACATGATGTACTTCAATATAATTTCTGCCGAGCAAGCCGTATGTTTTCTCAAAATCAAATCCGCAAACCTGACACTTATAACCGTGCAGACGGATTGCGTCCAGTCTGTTACGGCTGCTGCGTTCAATACGGGAGGCGAGTGTTAAATGTCTGCTTCCCTCGGTGTCACCCTGTACATCCGTTTCGGTTTCTTCATTTTCAGAATCCGACACAGCAGTAATCATAGCTGTTACAAGATCTCGTCCGCAACGGCCTTCAACTGTAAAGAAAAATGCGTCAGGATCGCTGATAGTATGACCGGCACGAATGCTTCTCTGATCTTGCTGAATGACTTCATGCTCCACAAGCGATTTCGTTGCAGCAACAACTGCATCCATAGAAAATCCTGTCTTTTCACTGATTTGCACATTGGAAATATAATGAGCATTCTCTTTGACAGCACGGGCAACATGGAATGTGTTTTCGGGGAATATTGCATTGATAAGATAGTGCGTAAGGGCATCTTCGCTGTAAATGCCGTAGTAGCAATCTTTAAGACCGGTCAGAATGGTTGTGAAATAATCATCTGCAGGTGTACGGATAGCTTCATTCTTTTGCATATCCGTAAAAGAAAACACGGGAAGTCCTTCAACAGTTCCGAATGTAAGCAGTTTTCTGTAGCTGGGTCCCTCCTGTCTTTTTACATCTTCAAATTGCTCTTTGGTGATTTTATAAATCTTTCCGCAGGCATTGCCCTGTGTGCTGTCATCAAGAAACGCAACACCACCGTTGTGCCACTTGGTTGACGATTTTGCAAAATAAACGTTATAAGGAAAAGAAAAAGGACGTTCCTCGGTCGGCGGTGTGGTGTCACGGCAATCATTGATGTATCTCATAAAGCGGTCTTTGTTGATATTGGAGCCGTAACAGGCATACCATACATACTCTGCAGCAGCTGTTGTACCGTTCTGATACATAGCAAGAATTTTCTTACCTCTTTCGCTGTAAGTATCCTCTCCGCTCCAAGCATTTTTCACTTCACCGGTGCAGATTTTGTTTTTAAGATAATCAAGAGCTTCTTGCAATTGGGTAACAAAACTTTCATTCATCGTGGGGAATCTGCTGATGAATTCCGCAACATCACCCATTGCAAAGATCTCCAAAGTGTCCATAAGCCCATCCGTGGATTCATATCCTGCCCCGGCAAAACTGCGACCCAAGGTTGCCTCAAGAATCGCCGACAGTGTCTTTCGGAAATCATTATTTTGAGCCACACGCTCATAACGGTTCATCGCAGTCATCATAATGGTTGCAGCAAGATAGGTAGGTCTGTAAACGAATTCAACACGGGCATCGGAAGGCATGGAAGACGGTGCATCATACATCAAAAACAGCATTCCCTTACAGGTGTCTTTTTCAACAGGCTTCAATGCACAGGTCATATCATTCAGATAAGCAATGATTTCATCTTCGGCAACGGTTCCGGAAACGAGTTCCTGCAGATCCTGCATGAGTTTATCATTGCTGTTGCTCCAAGCTTCGGTATCAACGGTAGTGGTTTTTGCAAATGTGAATTTCATAATTTGATCCTCCTGAAATTTGATTTTAGATAATTGGATTTTTTTGTATTTTCCTTTAGTGCCGGCATCAGGAAAAAAGGATTACAAAATGAGAAAAGCCTTATGTATCGCCTCTCATCTTGTCTTCATTGTACCAAAATAAATTTGCCAAGCATAGCATTGAGCGTGCTACACTTGGCAAAAAAAAAATCATTCTAATATAATACTTCCAATCCATTCTTCTCTGAACAGATATTCTCGTCCCTCTTCATCAATTGCGATATAATCCAAATTGTTTATTCGTTTTATTCTTACGCCCTCCAAAGAAAAACGGTTGCCATCTTCATCTTTATATCGCAAGGTGCATCTTCTGTCCGGAATTTTCTCTGCTTCACTCAACACATCAAAAATTGTACCATCAATCAGATCAATCATTTCGCGTTGCGTTTTAAAAAAACAAATGTGATCCTCAGGACAATCATCAGCTATGATTTGCAGAAAATCCTGATGAATGGCATCTTCATATTCAAAATCTTTCTTTATTTTTTCTTTTGCATATTCAGATAGCTGGCTCCAAATGTCAAATGCGATACTTATGCTGATATTACTGTTATACCGATCCCAACTCAGGCTAAGAGACTTTAATAAAATCTCAACCTCCAATAAGTTTTCCTGTAAGATAATGGGATGAAGCGTGTTGGGCGTTTTGTAATGTCGAGCGTTATTTGCTCCTTCAATAACTTTTATTTTAACTGACAAAGGTTGTCCGCCTACACGAAAAGGCTTATACTCATCACCCATTTCAGATTTGACTCCTCCATATAAATCAGGAGAGAGGCGACGAAGATTTTTTTGTACAGCACGCAAATCTGTCAAGCCTAAAGCTTTACGTATTTCATCTTTTGTGACACCATTCTGAGAATGCAAAGCTTTGACCATTGCAATGCCTGTATCTTCTGCAACAGTCAATTCTTCAGGTATACTAACATCTTTCACTTGGTATGTTTTCTGAATATCCATCAGCCAATTTGAAAACGTTTTTTGTCTTTCTTGGCGGATGCTATAATGTGTTTCCAAATTCTCTACATAATCAACCAAAGCAGCGGCAATGGCATTATAGGCCATTTGATAGACTTCTTCAGAGCGATTACGATACCTGTTTCTACCGTTTCCTAAATAGTAAGAAACTAAATCAATCAGCTTCTTTTGTTTGTCATCTCTTCCATAACAAATGTCTTCAATGTCAATTTTATATGGATTTGTTTCTCTGAGCATTTCACAGGCAATGGTATATAAAGTTTCACCGCTCATTGTGTTTCTCCTTTTAACCAACTACCAATTTATTGGTCTTTTTTAAGAACTTTGCAGGAATCGGGCGATCAAGACGCCATGTGATATTCATCGGCTTGGAGCCCTGATGCTTTACATAGCTTGCAGTGCCAAGATAGGTATAAGCCTCGGTGCTGCCGGACACTCGATCAGTTTTGAATTCACGAACAAACAAGAGGACCTTACTGCCACGTTCTTTGTGATGAATATAGCGTTGGCCTGTCGGTGAGCTGTCGGCTGTTGTGCTTTGGCTTTGCCAATGGAACAGACTTTCATTGATAGAATAGTCGTTATACATGGTGGTCGGAGAGTAATCTTTATCCGACTTGTTTAAGGTCACAAAGAACACATCTAACTGCTTGTCCGGCAACCATTTGACGCCTTCACGCACAGTTGATGGCTTCATAAAGTCCATTGCAACCAAGAGTTGATCACGAGTGTAAGTACAATGCAAATCCAACGGACACTCAAAACCTAAATCCACAGGTTCGTCAATAAAGTCAATTTGTTCATAACGATATTGAAGCAATTGAATCAGTTCCTCTAACAATATCGGACTGTCAGACAGCGAATAAATATTGTCCAATACATCTAAATCATCCCACGAATCGGCACTTTTGCCCCAAACGGTAATATAAAGCATTTGCAGCATCCGTTTTTGCAGTTCATCAAGAGAATCAAACAGCACGTCATCCAAACGGGGTAAAAAATCTAACAAAAATGCAATCCAACGTCTGGAGTCAATTACAGCGATACGAGAAAAAGCCTTGGTTAAGGTCTCCTCTATGGACTCTTCAAAATCATCAATCACATCTGCTTTTGCTTTCAGTCGCGAAAAAGATGTGAATTTATAAATTGCCCTTGGATCCAAATGGTAATAATCCAAGAAGTGTTTCAGTGTCAATTCAAGACCGCTGTCTTCTTCAAACGTTGCGACACGAGATACTAAACCGGCAGTATTTCCATAAGAGGAACGGATGTTATCTAAAATATATTTCGCAGCTTTCTTTTCTAATTGAATGTAACATCCTTTGGGTAAGGAGATAAAGCCATCCTTAATTTCGCGTGTTACACTGTGAGATGTGTTACTAAGCAGGGCTGCAAACTTATCTTCAAAATTATACTTCTTATTGGCTTGTCCGATGAAATCCAGTACGGTCAGGCATTCTTTGTTTTCAGCCAAACGCAAACCACGACCCAACTGTTGCAAAAAGACAGTCAGAGATTCCGTAGGACGCAAGAAAAGAACCGTATTGACTTCAGGAATATCCACACCTTCATTGTAAATATCCACAACGAAAATGAAACGAATCTCTCCTGTTACCAATCGCTTTTTGGCTGTTCTTCTTTCTTCATCCGGCGAATGTCCGGTCAAGCACATAGACGGAATGTTATGTTCATTGAAATAACGATTCATGAATTCAGCATGTTCAACCGACACACAGAATCCGAGTCCCTTGACTTCATTGATGTCGGTTACGTATTTTAGCAACGAACCAATTACAAGATCCGCACGCCTGTTGGCCATCGCTCCGCTCAGGGTATAAATCTTCGTCAGTTCATTTTTATCATAGCCACCGGCACTCCATCTTAAATGGTCAAGATCAATCGTATCGGTTACACCAAAATACTGAAACGGACACAGAAGTTTGCGATCAATGGCCTCCGGCAAACGAATTTCGGCAGCAATACGATAATTGAAATACGGTAAAATGCTTTTGCCGTCCATTCGTTCCGGAGTTGCAGTAAGACCAAGCAAGATAGAAGGATTGTAGTATTCCAACAATCTTTGATAGGTCGGTGCCGCTGCATGATGAAATTCGTCCACGATGATATAATCGTAGAAATCGGATGCTGTTTTAGATGTAAAATCCTGCGAATTAAACGTTTGAATAGAAATAAAGAGATTTTCAATGCTGTCCGGTTTGTAACCACCGACAAACATTTCACCAAAATTTGCATCTTTCAGCACAGCACGGAACGTATACATACTCTGCTTGAGAATTTCTTCACGATGAGCAACAAACAAAAGTCTGCATGGCTTGTTTGGATTTTGTTTACAGAAACGCTTGTAATCCAAGGCAGATATAACTGTTTTACCGGTACCGGTAGCAGCAACCACCAAATTGCGATAATATCCTCGCACTTCACGTTCTGCTTCCAATTTATCCAATATTTCCTGCTGATAGGAATACGGCATAATATCCATTGTGTAGATTTCGGGATTATTGCCATCAACATATTTTTCTGCTTTCAAAGCACGAGCCAGACGTTCACGTTGATCTTCGGAGTAATATTCAAACTCTTTGGAATTCCAATAGCTTTCAAACGTAGCCGCTATTTTATCTATGGTCTCCGGCAGATCCTTTTTCGTGACCTTTACATTCCACTCCAAGCCGCTGGATATCGCAGCATTTGAAAGATTTGACGACCCGACATAGGCTGTTGTAAAACCTGTATTGCGATAGAAAACATACGTTTTTGCATGCAAACGAGTACGCGTTGTATCATAACTAACCTTGATTTTTGTATTCGGCAACAGACGCAGCTCCTCAATGGCCTTTACATCTGTTGCTCCCATATAGGATGTTGTGATAATACGCAGTTCTCCCCCGTTTTGGGTAAACTCACGCAATTCATCCATCAACAAACGCAAACCGCTCCACTTGATGCAGGAAACAAGCATATCTATCCTATCAGCCGACACAATTTCTTTTTTCAGTTCGGTATACATCTGCGGTTCATGAATGGCACCTGTAAACAACGAGCTTTGAGCAATGGAAGTTTCCGGGCGACTCAAATCAGATGCAGTCTTCCCTACTGCCAAACGAGGATCTGTTTCACTCAAAAGAGCAAAAAGCTGCTCTGCACGACGGTCAACACCCATCGCAGCAAAGTCAGATTCTCTTGTTGTGTCTTGAATCAAATTGACAATCTGATTGGTCAAAGCAATTTGGGCAGAAAGATCCCCACCATTGTCAACAACATTATCAAGTCCTTTTTGAACAATGTCAGAAAGATATTGCGACAGCACTTTAGATGCTTCTGCTTTATCAATGGGTGCAATAGCCTTGCGAGCTTCCGGAATATCAGAAAGCTCACTGTTCAGCTGATTATTGATAACCTGTTCATAAAGCCCATGCTCTAACATAAACAATCATCTCCTATAATGTTTATAATAGCATCATACATTTAACAATGCAAGAAAATATCAATTTCTGTCATGACTGAATCTTCACTTTTGATTATAATACAATCATATCCAAATGAGCTGGTATATTGGCACACTTGGATGTGATCAACCGAAAATCTTCCCGATCAGCCACAAGACTCCGACAATAATCAGTATAATCCAAAACACTGTATATCCATTTACGTTTCCGCCGCCGGATGAGCCACCGCCGGAGGTCATTTTGAAAGCATAGAAATCGTTGAGATCAGGCATAAACAACATCCTTTCAAAAGATATTTTACAGATCTGAAACTATTCTAACATATTGATTGTCCAAAACATCGTGCTTTGCCTGACAACATACGATTTATTCTGTCATAAACTTTTTCACAAATAGCGTTGCAATGTCGAGCAGCTCGTCATCAAGGAATGAAAGTGCGGTTTCCTGCAGGTCGGTTTCAACTCCGTAAAATGCTTCGGCGATGGAGCCGGCAATGGCTGCGATGGTGTCGGAGTCGCCGCCGATGGAAATGGCATTGCGGATGGTATCCTCAAATCCGGTTGACTCAAAGAAAGCCTCCAAGGCCTGCGGAACGGACTTCTGACAAGTGACCTGAAAATCATAATCTTCACGGATGGAATCAAGCGTGAAATCAATGGTGTAATGCTGTGCGACATAAGCCTTGATTTCGTCCATGGACTTCCCTGTGCGTGCAAGGAAAATTGCCCCTGCCACCGCAACGGCTTCCTTGACTCCTTCGGGATGATTGTGGGTAACTTCGGCAGTTGCAGCCGCCAGCTTTTCGCATTCATCCAATGATTTTGTGAACCATGCAACCGGTGAAACACGCATGGCCGAGCCGTTACCGCAGCTGTTATAGGGCTCGGTGCGGTCTTCAAAAACCCAATCATAAAATCGTCCGCCGAAGCCGCAGTAACGATATTTCTTCCCGATTTCGTGCATAACAAAAACGAGCTCTTTTTTGAATTTATCCATATCATCAACGGTTTCATACGGCAGCAATGCCTTTGCAACCGCAAGTGTCATCACCGTGTCATCCGTAAAATCGCACTCATTATGGAACATTTCAAAATCCTTGGACTTGAAATTGTCAAACTCAAAACGAGAACCGACGATATCTCCAACCATAGCACCGAACATAAATTTTACCTCCAAAAAAAATGTGGTCATAAGTTTTTTACCTTACAACCACATTATAGTATACTATTCAATTGAATGGTCGCTTGCCGGGGGACTTTTTCTCGTCCACATAGAAAACACAAAACATGTAATAATTATCGCTGTTTTTTATAAACTCGTTTATCAATCTCATCATCTTGCATAATCAAAGTTCTGTATTTTTCATCAACAATCTTTTGATATTGTTTCAATAGTTTGTTATCATTTTCAGCAAATTGGAGAACTGTATTAAAAATTGAGCCATATCGTCTTATTAATTTTTGTTTTATTTTCTCCTTTCTTGGTCTGTGTTTTGTTCCTTTTTTGTCATAACTTGCCTCTGATTCACAAATATTTTCAACAATAACACTCCTCAAAAAATTATCTGTCGTAAAACGATAATGCGTTTGAACTATTTCTTTCGGTACTAACAGATGAATATGTCCATCTATAACAAGAGATTCGCCTGAATATTTCTCCCATGTATGTGTTTCACTTTCCCAATAATATCTCAACTCAGGACAAGTCATAGTTTTAATACCATATTTTTCACATTGTTGAACGGTAAATTCACTTAATTCTTTATAAAGAATATTCGTAAGCAAATCCGACATCCCATCTTCAGCAAAATTGGGAACATACAGAACCAATTCAAACAATTTTTGTATTTTTATTGATTCAATATATTTATCTATGCCCTTAAAAATCTCATACAGTCCATCTTCGGTGTTACCTCTTCCGTACTTTTTTGCATACCCAAGGTGAGTATCATTAATTTCTCGTGCGTGTTTCAGCAGATACTTTTTACGCTCTTCATTATTTGTTATGTAATATGCTTCATATAGATTATGAAAATAATCCGATGTTTTATTTTTTGCTACTCCGCAAAAAGTAGATGACCCAACTTCTATCAAAACCGGGTCAACAAAAAGTTTCGTATCATGTAAAATTGATGTGTTTACAAAGTCAATCATTTTATGCTTAACTTTATTGTTTGATAGTAAATAATAAGATATTTGTTTTGTCATATAAATCATTCCTTTTTTAAATCAAAACCACCGGTGGAACCGGTGGTTTGCTCTGCCCCTATAAGGGGCCGTTACTGGCTTTACCCCTGAAAGGGGTCCTGAAGTTTAGCACCGCATTACTATTTCAAGCAGCCGCTCCCGTGCGGCTGTTTATT
>JAZNCO010000017.1:0-24589 GCA_045587645.1 Acutalibacteraceae bacterium | reverse complement strand
ACACCGGAATTGGGAGAATCCATTGTGCCGGCATAGATATTCAGCGTACCCTTATTGTTGAACAAAATCATCTGCACATTTTCCCAACCGTCATTCTCCATGAAAATAGTCTGGTTGCACATATACAGATTGACGATAACACCTTCGGGGATGTCAAGTGTGTCATCGTACGGCACCTTGAAAGATGCCGACAGTCTGACATTGACAATATCGCCTGCAGTCGAGCTTTCGACATATTCAGCCCATGTGGTGTTGGATGCAACAATTTCTTCTCTGGTTGCAGCCATGACCTTAAAGCCGTCAGCAGGCAGTGCCGTGACAACCAGGCAGATCATTGCAAGAACCAGGACGAAGCGTGAAACCACCTTCACCATGCGCTTGCTCAAACGAGTAGAATTCATAAGATATCCTCCTTTGATTGCGGTGTGCCGGCAAGCGGCACAAAATTTAAGCTTCTTTACAATCGTTATTATTATATATATAAATAAGAGATAAGTCAATAAATGTAAACAAAAAATTAAATTTTTATAGACTTGCCTAAAAATGTATTCATTTTTTCAGCAATCTGAACATTTCACAAAGTGCTTGCAGTTTTTTGCGTATTATGGTATAATATTTTTTTGGTAAGAATAACATTTAACATTTGACTTTACGGAGGTCTTATATATGAGTAAAAACGGTGCTGTTATCCTCGCTGGCGGTCAGGGCACAAGAATGCACTCCGACAAGCCGAAGGTCATGGCGCAGGTTTTGTTCAAGCCGATGATCGATTGGGTAATCGAGGCGGCAAAACAGGCAGGCATTGCGGATATCTGTGTGGTCACGGGTTACGGAGCCGACCTGCTTGAAGCACATCTCAACGGCAGAACGCAGACCGTGCATCAGGCAGAACGCCTCGGTACGGGCCATGCCGTGATGCAGGCCAAGGATTTCATTGCCGCACATGCAGGCGGCAACATTCTGATTCTCAACGGCGATGCACCCTTTGCAGATGCAAAAACCATCTGCGATGCACTTACACAGCATACCGCAGAACACTGCGCGCAGACCGTTATTTCCGCATGTGTGGAAAATCCGTACGGCTACGGCAGAATCGTGCGCGATGCGCAAGGTACATTCCTTTGCATTACCGAAGAAGCAAGTGCAACCGAGGAAATCAAAAAAATCAACGAAATCAATTCGGGTGTCATGTGGTTTGATTCCGACACTCTCACGGAAGTGCTCGGCAAGCTGAAAAACGACAATTCCAAGGGTGAATATTACCTCACCGACACGGTGGATATTCTGCTCGGAGAGGGTAAGCGTGTAAGTGCATTCACCTCGGAAAACCCCGATGCGGTGCTGGGTGCAAACACAAGAGTGCAACTCCATGAGCTCAATGAAATCGCAAGACAGAAGGCACTTGAAAAATTCATGCTTGACGGTGTGGATATTCCGTTCACGGACGGTGTGATCATCACCCCCGATTGTAAAATCGATGCAGATACACAGATTCTGCCCGGCACGATCATCAAAAACGGCTGCATAATCGGCAAGGATTGTGTCATCGGCCCGCATGCGCTGCTTGATGATTGCAGAATCGGCAACGGCTGTGTGCTCAACCGCGTGCAGGCTGAAAACAGCGTGATCGAGGACGGTGCGGATTTAGGCCCGTTCATGCATGTTCGCCCCAATTCTCATATCGGCAAAAATGTGCATTGCGGCAACTTCACCGAGGTCAAAAATTCGACCATCGGTGAAAAAACAAGCATTTCACATCTGACCTATGTGGGGGATTCGGATGTCGGCAGCGGTGTCAATTTCGGCTGCGGCACGGTCACCACAAACTATGACGGACTGCAGAAGCACCGCACCGTCATTGAGGATAACTGCTTCATCGGCTGCAACACAAACCTCATTGCCCCTGTTAAAATCGGCAAAAATGCCTACACGGCGGCAGGCTCGACCATCACAGAGGATGTTCCCCCGATGAACCTTGCCGTTGCAAGAGCAAGACAAATAAACAAGGAGGGCTGGGTTGAAAAAACCGGCCGTAAGAAATAAGAAATGGCTTTTTTCAAGAAAAAAACTGCAAGTGCCGCCATGGCGGTCGGCAAGCCCGAATTCATTATTGCCGGCCTCGGCAATCCCGGTAAACAATATGAGCTGACCCACCACAATGCAGGCTTTCTGTGCATGGATATTCTTTGCAACAAGCTCGGTGTGCGTTGCGACAAGGTCAAGTGGCAGGCACTTGTGACCACGGCTGTCGTCAACGGCCACCCCTGCCTGCTCATGCGTCCGCAGACCTACATGAACAACTCGGGTGATGCCATTAAACAGGCAGCCGATTTCTACAAAATCCCCCCTGAAAAAATCATTGTCCTTTTTGATGATATTTCCATCCCGTTCGGCACACTGCGCATCCGCAAAAAAGGCAGTGCAGGCGGCCATAACGGCATCAAGAGCATTATCAACCAATTGGGCAGTGATCAGTTCCCGCGCATCAAGCTCGGCATCGGTGAACGCGCCAATGCCGATGATGACCTGAAGGATTATGTGTTGAGCAAGTTCTCAAAGGAACAATGCGAGGCACTGAAAAAATCGTTTGAGAGAGCCGTCTGCGCATTGGAGCTGATGGTGGACGGCGATGTGGACGGTGCGATGAACAAATACAACGGATGAAAGGAAAATGTGAATGGACAGGCTGAAAACCACACTCGGCACACTTTGTGCCGTGCTTGTAACCATGCTTCTGCTTGCGGCATCGCTGCTGCTGATCAATACATTCGTCGGCGCAAAAGCAAATACCTTTTTTGAGCCGTCCTCGGCATTGGGCGGCATGAGCACAATCCTCTCCTTGTTCTTCCCTTTTCTTTCTGCATTTTTCTGTTTTTTGCTCGGACTCATTTTCGGCAAGCACAGACTTCCCTTTGTTTTCGGGGGTATCGTAGGTGTACTCGGTGTGACCCATGTGATCGCTCCGTTCATCACACAGTTCATTTTCACGCAGGAAGCAGGCAATGCATTCACGCGCTTTGTGCAGGCATTTTTTACCGTGCTTGCTATGCCTGCAGTGAGCGCACCCTATGCATTCAATGAAGCCGTTAATTTCTTTTTAACAGATTTTTCAGGCAGCCGAATCATGGTTTTTGCGGCAACCTTTCTCACCTTTGCCTCACCCGTTCTGCTGACGGCCGGTTTTTTGCTCGGTAATGCGGCACAAAGAAAACAAGCCTTACAAAAGGAGATTTCCGCATGAGTTGTTTTGCACGACTTCTGCACGATTGTCCCGAATACAACACCATTCGCAGGACAATTGAAAAAAGAAAGCTTCCCATGGGTGTCATCGGCTTGCCACCGGCACCGAAGGCACACCTGATTCATGCGCTTTGCGACGATACCGGCCGCAAGGCGTTTGTTGTCATGCCCGATGAAGCATCTGCAGTGAAGCTGTGTGCGGATCTTGTGACCTTCGGCACCAATGCCGTGCTGTATCCTGCGAGAGATTTCCGCTTCTATACCGCCGAAAGCGTTTCAAGGGAGCTTGAGCAAAAGCGCATCGGCGCACTGACCTCATTTCTGAACAAGGAATGTGATGTGCTCGTTTTTTCTGCGGAAGCCGCAATTCAGAACACCATTCCGCCCGAAGAACTCCGTAAACACAGTCTGTGCCTGAAGCCCGGTACACAGATCGAACCGAAAGATATTCTTTATGCCCTGCTGAGTGCAGGCTACAGCGCAAGCGACCTTGTAGAGGGTCCCGGTCAGTTTGCTTCTCGCGGCGGACTTCTTGACTTTTTCCCACCCGGCAGTGAAAACCCCATCCGTATTGAGTTCTGGGGCGATGAGATCGACTCGCTTTCTTATTTTGATGCACAAAGTCAGCGAAGAGGCGAGCCTGCCGAGGAGATCCGCATTACCCCGTCCACCGAGGTGCTGTATGATTCAAACCTTGCATTCGGTGAAAAAATTGAAGCCCTTGCAAATTCCTTACGCGGAAAAAACAACGCAACCGCCAAGGAGAATTTATTGAAGGATGCAGACCTGCTCAAAGCAGATGTGCGCCTTGCCTGCGCAGATAAATACATGCCGCTTGCATACGAAAAAAGTGCCACGGTGCTCGATTACGCCGAGGATGCATTGCTGTTTGTCTGCGATTCGTTCAATGTCAAAGAAAAAGCAACAGCTGCGGTGAATCTGCTTCTTGAGGAAATCAAGGAGCTGTTTGAGGACGGCATTCTGTGCAAGGGACTGGACGATTATTGCATTGATTTTAAAAAATTAACCGCCATTTTTGAAGAAAAGGGTGCTGTTTATTTTGATAATTTCACCCGTGGCAGCTTTGACACACCCGTCAGGGAGCTTGTCACCTTCAACTGCTCACAGGGCTCCGGCTGGGACGGCTCTTACCGTCTGCTGACCGAGGACATCGATCCGCTTCTCAACCGCGGCTACACCGTTGTTTTGTTCGCAGGCACGGAAAAAGCCGCCGAGGGGCTTTTAGACGAACTCGAAAAAGACGAATACAAAGCAATTCTGCACCGCACTTCGCCCGACATTCTGCACAAGGGCAGAATCAATATTCTCACGGGTGCCATTTCTTACGGCATTGACTATCCCGGCGAAAAGCTGCTGTTTGTTACCTACAGCCGCATGGCGGGTAAGGTGCAGAAATCCGTCAAGGCGCGCAAAAAAATAAACCCGAATGCATTCAACTCGCTCGATGAACTGCATAAGGGTGATTATGTGGTGCATGAAATCAACGGCATCGGCATTTTTGACGGCATTGAAAAGGTTGAAATGAACGGCTTTGTCAAGGATTACATTAAAATTCTGTATGCCAAGAATGATGTACTGTTCGTACCTGTCACAAAGCTCGATCTTGTCAGCAAATATATCGGTCCTCATGAGGAGGACGGCAAGCGCACGGTCAAGATCAACCGCCTCGGTTCGCCCGAATGGATGAAAACAAAATCCCGTGTCAAGGGCGCGGTCAAGGACATGGCAGAGCAGCTCGTCAGACTCTATGCCAAACGGCAGAGCACCCCCGGCTTTGCGTTCTCTCCCGATATTGACATGCAAAGCGACTTTGAACGCCGTTTTGAATTTGATGAAACCGAGGATCAGCTGCGCTGCATTTATGAAATCAAGGGCGATATGGAAAAAAACTGTCCGATGGACAGACTGCTGTGCGGTGATGTCGGCTTCGGGAAAACTGAGGTTGCCCTGCGTGCGGCATTCAAGTGCGCCGCCGACGGCAAGCAGTGCGCCATTCTTGTACCCACCACCATTCTTGCCTTGCAGCATTATCGCACCATTTTAAGACGATTTGAGGGCTTCCCTCTTTATGTGGATATGATCTCGCGGTTCCGCACCCCGAAGCAGCAGGCTGAAATCAAGAAAAAGCTTGCCGCCGGCAGCATCGACATTTTAGTCGGCACACACAAGCTGTTGGGCAAGGAAATCAAATTCCGCGATCTCGGACTTCTCATCATTGACGAGGAACAGCGCTTCGGTGTTGCGCAAAAGGAAAAATTAAAGGAGCTCTTCCCCACCGTGGATGTGCTGACCCTATCGGCAACCCCCATTCCGCGCACACTCAACATGGCACTGACAGGCATACGCGATATGTCCGTGATCGAAGAAGCACCGCTCGATCGATTCCCCGTACAGACCTATGTTATGGAGCATGACATGGGTATTCTTGAGCAGGCCATTTCAAAGGAACTGCGCCGCGGCGGTCAGGTATTTTATCTTTACAACAAAACGAGCGATATCACTGCAAGAGCCAAGCAGATTCAGGATTTGTTCCCCGATGCGGTGGTCGCCTACGGACACGGCAAGATGCCCGAGGAAACGCTGTCCGACATCTGGCGCAGGATGACCGAGGGTGAAATCGATATTCTTGTGTGCACAACCATCATCGAAACGGGTGTGGATGTGCCGAATGCAAACACACTCATCATCGAAGATGCCGACCGTCTCGGCCTTGCACAGCTGCATCAGATCCGCGGCCGTGTGGGCAGATCAACCCGCCGTGCCAGTGCGTACCTGACCTTCCGCAAGGGCAAGGAGCTGACTGAAATTGCACGAAGAAGGCTCGATGCCATCCGTGAATACACGGAATTCGGTTCGGGCTTCCGCATCGCCATGCGCGATATGGAAATCCGCGGCACGGGCAATCTTGTCGGCGCACAGCAGCACGGACATCTTGAATCGGTCGGCTACGATATGTTCATCAAGCTGCTCAGCGAAGCCATTGATGAGCAGACGGGCAACACAACCGTCGCAAAACGCGAATGTCAGGTGGATATTCAGCTCAATGCACACATTCCAGAGCCGTATATCTCATCCTATCCGCAACGGCTTGCCGCTTACCGCCGCATTGCCGACATACGAACCAGTGAGGATGCCATGGATGTGACGGATGAGCTCATTGACCGTTACGGCGAACCGCCCGAGAGCGTATTGGGGCTTATCAAGGTGGCACTTCTGAAAAATGCCTGCGCAGACAAGGGAATTTTTGAAATCACCCAACGAGGCAACAGCCTGTTGCTGTTTGTTGATAAAATTGAGCGCAATATGCTCGCCGCCCTCGCAGGTCAACTCAAGGGCCGCGTGATGGCAAGTGCCGCAGGCAAGGCATATTTCTCGGTCAGGCTGCAAAGCAACGAAAGCTCCATTCAATGCCTTGAGCAGATCGTGGCAGCATTGGAAACGATGAAAGAAGAATAAACTGATATATGAAAAAACCGTCCCGAAGGACGGTTTTTTTACGGTTGCCAGAATTTACGATCCAGACTGCGATACTGCACGGCCTCAAAAATGTGTTCCTCTGTCAGCAGCTCCGAGCCCTCCAGATCTGCAATGGTGCGTGCAACATGCAGCACCTTATCATACGCACGCGCAGAAAGATTCAGATTTTCAAACATATCACGCATCATGCGCTCACCGCCGTCGGTCAGCACACAGAACTGCCGTGTCTGCGCAGGTGTCATACGGGCATTGGTCAGCGTGCTTGTGCCTGCAAACCGTTCGCGCTGAACGGCACGCACACGCTCGACCCGTTCACGGATCTGCGCACTTGTTTCCCCGGGGGTATTGTCACGCAGGTGTTTGTATTCCACGGGCGCGACCTCAACATGGATATCAATTCTGTCCAGCAACGGGCCGGACACCTTGCCGATATAACGATCGGCTGATTGCCTTGTGCAGGTGCATTGCTTTTTCGGATGTCCCTTGTAGCCGCACGGACAGGGATTCATAGCAGCCACAAGCATAACAGAGCTGGGATAGGTCAGCGTGCCGAACACACGGGAAATGTGAATTTCACCGTCCTCCAACGGCTGGCGCATGATTTCCATTGCCTGTCGGGAAAACTCGGGCAGCTCATCGAGAAACAGCACACCGTTGTGTGCAAGAGATATCTCACCCGGTTTCGGAACGGCACCGCCGCCTGCAAGGCCTGCGGCAGAAACGGAATGATGCGGTGAACGGAACGGCCGTTCGGTCAGCAGTCCCTGCTTGTTCTGCAACGCTCCTGCAATGGAATAAATCTTGGTGGTTTCGAGTGCTTCTTCAAAGGAAAAATCGGGCAAAATGGACGGAATGCGCTTGGCAAGCATGCTTTTTCCCGAGCCCGGAGAACCGATCATCAGAAGATTGTGACCACCTGCGGCTGCAAGCTCAACAGCTCTTTTTGCATTATCCTGTCCCTTGACATCCGCAAAATCAAGGTAATCCGTGCGTTCCTGCAGTGCCTGAAAGCCCGTATGCTCCACAGGCTGCAGAAGGTCCGAGCCCGTCAGATGTCCAAGCACCTCATCCACATGTTTGACCGCAAACACATCGATTCCCTCAACCACAGCGGCTTCGCTTGCATTGTCAAAGGGAATAAAAACAGCTTGAAAGCCTGCCTGCTTTGCCTGCATAACCATCGGCAAAACACCGTTGACTGCTCTGACATAGCCTGACAATGAAAGCTCACCCAAAAAAGCAAACTTTCTTGTATCCACAGTAAGCTGACGGGTTGCCTTGAGCAAGGCTATAAAAATCGGCAGATCAAAAACAGGTCCCTCCTTGCGGACATCGGCAGGTGCAAGATTGATGGTGATGTGGTTGTTTGAAAATTCATATCCGTTGTTTTTGATGGCGGCACGCACACGCTCACGCGATTCCGAAACGGCTGCATCGGGAAGCCCCACAATATCAAATTTAAATTTACCGAAGCTGACATCCGCCTCCACCTCCACGCAAAAGGTGTGCAGTCCGAAATAGCCGATTGAATTGACAACGAATGCCATTTTATCACCGCCTTGATGAACATTTGTTCTTTTTTTCTTTTATTATATTCATTTATTGAAGCATTGTCAAGAGTGAATTGCACTTGACAAACTACAAAAAGAAAAGCATAATAAATGTATTGAGCGAAAGGAGTGCGCGTATGGCAAGAAAGGCAAAAACACCCGAGCAGCTGCAAAAACAGGCTGCCAGACGGGAAAAGGAAATCAAAAAATGGGAACGCGAAAAAGCGAGACCGAAAAACAGATATTACCTTGTGTATCTTGTTTTTATCATCAGCCTGATTTATATCACGGACGAAGTCGCTTCGCAGATCGGCACGCTGATGAAAACCGAAATTGCAAACGATCTGTTTGCCAAATACGGCGAAAGCTCTGTAGGACTTCTTGACATTCTGTCGATGGTGGTTGTACCGTTTCAGGCGCTTGCCATTTTCTATAAGCCGCTTGCCGACCGCTTCGGCAGAAAGATGTTTTTGATTATCAACACCTTCGGCATGAGCTTGTCGATGCTTGTCATCTTCCTGTCGAACAATATTGTGCTGTATGCGGTGGGGGCATGCATTGTGCAATTCTTTATTCCGCACGATATGCAGGTGGTTTACATCATGGAAACCGCCCCGAGCAAGCACAGGGCAAGGATTTATTCGTCCATCAAATTCTTTGCCAACATGGGTGTTATGCTCGTGCCGCTGCTGCGCAGACTGCTGATGGAGGATGCTTCGCAATGGAGAAATGTGTACCTGATCCCTGCTGTAGTCGGTCTTGTTGTCTGCGGTATTGCGTTGTTCTTTGCAAGAGAAACCGATGCATTCATTGATGCTCGCTTAAAATACTTACGCATGACGGACGAAGAACGCGAAGCGGACAAGCTGCAGAAAAAGGTCGATAATGCCCAGGGCGGTGTCATTCCTGCACTGAAATTCGCTTTCAAGCACAAGCAGCTCAGATGGCTCTATATTGTCGGTGCATTGGCAAATATCGGCTTTATCACATCCATTAACTATCAGGTCATTCTGACCTACGGTTATGCGGAAAGCTACATCAATCAAGGCTTGTTCGCTGAAATGAGCGATGCGCTGATGGATGCCGTGAGTGTCGGCCCCGTCACAAGTGCGCTGTTCATGTTCCCTGTCGGCTGCGCGGTTTCGCAGGTCATTATGGGCTTCATTTCCGACTCCAAGGGCAGAAAAGCCGCCGCTTTGACCACCGCTTGCAACTGTCTGCTTGCATTTTTAGGCTTCACCATCGGTGCAAAAATGGCATGGCCGCCGTACCTCGTCGGTTTCCTTTGCGGTGCGTGCATTGGCAGCTACTATTCCACCAATGATGTTATCATTATGATGATCGGTGAATCCGCCCCCACGAACCTGCGTTCCTCGATTATGTCGGCGGAATTTGTGGTGGTCGCACTCGGCGTTGTGGTGTCCTACGGTGTCAGCCTGCCGTTGCTGACCATTTTCGGAAACGGTATCACATGGATCGTTGCATTTGCACTCACCGTGCCCGGCTTTGCAGCCGCACTCATTGCCATGGCAAAGAAAACCCACGATACAAAAGGACTGGACCTTGACAAGGTGACAGGTTGTGAGTGGGATTGAGTGATAATGTAAAAGGAGCTGTTTTCACAGCTCCTTTTTTTGTGTCAGTTATTCGGTTCAAACTCAATGCCTGTGTTGTATTTTACATTGTTAATGGATTCTTTGTCGCAGATGGTTTTTTCGAGGTCAATATCATAACAATTTGCGATGGCTACAAGATAATACATACAATCCCATATTTCCTCGTCGATCGTGCCTTTCACTCCGCCGTCGGCAGATCGTTTAAGATCGTGACGGATTGCTTCTGCCAGTTCACCGACTTCCCCCGACAGCTTCAGAAAATACTCTTTGACAAGCTCGGGATGATGATCCTTGGAGCGTATGTAATTCTGTAAATATTGTACTGTTGTTTTGCCGTCCATAAGTGCCTCACTTTTTTATTATCGCTTCCAACAAAAACGCTCAAAGCCCTCAGGTGCACCATCCGTCTGCACACCGCCCTCTTCTCCGCATTGCCTGCACAATGCACCGCGTTCACGCGGCACATCCATACAAAGTTCTTCGTCCGTTTGTTGCAGAACATATTGTAAGAGTGCATTTACCAGCTTACTGTTGTTATAAATAACCTTTGCATACAGATGGTCGATCCTTCGGTTGAGAACCGCCACCATACCGACCGTTTGCACGATATTGAATTCATAGAACGTGCCGCCTGCTGCAAATATTCTTTCTAGATCGGCAAACAAAGCATCCTTCTGCTTATCCCGTTCGGATTCCCATTCCGTGCTGGATAGCCCGTAAGGAATGCCGTGCCAATAGCACAATGCGGCATATTTCTCTTTGAGTTCTTCAAGTGAGCCGCTGTGTTTTCTTTTTACAAATTCCTTTCCCATGGAAGACAAAAACAGAGAATCGGGGTTTTTCCAAGGGCGTTCCACGCCAAAATATATACCGTCATAGCGTATGTTTTGGTACAATTGTATGTCTGTTTTATCATTGCCAAGCACTTTATATTTTCGTCTTTTGAAATAAAACAAACTGCTTTCACAGCAAAACAAGGGAGAAATGTTGCTTCCTGCCTGCACAATGGCATTTTTTTGCATGTCAATGTCTTTGAGTTCCGGCACAGTATCGTAAATTCCGTCCAGCAAACGGAAAATGACCCAATGATCTTTCACCTGCGGAACAATTGCAGAAGACCACGAAGCATGTGTTTTTATTTTCTGCATGACGATGTATTTTCCGTCTGCCGCGGCAAACTCTTCGGCGGTTAACGGTTTTATATCATTTTCGGAATAGTTTTTTCCTGCGGTCTGCAACTGCACGGCAACAATGTCCCCAACCTCAAAAATATCTTCGGTATGCACATTGGGTTTAATTTTTTTAGGCGCCGGTTGTACACTTACTAATTTTTCACGGAATTTCTGCAATGCTTTTTGGCGGGCAAGAAGCGTTTTTTCACCTGCTTCTTCCCAGATTTCAAGGCCAAAGCCGCTGTCAATCATATCCAATGCCGTATTTTTGACTTCTTCTGTGAGAATACCCTTGCTGTGCATAAAATCAGCCAGAGAATAATAGTAATCGCACCATTCGGGAGCATCCTGTTCGCTGAATCCGGTTTTGCGGACATAATTGTCAATTGCCGACAAAGCCTGCTCAATCGGATAATAATAAAAAGCCGCCGTGTATTCACTTTTCAGATCCGCTGCCGTATCATTACCTGTTATACTTACATTCCAGGAACCCATAGTATTCTCCTTTCTTTGTTACAATGCCCGTAATGGAACAAGCTCATCTGCTTCACATTGCGAAGTAAGCACTTTTTTATATTCTTCTTCAGACAAGGTGCTGTGATTGCGAACATAAGCGGAATACACTTCCGTGATGCCGTTTTCATCGTCATAAATTGAAAAGCTGTCAAGAATTTCAAATGACACTCTTACGTTTTCTTCTTTTGTGTTCAGATAAGAACCCGTATGCACTGCATGCAGATGCTTTTCAAGCTTTTCAAAGGCTTCCAGTGCCGATTCTGCCTGCACGGTAAAAATGCTGATTTCATAAAACCGTTCATCGCAGTCGCCGACTGAATTGGTAAACAACACTCTGACACCGTACAACATTACTTATTCCTCCGTTTTCCACAAATCGGGGTCGAAGAAATACAGCGGCTTCCAGTTGCGTTGGGGGTCGGTGCCGACACGGGCATAGCCGAATGCAGCTTCGTTGTTGCCCAGCAGCACGGCATCGGTCATGCAGGCGACTGACGGTGCGGTATCGGCACATTCAATACCGATGTGGTAATTGCCGCTTGTCGGGACGGTAAAATCCATCTGCAGATCCTGCCATTCGGTGTTGGAGAATTCTTTTGTACAGATTGTTTCCTGTGTGTCGAGATCACGCACAAACATCTGCCATTTGCCGCCGTCCGTTTTTACCTTTGCCCAGAAACAGCAGGGCGCTTCCTTGCGGACATACAAGCCCTGATACAGGGCGGTTTTTGCATTTTCAGCCTCAATGCAGGCAAAATTCTTTTCATCCTCACCAAAGGTTGCCTTGTCAAAGGTGATTGCATCGGCATCGGGCAGATAAGACCAGAAGCAGAGCTTATCCGCAAAGCTTCCGTTTTTGAAGAACGAGGTCGAGTGGAAATAGCTCATATCCGTGATCTGTGTTTCAAAGAAATTCGGCTCGATGGCATCGATCACATTGTTTTCAAACCGCACATTGGTAACGGGCGGATAGCCGATTTTTGTGGTATAGGGATTGTAATTCCAGTTGCCGAGGGTCTGGAAGTGATTGTCATGCACATAGACATTGCGAACCTCGATCTTGGACTGATCAGGGCAGTCAATGCCCCACAGAATCATGCCGAATGCCTTGCAATGGTCGGAATTGAGGTCGCAATGGTCAACCTCGATGTTCAAAGACGGCTGCGGCTCATCCGAGGACCACCAACCGCCGCCACGGGGATCCTTGTAGGATGAAAAAATATAAATCGAATCATCCCCCGTGTGCATGGTGCAGCCCGTGATATGAATATTCTGACAGTTCATCAGGCAGATGCCGTCACCGTTGCCGTAGCTCCATTTATGGATGGTAACATTTTTGATAAGACCGTTCTTGCTCGTAAAGGGCATCATGGCATAGGAATGGTAATTGGTGATGGTAATATCCGAAATTTCAAAATTTTCTGCACGGTAAAAGCCGATGGGACAGACCTTCATGATTTTTTCGGGTTCATCGTCGGGCATCATGCAGACCGTACCCTTGCCGGTAATCTTAAAATCATGCGTTCCCTCGGCACCGAACAGCAAGGGATAATTATAATACCACAAATGGCTCCACTTGATTTCGGGGCAGAGATTGTGACCGTAGCCGGGACGCTTGGGCACATAATTACCGTCCTTGTATTCGACATAATCATCGGGGTCGCTGCTTTGCAACAGCGTTGCACCGTCTTCAAAATGAAATTCCACAAAATCCCTCAAAAACAGATTACCGCTTAAAAAGGTTTTGTCGGCATCCAGCACGACAACACCGCCGCCGTCGGCAAAAGCAGTATCAATGGCTGCCTGTATGGCTGCACGGTCATTGGTTTTGCCGTCCCCTTTGGCGCAGAACGGAGCTGCGGTCACACGGAAAATATTATTCATTAATAATCTCCTTTCAATAATTATTTGGTTAATATATTTTATTTTTTTCTTTACAAATAAACTTGTTTCTGCTATTATTAAAATGCAATCGTATAAAATAAGGAGAAATCATCATGAAATGTCCTAATTGTAGTGCAGAACTTGGTTCAAAAAAAATCTGTGACTATTGTGGTTCGCAAATTACCGTTGAATCATTAAAAGAGCAGGAACTAATAAACAAAAAAGGTTGTCCTAAATGCAACAGCACAAACATTCAATTCAGGCGGGAAAATCAAGGTGAAGTGCGAGGTAAGAAATCAAAGAAAGTCATCTATAAAACTGTTGGTTTTTGCAAAGATTGTGGTGCAACATGGATGCCCCAATCTCAATCAAACAAAAAAAGAAGAACTTGGCTTTGGGTTCTCGGTTGGATATATATATTCCCAGTACCGTTAACTATTTTAATGGTTAAAAATACAAAAATCATCAAATGGTTGAGAATGACAATCATTGCCATAGCTTGGCTTTTGTATATCGCCTTTTTCATTGCTGTTGCAACAGCTGACACATCGGCAAATGCAACAAATGACCCAAATGTGTCGTCATCCGAGATTGTTAATGAACAAGTCACAGAACAAAGTGATATCGTCTACAATCAAAAAATAGATGATACAACTATTTCCGAACAAGAAGATACAAGTGATAATAATCCATATGCAGATAATGAACAAGTAATCCGACAATTTGTTAATCAATATAATCAACAAAACGATCAGCAAATAACTGATATCGAATGGAAAAACAACCATACAGTTGCCAACATTTCATTCGACGATAAAATCGGAGATATAAATACCAGCAGAACTCCTATTTTTTCAATTAATTTTGATTTCACTAATGGCTTGACGCTGGTTGACACCTATGATGATATTATCAACAATATCGTTTCGGTCCTTGAACCCTCTGTAGGTGATAATGAAATAAATACTGCTATTGAGCAAGCAAAAGAAAATGATCAAGAATTTATTAAAATTGGTCAAAATACTTCAATACAGTACCATTATGTTGAATTAGCTGTTGGCTTCAACTCTGCTGATCGCTACATGATAACTATCTCATCATCATATGGAGAATAATTAGCAATTGTTTTTTTTCATAAAAACCGTATGAACATATAATAATTTTTTCAATTATTATGTTGGTTCATATGGTTTTTCTCTTTTCTCATCAGGTGCGGAGAGCCTAATGCCACCGTGGCAAGGGTCTTCATGTCGTCGTTCGGTTGCTCGCAAACGGCTTCTTCGGTTTGAAGGTCTTCCATGCAGACCGAGCTGAGAAGCAGTATGCAGCCCTTGGTGAATTCCTTGCAGAAATACACATTTTCATTGCCTTTTTGCTGTTTTTGAAGCGCAACAGGAACAAACTCCGCGTTTTCGCATGCAAGATAAGCAAATATTTTTTTGTCCTCATGTCCGTTGACGGGGACAATGAAGCATTCTTCACCCCTGTTGTTTTCGATGGTGACCACAAAGCCGTCGGCATTTTTCTGTGCGGTGACGGCAAAGCCGCCCTGTGCAAACAAACGGAAAAAGCAAGCGGCAGTGTCTTCCACGGCGGGACAAATGCGAATGATTCCCTCATGGCTTTGCAGCAAAGAATCGTTGATTGCCTGCGCAAGAATGGGTGCGGTTTCAAAGTCAAAATGAATAAAATCATCCGTGCGAAGAAATGTAATTTCTTTGCTTTCGGTGTTGTTGATTTTGTACCAAGTCGGCGGCGCTTCGGCAATGGAACCGGGCTCGGCAATTTCGGCATTGAAGCCGTTGATAAAGCCCTGATTGCCTGCGAGCATGCCTCTTGCGTTCTCGACAAATTCACTTGCCATGCCCATGCGTGCAAGGTAAACGGGCAGCATATTCCAATGCCCGAGTTCATCGCTTTTCTGATGCAGCATGAGCTGATTGGTCAGGGCATCATAATACGCATCTCCCTTGTTTTTAAGCCCCAGAAGCCCTGCAGGATACAGAAAGATCAATTCAATATCGGGAAAGCCGTAGCCACGCAATTTACATTCGGGATTGCCGTACATTTTGCGGACAGGCACACCGTTCCGATATCCGATGGAGAACACTTTTTGATCTCCGACAGGCTTTTTGCCCTTGCCGAGGCCGAACAGGAAGCTTTCGCCGTCCCAGTCTTCCTCCAATAACAAATCCGCAAACATCGGCTCGGGCAAGTGCTCAAGCACATCCGCAAGCTGCGCTTTCATTTCGCCCTGTGCATAAGGCAAAAAGGCAGTAAACAGCGTGCGGATCATTACAAGGTCGGTCAGGGTGTCGTCCGTCGGCTCGTTGCCTTCATAAGCGGTTGTGCCGTGCAGATGATAAAGTCCGTCGGACTCTTTTTGCAGAATGTCAAGATAAAACTCGGCAGCCCCTTGCATCATCGGCAAGGCATAGTCTTTCAGGAAGGCTTCATCCCCTGTATATCGCCAATGCTGCCACATCTGCATTGCCATCTGCGAAGCAGGTGTGCAGTTGTTGGAATCGTAATCCGCACCTCTGCCGTAGCGGTCGGTGACATCGTGAAAGAACGCACCTTTTCTTTTTTTGACAAGCTCTGCATAAAGATATGCCATGGAAAGCGAATTGCGGCGCAGATCGTAATAATTCTGTGCCAGGGCACCGTGCCCTGCGGCATCCAGCGGTGCATACATATGCTGCAAATTATAGTGAAAATAATAGACCCACGGCACATAATCGTGATAAAATCCCCACAAGCCGCTTGTGAAATGCGGCGGATAAGCACCGCGGCTTTCGGAGTTCATTATGTAGTAATAAAGATAGTATATATTTTCAAGGTAGTCGTCTTCAATTTCGATTTTCGAGGTGTTCCAGAAATCCACCCATGCCTTTTTGTGGTCGAGATGCAGTTCTTCTTCCCCGATTTCGAGTGCGGCATCAAGCGCTTCGTCACAAAGCTCTTTTGCTTCTTGCGTTGTTTCGGCAATACGCACGGTGAAAAACAAAGAAAAATCATGCGACTTCTCACACGGCAGGCAGATTGAAGCCGTATGGCGGTTTTTGCGCACACTGCGGTCAATCAAGGTATCGGTTGTGACGCAAAGACCGATGCAGAATTTGGTTGTGCCGAGATCTTGTGTGATATAAAGACGGTCGTGTTCAGCAAAGCTTTGCGTGCCGTCCAGACCGACCTCGGGCACAAATTTCTGCTGACAATACCACCGCCATAAGGTGCGGCTGCCCCAACGGGAAAGATTGATTTCGGGGGCAGTGCCGTCCTCACTTGTCAGCTGACAGCGAAGCACGGTCACATTCGTGCCGGCATCCGCAAAGGCACGCAAGCGGAGACCACCGAACGGGGTTGCATTTTGCAGATAAGCAGTGGCATCCGAAAGAGACAAGCGACAATCATGCTTTTGCTGATAAAGATATTCAAAAAGCGGCTCGGAAAAACGCACCACGATTTCACCGCCGTGCTTGACACAGGTCAGGTTTTCTTCCCAACCCGAGCAATAACAGCGGTCATCCCATGTGCATCCGGGTGGTTGATCCTGCCAGAGATCGTTTTTGTTGATGTGAATATGTATGGCATCCTTTTCAAACCACAGCAATGTACCCGTGTCGCCGTCCCCTAAAGGAATACCCGCGGTGGGGTGGTTGACGGGGGTGCCGAAATAAAGGTCATGCTTTGGCAGACGGGCGGTGGTTGAATCTGTCCATTTTTTCTGTTTGGGGTCAAAATATGTTGAAATCTTCATTTTTTATACCTGCTTTCTGCCAAAGAAGCGGTCCGTGAAGCGGTTGACACGCTCGGTCATTTTCGGTAAAAGCTGCAAAGCATCCGCATCCCCGAAATAACCGTCAATCATGCAAAGGCTTTCGGCAAAGCAAAGCTCGTCATGAAACGGAAAATAGTGATCGAGTAAAAACAGCGTGTATTTTGTGAGGCGGTAGGTTGCAGCAATGTGTTCGGGGGCATTTTCATAGCATTCCACAGCGGCACTGTAGCCATTTTGCAAGGCTTCCGCAAAGCCCTGCAACGTATTTTCCTTTGCAAACAGAACGGTATAAACCTCATTGAAGCTGCTTTCGTAATCCCAACGGAAATGCCGGCGGTGGGCATCGTCTACTCCGACGGGCGAAATAAAAATCCCCTCGGTACGCATATCGTTCCAGAACGCAAACTGACGACCTGCATCACGGCAGTTTTTCTCCATGCCGTGAAAAATCTCGGCGGCATCGTAGATTTTTTCTTTCGATAAATAACGGAACATATCATCACGGGTGTTGTGTGCCTCCCACACCCAGAACGGATGTGCAAGAATCGCAACACCGCCCTGCTTGTGGATTTTGTCGGCAATCCATTTGCGCCATGCAAAGTCCATTGCATTGATATTTTCAGGTAAAGTGTTTTTGTTTTTTTCGGCAATTGCCGCTACTTCGGCGGTGCATTCTTCTTCATGCAGATTGAAATAGGTATTGAGTCCCACACCGTTTTCAAACCGTGCGCCGACATTGACCGCATGAATATAGGCATTCGGCACATGTACCTCTTCCCCGTAAAAAAGGGACAACCCCGAAGGCACTTTTTCTGCCTGCTGTTTGGCAAACACCGAGCCGTCAATGAGATGGTGATCGGTGATTGCAAGATAGTCAAAGCCTGCCTTTCGGTACATGCAGGCAGCAAAGAACGGATCCTCGTGCCCGTCCACGGAATCACAGCAATGACAATGTGTGTTGCCCTTGAACGGGGTACGCAAAAACAAGTCTTCTTCTGCGCAGAAAACTGCAAAATCGTAAACAGCAGTCCATTCTTCATCTTCCTTTACGGCAAGGCGCAATGTGTAAACCTGTTCACGGTTGAATGTATAAGAAAAATGCAGAACACCCTGCTCGTCAGTTTCGGCAAAAATGCCGTCATACTTCTGCCAGGTGCTGAAATCCTGCAAAAGTGAGGAATTGTTTTCCTCCTGCCCGATCACACGCAGGCAGTATTGCGTATTCGGCTGCAATGCCGTTTCAACACCCAAGCCACGGGCGGTAAAAAAAGTCTCTTCCCCTTGCTTTGCAACCTTGGGAAACAATTCATAGGCATAATCGCTTGCAGGCAGGTTTGCAATTTTCATCGTTTTCTCCTTACATTTTTTTCATTTTTCCGTATTGACAATAAATCATAATATGCTTTATAATTAAATCAATTCATCAAAAGGAGGCTTTTGTTGTGTTTGCTACGGTTCAAAGAATCTTTGCTATGCTTTTATCTGCTTTATTGGGACTTTTAAGCTCCCTCGGCATTCTGCCGCAAAGCAGTGACTACTATGTGGAAACAACGGTAGAATACCACAATGAGGAAGCCGGCAATGCCGATGCCCTCATCACTCTTTCTGCAACGCAGGACGGTGTTTACACCTTTTATTGGGGCAATGAAAGAGGCAAAAAACTGCAAAAAACAGTAGACGGCAAGGTATTGGATTACAGCCGCTTTGCCGAAATTGAAGTTCTGCTGGGCGAAGGCAGCATTGATCTTCCCGATTTTACGGAAATTCCTGCCGGTGCGGAATATATCCTTGTTTACAGGGATGACATTCTGCTTGACCGTTTTGCAATTGAAGAGCACAAACTGCCCCGTGCTGAGGAGGTCACCTACAGCTTCGGTGTCATCAGCGACCTGCATTTTAACCGGTATGACATGGAAAACGGTGCTGATGTGGCAGAAAACACCTTTGCACGAGCCCTGCAATTCTTTGACGGGTTTGCCGTTTCGATTGTTGCCATGCCCGGAGATATCTCCACAGACGGTGAGGTTGAGGCTTTTCAGACCTTCAACCGTATTGCATCCGAATTTGATTTCCCCGTTTACACCTGCACGGGCAACCATGACCTGCATGAAAAATTCACACTCACCAACTGGCAGACCTATATGAATACCGGTGTATACGGTGAAGAAAAAGCAGAGGGTGTGCTGAATGTATCCGACAACGGATTGGATTTTGTATACAGCAGTCAGCAAACCGCAGGCGATGTATATATTTTCCTTTCACAGACCTCCAATAATTACGGTCTGCTTGTCAATGCACTTATGACCGATTCACAGCTTGACTGGCTTGCAGAGCAATTGCAGACCTATCAGGGCAACCGTGTTTATCTGTTCTTCCACACCTTCCTGAATGCACCCTCGGGCAATCCGCTTCTGGGGGCAGGCAACCTCGTTAATGACCTCGGCTGGTCGTATCCGCTGTTTTACACACAAGGTGCAACGGATGAAGTCAGATTCAGAAACCTGCTTCGCGAATACGACAATGTTGTGTTCTTCAGCGGTCATTCCCATTGGGCCTATCACATGCAAAGCATGAACGAGCATCTGAATATCGCCGATTATGACGAGGGCGGCGCAACCTATGTGCATGTTTCGTCCGTGTCTTCACCCCGCACAACCGAAGGCTTCCAGATTCTCTGGTCAGGCAATGACCCGGGTATGTCGGAAGGATATCTTGCGGAAGTGTATGATGATCATATTCTTCTGTACGGATGTGATTTTGTAAACGGTGAGCTTTTGGCTTATGCCCTTTATCGGATCGATGTATAATTCTTTATAAATACTGCAGCCGCATATTGCGGCTGCTTTTTTCTTATATCAACCAAGCTTGAGCTTGTAGCAAAGCGGCAGTTGGGTGTCGGGTAAGTTTTTGAGATTGATGGTCAGTGCCTCGTCATTTCTTGTAAAATCGATTTTTTCGTCACTGCCGAGAAGCGTGATTTCTTCAATCAGAATATCGTTGTGCTTTTTGTGGCAGAGTGTTTTGATGACAGCCTTGTCGGACGGGCGCATCTGGAAAACATAAAGAGAACCGTTTTTGTAGGTAAAGCGGAAGTCCCCGGAGGTGAATTTCTTTTCGTCACCGTCCTTGAAGAAGCCTTCCTCGGCATTAACACTGCCCTCTCCGAACACACGCCAATGGGTCGTGCCGTAAATGCCGTCGCCGTTGACGGACAACCATTCGCCCATGGTGAGCAGCACCTCGGTTTCCTCGTCGGTGATGGTGCCGTCGGATTTCGGGCCGATGTTGATGAGCAGATTGCCGTTCTTGCTGACGATATCCACAAGGTCACAGACAATCTGTCGCCCGGACTTATAGGTATTGTCCTTGCGATAGCCCCATGATTGCTTGCCGATGGCGGTATCGGTCTGCCAATAAAGCGGAGAAATACCCGTCAGCGCACCGCGCTCGACATCGAACACCGCAACCGTGGGCGGAAAAGCCTCGTGCTTGTAGTTGATGGTAACAGCCTTGCCCCATTCCTCAGCACGGTTATAATAGTAAGCCGCCAGTTTTTTTAGATAGGGCTTGAATGTATTGTTCTGAATCCACCAGTCGAAATACAGAACCGACGGCTGATAACGGTCAACCAGCTCGCAGGTGCGCACAAGCCAGTCGGTCAGCCATTCCTTGTCTGCGCCTCTCGCACGGATATCCGCCGTATAGCCGCCGAGATCCTCCTCACCGAATTCCTTGCAGTAAACGGCAGGTCCGTAAAGATCACGGAATGCCTCGTCATTGACATCACTGTCAAAGGTTCTGCCCATATTCATAAAGAAATAATGCTCGGCGCGGTGGGTAGAGGCACAGAATGTCAGTCCTTGCTTTTCGCATTCGGCCTTCAATTCCCCGACCACATCACGGCAGGGGCCCATGGCGGTTGCCTTCCAGCGGTTAAAATCGGTTTCATACATGGCAAAGCCGTCATGGTGCTCGGCAACGGGCATGCAATAGCGGATCCCTGCCTTTTTGAACAGAGAGACCCACTTTGCGGCATCAAACTTTTCTGCCTTGAACATGGGGATAAAATCCTTATACCCGAACTCCTTCTGATCGCCGTAGGTGGCACGGTGGTGCTCAAATTCGGGGGAATTTTTGTCATACATATTGCGCGGATACCATTCGTTTCCGTAGCCGGGTACGCTGTAAACACCCCAATGGATAAAAATACCGAGCTTGTCGCGCATATACCAATCGGGCACGGCATGCGGTGCAAGCGAAGCCCAGTCTGCTTTGTATTTTCCGTTTGCAATCACTTCATCTATTTGTCTGAGATATTCTTGCTGTGTCATAGAAATTTCTCCGTTCTTTTTATTTCTTTTGTTTATAGTAACATAATTATTTTCAAAATGCTACAGAAATTTTAGTCAGAATACAAAAAAAATGCTCCCTGCAACAGAGAGCATTTGAAAGATGGCTTATTTGAATGCGTTGACAATGAGGTTGAACAAATATTTGAAGAAGTTGATAAGCTTTTGGAAGAAGCTGAGCTCCTCAGGTTCATTTTCAACAACCGCAGCCAATGCAACAACCTGTTCATTTTCATAATCCCAATACATAAACTGTGCGGGAATCAGGTCGGAATACGCATTCTGCACACCGTTTACAAGCCAATCCATTTCTATGCCTGCATACTTTGCAGGCCAGGAGTGGTCGAGATTTGCAATAAAAACAGTATTATCGGGGAATGCACAGGTGGATGCATCCACCTTTTTATCGGGAGAAATATACTGTCCGTAGCCGGCAGCTTCTCTCTCTGCAATATATGCATCTGACAGCGTTTCACCCAGTTTTGCCGTTGTGGCACCGAGGCTCTGTGCTTTTGTACCGACCTGGAAGTCACCGAGATACTCGCTTTCCTCACACAGCGGATACTGTTGTCCGCCGTAGTCGGCGACAATAAGCATGGTCTTGTCCTGCTGTCTGATTTCATCAAGCATGGTATTGATCATGGGGTATACTTCTTCATGGTATCTTGTCAGCTCACCGATGATATAGGCATATTTTTCCGCATCGCCCTCATCGGAGAACAGATAGCTCATCATATCATCAAAGTTTTCGTTGATGCAGGCAAGATTCATGATGCACAGCGCATAGTATTCCTTAAGAAGGGGCTTGAACAGAACATCCTTGAGCTCAATATAAAGATCATTGAGCACATTTGCCGTCATCTTCATGCCGAGACTGCCGCTGATGACCGCAATCAACTCAATAAGAACATCGGCAAGAGGCTTATCAACCCCCATGTTTTCCAGGTTCATATTGGAAAGATAAGCATCAAGCGTCTGCTGGCTGACAACCACATTGCCCGTAAATATGGAATTGGTGATTGCCATTCCCTCATGCGTGGAGAAGGAGAACATAAGCCCGTTGATACCGGCATAGTTATTCGGTCTTTCATACAAATACAGATAGGTTGCAACAGCAACGGGACCCAGGCATCTGCCGTACAGGTTGATTTTACTCTTTCCGGTATAAGCCTTGACGGCCTCAATAAAATTGTGCAGGTCTTCTGCCACCACAAAGGGAGACAAACGGTCATCCATGCAATATTCATAGTAGGTATTGCTGCAATTACGGATGGTTTCCTCGTTCCAATACCAGTCGGGACGGGTGTTTGCAGGCACAGAGCCGTCAACAAGGCTCGGACGGAAGGCATCATAAGCCGGGGACATAATTTCAAGGACCTTATTTGCATAATTCTCATAGTTGCCGGTGATCATTGCACCGGGAAGCATGGGAACAGCCTCCTTGATCAAGGCAGACACATATTCACCGTCATCGTAAATTTCCTGCTGTGTGCCGTCTTCGTTGAATTTGTTGATATCGGTGCTGCCGCGGACATAAATCGTAACACAATCCGCATAAGCTGCCGATGCACTCAGCACACCGCAGCAAACGGACAAAAGCATCATAACACTCAACAGCACAGCCAGCGTTTTCTTCGCAAACTTCATCATACAATCTCCTTTTCGACTTTAATCATGCAAATAATTATAGCATTGTGCAAAACCGAATGCAAGTATCTGAATGATTCTTTTTATTTATGAAACAAACCGTACAAAATGCGGTAAACATCAAAAACAATCCCGAGGATGGTATCAGCGGTACGGCTGAAAAAGTTGCCGTCGGAATGAACAAGGATTTTGCCGTTGTCCTGCATTGGGATAAAGGTTACTGTTTCAAAAACGGTTTCATCGGATGCATTGGGAGCGTGAATTGCCATCATCAGCTGACCGTCAAGCGTAGTGAACAGCATGGGATGACCGCCGTCAGGCAGCGAATCGGTTCTCTTGTATATTGCAATGGGATAATGCAGCCAGTTGCCGTCGATTTTTCCGTTGTCCGACACAGCCATCCCCACGGCATAGCCGCCTGAACGAGCGTGATTCGACCACAGCATCACAAGATTACCCTCGCTTGTGCGGTATACAAACGGGCCGTCCGTGATATTTCCGTCCGTCCACAGGTGTCCGTCCGCACGGAAAATCTCTTTCGGTTCACTGACAAAGTGTGTCAGATCGTCACTCATTTTCACAACCGACATCGCGCCGATTTCATCTTCACGCGAGGTCCATTCATTGACAAACACCATCCACGGCTGTCCGTCTTCATCCACATACAGAGTACCGTCAATGCAGTCAACCTCTTTGGGGGTAATATGTCCGTCAGAGATCAGTACAAACGGGCCTGTGGGAGAATCAGACTTAAAAACGCCGACACCGCGCTTGTCCGTGGATTTTGCACGGTAGGTTGCAAACAGATAAAATGCGCCGTTGTAATAATGGCACTCAGGTGCCCAATAATCGCAATAGCCGTCAAAGGAGGCATCGGGCGAAAAAACCTGAATGGGAGCTGACCAGTTTTCGAGATCCTCACTCACAACACAGCCGTAGCCCTGCCCTTGGCTAAGGCATGTGCCGTACAGATAATATTTTTCGTCATGCACAAGCACAAACGGATCACGCACGCGCCCTTGTTCGGTTTTGTACGGATATTCAGTGACAGCAAAAGCAGGCACAAAACAAGTGAAAAGCAAAGCAAATATGCAAAAAACACAGAGTAACTTTTTCATAAACAGTATCCTTTCCGTCATATATTTCCATTTTAGCATACTGTAAAATGCATTGCAATAAAAATACATACAAATTATTGCACAGGTCCGTAAAAAACGGACATAGAAAAAACACCCCCTCCTATGGTAGAATTAAGATAACTACCATAGGAGGAATTTTTATGCCCAGAAGTTACAGACACATCAAGCAGTACGAAAAGGAAATGATGAAATTAAAA
>JAZNCO010000016.1:0-22552 GCA_045587645.1 Acutalibacteraceae bacterium | reverse complement strand
TCCACAGTTTTGTCCCTCCAAGGCATTTGAATAACCTCCTCTTTAGGTTATTTTCTTGCCTTTAATATATCACAAAACTGTATACAATCATCTTGCATACCTGTATACAATCATACTGCACTGTACATAGCATCCGTTCCGGGAAAATCAGCGGTCTGATGTGGCTTTTCTGTTATTTACACTACATTTTCATCGTCAAATTTACAACGGAACGCATGGTATGCGTTCCCTACAATCTTTGACCGACTTTTTCTTTAAATCGGAGCGTAAGCGACCCTTTCATTTTGCATTTTGCATTCCTGCATTTTGCATTTCGGTCTGTTGAAAACAGACCGATAAACCATAATTTATCTGCTTTCAGCATCTTCACGAAGAAACTGCAAAAGCCGTGTCGGATATAATTCCGATGCGGCTTTTGCGATGACACGCAACCGTCGGAACGACCCGGTATGTTTATCTTTGAAAAACAGATTGATTGCAAAAATAAAGGTAAATAATAAGCATATATAACAAATGTCGTAAAACATGAGCGAAACGGTATATTTTCTTGCGTTATTACTTGACAATAACTTCTGCTTGTCGTATTATTATTCTGTATATCTATGTGATTGTTTGCTCATATTCTTGAAAAATTCATTCAGAAAGGTTTATGCTTATGGGTTCTCATCTTCCCGGTATTTTCACACCGCACAGAAAAGGCACAAAAGACGCGCCCGTTGCCCGCATTGAAAATGTGCAGACCGTAACGATACCGATGTCCATGCACATCGGCAAGCCTGCCAAGCCTGTTGTCAAGGTTGGCGATCTTGTTAAGGTCGGCACAAAAATCGGCGAGGCGGACGGTAAAATTTCATCCGATATTTACGCAAGCGTATCCGGCAAGGTTGTTCGTCTTGCAGATTTTTTGCTGTCCAACGGCGCAACCACCACGGCCGTTGTCATTGAATCGGACGGCGAAATGACCGCCGAGGAGGTTTCGGCTCCCGTTATCAACAGCCGTGAGGACTTCATTGCTGCTGTAAAGCAGAGTGGTGTTGTCGGTCTTGGCGGTGCAGGCTTCCCGACACATGTCAAGCTCGATGTGCCTGCCGAAAAAATTGATTTTCTGCTCATCAACGGTGCCGAATGCGAGCCGTACATCACAAGCGACTCGGTGACCATGCTCACCCGGGGTGAGGATATGCTGTGTGCAATAAAAGCATTCAACCGTTATCTCGGAGTAAAGAATATCATCATCGGTCTTGAAAAGAGCAACAAAAAGGTCATTGCCGCTATGAAAGACCTCGCCGCATCCGTTACCGATTTTTCTGTCAGGGTGCATGTTCTGCCGGACAAGTATCCGCAGGGCGGTGAAAAGGTGCTTGTGTATCATACAACGGGGCGCAAAATTCCAACAGGCAAGCTGCCCATCGATGTCGGCTGTGTTGTGCTTAACAGTACCTCCGTTGCCGCAATCGGTTCATTCCTGCAAACGGGAATGCCGCTTGTCAAAAAGTGTATCACCGTCGAGGGCGGTGCCGTAAAGCAGCCGCAGAATGTGATCGCACCCGTCGGCACACCCTTGAAGGAGCTGTTTGATCTTTGCGGCGGCTTCACCGAAGAACCTGTTAAAATCATATACGGCGGCCCCATGATGGGTATTACCGTGCCCAATGCGGATGTGCCTGTTATCAAGAACACGAATGCAATTCTTGCTTTGTCAAAAAAGGAAGCAAAGCTTCCCAAGACAACAGCCTGCATCCGTTGCGGCGCTTGTGTCAATACCTGTCCGTTCAGTCTGGCTCCCGTCAATATCGCAGAAGCCTATGAAAACGAAGATGCAGAAGCGCTGAACGATCTTTCTGTGCAGACCTGTATGGAATGCGGCTGCTGCAGCTTTGTCTGCCCTGCCAACCGTCCTCTTGTGCAGATCAATAAATTGTCCAAAAAGCTTGTTATGGAAAATGCCAAAAAGGAGGGTAACAAGTCATGAGTGCTCTGACAACTGTTATGGTCTCTCCTCATATTCACAGCGGCAGAACCACCCGCGGAATTATGGGAGATGTTTTAATTGCCTTGCTGCCTGCCACCATCGCAGGTACGGTCATTTTCGGCTGGCGCACTCCGGCGGTTGTTGCCGTCTGCGTGGTCTGCTGTGTCGGCTTTGAAGCCCTGGTTAACCTTGCGATCAAAAAAGAACAGACCATCGGCGATCTGTCTGCTGCCGTCACGGGGCTTCTGCTGGCTCTGAATCTTCCCGTTGATGTGCCGCTGTGGCAGTGTGCTGTCGGTTCCTTGTTTGCGATCGTGCTTGTCAAATGCCTGTTCGGCGGCATCGGCTGTAACCTTGTGAATCCTGCCATCGCGGCTCGTGTTTTTATGCTGGTTGCGTTCAGCTCGCTTGCCGTTCCGTCTTTCCCCGTGGATGCCGTTGCCTCTGCAACACCGCTTTCGGCTGAAACCATGCCCTCACTTCTTGATCTGTTCCTCGGCAATCGCGGCGGTGCCATCGGTGAAACCTGCGTTTTTGCATTGCTGCTCGGCGGAATCTATCTGCTTGTCCGCCGTGTGATTTCATGGCAGACCCCGGTTCTGTTCATTGCCACTGTTTTTGTTTTCTCTTTCTTTATGGAAGGCTTCGATGCCGTCAGCGCATTGTCACTTACCATGTCGGGCGGCTTGTTCATCGGTGCATTCTTTATGGCTACCGATTATACAACCTCTCCCTATACCCCTTGGGGCAAGGTCATTTTTGCCGTCGGCGCAGGACTTCTTACCTGCCTGATCCGTTATTTCGGAACATACCCCGAAGGTGTTTCCTTTGCCATTCTGTTTATGAATATTCTCAATCCTTACATTTGCAAGTGGACAAAGCGTAAGGTATTTGCGGCAGGAGGCGAGAAGAAATGAAAACGAAAATCAAGAATCTTGCTGTGTTTGTCTGCATCTGCTCGGTTATCACCCTGCTGCTTGCTGTAACCAATTTTATTACGGCTCCCATCATTGCCGAAAATCAGAATGCTGCCGCCAATCAGGCACTCATGGAAGTCATGCCCGATGCAAAGGGCTTTGAAGTGGCTGACATCAGCGCACTCACACTGCCTGCCACCGTCACCGAAGTGAACCGGGAAACGACGGGACTCGGCTATGTTATCAAGCTCAGAACCGCAGGCTACGGCTCGGATATGATCATCATGTGCGGTGTTACCGCTGACGGTGTGGTCACGGGTGCAGTCTGTCTGTCCTCCAACGAAACACTCGGCAAGGAAAAGACCTATGGTGAAAGCTTTGCCGGTCAGGATGCTGACGGTGTTGAGGCGGTTGACATCATCACAGGTGCCACCAAAACCACCGAAGCATACAAAAATGCAATGAAGGATGCATTGAATACGGTTGTCATTCTCGGCGGCGGCTCGGTGGATGTCCGTACCGAAGAAGAAATTCTTGCCGACAATCTTTCCGCCGCATTCCCCGACGGGGAGAGCAGCTTTGAAAAGCTGTTCATGGTCGAATATATTGAAGGCATTGATGCCGTTTACACTGCAACAAACGGAAAGGGCTTTGTCTTTGCAGTCGGCGAACAGTTTGTCGGTGTTGCCGCCGACGGTACGGTTGTTACCGAAGGTATTGAAAATGCAGTGATGTTCACGGATGCGGTTGCCGTTCTCAAGGCAAGCACCACCGAGGATATTGACCTGACCGCCCATCCCGATCTTGCAAAATATGTGGTGTCCGCAAAGAAGACAGCAACGGGCAACTTCATTCTTGAAACCAAGGGTGCCGGCTACGGTATCAAGGGCGGTAATGAATATCATCCGGCATCGGGTGAATATATCATTGTCCGTGTGGCTGTTACACTCGATCTGAAAATTATTGATTGTATCACCGTTTCCGAAGCCGAAACCGACGGTCTCGGCGATGCCTGTGCTAATGAGAGCTTCTACGGTCAATTTGCAGGCAAATCGGAAGATAATTATACGGAAATCGATGCCATCAGCGGTGCAACACTCACCACGGACGGCTATCTGCAGGCAATTGAGCGTGCCTTTAACGCGATCAAAGCATTGAACGGAGGTGCTGAAAATGAATAAAAACTCATCTGCTGCGGTTTTGCTCAACGGTATTCTGAAAGAAAACCCGGTTCTTGTGCTCATTCTCGGTACTTGTCCCACCCTTGCAACCACGACCACCGTGGACGGTGCATTCGGCATGGGTATTGCAGCTATGGCAGTTCTTGTCTGCTCGAATGTGTTTATCTCGCTGCTTCGCAAGGTCATTCCCGAATCCATGCGTATTCCGTGCTATATCGTGATCATCGCAGGCTTTGTTACCATTGTTAAAATGCTTGTGCAGGCATTTTTGCCCGATCTGTATGTAACCCTCGGTGTGTATCTTGACCTGATCACCGTCAACTGCATCATTCTCGGCAGAGCCGAAATGTTTGCAAACAAGAACCCCGTTGTAAAATCCGCATTGGACGGCATCGGCATGGGCCTCGGCTTCACGCTGGCGCTTACCCTGATGGCCACCATCCGTGAGGTGTTCGGTGCTGCTTCCTTTGCAGGCATTGCCATCCCGTTCCTTGAAAACTACAAGATTGAATTCTTTACCAAGGCACCCGGCGGTCTGGTTGTTTACGGTCTGCTGATCGCACTCATTTATGTCGTGACCCACGGTAGGGCACCTGTCAAAAAGTCCTTCTCCTGTGAGGGCTGTCCGAATGCAGGTAACTGCAACACCGCCATGTGCGAAAAGAAAGGAGCTGAAAGCTGATGGATGTTAAAATTCTGATTGTTATTCTTCTTTCTGCCGTTTTTGTTGATAACTATGTTCTCAGCCGCTTCCTCGGTATCTGTCCGTTCCTCGGTGTTTCCAAAAAGATTGACCAGGCTGTCGGTATGGGCGTTGCGGTTACCATGGTCATGCTGCTTGCAACAGCCGTAACCTATCCGATTCAGCATTATGTACTCGATACTTTGAATCTCGGCTATCTGCAGAACATTGCATTCATTCTTGTCATAGCAACGCTTGTGCAGATCCTTGAGCTGCTTCTCAAAAAATTCTCTCCCTCGCTTTATAAAGGCCTCGGTGTGTATCTTCCTCTGATCACCACCAACTGTGCTGTGCTTGGTGTCACCATCAACAACATCATCGACGGCTACAATTTCCTTGAATCCATGGTCAGCTCCTTGGGCTGCGGTCTCGGCTTCCTTCTTGCCATGGTGCTGTTTTCGGGAATCCGTTCCAAAATCGATGATTCCAAGGTGCCCGCACCCTTCCGCGGACTTGCCGTTACCCTCATTGCCGCTTCGTTCATCTCCCTTGCATTCATGGGCTTCAGCGGCATTGTTGAAAATATTTTTGCTTGATGAGAGGTGCCTGATATGGAAATATTGATTGCATTTCTTGTAATGCTGGCGGTTGCAGTGCTTGCAGGTGTCCTGCTGACTGTATTCTCTCACTTCTTTGCCGTGCCCGATGATCCGCTGAAAAAAGAGATCCGCGAATGCCTGCCCGGTATCAACTGCGGTGCCTGCGGCTACAAGGGCTGTGACGACTATGCCGAAGCACTTGCAGCAGGCGGAGTCAAGCCCAATCTCTGCATTCCCGGTGCACAGGCGGTTGCCGATCAGATCGGTTCCATTCTCAATATCGAAGCGGAGCCCTTTAAAGATGTTGTGGCTTTTGTTGCCTGCAACGGCCATTGCGATGCCACCTTCAACACGGCTGCATACAAGGGTGTCAAAACCTGCTCCGCTGCTTCCATGCTGTATGGCGGCACCAACTCCTGCCGCTACGGCTGTCTCGGTTACGGTGACTGCGCCAATGTTTGTCCCTCGGATGCCATTTGCCTTGCAGACGGTATTGCACACATTGATACATCCCGTTGTGTCGGTTGCGGTCTTTGTGCCAACACCTGCCCGAAGAAGATCATTCACATATTGCCGCAGGAAGCAAAAACGGTTGTGATGTGCAGCAACAAGCAAAAGGGTGCAGATGCCAAAAAGGCTTGCAAAAATGCCTGCATCGGCTGTAAAAAATGTGAAAAGACCTGTCCGAATGATGCCATTCATGTCGTTGACAATCTTGCAGTGATTGATTATGACAAATGCACCAACTGCGGTGCGTGTGTTGCAGCATGCCCCACGGGTTGCCTGAAAAGCGTTGTTTTCCCGGATATCCCCGAGGGTGTTGACAGCGAAGATCTGATCAAATGAAATGAAAATGCAAATCACAAAAAAGCACCGTAATGATATCATTCTGATCGTTGTCGTGCTGATCGCTGCGGCAGGCGGACTTGTGTATCTCAACTTCTTGCGTGCAACAGGGGATACCGTTACGGTCACCGTGGATGCAGTCGAATACGGTGTGTATTCGCTTTCGGAAAACCGAATTGAGGATATTTACACCGGTGAGGATGCACAGCAGCACAACCGCCTTGTCATTCGGGACGGAAAAGCATGGATGGAAACTGCAAGCTGTCCCGACGGGATCTGCGTTGCTCACAAGCCCATATTCCGTGATGGCGAAAGCATTATCTGCCTGCCGAACCGCGTTGTGGTTACGGTAAACCTTGCAGATCAAGATGATGCCCCCGATATTATTATGTAAGTAGGTGCCGCAGGTGAAAAACAAATCGAAAACTGTTGCTTTTGCAGGCATCTGCGTTGCACTGGCGCTGATTTTGGCCTATATCGAAGTGCTGTTGCCGCCCTTGTTCAGTGCGGTACCCGGTATAAAAATGGGATTACCGAATATTATAATTGTGTTCCTTCTTTATCGGCGCGGCCCTGTGCTTGCAGGTGTTGTATCGCTGCTGCGCATTCTGCTTGTCAGCATGCTGTTCGGCAATGCCATGGCGCTTGCCTACAGCCTTGCAGGCGGTGTGCTCAGCCTTGTCATCATGGTGATCCTGCGCAGGCTGAACATTCTGTCCCCCGTGGGTGTCAGTGTTGCAGGCGGTGTAACGCATAACATCGGGCAGATCATCATGGCGGTTCTGTTGCTTGATACCGTGCAGCTGGGTTATTATCTTGCCGTTCTTGCGGTTACGGGTACCGTTGCAGGTATTATGATCGGTCTGTGCGGCAGCCTGCTTGTAAAAAGAATTCCGCAAAAGCTTATATAATGAATAATTATGGTTGACAAATTCGGATATATGTTGTAATATGTCCGGGGTAAATAATAAAATAAAACCAAAAGGAGCTATTTCTCATGAAAAAAACTTTCGTTCTCGCACTGTGTCTTGTTATGGCAATCTGCGCAATGTTTGCAGGCTGTACAAATACCAATGACCCCGCTGTTTCCGACAGCAATGTCACAGACGGCAATGTTTCCGCAGGTGATGCAGTTGAAAACAATGCTGCTGAAGCAAACCTCAAGTTCGGTTCTGCTGTTTATGTTTCCAACCTCGCAACCACCGATGCAACCGAGGATAAGGACGGTTCCGGCAAGGTTGACATCACTGTTGCTGCCGTTACCGTTGATGCCGAAGGCAAGATCGTTGCATGTGCACTTGACACAGCAAGCAACACCGTGAGCTTCACGCTTGACGGCAAGGCTGTTGCAAATGAAGAATTCAAGACCAAGTATGAAATGGGCGCTGACTACAACATGGTCGCTTACGGCGGTGCCGTAAAGGAATGGTACGAACAGGCTGATGCCTTTGCAGCTCTCGTAGCAGGCAAGACCGTTGACGAGGTCAAGGCTCTCGTTGCTGAAGAAAACAAGGGCAATGACGAAGTTGTCAATGCCGGCTGCACCATCATGATCAACGAATTCGTTGCTGCCATCGAAAAGGCTGTTGCTGCTGCTGACGCTGCTGTCACCGCTGCTGATACCCTTAAGATCGGTGTTGCTACCGAACAGACCATCGAAGATGCTACCGAAGACAAGGACGGCTCCAACAAGGTTGCCACCACTGTTTTCGCTGCAGCTGTTGATGCAGAGGGCAAGGTTGTTGCCGCTTCCAGCGATTGCGTAGAGGTTACCTTCACCTTCGACATGAACGGTGTTTCCACCTTCGACACCACCAAGGAGGTTCTTTCCAAGAAGGAACAGGGCGCTGACTACGGTATGGTCGCTTACGGCGGTGCCGCAAAGGAATGGTATGAGCAGGCTGCTGCTTTCGATGCTGCATGCGTCGGCAAGACCGCTGACGAAATCGCAGGCTTCGTTGCAGAAGACGGGAAGGGTGTTGCTGATATTCAGGATGCAGGCTGCACCATCTATGTGTCCGGCTTTGTCAAGGCCGCTTCCAAGTTCTGAACCAATTAAAATGATAAAAAGAGAGAGAATCAACTCTCTCTTTTTTGTTATCGGACGAATATGATAAAAAAATTATTGAGTCTTGCGGTTTTGCTTTGTATGCTTGCAGGTATTTTCTGTGCATGCGCAACGCAACCGCAGAAGAACAAATATACAGCCCATTCCATGGATTATTTCGATACCGTCACCACCATCACGGGATATGCATATTCACAGGAAGAATTTGATGCTGTGACGGATGCGGTTTTTTCTGCATTCGGCGAATATGACCGTTTGTATTCCATTTATCACCGCTACAACGGCTTGGAAAATCTGTGCACGATCAACGAGTTGGTTGACGGAGTGCACCGTACCGTAACGGCGGACAGCCGCATTATCGAGCTGTTGCTATATGCAAAAGAAATGTATACAGCGACCAATGGTGTTATGAATATTGCCATGGGCAGTGTGCTGTCACTGTGGCATGATTATCGTACCGTCGGCAAGGATAATCCGTCGCAGGCTTCGTTGCCTCCTGTGGACAAGCTCAAGGATGCCGCTTTGCATTGCGACATTGAAAGCATGGTGATCGATGAAGTCAACAACACCGTTACGCTGACCGATCCGTCCATGACACTCGATGTCGGTGCCGTTGCCAAGGGCTATGCCGTTGAGTGTGTGGCAAAAGAGCTTGAATCACAAGGCATTACGGGCTATGTGCTGAATGTCGGCGGCAATGTGCGCACCATCGGCACAAAAGCGGACGGCACACCCTGGACGGTCGGCATAGAAAATCCCGACGGCGGCGACTATTTGGCTTATCTCAACCTGCAAGGGGAGTCCGTTGTCACAAGCGGCTCCTATCAGCGCTTTTATTATGTGGACGGCAAGCCCTATCACCATATTATCCATCCCGATACGCTGATGCCGGCAGATCTGTGTGTATCCGTTTCCGTTGTCTGCAAGGATTCGGGGCTTGCCGATGCGCTTTCGACGGCACTGTTTTGTATGCCGTTGGAAGAAGGCTTGCAGCTCGTTGAAGCAACTCCCGATGCAGATGCTATGTGGGTGGATGAGGACGGAAATCAGACGGTTTCTTCCGGCTGGAGTCAATATACAAATTAAGGACGGTGTAAAAAAAATGATTGAAAATTTTGCAGATAATTTTAATGAGTTTCTGGTTCCCTTTGCGGAAATCACCTCAGGTCTTTTGGAGCTGATCGGTATTTTCATCATTTTTGTCGGCTCGATCCGTGCATTGCTCCGCCTTTTGCAATGCATGAAAAACAAGCAGCCTTTGCATATTGTTGCGGATCTCGGGCAGGCTTTGTCGCTTGCACTTGAATTCAAAATGGGTGCAGAGATTATTAAAACGGTTATCATTCATAACCTCGAAGAGCTTGCCATTCTCGGAATCGTTATTGTCATCCGTGCGTTGTTGGCATTGCTCATTCACTGGGAAATGCGCATGGAAGAAAAAAGCCGCCAATTGGAGCTTGAAAAAGGTGCATCGTCAGATGCCGATGCATCATAAAATACAATAAAGAAATATGATAAAAACAGTTCTTCTGATTGTTGCGGCATTTGCCGCACTCATGCCCGTATTGGTGCAAAAAACGGGTCTTTCCGCAAAATACGGATTTTCCATGAAAATGCTTTGTGCATTCATGTATCTTGCCACGGGTGTGCTGGCGGCAGTTGCTTATAATGCCGCAACACTGTATACATGTTTCGTATTTGCAGCCTTGCTGTTCGGTGTGCTGGGAGATTTTTTCATAAGCTATAAGCAGGATAAGTATTTTTTGTCGGGTGTGCTCTTTTTTGCATTGGGACACATTGTTTACAGCATTGCTTTTCTCGGCGCAGGTGCATACAAGGCTGTGCAGCATATCATTCCCGTTGCCGCTGTTTCCGTTTGCATTGCCTTGTTTCTTTTTGTTATTATGAAAACAAGGCTTCAACTCGGCAAGCTGCAGATTCCGCTTGTGATTTATGCTGCGATTCTGTTTTTTTTCTTCGCGTGTGCCGTAACAAAGGGAATCCTTGCGTTTGCTGCAGGCAATTTGCCGTTCGGCTTGCTTGTTATGGCAGGTGGCGTTCTTTTTATCGCATCCGATCTGATGCTTGGCATGCGCATCGGCGGTGTGAAATTGCCGAAGCCTTTGCGCCATGCGGTTTCTTACACCTATTTTCCTGCACAAACGCTTTTTGCCTTGAGCATCTTCTTTCAGACAATTATAAACTGATAAATTATTTATAACGAAAGCCCTTGCCTTTTGACGGACAAGGGCTTTTTTTATTGCTCACAGCATTCCTTGCTGCATTGCTTTGCATACGGACAGCCGACACACCTTGCGCCTTTTTTCTTTGTGTGTGCAAGATAACCGATAACAGCGGCAGCAATGGCAATCAGAATGAAAATAAGAATAATGTTTTCCATATTTTCTTCACACCTTTTGTATTGTGTCTGCAGTTTTTTGCAGTGCCTTTTCGGCTTTCATTTTTTTGTTTGTATTTGCAATCAGTCCGATTACAACACCTGCCATAGTAACAACTCCAACCAAGCCTCCGATTGCAGCCTCCATATTAAGCGAGCCGCCGACAACAAGCGTACCGATGGTGTAAATGAGATAAGACACGGTATAACCTGTTGCAAGCTGCAGTCCGATGCCGCCCCAAAGCCATTTCGCGCTCTTCATTTCGGCATTCATCGCACCGATTGCAGCAAAGCAGGGCGGTGTATAAAGATTGAACATCAGGTATGCGAGTGCCGCGACCTTGGTAATTGCCATAATACCGGCAACCTCCGCGCCTGCCCCCTCGAGCATTTCAAGTTCCTCGGTGTCAATGAGGTTATCAAGTCCGACAAAGCATACGGCGAGCGTGCCGACCACATTTTCTTTTGCAATAAAGCCCGTGATGGCTGCTGCAGCCAGCTGCCAGGAAAGAACACCGACAATCGGCACGAGCAGATATGCAAAGGGGGAAGCGATTGAAGCGAGAATGGAAGTATCCGCGCTTTCGGCAACTGTAAGGTTCCATGTAAAGGATTGCATCAGCTGTACGATCATATTACACAACAGGATAATGGTTGCCGCTTTCACAATATAAGCCTTGCCGCGGCTGCACATGGATTTGAAAGCACCCCACAGGGAAGGTGCCTTGTAGGCAGGCAGCTCAATGATAAAGAAGGATTTTCTTGCTTTGTAGCCGGTGACGGCATTGACCAGCAGTGCTCCCAAAAAGATGAGTACAATGCCTGCAAAATACATCAATGCACTGACCCACCATGCATTATCGAAAAATGCACCTGCAAACAGAGATATGACGGGGATTTTTGCACCGCAGGGCATAAAGGGAGCCAGCATCGCAGTGGCTCTGCGCTCGCGCTCGTTGCGGATGGTGCGGCTTGCCATGATGCCGGGAACCGCACAGCCGACGGTGATTACAAACGGAATAACCGATTTGCCCGAAAGCCCGACACGCTTGAAGATCGGATCAAGCACCACCGCCGCACGCGACATATAACCGCAATCCTCCAAAAGAGCAATGAGAAAATACATCACCATAACAAGCGGCAGGAAGCCGACAACAGCAACCACACCGCCGATCACACCGTCCACAAGAATAGCGGTGAGCAGGGGATTTGCATTGGCAAGCAGTCCGCCGACCCAAGCCTGAAATGCTTCAAGAAGTGTAACAAGACCGGGAATGACCGTTCCGTTTTCAAATTCATAGCCATCTGCGATCCATGCACCGAGCGTGCTTTGGGAAATGTAGAACACAAGGAACATCACAACGGCAAAAATCGGAAGTCCGAGCCATTTGTTGGTCAGAATATTGTCAATTTTATCACCGATGTTCTTATCTCTGGTCAATATCTTACGGGTTTCCACATCTTTTACAAGGCTGTTTACAAATGCAAAGCGCGCACGGTCGGCGGCTTCAACGGAAGCCTTGTCTGTCAGATCAATGTTTTTCTGCTTGTAAGGTGCAGTTTGTTGTTTGCCGTTTTGTTCAGCAGCAGCCTTCATCAATGCCTTTAATCCGTCGGACGAGGTGGATACAGTTTTGACCACGGGGCAGCCGAGCCTTGCCGAAAGCACATCCGCATCAATTTTGTTTCCCTTTTTCTTGTTGATATCACTCTTGTTGAGTGCAACAACAACGGGAATCCCAAGCTCCAGAAGCTGTGTGGTAAAAAAAAGGCTTCGGCTCAGGTTGTCGGCATCCACAATGTTGATGATCACATCGGGATTTTCATTTTTTATGTATGTGCTTGTGATGCTTTCTTCACTTGTAAAAGGGGACATGGAATAAGCACCGGGAAGATCAACGGCAATCATCTGTTCGCCGACTGCGTATGTCTTTTTTACAGTGTGCTCTTTTTTGTCAACCGTAACACCTGCCCAGTTGCCGACCTTTTCATTTCTGCCGGTCAGAGCATTGTACATGGTTGTCTTTCCGGAATTGGGGTTGCCTGTCAATGCGATTCTCATGAATTATCCTCCTGTATGCTGTCTGTATATACTTATGTCCGTATTGTGAAAGTATGAGTTAGCAATTGCTAACTATTGGGTAAAAAAATAAGCCGGAGCTTATTCTTTTGTGCATTCAGACAATGATTGCTTCAGCCAGTTGGTTGTCAATGCTGTAGCGACCATCTTTAACGGAAACGGTGCAGCCGCCTCTGCGATGCGCAATGACGGTAATGGCTTCACCGCTGTAGCAGCCGAGTGAAAATAAAAATGAATTCAGCTCCTCATCATCTATGTTGATTTGCTGAATAATATATTCTTTTCCTTCTTCTGCATTTTTCAGATTCATATAAAAAACCACCGTATCGTATTATAGTTAGTTGTTGCTAAATCTTTTGTTAAAATTATAGTTAGCCATTGCTAACTAATTTCATTATACAGCATTTTCGATCATTGTCAAGAAAAATACTGCTTATTTTTCACTTTTGTAAAAAATGTAAAATTATTTTCATTGCTTTTCTTCCGTCTTTGTGCTATTCTAATAATAAGAATAAAACACAAACGGAGAAACAGATATGTCATTGAAGCCGTCCGGTGAAATGTACCTCGAAACAATATATGTCCTGAGCAAGACCAAGGTGCCTGTCCGTTCTGTTGACATTGCAGAGCACATGAATTATTCCAAGCCCAGCGTCAGCCGTGCGGTGGGGCTTCTGAAAAATGAAAATTATATTATCATCGATAAGGACGGAGCCATCTCTTTGACAGAAGAAGGCTATGCTTTGGCGCATAAAATCTATGAACGCCATACGGTGCTTTGCAATGCCCTGATGCTGCTTGGGGTTGATGAAGCAATCGCAGCCGAGGATGCCTGCAGAATCGAGCATGTGATCAGTGACACGAGCTTTGATGCCATCAAAAAGCACCTTGCGCAGCAATAAATTCTCAATACAAAAAGTCAACTCCCTCGGATTGACCGGGGGAGTTGTTTGGTGATTATTGGTTATTCTGTGATTTCCACCTTAAAAATTGCCTTGTTCTGCGAAACATAAAGCTTGCCGCCGATCAGACAGTCAAAATCCTTGACAATGATTTCCTGCGGTGCCACAACGGGATATTGGGCATTGTAGTCATCCTTTGTGTGATTGTCATTGACCTTGTTGAACAGATAATTGATGCCGGGTCTGTAAACAAACAGACCGTCAATTTCAATTCTCTGCGGCAGATAGCAGGTGTAGCCGAAGTCATGGTCTTCGGTGTTGCTTGCATTGATGATATTCATGGTGAGCCCCGTGGGATAGAACTTGCAGTTGCGGATGATCAGATCGCCGTTCCATGTTGATCCGTAGTCCTCTCGCAGGTCAACAAAGGCGGAGGATAAAACGGTGGTGTTTTCAATCAGTGCCGTACCGCTGCCGATGAGCTTGATGCCGTGGTGTCCGAGCACGGAGTTGATAACGGTTGCATTCAGCACACCCTGATGTGCATCGAAACGCGAAAATGCACAGCCGTCATAAACAAGATTCTTGCAGTAGTTCGTGCCTGCTATGCCCCAGTAATCGCCGTCGGTGATGTCATTGGTCTGGTTGCAGTTGATGAATTTTGCATTGACCGAGGTTGCAGCACCGATGTCATAAGTGCCCATCTGAACACTTGTGCCTGCAGAGCCGATGGTTGCATATTTTTTGTGACCCGTGAAGGTGGAATTTTGAACCGTAACATTTGCACAGCACGACAGACTGACGAATGCGGAATAGGGCGCACCTGTTTTGCCTTCGTTGGTAACATTGTGATAAATGCCGTCAATGACGGTGTTCGAGCGTCTGACCTGAATGCCTCTTGCATAATAGGTGTATTCGGAGGGAGCTTCGTTTGCAATGGTGGTAAAACGACCGCCCCGGATGGTCAGCACCTGTGTATCAACGGGATAAACGGTAGCACCTGTAATGGCATTGAAATCCCAGATCAGCGGTGTGTCGGCAGAAATGTTACCCTCTGCATCAACAAGAATCACATCGGACTGATTGCTGCCCGAGTTCTGGTTTGCACCCTTGCGGATGTATCTTTTTACATTGGAATCGGTCAGCACCACAAGGCTCTCGCCGTCGAGTGTTGTTCCGATGTTGGTGGCATCCATGGTGAGGGACGCCGCTGTTTTGCCTGTTGCGGAATATGCTCCCTTGGAGGGAGCAACATGGAATACCCATGCACCGATTCTTTCTACATCGGTGTCATCAATGATGAATTGCGCGGTGGACCAGTCAGTGTCGGTCATAATGACAGCTGTCTTGTCAGCACCTCCGATATAATAGGTTGCCGTTTCCTTTGCAAATACCTTCAGACCGTTTGCATTGGCATATTCATGGGTCGCAACGATGGCTGCAAGGTCATCAGCTTCACCATCGCCCACGGCCCCGAACTGCTCGTATGTAACATAATCGGAGAAGGTTTTTGTGTATTCATATCCGTCTGCAAGGTCAAAGGTGCCGGATGCGGTCAGAAGTACCTCATCCGCAAACGCGGCAATACCTCTCGAAATGCCGACATTGGCACTGCCTGTGATTATGACCTTACCGTTGGCCACCTTCAGTGTGAATAAATCGGTATCATGCAGATTTTCGCTGATGACGAAAGCCTTGTCAACATCCTTCTTGGTTAAGGCAATCGTTTTGCCTGTGGCTTTGTTGATTTCGTTGCCGAGGGTCATTACGGCATTGTCAAACAGCGCACCGCCGTCTGCTTTTACAATACGGTATTCGTCAATCGAAATGCCGTTGATGGTGATATCCTCAAGCGGACGCACAATATACGGGCTTTCGTAGAATCCTTGTGCCAGCTGAATCTTCAATTCGGTCGCATCCCATGTCTGGGTAAGCGGTGCAAACAGCACGGAAAGGGCAGACAGGATGATTGCAATGATTCTTTCAAACATTTTTAAATCCCCCTGAAAAGGTGTATTATATTTCCATTATAGCATTGAAATTGCGGCATTGCAATACTTTTCAATCAAAAGTGGATCATCTCCGTACCGCAACAATATAAGAAATTCATTTTTTATATTTTTCATGTATTTATTGAATATTACAGTTTTTTCTGTTATAATTTTAATATATCAAAGCAAGAAGGGAGTTTATCGTATGAAAAATACTACTTTGGTTATTATGGCGGCCGGTATGGGAAGCCGTTACGGCGGTCTGAAGCAGATGGATCCCATCGGTGCAAACGGGGAAGTCATTCTTGATTATTCCGTGTATGATGCCATTGAAGCAGGCTTCGACAAGGTTATTTTTGTTATCAAGCATGCAATTGAGGATGACTTCAAGGCTCTTATGCAGGGCAAGTATGAAGACAGAATCAAGGTTGAATATGCTTTCCAGAATATAGAAAACATTCCCGAGGGCTTCACCGTGCCCGAAGGCAGAGTCAAGCCCTGGGGAACGGGACATGCCGTGCTTTCGTGTGAGGGAATGATTGACGGTCCCTTTGCGGTGATCAATGCTGATGACTATTACGGCAAGGAAACCTTTAAGCTTGTCTGCAATGCGCTGAAGAATGCCGAAAGCGAAAACGAATTCTGCATGGTCGGCTTCAAGGTGGAAAACACCCTGACCGAAAACGGCCATGTGGCAAGAGGTGTTTGTCAGATTGACGAGAACGGTTATCTGACCGACATTACGGAACGCACCAAAATTGCTCGCAAGGACGGTAAGATCATGTTCACCGAGGATGACGGCGAAAGTTGGACAGAGCTTGCCGAGGGCAGCACCGTTTCCATGAATTGCTGGGGCTTCAGCGGTATGATGATGAGCGAGCTGAAAAATCGCTTCAAGGTATTTTTTGAAAAGAATGCCGAAAATCTCACAAAATGCGAATACTTCCTGCCCTTTGTCGTGGATGAGCTGCTCAAGGAGGGCAAGATCAGCGTAAAGGTGATGGACACCACCGAAAAATGGTACGGTGTTACCTATAAAGAAGATAAGGCTGTTGTTATGGCGGCACTCAGACAAAAGGTCATCGACGGCATTTATCCCGAAAAGCTGTGGTAATACGGCATGGAAAAGCTTGATACCTTACAGGTGATTTTTATAAGGCATGCCGAAACGGATTATGCCGACATCGGGGATCGCGACCCGAGCGACGGACAGCTTACGCCAAAAGGGGAGCAGCAGTGCCGTGCCCTTGGTGAAAAACTGAAAGACCTGTCGATTGATGCCTTCTTTACAAGCTCACTTGTTCGCAGCTTCCGCACTGCAGCAGGTGTCTGCAATGCAAAGTCTGAACGGCCCTTGCTCGAAATTGCACCTGAGCTTGTGGAATGCGGCTGTACACCCGGTTATTACGGCTGCAATGAGGCATATCTGCGGAATTATTATGAAAATACAAAAATGTGTGAAAGCCTGTTCGGCACCGAAGCATATTCATTCGGCTGCGAGGCTTTTGAAGACAATGTGCTGCGTGCGCAAAAGGTGATTGCTTACATAAAAAACAGATTTACATACGGAGATCGTGTTGCCGTTTTCAGCCATCACGGATTTTTAGAATATCTGATTCCCGTTGCCTTGGGAGTCAGACCGCATACCTTCCGTTTTGCGCTTGATAATGTGTCCGTTACGGTTGTGGATTTCTGCCGTGACGGTAACACGGTGCTGCGCTGTGTCAATCATGTGAAAAACTGAGGCGGATGAATGGCAGTATGTAAGATGCTTGAAGAAATTAAGATCTCCATAGTCCGTTCTGACCGAAAAACGCTTGCAATTCAGTTGAAAAACGGGCAGGTCATTGCCCGTGCACCGCGGAAGATGAAGGACAAGGAAATTTACGCTTTCATTGAATCCAAAAGAGAATGGATTGAAAAGCACCTTTCCGTTCAGCTTGCAAGACAGGAGCAGGCGGCGGCCTTGCCGAAATTCACACCCGAAGAAATCAAAGCTCTTGCGCAAAAGGCAATGCAGATCATTCCGCAAAGGCTTGATTTTTATGCCGAAAAAATCGGGGTCACCTACAACCGCATTACCATCCGCTGTCAACGCACGCGATGGGGAAGCTGCTCTTCGCAGGGCAATCTCAATTTCAACTGCCTGCTTGTTCTGTTGCCCGGAGAAATCATGGACAGTGTTATCGTTCATGAACTCTGCCACCGAAAACACATGAATCATTCCAAGCAGTTTTATGCAGAAATTGAAAAGGTTTTTCCCGATTATCCCCGTTGCCACCAATGGCTCAACGAAAACGGCAGCCTTTATCTTTCACGCCTGCCGTAAATAAAGATAAAAAATGAGGATAGCTCCGTTTCCAAGAGCTATCCTTGATTTTTTATGTTACACCTTTTTCAGTTTTCTGATGGTTGCAACCGTTGCCCCGATAACACCGAATGCGAGTGCCAGCAGCACAAACGGTGTGATTCTGAAGGTGGTTGCTGCGGCAATGTAGCCGTATACAAACTGAACGGCAAAGCCGATGCCGTAGGCACCGCTCATGTGGTAGCCCGTGATGTCAGCCGAATACTCCGTGCCGAACCGTGCGGGCACACTGTGCAGTACACTCGGAAACACGGGACCGTATCCGATGCCGATTAAAAACAGGCCGAGCAGTGCATAGCTGCCGATGGGAAGAAGCAGAATGAGCATACCCACAGCGGCAAGTGCCATGCCGCCTTTGATGAGTGTGTTGTCGGAAAGCCTTTCGGATAAAAATCCTGCAATGATTCTGCCGAGCATGATGCCGCCGAAATAAAGCGAAATCCATTTTGCAGCCACATCAGGGGAAACTGCCAGCACATTGACCGCATAAGTCGCACCCCATGTGCCGATCATGAATTCACCCGCGCAGTAAAGTCCGAGTGAAAGAATGCTCGTAACCATTCCTTTTTCTTTGAGCAGCTTGAAAAAGCCTTTTTTCGGCACTTCCTTCGGTGCATCTTCAGAAAGCTCGTTTTTCGGTTGCACATTCCACTTTTTCAGACTTGCAAGGATAATCAGAGCAATGCCGAACTGCAGCATTGCAATGACCCTGTATCCGTTTCTCCAGTTGCCGTCGCCGCCTAAAAATGCCGACATGATCATCGGGCTGATCGTAACACCCAAGCCCCAACAACAATGCAGCCAGTTCATGTGCTTGGCCTTGTAGTGCAGGGAAACAAAATTATTCAGTCCCGTATCAATTGCGCCTGCACCGTAGCCCATCAGAATCGTGCACAGTATCATCACAACAATATTCGGTGCAAAGCTGATGCCGAGAAGCCCCAAAGCTGTCAGCAGGGTTGAGAAAAAGGTCACCCTGCCTGTGCCGAATTTTCGCAGCAACGGCCCTGCAATGAACGCAATACCGCCCGTGCAGAAAGCAGTGATGACACTGTAGACGGAGGCAAAGCTCTCGTCAATGCCGAATTCGAGGTGCACAACCGGCCACGCGACCCCGAACAGCGAATCGGGAAACCCAAGCGACACAAATGCAATATAAATGACAATCAACAATGCTGTCATACCAATACTCCCGCAATAAAATGAATAATCACAAACATTATACCACAAAAATCAAAAGAATCAACAGTTATCAATTTTGTTGCTTTTATCATTGCCATGCGATTGCTTGCAAACTGTTTTTGTCTGTGGTATAATTTTTATATTATAACAACCGGGGTTTGCTTATGAAAATACAATTGACTACCGAACGGCTCATTCTTCGTCCGTGGTGCGAAGCCGATGCACAATATTTATTTCAATACGCAAGTGACAGCCAAATCGGCCCTGCTGCCGGCTGGCCCGTGCATACGAGTGTTGAAAACAGCAGGCAGATTATAAAGGATGTTTTGTCTGCCCCCGAAACCTATGCCGTGTGTCTGAAAACGGACGGCATTCCCATCGGCAGTGTCGGACTGAAAACAGGGGAGAATACCGACATGACCGACCGCACCGATGAATGTGAGCTTGGGTATTGGATCGGCAAGCCGTTCTGGGGACAGGGACTTATCCCCGAAGCCGCCCGTGAACTGCTGCGACACGCATTTGAAGACCTCAATATGCGTGCAGTTTGGTGCGGCTATTATGACGGCAACACCAAATCCCGCCGTGTACAGGATAAACTCGGTTTTCAGTACCACCACACCACCGAAGGCCTTGAAGTCACACTCCTGAACGAAATCCGCACAGGCCATACCATGCTCATGACGAAAGAGAATTGGAAAGAAATTAGTAAGACTATCTTTGATTACATAACAGAAAATTTAAGCGGTGACATGAAGCAAACTGCTTTAGAGTTTGCAAGTTATTTGCAGAATAACCGTGTTGAATTTATAAGAGACAACGGCTATTGGAAAGAAAAGATTTATTATCTTTGTAAATTCAATGGAGAATATGTTTGCTTTATTGCAATCAAAGACCCGGATGAGCCTGAAAATCATTGGACAATATGGTCCGAGGATAGCAATGCCTACGAAGATGCAACTGCTGATGCGTATGTGAAGAATGCGGCATGGAAACACATTGACCATTGCGGAAGCTGCGGTTCCTGTGGTGGCGGAAAAACTAAAATAATCTTTGGTAAAGTTTTTGACGATGTATGCGGTTGCACTTTCCGTGTAGATAATGCAAACGAGTGCGATTTGCCGTTTTTGAAAAAGATGATTGAATTGCGGATTGCGGAAATTGCAAAGAAAAAGAATTTTTCTGTATAAATAAAATTCTCCTTATGTCAATAAGCCCATTCTTTTCCATGTTTGCCAATTGTGAATCCGCCAATACTTCCTTTAACAGATGTGTGAAAGGGAGTATTTTTTTTGCAATTCGGAAAGGTGGAAATCTGCGGCATCAACACGGCAACCTTACCTGTGTTGAAAGAAGCGGACAATATGGCGCTGTTGCAGAAAAGCAAAGCAGGAGACAAGACTGCACGCAACAAAATCGTGGAAGGCAATCTGCGCCTGGTGCTGTCGGTCGTGCAACGGTTTTCAAACCGTGGTGAAAACCCCGATGACCTGTTTCAGGTCGGCTGCATCGGGCTTATGAAAGCGGTCGACAACTTCGATTTGTCGCAGAATGTCCGCTTCTCAACCTATGCCGTGCCGATGATTATCGGTGAGATTCGACGTTATCTGCGTGACAACAATTCCGTTCGGGTGAGCCGGTCGGTGCGTGATACGGCATATCATGCCATGCAGGTGCGAGAGCAGCTTACCAATGCCAACAACAAGGAGCCGACGATTGAGGAGATTGCGGCGGTTATGCAGGTGCCAAAACACAGTGTATCCCTTGCGCTGGAGGCAATTGTGGATCCGATTTCTCTTTATGAGCCCGTGTATTCCGACGGCGGTGACCCGGTTTATGTGGTCGATCAGGTCGGCGGCGGTGATGATGAGAAGGACTGGATCGATGAAATGGTGCTGCGTGATGAGATTGCAGGACTTTCAGACCGTGAAAAGCGCATTCTGCATCTTCGTTTTATGTTGGGTAAAACACAGACGGAGGTGGCGAATGAAATCGGTGTTTCGCAGGCACAGGTTTCGCGGCTTGAAAAAGGGGTTATGGAAAAAATATTGGGATGACAGGGCTGAAAAAACCTTGTCATTTTTTTTCTTTCATTTTGTGTTATGGTACAATTGATGGGTGACAAATAAAAAAGAAAATTCAACTCAAATATGGTATGATGTTAATCACCACAAAAAACACACACCTGAAGGAGTTGAATTTTCTATGGTTAGTATAGCATCAAATGCACGGTATCGTCAACGGGTAATCAGATATTCAGAAAAAAATGGAGTAACAAAAGCATCAAACAGGTTCCGGGTGAGCAGAAATGCAATATATGAGTGGAAAGCAAAGTATGACGGAAACTGGAAAAGCCTGATAGACAAATCGCACCGTCCGCATCATCATCCGGCTGAGCATACAAAAGAAGAATACGATTTAATTATCAGATATTGGAAAAGAAACAAAGATGATAAAATCGTATTGTGGCAAAAGATCCGAGATAACGGATACAAGAGAAGCTACAAAAGTATGTGTCGTGCAATAAAAAGGCTGCAATTACAAGAAGAAGCAAAACAGCGAAAAGAATACAAGCCAAAGCCGTACGAGCAAATGCAATATCCGGGACAAAAGGTGCAGATTGATGTAAAATTTGTGCCGAGAAGTTGTATTGCAGGGGAAAAGAAGTATTATCAATATACTGCAATAGATGAGTACACACGCATGGTATATCGAGAGATGTATGATGAACACAGCACCTACAGTTCGCAGGATTTTATCAGAAAAGTAGTTGCATTTTTTCCGTTTAAAATCGAATTGGTTCAAACAGACAACGGAACAGAGTGGACGAATGCAATGATAAGTAATAATCCAAAACCAACATTGTTTGAAGCAGAACTTGAAAAACTGGGAATAAAATACACTCGGATAAGAATTGCAACGCCTCGACACAACGGAAAAGTCGAGAGGCAACACAGAACGGATGAAAACAGATTCTACAAAAAAATGAGAATGTACAGCCTTGAAGACGGAAGAAAACAACTGGCTGTGTATAACAAAAAGTCAAACAATATCGTAAAGATATGCTTGAATTTTAAGACACCGAATGAAAAATATAAAGAGTTTCTAAAAAACAATCCGCCAACCTTGACAGCTTGCTCAACTGATGATCGATAAAAGATGTCGAAGGTGATGGAAACAATGAACAATCCACACAAATCGACAAAAAAAAGTGTATCATCAGTTGCTCAATCAATCAAGGTCAAGCCGCCTTCGGCGGTGGCTACTTTGAGCAAATTCTATCCTTTTTTTGTCTCAGGCTCAGGAAACAATTTTCAACATCATATTTTTTTGAGAAAAGTGTCACCTATCATTGACGACTCTACA
>JAZNCO010000015.1:0-15518 GCA_045587645.1 Acutalibacteraceae bacterium | reverse complement strand
TGAGAATAGTAAATTATGGTTTAGCGAACAGATTGACAGTTTCATTTTGTAGGGGATGACGCCTCGGCATCCCGTATGGGGATAAAAAATCCCTGCAAACCGACCGTTTGCAACGGGTCGTCGTGGGCGCCGACCCCTACAGGATAATAAACCGACACCCCGCTAAACCATAATTTATTTATCAGTTAAAAAACATATCTTCCGAAACGGCAATACCATCCCGGGATTAAAGCATTTTTGCATTTTTATGCATTCACCTGCATCTGCATCCACTGTCCGCAGACGGCAAAGCCCATGCTTTGATACCACTTTTCAATGCCGTCATCGGCGCAGGCAACGCAGGGAATTTGTCCGTTTGCAAAAACATACATGGCGGCGGCAACGGTGCAATCCGTCCCAAAGCCCCGTCCTCTGCATTCTGTTCTTGTGCTGACCGCACCGATACAGCCGTACTGTGCGTTGGAATAAAGCACACTTGCACAGGCAACGAGTTCGCCCTTTTCAAAAACACCGAAGCACGCACTCAGTCCGTGACGGACACGGTGCGACATATCGGTATACCAATCCGCATAATAACGGCGCGTGAAAGCACGCGGACGATCCGCTGCCAGCACACGAAACAGCAGATTCAGCTGCTCACTGTCAACAGACTGTGCAAAGACCGACTCTGCCGTGCATTTTTCGCAGCACATCAGAACCCCCTTTGCCTGTATTGCAAAGGGCAGCTTTTCCACATGAGCGCGCTCACCGACAACCGTTTTTGCACCTGCAAACAGCAGAAGTGCCGACAGACTGTCATAATCCGTGCCCTCGGCACAGCGCACCGTGGCGGCATCCTCGGTCACCTGCAAAACAGCGAGCAGTCTGCCGTCCTTTTCTTCATACCATGTGCGCACAAAGCGGTCATCCGTACCGTAGGCGGCAATCGCGGTGTTGATGCGTGCACCGAAATACCCATTGGAGCAGAATGCACGGACGAGCCTGATTTCTTTTTCATTTTCAACGAGCTTAAACACCGGCCAACTCTCCGATCAACAGTCTTACAAGCTGCAGCAGGCTGTCGAAATCACGCAGATCCGCTACGGATGAGCCCGAATGGATATAGCGGCAGGGTACATTGACGGTGAGCACCTGCACACCTGCGCCTGCTTTGTGGATCGAACCTGCATCGTTGCCGCCTGCGACCATGGTTTTGGTCTGTACGGGGATGTTGTTCTCTGCGGCAAGCTCCCATGCGCGCTTATAGAGCTTCGGAGGATAGAGGGTCGATCTGTCCATGAACGAAACCGCCGCACCCTTGCCCTGAATGCAGACCTTTTTCTGACCGTCTGCATCGGGCAGGTCAGCCGCCGTGGTGCCCTCCAGCACGATTGCATAATCGGGAGCGACCTGAAAAGCCGCCGTGCCTGCACCGCGAAGCCCGATTTCCTCCTGCACGGTGAACACAAAATACGCATCTGCGGCAATGTCCTCACGCAGCAATGTCAGCAGGGCAAAACAGCCCATGCGGTCATCGAGCGCCTTGGAGCAGACCTTATTTTCACCGAGGGTAATAAATTCCTCATTGAACACGGCAACATCCCCCAAGGAAACCACCGCTTCGGCTTGCTCACGGGTGTCAGCCCCGATGTCGATATACATTTTGTCGGTGTCGGGCAGGTTGCCCTCCTCTCCCTTGTCGGTCAGATGAATGGGCTTGATGCCGAGCACACCGACCGTACCGTTGGCAAAGCGCACGGTTCTGCCTGCAAGCACGGCAGGGGTGATACCGCCGACGGTGGTGAATTTAAGATAGCCTTTTTCGTCAATATGCGTGACGATCACACCCACCTCGTCCATGTGGGCGGCAAGCATGAGCTTGTTTCCGGCTTGCGTTTTTCCTTTTTTGAACACAATGAGATTGCCGAGCGCATCGGTTCTGTGCTCGCAATCCCCGGGCAGATTGGAGATGATATATTCTCTGATTTTATCCTCATGACCGCTTGTGCCGTCCAGCGTGCACAGGGCTTTCAAGGTGTCAAGCATCGGTTCTGCCCCCTCTCATTTTCACATAAGCCGCCAACAAAAACGCGGTGGCTTCAATGTCCTTCATATCAATGATTTCGGCCGCGGTGTGCATATTTCTCTGCGGCAGGCTCAGCAAAGCGGTCTTCACACCGCAACGGGAAACGGCAATGTCATCGGCATCCGTGCCCGTGCTTCTGCCTGCCACCTCCACCTGATAAGCAATCTTATTTTCTTTGCAAAGCGACACGAGAGTGTTGCTCATTTCCTTGCTGAGTCCCGGTGCAAAGCAGATCATTGTGCCTTTGCCGAGATCGGCATAAACACCCGATACATCGGGTGCCTTTGCAAAGCTGACATCCACGGCAATGGCCTCTTCAGCCTGCACACCGAATGCGGCGGCTTTGGCACCGCTGCCGCCCGTTTCCTCCTGCGAGGCAAAGACGGCAATCAGCTGACAGCCGTGGTCGGTGTCCTTGAGGATATCGAGCGCACGAAGAACGGCAAGCACACCGGCGCGGTCATCGGAAAACGATGCACACACACGGTCATTGAGCAATACTTCAAAACGCGGATTGACGGTGATTCTGTCACCGGGATGAATATATTTCTGCGCTTGTTCGGGTGTAAGTCCCGTGTCAGCCCACAATTTATCGAACGGCACTGCCTTGTTTTCGTCCGCCTTGTCAAGCAGATGCGGCGGTGTGCTGATGATGACGGCAGGAATGTCCTTTTCACCGTGAACGGTCACGCGTTCAGCCGCAAGCACCCGTCTGTCCGTACCGCCGCAGCGGTCGAAACGGACAAAGCCCGTCTGCTCGTCCACCGCCGTGACGATCATCCCGATCTGGTCCAGATGTGCTTCGAGCATGATTTTCGGCCCCGTGGCGCCGATTTTTCCGATGACACTGCCGAGTGCATCGGTATAAATTTCATCCGTATAAGCAGACAGCAGCTCCTTTGCAACGGCTGCCGCCTCGGTTTCATCACCCGAAACGCCGACCGCTGTGGTCAGACGGCGCAGGGAATTGATTAAGTCCATATAATAACCTCCTGAAAGAATGCAAAATTCAAAATGCAAAATAAAAGGGTCGCTTCGCTCCGGATTTATAGATTTTTGTAAGGTAAATTATGGTTTAGCGGAGTGTCTGCAAAGTGAATTTCCCTCTCAAACACTCGTCGCCCCTGAAAGGGGAGATGTCACGAAGTGACAGAGGGGTTAACCAAGTTTGCACAAATTTGGTCAATAAAGTCTGATGTAACCGCCTGAACCCCTCTGTCTGCGTTCCGCAGACATCTCATTACTCGCCTGCCGGCTCAGACATCGCTAATTCAGCATCCGCCGGATGCTCGCGACCCTTTCAGGGGCGACAAGTATTTGAGGGGTTCCGTCAGTAAGATAAACCATAATTTGTATTACTGCGTTTTTTGATGTTTTCAAAGTGTTTTTTGTTTGACAAAGCCTGCCAACTGTGGTACTATAGGACTGCTGTTTACAGCAAATAATAATGAAGAGGATACAATTATGAAGAAAAAAGGAATTATTGCGATTGCTGTTATTCTTGCTGTCGTTTTAGCAGGCGGCGGTGTGCTTGCATGGTTCACTGCAGGCGATGGTATCCATGAACCCATCGGAACCGATGATGTGCCGGATTACTACGGTACACCTGCCGTTGCAAAGCCGATGGATGAACAGATCATCCCCCAGCATCCCTTACTTGCCGAGGAAGGCAGAAACGGTATGCACGGCAACTCCTACAACACCGGCACCTATAACTATGCAGGCCCTCTCGGTATTGACCCCGTTGTGCAGTCCCGTTCCATGAATCTGTTCGGCGGTCTTTGCGCAACCCTCATGTTCGACTCGCAGGGCAGAATTATCACCATCAGCGGCAACATGACCGGCTTCAAGCTTTCTCTGCTGGATGCGGATACGCTTGATATTATTGCACAGACCACCCTGCCGCAGAGAGCTTCCACCAAGGAATTCTTCAAGACCTTTGACTTCGATGTCATTTCTTCCGACACCTCGGGCGGGGCTTATTGCCATCTGCTGGAGGGTGACCGTCCCATCATCGGTAACTCCGACAATGTGGTGCAGATTTATTATGTTGACGAATCCGGTGAAGCTGCCGAATGGAAAATCGAATGGGAATTTGACCTCATGCCTTATATGGACGAGGGTGAATACATCACCGATGCCGTTCCCGATTTTGACGGCAATATCTGGTTTGTCACCCGTCCCGGCACGGTCGGCTTCATTGAAAAAGACACCAACGAAGTGCGCATGATGCGCCTTGAAAACGAAGAGATTCAGAACTCCTTTGCAGTTGCCGAAGACGGTATGTACATCGTTTCCGACCATGCCATGTATCGCTTTGACATCGATGAAAACGGCGAGCCCATCTATACATGGAGAACCGAATATGACCGCGGCACCACCTTTAAGCCCGGTGCTATCAACCAGGGCTCCGGTACCACACCCACCCTGCTCGATGTTCCCTGTGCAGACGGCACTGTCCGCAAGCTTTGCGGCATCACCGACAACGCAGACAATCAGGTCAACCTTGTTGTTTATGACCGCATCACAGGTGAAACAATAGTCAATGTTCCGCTGTTTGAGGAAGGCTATTCCGTCAGTGAAAACAGCCTGATTGCCTATGGCAGAAGCTTTATTATTGAAAACAACTATTCCGAATCGGGCGCAGGCTTCCTTGTCAGCGATCCGCAGAGCCACGCAGGTGTTACCCGTGTTGACATGAACGAGGATTGCACCGATGCATTCATTGCATGGCACAGTGACGAAGCCGCCGCAACGGTCGTTCCCAAGCTGTCTGTCGGCAGCGGTCTTGTGTATCTCTACACCCGTATTCAGAATGACGACATCGATGAAAACGATGTTGCATGGTACTTCACCGCGGTTGACTTTGAAACCGGTGAAACCGTTTACCGTGTGTTCACGGGTCTTGGCAGAAACTGGAACAACAGCTACGGTCCCATCACCATCGGCCCCAACGGCACGGCTTACATCGGTGTATTCAACGGTCTTGTTTCCGTGGCTGACGGTGCTTCAGCCGATAGCAATGCAGCCGTTTCCGACGGCAATATCACCGACGGTGATGCAGTTGTGTCTGACGGCAATGTTTCCGACGGCAACGCAACCAACGGAAATGCATAAAATAACAGCATAAAAAAGCACGGCACTGCAGTGATTCTGCGGTGCCGTATTTTAGTTTTGAATTGTGAGCTTGTGATAAAACCGTAATTTCCTGCAAAAGAACGGCAGTACCGCAATTGGTACTGCCGATATTGTTTGAATAAGACTTAGTCCTCGTCTTCCATGTTCTTCTTGGCTTCTTCAATAACCTTCATGGCTACATTTGCCGGAGCTTCTTCGTAGCGGGTGAATTCAAAGCTGAAGTAGCCTCTGCCTGCGGTAACAGAACGAAGGATGGTTGCGAAATCGCCCATTTCAGCCATGGGAACTTCTGCTTCCAGGCACTGGAGCTTAGGATCTTCTGCAGGACCCATACCCTGCACACGGCCACGGCGCTTGGTAACGTCGCCCATGATATCGCCCATATTGTCACTGGGCATATAAGCCTTCAGTGTGCCGATAGGTTCAAGGATTGCAGGAGATGCATCGGGATTGAGCTTCTTGAATGCAAGGGAAGCTGCGGTCTTGAATGCCATTTCAGAGGAGTCAACGGGATGGTAAGAACCATCATACAGTGTAGCCTTGACACCGACAACGGGATAACCTGCTACAAGACCTCTTGCAACACATTCACGAAGTCCCTTTTCAACTGCGGGGAAGAAGTTCTTGGGAACGGAGCCGCCGAATACTTCTTCATCAAAGATCAGATCATCGCTCTCACAGGGGGAGAAACGGATCCAAACATCACCGAACTGACCGTGACCACCGGACTGCTTCTTATGACGGCCCTGAACTTCAACGGTCTTGCGGATGGTTTCTCTGTAAGCAACGCGAGGAACAACAAGGTCAACCTCAACACCGAACTTGGTCTTGAGCTTGTTGACAATGATGTCAAGATGCTGTTCACCGAGACCGGAGAGAACCTGTTCCTTGGTTTCTTCGTTGACAGCGAATGCAATGGTGGGATCTTCTTCCATGAGCTTCTTAAGACCGGAAGCGACCTTATCTTCTTCACCCTTCTTGCGAACCTTGACTGCCATGGAAAGGCAGGGAGCCGGGAAGGAAACACCGTCAAGCTCAACGGGGCTCTTCTGTGCGCTCAGGGTATCACCGGTGATGGTATTGGAAAGCTTTGTGATAACACCGATGTCACCTGCGGGGATTGCAGTGGTGTCCTCCTGCTTGCCGCCGCGTGCGGTAACAAGCTTGCCCATTCTTTCAACTTCACCGGTACGGCTGTTGACAACAGCAGCATCAGCGGTGAGCTTACCGGAGATGACCTTGAAGAAGCTCATCTTACCGACGAACGGGTCAGCAACGGTCTTGAAGCAGATGGCTGCTGTGGGGCCGTTTTCGTCGCACTTGAGGTCTTTTTCGACGATAGTGGAAGCAGCAGGAGCAAATTTAACGATGGAGTCAAGAAGAACATCAACTGCATCGGTGGTGTAGCCTGCACATGCGAATACGGGATATACGGAACCGTCAGCAATACCTGCGGACAGACCCTTTGCGATTTCTTCCATGGTGAATTCTTCTTCCATGAAGAACTTTTCCATCAGTTCATCGTCAGCGGAAGCGACTGCTTCGCTGAATACTGCCTTCATTTCGGCAATGGTATCGTTTTCAGGCATAGCAACCTCTGCTGCCTTGCCGTTGGTGTAAGCGAATGCCTTGTTCTGTGCAAAGTCAACATAAGCCTTGACTGCGTCGTTTTCCATGTAAGGAACAACAACGGGGCAGATGGGTGCACCGTATTCTTCTTTCAGAGCATCAAGGGTCTTGTAGAAGTCGGTGTTTTCAGCGTCGCAGCGGGTGACTGCGAACATCTTTGCAATGTTTCTCTGGGCTGCTGCAGCATAAGCCTTTTCTGCACCAACGTCAATGCCGCTGCCTGCGGAAAGAACGATCAGAGCTGCATCGGCTGCACGCATACCTTCGGAAATGCCGCCTGCGAAGTCAAACATACCGGGAGTATCAAGAAGATTGATCTTTGTATTTTTCCATTCAAGGGGAGCGACTGCAGTGGAAACGGATGCCTTGCGGCGCTTTTCTTCTGCGTCAAAGTCCATGACAGTGTTGCTGTCGGCGGTTCTGCCGAGTCTGTCGGTTGCGCCTGCAATGTAGAGCATTGCTTCGGCAAGTGTGGTCTTACCCTTGCCGCCGTGACCGGCGATGGCAATATTACGGATGTTTTCTGCTGTGTAGAGTTTCAAGTGTTTTTCCTCCTTATACCCTCCGCAAGTGTTAGCGGAAAGGACCTATTTACAACGTATCGTGTTTAAAAAACACGGCAACAAAAATAATTATATCATAGAAAAAAAATATTTTCAATTATTAGATATTTCAATAATTTGCCCTTAAATTTAGGCAATCTGCATATTTTTTTGCAATTATTGCCCGTTTGTGAGGGTTTGCAGGTTACTTTCCATCAAATCAAAGAAGCGTTCCACAATGCGCTTGTCGTCCTCATTTCCCCTGACACACATCGACAAGGTCAGCACACCGTTCAGGGAGGTTGCGGACACAAGAGCAAAGGGCTTGTATTTGACCGCACCCGTCATAAAGCCGTCCTTCGGTGCGTTGCCGCAGAGGGAATAGCCCTCACTGTCAAGCACACCGATGTTGCTCATGGCAAGCAAGGGGTTTGAATAGCCGAGCTTGATGACACCCTCTGCAGCGGTCTGCGGTAAAATACCGTAACCGAATTTCAGCAGCGGCAAACCGTAAAGTCCCATAAACTGATCATTCTTGAACTTTTCGACCGATTTTTTGGTGTATTCGAGGGTTTCAAAAATGTCTTTTCCGCGTTCGGGGATGTTACACTGCATGAATGCGGTATGGTTGGTGATACCAAGTCCCTCGGTATCCTTGATGTGCCTGCGCAGGTCGATGGCGCAGGATATGGTGACGCTTTCATCCGAACCGTAATTGCCGAGCTCATACAGGCTGTAAAAATAAGCGGCAACAAGCATATCATTGACGGTGGCTCCGTGTGTTTTGCCTGCTTTTCGCAATGCTGTAAAGCGGTCAGCATCGATCTTACGAAGCGCAATAAAGGATTTGTCGTGCAGATTGTTTTCCGTCAGCGGAAAACGGTGATTGTCCTTGGCACATACATTTTTATAAAGATTCTGCGCCATTTTCTTTTCACGGCGAGAGAAATCCCTGTAAATTTCATCATACGAACGGCTGCCCTCGCGAAGTCCGATGGGGCTTTTTCCGTTCTGCACATAGTCCGTATAAGCCTGACAGAAGCTGCGCACAAAGTATTTCAGGTCGCCGCCGTCCATGCACATGTGGTTTTCCACGATGCACAGCACGCTTGCGGCTTCATTGTGAAATACGGCAAAACGGATCTGCACGGGCGCAGCCGGCTCAATATACTGTGTTAAAAACGCATCCGCATCCGCCTGCAGGTCACTGCTTTCCTGCACGGTCAGAACATCGTCAATGGTGTAGTCATTTACCCTCCAGTGTGCGGTCAGCTTTGTGTCAATAAACGAGGAATGAAGCACGGGTGCTTTCTCCATGAAGCACAGAATAACCGTTCTGAGAGCCTGTATATCTATCTTATAATCATAATATAAAGCAACATGCACCATGCGGTCATTGAAGCCGCGGAACAGGTAGTGCATTTTATCCCATAATTCGGCTGTCAGTTTTCTTTCCATATATTTTCCAACTCCTGTTTAATGGAATATCTGCCCTTGTAAAGCACCGTGCCGACCACAAGCAGCACATCCGCAACCACGGCAGCTACCATCATCCACCAGCCCGGATGCCATGCAACAAGCCCCGTGATGCCGAGCAGGGCATATAAAAGTCCCGTAACGGCAGGAATATAAAGCAGCCAGCTTAAAAATGCAAATTTCTGTTTTGTCAGGCTTGCGAGTATGCCGTCAGCAAGCAGCATCAATGCAACCGCCGCCAAAAACAGCAGCCAGGCATTTTCCACTCCGAACGGAATGCGGATGACCAGAAATACAAACTGTGCAAGCACCATCACCGAGCCTGCAACACATAGTCTGCCGATGGGAAAGAAGGGGGTGCCGACAAGGTGATCATTCAGAAACAGAAGCAGATAAATGACCATAAAGGACACGCCGCCCTCGATGAGCAGCCATGTCGGATGCCATACATCGGTTGCAAAGCCGATGCCGAGAAATGCGGCAACGAGCACAAGCAGATAAATGCCGATGTTGCGCGGCAGTGCTTTGATTCTTTTTTTGTCCTTTTCCTTTGCAAGAAAAACAAAATAGCCCTGCTCGATGTGCTTGTTTTCACTGCACACAAGGTCAGCAATGACGGCTTCATCCGTAAGACCGCGTTTTTTCAAAACGGCGCTTCGTTTTTCCATCGCCTCCAGAACCGATCTTTTGTAAGCAAAAGTCAGCTCGTCATTGGGATGGTTTTTCATCTGATTTTCAATGAAATCAGGGTAGCTTTTCATTCTGTTTATCACTTTCCTTTTTTGCCGCCGACGGTATATTCAAGCAGCTTGAAGGTTTCGCCCGACTTGGTATCGTAACGGAACATCCATCTTGCCGTACCGCCGTCATTCGTTGCGGCATTTTTGAAGAAATCAATCTCTTTGTCATTGAAGCACTGTGCATCGGCAACGGCATGTGCGATTTTCTGCAATTGGGTGCCGTCTGCATGCATGCTGTACAGTGATTGCAGCTCTTTGGTGTGAAGATTCCCTTCTTCATCGCGGAAGGAATGAATCTCATCCGCAGCAAGGAAGTAAAGCATGCCGTTGTGCATAAACAGCATTTTGCGTACATCCGCAAACAGAAGCTGTTTGCCCGTTCCGTCGGGCAGACAGGTGCAGAGGTTGCCGTCCGCATCCGCATAATAAAGCTGACCGCAATGCATACCGTAAAGTGTACGCATGCTGTCTGTTATTTTTGTCTGCTTGTGATTGAGTGTATCGATGCGGAGCAGCATGCGGTTGTTTGCATCACCGATGGTTGCGTATGCAAACTGACGGTCTGTCAGTTCCACCGTGTCGGCAGTTTTCAGCAATTGCTCACTCTGCCCGCTTTGCAGATTTGCATAATACAGGCTTTTTTGCAGGCGGTTGCCGATTGTGTAATAAACCAGATTGCCGCTTGCAGCGCAGACGCAATAAATGTTGCTTGCAAGCAGGCGTTCCTGCGGCGCAGTGCCGAGGGTAAACATGTAAAGATTTTTGTTGTCTGCCGTGGGGGCATTGCGTGTGTAAAGAATGCAGTCCTGCGAAAAAGAAAACAGCTCAATGCGGTTGTGGCAGACGGAGATGCATTCGCCGTTTGCAAGCGAGAATGCAAAGGTTTCACCGTGGCTGTCCGAGTAGAGCAATATGCCGTTGCCGACACCGTGTACGGTTGCTGTGTCCTCCAGAAGAACGGTTTCCGTCATCGTTTCGGGATTGATGCGGGCAAGCACTTTCGGCCCCTTGCCCTCTCTGGAACGGTAGGTGCAATACAGGGAACAGGGATCGTCGGTTTCAATGGGCGTTATGTCGGGGAAGCTGCGTTTGCGGTCGAATTCGACGGTTGTTTTTTCGGTCAGATCGTATTGCAGCAGCTTGTTTTTGATATCCGTATATACAATGCGGTCGGCATTGGTCAGCAGAATTTTTGCAAGCCCTCTGACTATCGGCTCCGAAGACGGCTTACCGTTTTCAAGCGGATAGAGTGCATTGCTCTTTTCAATATATAATTTACCTGCAATTTGCAGCGCTTCAAGAAAACGGTAGCAGCGGTTGACATCCTTCAGCAAGGTTGCGGTGTTTTTGTAGCCCTTGAAGCGTTGCAGCGCACTGACAGCATCCTTGAGCTGCTTTTGTGCCAATTGCGTGCCGATCTTGCGGTATTCGACCTCCAGATCAATGCCGACCTCGGCAAAACGCTCACTCATGGTACGGTTGTTTGCATCCAGCGTTGCTTTGACGGTCGGAATTTCCTCCACTGTACGCGGAAGCTGCAGTTCTGCAACGGCGGTCTGCACCTGCCGGATTCTTTCAAATAAAGCTGTATGCTCGGCTTCATCTGCGCCGAACAGCTTTGCATTTTCTGCATAATAAGTCAGCAGACGGGTGATTTCACAGCCTTTGTTCTGCAAAAAAGCAACAGCCTGCCGCAAGGAATCATAATAGGCTGTGGCTTCTTTTTTCTGCTTTTGCGCATACATGGCGGCAGTTTCTTCGATTGCTGCAGAAAAGCCCTGAAGCTTTTTCAGTACGGGAGTACAGATGCACTCGAAGGCAAGCATCCATGCTGTAGGGTCATTGCAGGCACTCTGCAAAAAGCGGCTGACGAGCTGCTCTGTCTGTTCTACGGTATAGCGATGGGCAAGCACCCATGCATCCCAGTCAAAGGAATCAAAAAAGAATTTCACAAAGGCAAGCGCGGTGCGTGCATCTGCAATTTCTGCAGCCGTATCCGTGTCCTTGGGTGTCTGCACGCAGGGGGCTTGTGCGGGACGAACGGGTATCCCGCAATAAGGACAAATGATCTTACGGGCATCGGTCGCTGCTTTGAGTGTATGAGAGCAGGTCGGACAGTACGCTATGCGCAGGCGTTTTTCTTTTTCCATATTCTTTCTCCTATTGTAATATACAAAACATTAAAAATGCTGAAAAATCAATCGTATGTGCCTTTAAGAACCGGCTCCATGACAGACTGCAGCTTCTGCAGTCCCTTGTCGGCAAGCTTTTTCATGCTTTCGCTTTTTGCCATACCTCTGACGGTGCCGGCAACATTGTCAACAATAATGGACGAGGACGGGTACATACTCGGTGTCATTGTTGCCTTGCCGTTTTCAAAACGGAAAATAAGAATGCGTGATGCAAGACATTCCATGGGGCGCAGCACCACCTGCAGGGTGTAGTTATCCTCCCATGCGGCAGCGGATGCAAACAGGTAAGGACGGCTGCATACAAAGCCTTTTGTATATCGGTAGCTGCCGTCCATGCCGCATTCCACGGTGTTCATGCAGTTACCCTCGTGCCATGTAAAACGGCAGGTGGTTTCAGAAAAATCAAATTTCACGGTATGAATATTGCCGCCGCGATCCTTTGTCATATAGGTCGCAGGAATGGGGATGACGCTGCACGGAAAACCGATGTTCTCAAGCAGCTTTTTCTCTTTGAAATAAATGTTTTTACCGTTCAGCAGCTTTTCCATCGGACTGCGGACAGAAGAAGCGCAGACGGTGTCAAATGCATTGCTGCTGCAGAATTCTTTCAATTCCTGCTGTGCGGACGGGTCTGTTTCGTTGCAGATTGCATTTTCAAGGATATCCATGATGCAATCCCACTGCGGCCCGTTGTCGGTTTCACCGCCGGTCATGCAAACAAGTAAGCCGTTTGTACGGTGTATGCCTGCGATCTGTCCGTACATGCCTTCGCCGCAAAATACATCGCGGTTGCGCATCCAGAAGCTGTAGCCGTAGCCGCTTTGTAGCTGTGTCCCGTTTTCAATATCGTCCTTTTGCTGGCTGATGCAAGCCTCCTGCAGCCATGCGGCAGGAATGACCTGCTGTCCATTGAATACACCGCCGTTCTGCACGCAGACAAATATTTTTGCCATGGATTCAGGGGAGAGGTTGATGCCCCAGCCGCCCGACTCAATGCCCTTGCTGTCGGTTTCCCAGAACGGTGTGCGGATGCCCAGCGGCTTCCACAGACGGTCCTCAAGATACTCCACCACACTCTGCTTTAACACGCGGTTGAGAACGGCGCACACGCAATAGCTGTTTTCGTTGACATATTCAAATTTTTCGCCCGGCTCGTGGATCCATTTTGCATCGAACAGATGGGGGAGCCAGTCCTTATCCGTTTTGCTCAGCAGATAATTCGGTCTTTTGCCTGAATTCATGCTGATGAGATTACGGACGGTCATTTTTTGTATTTTGTCGTCATCGGAACGGAATTTGTATTCAGGGAATAAATCGACAATGCGATCATCCAATGAGATTTTTCCTTCCGTCACCGCAAAGCCGAGGGCAATGCCCGTAATGTTCTTGCTGATGGAATACATACAATGCGGCTGATTGGCGGCAAACGGAAAGCGGTAGCATTCAGCGGCAACCACACCGTCTTTTATGACCATGCAGGAATGCCAGCTGCTGCCGCGCTCGTTGAGCTTTTGCAATGCATTCAGAATAACGGTACTCGAAAGTCCGCATTCTTCAGGTGTTTTTGCACGCGGAAGATAAATATAATCTGCATCATTCGGTAAATTTTTCATTTTTATTTCACCCCATAATTATTATACCAAAAAAAGAAATTACAGTCAATTTTTGTTTTTCTTTTTATTTTCAATAAAAATATTGCAATGCGACAAAAAGTATTGTATAATATCTATAATTATGTACTTCTTTGGAGGGACAGCTGATGAAGAATCTTTTCAAAAAAACTGTCAGTATTCTGCTTTGTGTGACCATGCTGTTCAGTCTTTTCGCTGTTGTCGGCTCGGGCGCATCCGTTACACCCGTTATTTATATTGCCGATATTGAAGACAGCACATTGTATGACAAACCGAATACGGCAGCTGCCGAGGCGGTATTCCTGCCCGAGCAGGATGCGCTTGAACAGCATTTCATGTATATCGTTGCCGGTCTTTTGTATGCAACCGTGGCAGGCGAAGCAACCGAGGGTAATAAGCTTCTGCTTCGTGGTCTGAACGGACTTCTGCGCGATGCGGTCTGTACTGAATTCGGTGAAACGGAAGACGGTATCGGTGTCAATACATACAAATATCCGATGTCTTATTACAAGGATGATCCTGCCGTTATGAATGAGATGCTTCTTGCCCTGGATGAAGCCAACGGCTCTGTCGGTCTGGAGCATACCTATCTGTTTACATATGACTGGCGTCTGGATCCCGTTGAAAATGCCGCAAAACTCAAGGATTTTATTGCCCATGTCAAATCCAGAGAGGGTGCAAAGGAGGTTGCTCTGCTTTGTGCAGGCAACGGCGGTGTGATTGCCAATGCTTATCTTTACACTTATGCAGATGCAGCCGCTTCTGATGTTGCCTCCTGTGTGTTTCTGAATTCTCCGCTGCTTGGCAACAGCCTTGTCGGGGATGTTATGAGTGGTAATCTGACACAGAAGTTGGTGGATGCGGAAAACATTCTGCACATGTATGAAATCATCACCGCAACCGAACGCTCTAATGCACTTGTCCGCTATGTCAATGACGACCCACAGGGCTTTTTGCTGAGTCTGTTTGAAACCGTGTTTGGTGAGGGTGAATACACAAGTCAGCTTTCTTCTGCATTGGTATGGCTGATCAACTCCTTCCTCGGCGGTCAGGATGTCTGGGCTGAGCTTGCCAAGGAATATTCAAAATACATCGGTGATAATGAAGAAGTGCTTTTCAGCGGCTATCTGACCGATTTCCTGCGCTATGCTCCCGGTCTGTGGGCACTTGTTCCCGAAGAAAACTTTGAGGATGCATGGTACTATATGTTCCCCGAGGATGATGCATCCGAAAAGCTTGAAAAGAAGATCAATGATTTCCGTGTTGTGCTTACTGCAACGCAGGATACCCTGAAAACCGCCAAAGAAAACGGTATCAATGTCTGTATCGTTGCAGGCTACAATCTGCAGATCATCCCCATTTCGGGCACCATCGATCAGCACAGCGACAGCATGCTGCTGACGAAATATGCATCTGCAGGTGCAACCACGGCAGTGCACGGATCGGATGAAGTGCTCAGACAGGCGGTTAAGGACGGTCACGAGCATCTTTCTCCCGACAGTCAGATCGATGCTTCCACGGGTGCACTTCCCGAGCATACATGGTATATCCGCAATCTGCCCAATATGCAGTATGAAAGCGAATCCGCAGCCGATTTTGTCACATGGCTGCTCATGAGCGACCACCAGAGAACCATCTGGGAGGAGCTGCGTTATCCGCAGTATATGGCATATTCGAGAAGCAAGGATCATATCTATGCACTCGACAACGGTACCACTGTTTATTACTACGGTGATGCAAATGTGGACGGCTTTGTAAACGCAGCGGATGCAAGACTTGCTCTGCGTGTTGCGGTCGGACTTGAAACCATTTCCACCGAAATCGGTAAAATTCTTGCCGATGTGGATTGCAACGGTGAAATCACCGCAGGCGATGCCCGTCAGATCCTGCGCTATTCGGTAGGTCTTGACCTTGGCGAAGAATAAGAGGTAAATGTGAAAGGCTGATGCTTCGGCATCCGTCTTTTTATTGGTGCCTTTAGGTGTGGAAATAAACCCCCAGTTCTACTGGGGGTGAAAGAAGACTTTAGTAAAGCCAAAAACGGGCGAGCTCAAAGCCGCCCGAAAAAGAACTAACGGAAAGAAGAAACCTCCTGATATAATAGT
>JAZNCO010000014.1:0-8201 GCA_045587645.1 Acutalibacteraceae bacterium | reverse complement strand
GTGACATCTTTTTCTCCGAAAACGGGAACCCCTTTGTCAGCTTCGCTGACATTTCCCCTAACAGGGGAATAACCTTTCAGGGGCGACGAGTGTTTGAGAGGGAAATTCACTTTGCAAACACCCCGATAAACCATAATTTATTTATACTGATAACACCTTACATAATCCACCAGCATCGTTGCCGGGAGATATTCATTGTCAACGATCTGCTCATTGACACCCACGGAGATGATCAGATACAACGGTACCTGACACACACCGCCGAACGAGGTTCTTGCGGTTTCGATGCCGTTGACATAGAAAATGTATTCATTTTCATTCCATTCCACACCGTAGGTGTTGAACTTGTTGTAGGGATCGTCTGCATAGAACCAGCCCTGGATTTCCTGCTTGTGCGCTTGCTCATAGGAATCGACATGCACGGTATGATAGACACTGTTGAGATAATCCCCCTCAAAATCGGTCTTGGTTTCAAAAATGTCGATCTCGGCACCCGTGATACCGCCGTCTGTGTCATCATCCCACATGCCGTCCGTCAGCAGCCAGAATGCAGGATTGATGCCTTTGCCCTTGGGCAGTATGCAGCTTATTTCAAAATAGCCGTACAGCTGCTCATAGCCCTCATAGCCTGCATCATACTGCTTGTTGGGATTGGTTTCCATGCCGTAGGAATAGTAGTTTGCACCGGCAGGGCCGTCCTCCTTGTATTCGACCGTGATGGCAAGGCAGCCGTCCTCGGTGAAGCTGACCTGATCACGGTTCCAATAAGCAGTATCGCGTTTCTGCGTGTCATTTGCACCGTACACATAATGACCCTGCCAACGGTTCGTATCAAAGCCGTTGTTGAAATCATCCGCCCACACAAGCTCGAATTTGCTCATATCGATTGCATCCTTGTGCGGAGTGACGGGTGTTTCAAAAATAACCGCACCGAGCAACTGACCGAGCACGGCAACAAGTGCAAAGGCGGCAGTAAAGTCAGCCTTGAAAATCAGCTTGAAAATGCGCTTGATCGCAGAACCGATGTCCGATAAAGCGGCAGATTGTCTTTTGGTAAGCATAAACAGAACTCCTTTTTTTCTTTTTTTTATCATTATACACCATCTTTCCGAAAAAGAAAAGAAGAATCAGTGAGAAAAGATTGCGTTCACGGTGTCAGGATGATTCACTATTGCAATTTTTATCAAATTATGTTATAATGTTGCGTGGGCAAGGCAGACCTTAAACGGTAGGCGGTTACCTTCCGATATTCGGAGGGTGTCTTTTTCCCTCCGGAAAGGAGGGGATGCACATGGTAACATATGAAACGCTTTTTATGTTCATGAGCCTTCTTGTGGCAACAGTTGCAGCTGTTATCAGTTTGGTGAATCTCATCATCAACATAACAAAAAAGAAATAACCGCCCATCCAGCTACCAACTGAGGCGGTCATTTCTTAACCAAATCTTGGAAGGCTAACCGTCTATCGGTCTGCCTTGTTCACTTTTATTATAGCAATCTTTTTACATTCTGTCAACACCATTCTTATTATTTACACAAGAAAACGGCTTCGCCGTAACGCGGCGACCGTTTTCGATTCGTCCATCTCCGAGCACGTGCAACGGGCGACGGAGGGACATATAATTTTTTTTGCTTTATAGGAACGCAGTTTCCTATAAAGTAAAAAACGCAAGACCCCTCACGTTTGTGAGAGGTCTTTTCGTTTGTTGTTGATTGCTTATTCAGCTGCCGGAGCGCCAACGGGGCAAGCATCTGCGCAAGCGCCGCATTCGATGCAAGCATCAGCATCAATGACATAGATGCCATCGCCTTCGGTGATAGCTTCTACCGGACATTCACCTGCACAAGCGCCGCAAGCGATGCAGTCAGAAGAAATTACGTATGCCATGAGAGTGCCTCCTTTTTCATAGTGTATTACCATTGTAGCACATGAAACTTAAATATCAATAGGGAAATGCAGAAATTTTACAAGATTTTATGCGATATATCATTCAATGCCTTTCAGAGCTTCGAGTTCGGATTTGTCGACTCTGATCTGTCCGTCACGCAACAGCTTGCAGTCCTTGCGGTGCACGACCAGCGGTGCGGCATCGGGACGGCGATCCAGACGAACCTTGAGAATACCCGTCAGCAGGTTGTTGTCCACAACCGTGCCCTTGCCCTCGCTTGTATCCACAAGCGCACCGACCTTGGGTGTAATTTTCAGCAGATGCTCATAGGAAGCCTGCTCGTATTTCAAGCAGCACATCAGTCTGCCGCAGGTACCGCTGAGCTTGACGGGGTTCAGGGAAAGTCCCTGCTCCTTTGCCATACGGATGGACACAGGCTGGAAGTCAGCAAGAAACTCCTTGCAGCAGAAGGGTCTGCCGCAGATGCCGAGGCCTCCGAGCATTTTGGCTTCATCGCGCACACCGATCTGTCGCAGCTCAATACGCACACGGAACACCGATGCAAGATCCTTGACCAGCTCACGGAAGTCCACGCGGTTGGGTGCTGTATAGAAAAACAGCAGCTTGGCGCAGTCGAAGGTATATTCCGCACCGACAAGGTGCATATCAAGCCCTCTTGCGGCAATTTTCTGCTCACAGATCTCAAATGCCTTTTTCTCTTTCTCGGCATTGATAACAAGCTGTTTTTCGTCCTTTTCGGTTGCAGGACGGATAATGGGCTTCAGTGGCTTGACAATTTCCTCATCGGAAACCTCCTTGTTTTCCTGCGCAACCGTGCCGCATTCCACGCCGCGGACAGTTTCAACAATGACCTTCTGCCCTTTCTGCAATTGAAAATCAAGCGGATCAAAATAATAGACCCTGCCCACATCTTTAAAGCGTACGCCGATAACAACGGCCATAATACATCTTCCTTTCAGGTGCCGATCAGGGGACGGTTCCATGATTGACATCTCTTTTTTTAGTTGAATTTATCCATCAAAAGTCAATCACAGAACCGTCCCCTGATTGGCTTTCATAACATCTGCAAGATGTGCCGTCAGCACACTCAGCAGAAGATTTTCATTCGCATTTTTGTCGGCATAGCCGATGATATCACGCAATACCTGCATGCAATCGGTCATCTGCCGCATGGTCAGCTTTTTACCCAACAGCATCGCCTCGCGGTCACAGCCCGACAGCGCAGGCGCGTTGACATCCGCCACTGCCGCATCACGCAGGATGCCCTGCAGGAATACGGCGGTTTTGCGCACAAGCTGACGGTTTTTCTGCAAGGGGGCTGCCGCCTGAATAAGTTCAAACTCACTGCCTGAGGCAAGCGCCAACGCAAGGGCGGCCGCAATGTCGCGCTCGGCACCCTCCTTCTGCTCCTTTTCGCCGAGGTTGAAGGTGGTACACCGTGAAAGCACGGTGGTGAGCAATTTTTGCGTACCGCTTGCCGCCAACACGAAGCTGACAAACGGCGGCGGTTCCTCGAGTGTTTTGAGAAATGCATTCTGCGCTTCACGGGTCATACCGTCTGCATCGTGCAGAATATAGACCTTGCGCTGCGCCTCATTGGGAGCTATATAAAGGGAGGATAAAATCCCTTCGCGGATGATATTGATACCCACCGTGTGGGCTTTTTCGGTGCCTGCAAAGCTGCTTAAATCGGGGTGCGAGCCTGCCTTGACCTTGGCACAGGCACGGCATTTGCCGCAAGGGGCAGAAGCACGGTTTTCGCACAGCAGTGCCATGGCAACGGCTTCGGCGGTCTTTTTGCGGTCCTTATCGTTGCCGCCTGCCAGCAGAAGCGCATGCGGACACCGCCCTGCACGAATGAGCGTGAGCAGAGCAGATGGGATGACTTCTGTTTTTGGGGCGACTGTTGCCATAAAACCTCCGAAATTATTCTTCCAACAATTCAAGATTCCTGAAAATCGCTTCCCCTCGCCATGTGTAGACCCGTTCGGGGTCGTCACGGGTGAGCATGGTCTGCGCCGTGGCACGGAAGCGTTCCATGAATGTGGTCTGTGCGTTGCTGTTATAGGGGCAAGATGTCTGACAGCAATCGCATCCCCACAGAGTATTGTTCTCTTTGAGAAGCTTTATTTCTTCTTCGCTCAGTTTCTTTTTCTGCGAAATGTGCGAAAGACATTTTTCAAGATGAAAACCGTTTTCCGTCAGCGCACCCGTGGGACAAGCCCTGATGCACCTGTCACAGCCGATACAGACACGATGCGGTGATGCTTCACACTGCACATCGAGATCGGTCACGATTTCACCGAGAAAGACCCATGAGCCGTATTTTTCGGTCAGGAGCAATCCGTTTTTGCCGACAGCACCCAAGCCTGCCCTGACCGCCGCCGACACCTCGGGAATGGGTGAGGCATCCGCAAAATGCACAAAGCTGTGGTCGGGAAATGCTTGCGCGAGCCGTTCACAGCATTGCTGCAAAACCTCACCGCAGAGGATATGATAATCCGCCGGCACGGCAAAACGGGAAAGCCGTGCATCGGTGTAAATTTCTTCTTCAAGCAGATACGGAAACGCAAACACAAGAATGCTCTTTGCGTTTTCGGGGATGCGTGCACGCGAACGCACGGGCAGAAGATGCTCCCTGACCGCCTCAAACGGGCAGACACCCCAGATCGTATCCTGCAAATATTCCTGCAGGGCTTCCCTGCCGACCGTGCTCACAGCTGTGCGAGTGCGATGATGCAGGGCATCGTCAGCACACTGGCAAAGGTGGAGAAGGTGACCGTGCGCGTGGCGACACCCGTGTCATGGCCGTACATGGCGGCAAACATGACCGTATTGTTGGCAGAAGGAGCGCTTGCCTGAATGAGGGTGGAAATGAGCAGTGTTCCCGTCACCGCACCTGTACCCTTGAGGACGGCGAGCATAATGAACGGCACGGCAATATTTTTGATGAAAAACACAAAATACTGCCGCTTGTCCGAAAACAGTCCCTTCAGACCGCAGGCAGACATATAAGTCCCCAAAAGGATCATTGCAAGCGGTGTGTTCATGCTTGCAATGCCCGATACGGGCTCAAGCAGAAATTCGGGCAGCTGAATGCCCGTCAGGAAAAACGGAAGTCCGAGCACAACGCCGATGATACCGGGGTTGAGGAGAATTTTTTTGAGGCTGAATTTTGTTTTTTCGCCCGTTTTGTTCATCAGGCTGATGCCGTGTGTGAAGCACAACACCTGGAACACGAGCACACCCATTGAGCAATACAGCACACCCTCGTCACCGAGCAGGGCTTGTGCCAGCGGCAGTGCCATGTAGCCGAAATTGCCGTAGATGCAGGCATATTTATAAATGACATCGTTCGGTCTGCCCTTGCGGTACAACGGCAGTGTCAGCAGAATGCCCACCACGTGTGTGCCCACTGCACATAGCGAAGCAATCAAAAGCTGCTTTGCGGTTTCGGGCGTGAACGGGGTGGTGGCAAAGGATTTGACAATGACCGCCGTTGTGATGACATAAAACAGCAGATTATTGGTCAGTCTTGCGGTTTTTTCGGTAAATAATTTTGTGCGGTCACACACAAAGCCGACGGCAACCATGACATACAGAATCAGCACCTGCCGTGCGGCGATCCATACATTTGAAAAAAACAGTTCCATATTTATCTTTTATTCCGCAGAAAAGGGCTCTACGGGAATTTCTGTGTCCTCCCCGACCAATGCAGGGTCGGCTTCGTTGGCTTCTTCGGTTGTTTCTTCTTTGGGGGCAATGCCGTGCTTGAGCACCGAGCTGACGGCAAAGACGGAAAACAGTGCACCCATTGCAAAAATGAAGTTCAATTCAAAGCCCTCGACCGTGCCGTTGCCTGCAATGGAAGAAACAAGGCGCGGTGCACTTGCGAGCATGCAGAACAATGCACTCAGCAGCCCCGTTGCAAGCACGGTCCATGTGCCGCCCTCGGAGCCGGTTTCGGTGAAGAAACGGGCAATCGCAAACAGGAACAGCATCAGGAATATGGTAGCATACATTTCGCAGAACAGCTCTGCGACAACAAGATAGCTGATGGTGTGGGTGAAGTAGAAAATCACCCGCAATGTTCCCCACAGCGGTGCGGCAAGGAACAAAACGGCAGGAAACCGCAGCCACTTGGTTTTGCCCGTGATGCAGGCAATTGCAAGCAGTGCGAGCGCAAGCATAGTCACACAGCCGAGTATCGCTTCAAAGAGGCTGCGCACCGTGCCGTTGCCGACACAGAATTCATAGACAGACAGCCCCGCGAGCCTGCTCTCCTGCATCATCGCGGACAAAGCATTGATCGACTGACCGCCGAATGCGGCTGCAAGCGCAACCGAAGCAATGCCGAGACCGGGTCTTCTGACCTGTGCGACCGCATGCGAGGGCATCTGTCCGCACACAAAGCAGAGTGCGGCAACCGCAAGCACAACAAGCACCGCGACACTGTAAAACACATACACGCCTGCTCCGCGTTCAAGGAAAAAGCCCGTTGTCATGTCGGTGTTATTGAACAGCTGCGCAATGCGAAGCGGCACAAGAATGATCATGCCGACAAACATGGCAAGCATGGGGGTCACCACGGGCATACCCTTGACAACACCTTTGAGTTGGATTTTTTTCATATCGGATTCGCTTCCCTTCATCAGACGGACATTTTTTATCGTTCGTCAATGACAATATATTTCTGTTTTTGCGAAAGGCTCTTATATGCAGGGCGCATGATTCTGCCGCCGGTGAGAATCTCTTCCATGCGGTGTGCGCACCAGCCTGCGGCTCTTGCACAGGCAAAAATGGGAGTGTACAGATCCTCGGGCAGAGCGAGCATGCGGTAAATAAGACCCGAATACAGGTCCACATTGGCACACAGCTTTTTGTCCTTGCCCGTTTCCGCAAGAAAAATCTCCGGAGTCAGACGCTCAATAATATCGAGCAGCATCCACTCATCACCGTAGCCTGTTTTTTCGGCAAGCGAACGGGCATTTTCCTTCAGCAGGACGGCTCTGGGGTCGGACAGCGTATAAACCGCATGACCCATACCGTAAATCAGCCCCGAACGGTCACCGATTTCCTTACGGGCAACCTTGCGCAGTGCATCGGCAACCTGTCCCTCGTCGGTGATGTCGGATACCTCCTTGCGGATGGCTTCCACCATTTCGGCAACCTTCATGTTTGCACCGCCGTGCTTGGGTCCCTTGAGTGCGCCGATACCTGCGGCAATGGCAGAATAGGTGTCCGTGCCTGCGCTGGTCAGGGTACGCACCGCAAAGGTGGAGCAGTTACCGCCGCCGTGCTCGGCATGCAGCATCATGCAAAGGTCAAGAAGCTTGGCTTCCTCATCGGTGAATTTACGGTCGGAACGGATGGAGTTGAGAATACTCTCAGCCATGGATTGTTCGGGCTTGAGAGGATGAATATACATACTCTTGTTGAGGTAATTTCTGCGCTTGACCTGATAGGAATAGGTCATCAGCGACGGCAGTCTGCCGATGATCTGAATGCTCTGACGAAGCACATTTTCGGGAGAAAGATCATCGGGATTCGGGTCATAGGCATACAGCGCAGCAACCGCAGACTGCATGCGGTTCATCACCGACGGAGAGGGTGCCTTCATGATGACATCCTCGGTAAAGGCAGCAGGCAGCTCACGGTAATGCGACAGCACGCTGCGGAACTGATTGAGCTGCGCCCCTGTGGGCAAGAAGCCGAACAGCAGCAGGAAGGTAAGCTCCTCAAAGCCGAAGCGGTCCTCGGATACGCAAGCACCGACAAGGTCATAAATGTTGACACCGCGATAGGTCAGTCTGCCGTCACGCGGGACACGTTCACCGTCCTCGATGTAGTAGCCGTCAACGCTGCAGACCTGCGTGATGCCTGCCATAACACCCGTGCCGTCATCATTACGAAGACCCTTTTTGATATGATAGCGGTCAAAGTCCTGCGAACGGATGTGCAGGGTATCACGGTATTGCGCGCACAGCTCCGACAGAAACTCTGCTTCGTATTTATTATCGTCATAAATCATAATTTTCATCTCCGGAAAAAAGCATACAATGTGAATTTATATTATATTATTTTTTTGTGAAATTGTCAAGACAAATGAAAAATCAAGGACAGTGTATTTATTTATTTGATGATAAATTACGGTTTAGCGAGATGTCGGTTTATTATCCTGTAGGGGTCGGCGCCCACGACGACCCGTTGCAAACGGTCGGTTTGCAGGGATTTTTTATCCCCATACGGGATGCCGAGGCGTCATTCCCTACAAAATGAAACCGTCAATCTG
>JAZNCO010000013.1:0-21656 GCA_045587645.1 Acutalibacteraceae bacterium | reverse complement strand
CCGGCAGGCGAGTAATGAGATGTCACGAAGTGACAGAGGGGTTAACCAAGTTTGCACAAATTTGGTCAATAAAGTCTGATATAACCGCCTGAACCCCTCTGTCTGCGTTCCGCAGACATCTCCCCTTTCAGGGGCGACAAGTATTTGAGGGGTTCCGTCAGTAAGATAAACCATAATTATTGTATTATTCCAACGCTTTTTTGATTGCATTCAGCACCCGTTTTTTATCTGCACTCCACAAGGGGGCGATGAGCTGCTTTTTGTCGCCGTCGCCCGTGATTCTGTGCACGCTGACTTCCGGCGGAATCATCGGCAGCAGCACGGTCAGCAGATGAATATATTCCTCCATGGTCAGGGCTTCAAACCTGCCTGCCGCGTAATCTGCGGCAAGGTCGGTGTCTTTGAGTACATGCAGCAGCTGTAATTTTACTGCATCCGTGCCTGCATCCAACGCAAACAGCAGGCTGTTTTGCATATCCGCTTGTGTTTCATCGGGAAGTCCCAAAATCAGGTGCGTGACGCAGTAAATGCCGCGTTTTTTCAGGTTCTTAACCGCCTGCAGATACACTTCGTTTTTATATCCGCGGCGGATATAACGGACGGATTCTTCTTTGCTTGTTTGTAAGCCTAATTCCACCCAAACGGGCTTGGATTTATTGAGTTCTTCCAACAAATCGAGCACATCCTCTCCCAAACAATCGGGTCGGGTTGCAATGTCAAGCACCTCAACTCCCGGAAATTGCAGGGCAGACAAAAAACGCTCCCGCAGAATTTCTACCGGAGCGTATGTGTTTGTAAAAGCCTGAAAATAGGCAATATAACCCTGCGGCTTTTTGGCGGCAATGCGGCTGATTGCCTGTGTGAGCTGATCGGTTATATCGTTGCCCTTTTCGGCAAACGCACCCGACCCGTCCGCAGCACAGAAAATGCAGCCTCTTGTGCCGCATGTTCCGTCGCGGTTGGGACAGGTAAAACCGCCGTCCACGGAAAGCTTGTAAAGCTTTTTGCCGAATCGGGATAGGCAATAATCGTTTAAAGAAGTGTAAGAAATCATGATAACAAAGAAGCCGCCAACCCTAAAATCAACAGATGTGCAGGGTAATAGGCATAGAAGAAATATTTATTGATTTTCAGATTGCCGCGCTCACCGTTGTAGCTGCAAAGCAGGAACAAGGCAGGCAGGCTGCCGAAAAACTGCATACACGAGTTGAAAATATAAGAAAAAGCAAGGTCGTTTTGCACGATCTGCCACGGTCGTGCAATCAGCAGCAGACCGAAAACAAGAACGGGAATGCGAACGGCATTTTTTTGCTCCTGTGTGACGGCACACAGCCATATAAACAGCACACCGTACCACGAATAGTCCGTTGCGAGGAAATATGCACTCGCACAAAGCAACGCGGCAACAGGCACCGACCAAAGGATGTGCTTGCCGTTTTCTTTAAAAATGCGCACCACATAGCAGGCGGCAAGTCCGAGAAACAGCGTAAAATACACATTCTGTGCATTGCTGTTGAGCCATTCTCCATTGTTTGCAATGTTAAAAGGATTTTCGGAAGCAACGGCAAAAATTGCAAGCAAGGCAAAATATTTTTTGATATTTTTTGTGTATCTGCACCCCTCGGCAATCATGAAGGCATACAGCGGAAAGGCAATTCTGCCGACCGTGCGCAGAAGATAATAAAGCCATGCGAGGGCGGGGGTTGCATACAGCATCGGCAATGCAAACACATGACCGATGTGGTCAAGGGTCATGCACACAAGGGCAATGATTTTCAGATGCGCCGAGGTAATATTTTTTTGTTTTAATGTGTTCATGCGTTTTCCTGCTCGGCCTTTTCAAGTCTTGCCTGCTTGGCGGCGGTGACCTTGGCGGTAATATCCTCCATGAATGCACCGTGCAGCTTGAATTTAGTCGAGAACACAAGCAGCGATGCGATCATGAACATGAACGGGAGAATGAGCATCATCACGCTGAATGCACTCTTGACCGCAGGGCTGTTTGCGCCGTGCAGGTCGCCGTTGTAGCCCGTGATGCTCATGCCGAGATACATGATAAGGGTCTGAATGGTGTATGCCATTTTCTGCAAAAAGCCCTTCATGGAGAAGGTGACGGATTCCGCACGGAAGCCCATCTTGACCTCACCGTAGTCCACGATATCGGCAAGGAAAACGGTCTGTGAAACAAACATGGCAGCCGTACCGATCTGTGCAATGAGGTTGAAAATGTACATCACAATCAGCTTTTCAGCAAACAGCCTGTAGGCACCGAACATGCCGATGAAGCCTGCGGCGGCAAGACCGAGCGAGAACTGATAGGTGCGTCTGCGGCTTGTGAATTTCATGCCGACGGGAATAACGGCAAGACCGAGAATCGAGCCGACCGCGCCGAGGGTGTTGAACAGGCTCTGCTTGCCTGCATCGCCCACAACAACATCGAAGAAATAAACACCCACACCCGAAATCATGTAGTGTGCCGTATTGGAGAGCATGGCAAAGAGCATGAAGGTGAGCAGCTGGTCATTGCCCTTTGCAATCTGAATAACCTTGCCGAAGGTGAATTTTTCTTCCTGCTTTGTGACAACATTTTCTTTGGTTTTGAGCATTGCCATGCAGGCGAAGAATACAAGCCCCACAGAACAGATAATGGAAATGAACGAGAAGCTTCTTTCATCCCACACGGGAGTGCCGTCTGCGGACAGGGTGGTGCTGAATACCTTCATCAGCATCGGTGCACCGATGGAAACAAGTCCCTGCCCTAACCCTGAGAAGGTACGGGCGATGGTTGCGATCATGGAGCGCTCCTTGGGGTCACTTGTAAAGGAGGGCACCATCGACCAGTAAGGAATATCAGCAAGCGTGTTGCTCATGCCCCAGCCGACATACAGAATTGAAATATATACATAGATCCATGCGGAATTGGTGGGAATGCCGGGGTTGTTGAACAGAAATGCAAGCACGACCGCATTCAGAAGCGAGCCGCGAAGCACCCACGGGCGGTATTTGCCCATTTTGGTGCTGGTGTTGTCCACAATGGTACCCATCATCGGGTCATTGATGCCGTCCCAGATACGGGCAATGGGGGTCAGAATGGTCAAAAAGTTGGACTTGAGCTTGAGTACGTCCGTCAGGTATTTGTTCAAAAAGCTGTAGAACATGCCGTAGCTTAAATCAAGACCGATCGCACCCGAGCCGTACCACAGCTTCGAACCGAAGGAAAGTTTATCGTTCGCTTTCATAAAAACCTCCCGTAAAGGAAATAATATTCTATTCTACATTGAGCCATTATACCATATTTTTTATTTTATTTCAAGACTTGTGTTTATTTGATTTGTGTGTATAATGATGAGTATAATGGTGCAGAATGCCCGAAAATAAGGGCAGAAATCTGCCGTTTTCACAGAGGTGCCGCATGGACAAGCAGGAACTGAATTATTTTCACAGCGTGCAGGAGTTTATTGATGCACAGATCGTTTATCTTGCACAGCTTAAAACCGAGCAGCTTGAAGAAGCCCGTACCGAGGGAGCGCAATTTTCGATGGACAACCCTTACGGTGCGGTCTACGGTCATGCCTTCGATTTGCAGGAATCCATCGGCAAAAAAATGGAAACCGTCAATCAGTGCATATCCACCCGTTATATTCTTGAAAAAATGCGCGTATCTCCCTATTTCGGCAGGGTGGATTTTCAGGAAAACGGCTATGAGACAGAGCAGATCTATGTCGGACTTCGCACGCTGATGGATTCCGATACACTCTTTGTGCATGTTTACGACTGGCGAACCCCCGTCTGCTCGTTGTTCTACACGGGTGAAACGGGCAAAGCCTCTTATACTGCACCCATAGGACTCATAGAGGGCGAAATTCAGAAGATCCGTCAGTATCAGTTCAAGGACGGTGAGCTTACTGCCTGTTGGGATGCCGATCTTCGCATTGATGACACGGTGCTGCGCAATGTGCTGTCGGGTGCCTCGAGTGACCGCCTGAAGGTGATCGTCTGCTCCATTCAGCGTGAGCAGAACCGCTGCATCCGTTTTGACACAAAAAAAAGCCTTGCCGTGTTCGGCCCTGCCGGCTGCGGCAAAACAAGCATCGGCATGCACCGCCTTGCATGGCTGCTGTATGAGCTGCGCACGAGCCTGATTTCAAAGGATATTCTTCTGTTTACGAATAATGTTGCCTTCCTGCACTATGTTTCGGGTGTTCTGCCCGATCTCGGTGAGGAGGAGGTGCGCTCTTGCCTGTTCTCATCTTTGCTCGAGCAATATCTGCCCGAATACACCGTGACCGACTATTATGAACTGGCAGAAGCGGTGCTGGAGGGGGATGCATACCGCACAAAAACGGTCAATGCCGTGTATGATCCCGATTTTCTTGCCTATGTGGATCGTTGCCTTGACCTCATGCATTGCCGTTTCTTTGATATCCGTGTGTTTGGCGAGGTTGCATTGTCTGCCGAAACCATGAAAAAGAAATACGAAGCATTTTCCGTCAATCTGTCCGTGCATGCAAGGTTGCAGCTGCTGCTGGAATGGGCACGGGATGAAATTGAGGATTATTTTCTTATCAACCGTCTTGACCTGACCGCCAAGCTGCTCGAAAAGCATGAAAGCCATGAGCCCCTGCAGAAGCTCATGGAAAACTTAAAAAACAGCGCAATCGGCAATCTCGAAATGATGATCAACGGTGCCGTGGCGCAGGATACCGTACCGCTTTATTACCGCTTTTTCCGTGCATGGTGCAAGGATAAAGAGCTTGTGAATGACCTTGCACACCGCATGGGCAACCGCCTGCTGCACTTTGAGGATGCCGTCATGGCTTTGTATATTGCCGCGAAGCTCGGCAACTGTGAGCAGGAGGATCCGCCTGCCCATATTCTGCTTGATGAGGCGCAGGATTACTCTGTTTTACAACACAAAATTCTGCGTTTGCTGTATCCCAAGGCTGTGTTCACCCTGCTTGCCGACACCAATCAGGCACTCGTGCCGCAGCTGAACACCACAAGCGAGGCACAGCTTTGCGAAATCTACGGTGCATCCGTGATGAAGCTCGGCAAAAGCTACCGTGCCACCAAGCAGCTGAGTGAATTTTCAAAAAAGTTCCTTGACGGTGCGGATTACGATGTTTTCGACCGTGAAGGGCAGGAGCCTTTCGCATATCATGTGAAGAATGCGGCAAAAAAGGCCGCCGAAATTGCAAAGAATGCACCCGAAGAATATAATTCCGTCTGCATCCTGACTGATACCGCGGCTACTGCGGCGCAGTTCCATAAGCAACTTAAAAAATATCTGCCCGATTGCGAGCTGGTCAACACCGCGTATTCGCGCATGAGCAGCAAGGTAATCGTGATGCCCGTCACCCTGAGCAAGGGGCTTGAATTCGATGCGGTGATCATTCCGCATGCAGACGAGCTTGAAAAGAACCGCCGCGTTGCCTATATGATGACCACCCGTGCCTTGCACGAGCTGCATCTGCTTTATAAAGAGGAAAACTGACATGGAATGCACCCTGTGCCCCCGCAATTGCAAAATTGACCGCAGTCTGCACAAAGGCTTTTGCGGCCAAAAAGAAGCCCTTGTGCTTGCAAGGGCGGCTTTGCATTTCTGGGAGGAGCCGTGCGTAAGCGGCTCGGGCGGCAGCGGTACGGTGTTTTTCAGCGGCTGTAATCTGCGTTGCGTGTTCTGTCAGAACAAGCAGATCAGCACAGGCGGCTTCGGTGAAGCGGTCACCGTCAGCCGACTGCGTGAAATTTTTGAAGAGCTTGTGTGGCAGGGTGCGGATAACATCAACCTTGTCACCCCGACCCATTTTGCCGGGCCGATTGCCGAAGCACTGGACGGCTTTTCACACGAGGTGCCCGTGATCTGGAATTCGGGCGGCTATGACAGCGTGGAAACGCTGAAAATGCTCGAAGGCAAAATCGATATTTATATGCCTGACCTCAAATACAGTGCCGTTGCACCTGCCAAAAAATATTCTGCGGCGGCGGATTATCCCTTCCGTGTGCGTGCGGCACTTAAAGAAATGTACCGTCAGACGGGCGATGTGCAGTTCGATGAATTCGGTATGCTGCAAAAGGGCTTGCTTGTGCGGCATCTTGTGCTGCCGGGCGAGCTTGAAAATACATACGGGGTTATCGACCTGTTTTCGTCCTTGTTCCGACCGGGACAGGCTTTGTTTTCGCTCATGGGACAATACACACCGCCCGACGAGCCGCTTGCCTTTGAAAACTTAAACCGCAGGCTCACCGAAGAGGAATACGAAAAAGCAGTGGATTATCTGTATCTGTGCGGCATTGAGGACGGCTTTGTGCAGGAATTATCCAGCGCCGAAGCGCAATACACCCCGCCGTTTGACCTGACGGGCGTGCAAGAAGCGGATTTGCAGGACTGAATAAATTGTAATTTTTATTGCAATTTATGTCGGATTGTGCTATAATTTTTTCGGGCAAGGCAGACCTTAAACGGTAGGCGGTTTCCTTCCGATATTCGGAGGGTGTCTTTTTCCCTCCGGAAAGGAGGGGATGCACATGGTAACGTATGAAGCGCTTTTTATGTTATTAAGCCTTCTTGTAGCAACTGTTGCAGCTGTTATCAGTTTGGTGAATCTCATCATCAACATAACAAAAAAGAAATAACCGCCCATCCAGCTTCCAACTGAGGCGGTTATTTCTGCTTTAACGGAAGACAACCCGTCTATCGGTTTGCCTTGTTCATTTACATTATATCAATCTTTTTTCATTCTGTCAACACCTGTTTTTCAGGTGTTTTTTCAAATGATTTCTCACAACAAACTTTCCCCCGCATATAGTGTCCTTGGGGACACCATTCCGCGGTGGTGCACGGCGGTGCGGTCTTACCGTCCCCGAACAGCCGCCGTCAAAAAAATCATCGCTGAAAACACTCTGCCGGAACAAAATGCCCTCTTCGGCAGGGTGCAGATCCGTCCTGAACTCAAAAATATTTTATTATAACACCAAGGGAAGTGAACGCATGGCTCAGCCGCTTGCCGAACGAATCCGACCGCAATCCATTGACGAGGTTGTGGGACAAAAACACCTGATCGCAGAGAATGCACCGCTGTGCAATATCATCCGATCGGGTCATTTGCCGAATATGATCTTCTACGGCCCCTCGGGCACAGGCAAAACCACCGTTGCGCGTATTCTTGCAGCGGCAACAAACCGCCGTCTGCACATTCTCAACGGCACCAATGCGTCCATTGCCGATGTGCGTGCCGTCATCGGTGAGGTCAACACTCTTGCTGCTCCCAACGGTGTGCTTTTGTATCTGGACGAGATTCAGTATTTCAACAAAAAGCAACAGCAATCGCTGCTCGAATACATCGAAAACGGAACCGTTACCCTCATTGCCGCCACAACGGAGAATCCGTATTTTTATATCTATCCTGCTATTCTCAGCCGCAGCACCGTGTTTGAATTCAAATTCGTCACCCCCGAGGACATTCTGCCTGCCCTGGAGCGTGCCTTTGCCGTGATGGCAGAGGATTTCAAGGAGGAATTTGAAATCGAGGACGGTGTGCTCATGCACATTGCACGCGGTTGCGGCGGTGATGTGCGAAAAGGGGTCAATTCGGTTGAGCTGACCGTTTTGTCGAGCAATATTCCCGATGTCGGACAAGCCCGTAAGATCCTGCTTGAAACCGCAAAAGCGGTTACGCAGAAAACGGCACTTCGCTATGACCGCGAGGGGGACGAGCATTACGACCTGCTGTCCGCCTTTCAGAAGTCCATGCGCGGCTCTGATCCGAATGCAACCTTACATTATCTTGCCCGTATTCTGGAGGCAGGCGATATGCCCTCGGCTTGCAGACGGCTGATGGTCTGTGCCGCAGAGGATGTCGGGCTTGCCTATCCGATGATCATTCCCATTGTCAAGGCAGCCGTGGATATGGCTTTTCAGGTCGGCATGCCCGAGGCGCGCATTCCCTTGGCAGATGCCGCCGTGCTGGTTGCAACCAGCCCGAAATCAAACTCCGCTTATCTCGGCTACGATGCCGCACTGTCTGATTTGCAGGCAGGCAAGGCAGGCCCCGTTCCGAGAACGCTGCAGAACAAGCATTTTGACGGCGAGGATGCGGCAGTCAAGGGGCAGTTTTATAACTATCCGCATGCTTACCCGAATCATTGGTGTAAACAGCAATACCTGCCCGATAACCTCAAAAATGCCACCTACTATCAGTTCGGTGAAAACCGCACCGAGCAGGCAGCCAAGGAATATTGGGATAAAATCAAAAAATAAACGATAAACAAAAACCGTACCGGATTGATGTCCGATACGGTTTCGTTTTGTGCGAAAATCAGTCGATTTCGACCTGGATCTTCATGTTGCGGCGAACTGCGGTGGAGCGCATAACGGTGCGGATTGCCTTTGCAATGCAGCCCTGCTTGCCGATGACGCGACCCATGTCGTCTTCAGCAACGTGAAGATGGAACACAACAACGCCTTCTTCGTTGATTTCGTCCTCGGTTACAACAACCGATTCGGGAGCTTCAACAAGGCCCTGTGCGATGGTGGTGAGCAATTCTTTCATGCTTTGTTTCCTTCCGGGGTGGATTAGTCGATGATGCCGTTCTTCTTGAGCAGGCTCTTGACGGTATCGGTGGGCTGTGCGCCGTTGGCGATCCACTGCTTTGCCTTGTCAGCATCGATCTTAACGGTGCTGGGCTCGGTCATGGGGTTGTAGTAACCGATTTCTTCGATGAATCTGCCGTCACGAGGATAACGGGAATCTGCAACAACAACACGATAGAAGGGAGCTTTCTTAGCGCCCATGCGACGAAGTCTGATTTTTACTGCCATTTTATGGTACCTCCAAAATAATATTAACAAAATTTATTTATTCAAACGCTTGTGCGTTCAAATCTGATTAAAAACCGCCCATCGGGGGCATTCCGGGCATACCGCCACCCATGCCGCCGGGCATTCCGCCGGGGAACATACGCTTCATCTTTTTCTTTGCGCCCTTGCCGTTCATCTGCTTGAACAGCTTCTGCATCTGCTTGTATTGGCTCAGCAGGCGGTTGACATCCTCCACCTGCATTCCGCAGCCGGCTGCAATGCGGCGCTTGCGTGAAGCGTTGATGATTTCGGGCTTGGTGCGCTCCTTGGGAGTCATGGAACGGATGATTGCGAGTGTCTTATCGATACCGCTTTCGTCCACATCCTGATCCTTGAGTTTTTTGCCGACCCCCGGGATCATGGAAAGCAGATCTTTCATCGAGCCCATTTTGCGAAGCTCGAGCATCTGATCCATCAGGTCATTGAGGTCGAATTTATTCTGCATGAGCTTCTTTTCAAGCTCTTCTGCCTTCTTTTCGTCGAGTGCGGTTTCTGCCTTTTCAATCAAAGACAGCACATCGCCCATGCCGAGGATTCGGCTTGCCATACGGTCGGGGTGGAACACATCAAGGTCATCTAACTTTTCGCCCACACCTGCGAACTTGATGGGCTTGCCTGTAACGGCTCTTGCGGACAGTGCCGCACCGCCACGGGTGTCACCGTCGAGCTTGGTCAGCACAAGACCGTCAATGCCGAGTGCTTCGTTGAAGGTGGATGCAACGTTGACCGCATCCTGACCGAGCATGGAGTCGATAACAAGCAGGATTTCGTGGGGCTTGACCTCTGCCTTGATATTTTTCAGCTCCGTCATCAGCGTTTCGTCGATGTGCAGACGGCCTGCCGTATCGAGGAACACATAGTCATAGCCGTGGTCCTTGGCGAGCTTGACAGCTTCCTTGGCAATGGTGACGGGGTTTTCCTTGCCCATTTCAAAAACGGGAACACCGACCTGCTCACCGACAACCTGCAGCTGCTTGATAGCAGCGGGTCTGTAGATGTCGCAGGCGACAAGCAAAGGTCTGTGCCCCTGCTTTTTGAGGAACTTTGCGATTTTTGCGCAGTGGGTGGTTTTACCGGAACCCTGCAAGCCGCAAAGCATGACGATTGTGGGGGGATGAGAAGCACTTGCAAGCCTTGCCTGCGTGCCGCCCATGAGTGCGGTGAGCTCTTCGTTGACGATCTTGATGACCATCTGTGCGGGTGTCAGGCTCTCCATAACACGCGCACCGATCGCCTTTTCGGTTACCTTTGCGGTGAAGTCCTTGGCGACCTTGTAGCTGACGTCAGCCTCGAGCAGTGCCAGACGCACCTCTCGCATCGCATCCTTGACGTCGGATTCGGTCAGCGCACCCTTGCTTTTGAGTTTTTTAAACGCGGATTCGAGCTTGTCGGAAAGACCTTCAAAAGCCATATGGTTCTCCGTTTCTGCCGCTGCATGTATTGCTGAAAAACGAACGGCACAGCGGCTTGCCGTTCATCTGCAATGCACCTTTATTCGGACAGGGACATTGCAATAGACTGAATGCGGACGGTCAGATCGTTGATTTCACGCGAGAGTCCGCAGGAAAGGTTTTCTTTGTTGATGGCATCGGCACATTCGATGATTTCCGTAAGGCCTGCCTGCATGCTCTGAAAACGGCTGACAAGACCGAGTCTTTCTTCCATTTCCGTCAGCTGCACCTCGGCACGCTTGATGGCATCACGCACACCCTGACGGGTGATGCCGACATTCTGTGCGATTTCGGCAAGGGAGAGATCATCGTTGTAATAATAATCCACAAATTCACGCTGCTTGGGTGTAAGCATATCGCCGTAGAAGTCAAGCAGCAGGATGAGGTCAAGATTTTTGGCCACAATAAACGCTCCTTCGGTGTAAAGATAGGAAACTTTACAGGGGGCATTATAGTATAAAAAAACCGCCTTGTCAAGAGGAAATTTGACAAAGCGGAAAAATTCACAAATGTAAAGAGTTTAACTTTACACCATGCTGTTTTATTGCGCGGTATAATTCAGCACAATCGCTTTTCTGCCTTCGGGGAAGGTAACGCTGTAAGCACCTGCCATCAGTTCTTCGCCGGTAAATGAGACCGCCTCGATCGGAGTGTCTGCATCCGTAACCGTATAGGCCGCATTCGTTTGCAAGCCGCTGAAATAAACGGCAAAGGAATCGACTTCATGCTCGGCATGGGCATAGATCAACGCACAGCCTGCCGCTTCGTCACCGTACTGCATGGCGGTGATCTTTTCGGGATCCGTGCCGCCGAAGGAAAGCGGGAAGAAATTGAGCATCTGTGCTTCACGCTCGGTGCGGTATGCGGTGAGGGCAGCCTCCGGTGCCGCCATGGGAACTTGCAGAATGGGCATAATGGAGCTGCGCATGCCGTATTCGGTGTCGAAGTTGATAAATGTACCACTTACGGGCAGCCAGAACGAAAGACCGTAGGTGTGTGCCTGCGTTGCATCCAACAGATCCGGCAGGGTCTGGTCACAGTTGTAGTCGCTGCGCCACATGGGAACACTGCGGCGGGTCATTTCAAGATCCAGTCGTCTGCCGCCGCTTGCGCAATTGTCCATCACAAGACCGGGCACGGCTTCAAACAGATAATCCAGGTATGTATACAGACCCGTGATGTAGTGGTTTTCGGCAAAGCCGACACGGCCTGCCTTCAGATCCAGATTCTGCCAAAACTCTGTCGGACTGAAATTGAAGTCCTGACGATAGATGGCAATACCGTTTTCAAGCAGAGAATTGCTGATGTATTCACTTAAAAATTCCCGTGCCGCATCGTTGCCGAGGTTCCACATGACGGTCTGGTTGAAATCTGCATCCGGGTCGAGATCCACAAGCCAATCCTCATGCTGTGAGCCGACCGAATAGAGATAGCTGTTGGAGGTAAGGCGCTCGGGCTCATACCAGAGCACGATCCCTTTTTCATATTCGGCGGCATAGTCCGCGATGGCTTTGATGCCGTCGGGGAAACGGTTCTTTGATGTCGTCCAGTTGCCGACACCGTCTGCCCAGCTTTCTTCACAGCCTGCATACCAGCCTGCATCCATCCAATAGTTATCAATGTAAGGAGATCTTGCATTGTCAAAGTGCGCAAGATCGTAGAAAATTTCCGCATCGGTGCGTGTGTTGCTTACAAAAAGGATATCCATGTTGTTCTGCACCGTGGGGACATTGTCAGGGTAGACACAGTCGGTGATCCAGCTGCGGAATGCATTGAAGCCCTTGACGGGATTTTCGTTGTTGTAGAAGGTGAGCGATACAAGCGGCGAACGAACGGATTCTCCCGGCTCAAGACAGCCGAGCAGATTTTTCTGTCCGACCTTGACCTGCATGCCCTTGCTGCAATTTTTGAAGGTAGCCTCCCACAGACCCGACCAGCCGATACCGAGCACAACACCGCTGTTGCCGTTTAAATTAAAATAAGGCAGAAATTCTGTGGTGGAGCGTCCGTCCTTGGTTGTGACGGTCATGGGCAGAACGGGAGTGTCGGCGTGAAGCATTGTGAAGTCCTCTGCATTGCTTTCGCTACCGCGGCTGAAATAAATCTCCGCATCGTCAACGGGCAGAATGCAATCCGCTGCATAAAAGTCAGAGAGCACGCCGGAATTTTTATCGTCAATGTTTTGTACGGATACCGTCCATTCGCAGGTGACATTTTCAATGTAAAGCGTGGCTTCCACCGTTGTCTGCAGGCCTGCTTTTTCGTTTGTCAGGGTGATGACGGAGGTTTGACCGTTTTTGCGGTTTTCTGCCGCCGGGGTTACGGTAAACTGCCAATCGGAAAGCTGCATGGAAAGCGGAATGCCGTTGATTGAAAAATCATAGGCGGGTGCAACACCGTTTTGTCCTGCATACAGTATGTTTTCTTCATACCATGCGCGGCATGTGTCCTTTTCCTCCTGCGTGAGTTTCAGCTCATCGGCAGGCAGGGATACAAATGTTGCATCCGTATCATACCGCAGATAACGGATCTCTTCACCCAGATCAGCACCGCTGAACAGCAGTGAAAAGAATGCAAGAATGATTGAAAAGATTTTTTTCAAAGTTTTAAGCATCAGAAGCAGTCCTTTCTATTTTTTGTTATATGTTTAAACAAAATAAGAAAAACATATATAGATTTGCAGTGCAACAGAGTGCTTTTATTGCCTCGGGCGGTATGTTTTATTTTTTGTTCGCAAAAAATTTTTCTACCAATGCATCGGTATCCGCAAGACGGATCCGCTTGGAGCAGATATAGGTTTTCAGGCTCTCTCCGTCTGCGGTTTTTTGGTCGGGGCTGAACTTTCCGTAGCCTGTGATGACCACGGTGTCATCCTCCAGCACCACATTGCCGCAGTAGCCCGTGTCGGAGCCTGCATAGTAACCGGGCTTTTGCTGCGTGTCAAGATAAACGTGTGCCAATTTGATGCGGTATTGTCCCTCGGTGCCGTTTTTCAGATCGTCATACGTGCCGACCCATGCGACAAGACCTTCGCTGATCCAACCGCGGCTGCGATCCTGCTTTTTGGCATAGAGCTGTGCTTTTTTGCCGCGTTCAATGGAACGGAAGGTGATCACAAGTCTGCCGTCCGCGGTGTATTCCGCCTTGTGTCGTTCGCCGTTGAGAGCCGCAGGTGCGGTGCGCGGTTCAGTCCATGTTTTGCCCTCGTCCGTAGAAAAGGACACCATGGTGTTGATGTTTTTTGCATTGCTTCGGGTAATCAGACAAAGCGCATCCCCCTGTCCGTTGTCGGAGCGGATCACTTCAATTTCGCAAAGACGGGCGGATTCTTCGATTGCACGGTAATCGGCAAGATATTTTTCGGGTGTGCTCCATTGCATATTGCCGTTTTCGTCAAAGGTGAGAATGGTTTTGTAGTTGTAAAACTCACTGTCATGGAACAGTCCCATCCATTTATCGACAAATTCGCCGTTTTCTTTCAGCCTCGTCAGGCTTGCCATGGCAACAATGGGAATGACGGAAAATTCATCTTGGAAGCTGAAAAACCGTTGGAACTCGGACCAGGTCTGCCCCTCATCGGTTGAAATCGAGCATTCAAAGCCGCCGGGGGTTTCCATATTCGGCCATTTGGAGTTGGCGGAAATCAGAATCAGCTTGTCGGGTGTGCCGTCGGAAAACTCAAGACGGTATACGGTGGGGGTTTCAAGGGAATGCACCCAGCTTTCAGGGGTGTTTTCGATGGTTTGCGACCAGCTTTTGCCCCCATCTGTGCTGATTTTGTTGAGAATCGCACCCTTGCCGTGACCCTGCGGATAGACGGTCAGAATATCACCGTTTTGCAGCAGCACGCTATCGGGGTGTGCCATGTAGTCATACATGTCATCCACAACGGGAAGTTCATAAAGGTATTCAAATTCCGTCCCGACAAGCTCGTCGGGCAGCTCGCTTAAATCAAGCTCGGGGATGGTGTAGTCTTCGCCTGTGAATTTTGAAGGGCCGAATTTGAGAACGCAGACACACACGATCGCAATAACGGCAAGCACAACGGCAACGAGAATGGCATATTTCATTTTTCACACCTGCAATCAATTTTTATTTCAATGTCACAATCGTAACCCCGTTTTCGCCTTCGCCGTAAAGGCCGGGACGGTGGGTTTTGACGAATTTGTTGCTTTTCAGATGCTGCTGCACCGCTTCACGCAAGACACCCGTGCCCTTGCCGTGGATGACGGTGAATTCCTGCAGACCCGACAAAAGCATACTGTCAATGAATGCATCGAGTGTGAACAGGGCTTCCTCTTTGTTCATACCGCGCAGATCCACGCGGTTTTCGGCACTGGCGGTGAGTCTGGATTCGCTTCTTGCCACGGTGGGGGCGGAAACGGTCTTTTTCTTTTCTTTTTTCTTTTCAAGCAGGCGCAGACGGTTGATCTGCACACGCATTTTGATTGAGCCTGCAAGCACCTCCACATTGCCCTTGCGGTCAACGGGGGTGATGACATCCGCTTCTCTGCCGATGTCGGCAATCAGCACACGGTCGCCTGCCACCAACGGACGGGGCAGTGTGTAGTCCTCGTCCTCATACAGCGAGGACACCACGGGATTGACGGCACTGTCGAGGCTTGACAGGTCTTTTTTCATGGCTGAACGAGCCTTGGCGGCAAGGTCGGCGGCATCCTTGGTGGTTTTCATGTCCTTGCGGAAGCGTTCGACCTCCATGAGCAGTGCATTGGCTTCACGGCGGGCATTTTCGGTGATGCGAAGTGCTTCGGTCTGTGCCTTTTCGTATTCTTTTTTACGAAGCTCCTCGGCTTCTGCAAGCTTTTTCTGCGCTTCGGCAAGTGCTTTTTCGGCTTCGGCACGCTTGACAGAGACTTCGTCGCGCTCTTCTTCCATCTTCAGACGGCTTTCCTCAAGGGAATCCACCACATCCTCAAATTTCAGGTCATCGGCCTCCACAAGCTCTTTGGCACGCAGAATCACATCCATATCCATGCCGAGGCGCTCGGTGATGGCAAAGGCATTGCTCCTGCCGGGCACACCGATGAGCAAACGGTAGGTCGGACGAAGCGATTGTACATCAAATTCGCAGCTGCCGTTTTCCACCCTTGCGGTCTGCAGAGCGTAGGCTTTCAGCTCCGCATAGTGCGTGGTGGCGGCAATCTTACTGCCGTTGAGATGCAGCCGTTCAAGAATCGCCATGGCAAGTGCCGCACCCTCCACGGGGTCGGTGCCTGCACCCAATTCGTCGATGAGCACAAGGGAGTCGGTGTCGCTTTCTTTTATAATGTTGATGATATTGGTCATGTGCGAAGAAAAGGTGGAGAGCGATTGCTCAATGCTTTGCTCGTCACCGATATCGGCAAACACCTTGCGGTAGATGCAGATTTTTGTTTCATCCGCACACGGCACCATCAGACCGCAGGCAGCCATGAGGGTGAGAAGACCGAGCGTTTTGATGGAAACGGTCTTGCCGCCCGTGTTGGGGCCTGTGATCATCAGTGTATCAAAGCGGTCGCCCAGTGAAATATCCACGGGGACGACTGTTTTTTTGTTGAGCAAGGGGTGTCTTGCCTTGTTGAGCACAGTGATGCCGTCTTCGTTGAGCTCGGGAACACTTGCATTCATGTCATAGGCAAGCCTTGCCTTGGCAAAAATGAGGTTCAGCTCCACAAGGCATTCATAGCTGTGCTTGACGGTGTCTGCCACTTCGCCTGCCTGTGCAGACAATTCGGCAAGAATGCGGTCGATTTCTTCGCGTTCCTTACCTTGCAGTACACGGATCTCGTTGTTGGCTTCCACAACCGCCATCGGTTCAATGAAAACGGTCGAGCCGCTGCCCGAGGTGTCATGCACAAGACCCGGCACATTGCCGCGGAACTCATTTTTAACCGGCACAACAAAGCGGCCGTTGCGCTGTGTGATGATGGCATCCTGCAGATATTGCTTGTAGTGTGCGGAATGCACCATGCTGTCTAATTTGTCGCGGATATTCTGCGATTGCTGACGCATTTTGCGACGGATATCCGCCAAAGCCGGTGAAGCACGGTCGCTCATTTCCTCCTCGCTGACAATGGAGGTGACAATGGTTTCCTCCAGCAGCCGTTGCGGCATGAGCGCACCGAACAAAAGGTCAAGGCAGCTGTCCGCACCCGGCTGACGGAACCGCCATTCGGATACGGAACGGATGACACGCAGATCTTCCGCTATGTCGAGCAGCTCTTTCATAGTCAGCGCACCGCCTGCGCTTGCACGGAACAGCGCATTGTTTACATTTTTCATACTGCCGAAGGACGGGCCGCCGAATTTGGCAAGCAGAAGATAAGCCGCCTCGGTCTGATTCAGCAGCGCCTTTGCTTCCATAAGGGATGTGCAGGGCAGAATGCGCTCTGCTTCCCATTTTGCATCCTCGCAGGTGGTCAGCTCTGCCAGTCTGTGCAGAACCTTGTCCAGTTCGAGGACTTTATAATGTCTGTTTTCACTTGCTTTCATGGTAAAAAACTCTTTTCAAAAAGGAATTAACCACATTATAACGCATTTTGTGATACAATTCAATTCCTTTTATCGGATCTGCAGGGAAAGTTGCAAAAACAAGCGTATTCTACTATACACAAAAAAGTGCCTGTTCTTTTGTATATATTTTTTTTATTCTTTTCTTTACTAAATAAGAAAAAAGTAGTATAATAATAAATTGGATAATTCAACAAATGATTCGGGGATGAGAAAATGACCTTTGCAAGCATTGTACCCAAGCCTGCGCATTGCAGCATCAACACAGCTGACAAATTTGCAAATGTTGAAAACATCGAAAAACAAACCGACAAAAATTTGCGTACCGACGGAAGCTACAATATGGTGCTGTGCGAAGATAAAACAGTGATCACGGCGGCGGATGAAAAGGGCTTTTTCTATGCACAGCAGACTCTGCGCCAGCTCAAAGCCGTGTATGGTAACAACATCCCCTGCCTTACCGTCAAGGATGCACCTGCCTATGCATACAGAGGTGTCATGCTGGACTCGGTGCGCCACATGCAGAGCGTGGATGAAATCAAAAAATTCATTGATGCGGCGGCTTTGTTCAAATTCAATGTTTTTCACTGGCATTTAAGTGACGATCAGGGCTTCCGCTTTGAAAGCGAAGTATTTCCGGAGCTGACGAAAATTTCCTCGGTGCGCCCGTCCTCGGATTTCGGCAAGGTGCATGACAACACCCCCTACGGCGGTTATTACACCAAAGCGCAGATGAAAGAAATCATTGACTTCTGCCATGCTCGTTTTATGACCGTCATTCCCGAATTTGATCTTCCCGGTCACATGAGTGCCGTACTGCACGCAAAGCCCGCATTGTCCTGCAAGGGGCAACCCGTTGCCATCAAAACCGAAGGCGGCATCTTCCCCGACATTCTGTGTGCAGGCAAGGAAGAAGTGTTCGATTTTCTCTTTAAGCTCTTTGACGAGGTGTGCGAGATATTCCCTGACGAATTCATTCACATCGGCGGTGACGAAGCCCCGAAAAAGTATTGGAAAGCCTGCCCCGACTGTCAGAAGCGCAAGGCTGAGCTCGGATTCACGGACGAAGAACAATTACAGGGCTACATGACCTGCCGCATTGCAGACTACCTTGCAAAAAAAGAGCGCAAGGTCATCTGCTGGAACGAAACACTGGCAAGTGACCTTCTGCCCGACGGACTGATCATTCAGAACTGGATGGATCGCAAAAAGAAATGCCCCGATTTTGCAAACAAGGGAGGCAAGCTGATCTATTCCGACTACTACCACTACTACACGGACTATCCCTACGACATGACCCCCGTGTCCAAGACCTACAATGCAGATCCCGTAATAAAGGGACAAACAAAGTCTGACAGCACAATCGGTGTGGAAACGCCCATCTGGACCGAGCATGTGCGTGATTTTTCCCGCCTTTGCTATATGACCTGGCCGCGCTTTGCAGCCGTCAGCGAAACGGGATGGACGAAAAAGGAAAACAAGAATTACAAGGATTTCAAAAAAAGAATCACCGCCCTGCTGCCGCTGCTCGAAGAAAACGGAATCAAAGCCGCCGACCCGTCGGAATGGGATCCGAATCCCGTCAGCCGTCTGTGCGGCACGGTATCGTTCTTTGCAGGCACGGTCAGCAAGGAAATGATTCTCAATTTCATAAAAGGAAACAACGATTGATGCAATATACCTCTCTTTCAAAAAAAGCAAAGCCCGTATTATTCATTACTGCCGTTCTGCAGGGTCTGCTTGCAGGCGGTGCCTTGTGCGCAGGCATTTATTTTCTGCCCGTGTACGGCTACGGCATTCTGCGTGCCTGCCTGTGGGCAGGTATCGGCGTGATTGCGCTTTTGTGGATGCTTATTTCTCCCGTTGTGCGCTTTCGCAGATACAGATATCTGATTGCCGATGACCGCATTGAGATCATTGAGGGAATTATTTACATTCGCAGAACCATTGTCCCCATCGACCGCATTCATCAGATCGACATCACAAGAGGCCCCATCGACACACGCTTCGGTCTTGCAAAGGTGACCGTCACAACGGCAGGCGCAACCGCAAGCATGCGTTTTTTGGAGCTTGACAAGGCTGAAGCCATCTGCGAAACGCTTAACACTGTCGTCACACAGAAGCTGCGCAATCAGAAGGGTGAACAAGATGTTTAATACACCGCAACGCAATCACCCGACCTGTATTCTTGAAAAAACAGGCTCGTATCTGCTGCTGATTCTGCTGTTGCTGGGCAATGTGCTGACGGCAGGCACGCAAAGCATGGCAGACCTCATAAAAATATCATATTGGAAAACCGTGCTCGCACAGCTCATGAACGGTAATTTTTCAGTGCTGCTGTCTGCTGCCGGTGTTTTGCTGATGCTGCTTGTTGTTGTGGCGGTCAGCATTCTGCGCTGGCGCAAAACCACATTTCACATTGAGGGCGGGATGCTGTTTTCCGAGCGCAGAACACTCATGAAAAAGCTGTCCAAGCTGCCCGTTGCAAGCATTACAACGGTGAATGTGGAGCAGAACATTTTTGAAAAGCTCGTCGGTACGGCAAAAGTCAAAATCGACATCAACTCTGCCGTGACCGCCAACAAGACCGATTTTATCTTTATTTTGAAAAAAGAGCAGGCATTGCAGTTCAAGGATGCCGTTCTTTCTCTGCGCGATGCCGGAAAAAAGCAGACGGAGGATGCACCCCGTACCCTGCTTGCCTCATTTACGATTGCCGATGCAATCCGACACAAGCTGTTGAGCATTCCCTTTGTGCAGATTCTGACAGCCGTTGCCGTGTTTCTGCCGATGTTTGTGGGTGAAACGGCGGTTTCCCTGCAGGATGCGCTGACTGCCATTGCAATTTCCGCTGTCGCATACGCAGGCTCTCTCGTGCTCGGTGTTCTGAATCTGTCGGATTTTCGCCTTGAAACGGACGGCAAGCGCATTTATATCTCGCACGGCAAGCTGCGCACGCAGAATTATGCATTTGAAAAGTCAAGAGTCAAGGCTGTATTCCTGAAACAAAGCCTGCTTGCAAGGCTGTTCGGCTTTTGCAGTGTGGAGCTGGCTGTGGTGGGACTCGGCAACGAGAAGAACGAATCTCCCCGTCTGTGTCTGCTTGTCGGAAAAGACCGCGCACAGCAGCTGATAAACGAGCTGCTGCCTGCCTATACAAGCACCCAAGCCCCGATCGTTTCCGAAAAAGCGGCACTGCTTCCTGCATTCATTCTCACAGCACTTGCAACGATAATTGCGGCTGTGCCGGCATTTATATTTACGCCGTACGGATGGATTCTGTCGGCAGCAATTCTTGTTCTCGGCATCGTATCGGGTGTGCTCTCGCAAAGAACACGCACGGTCAGCCTTGAAGAAAATGTATTCTGCTGTTCAAGCGGTATTCTGAATAAAAAAACAGGCAGATTCTTATATCCCGACATACAGGAATGCAGATTGCATACCAATATTCTGATGCAAAAAGGAAAATTCGGCAGAATCGGCTTCAGCATTCTGTCCGCCAAAAATGTAAGCATGCAGAAAACCGGCTGGTTCAAGACAGAAATTTATGACGAGCTGTGCCGGAAAATAATGAAATAAGGAAGTAACATCATGCGTAAAAAACACCTTGCCCTGCTGACGGCAATTCTTCTTCTGCTCTCACTGAGCGCATGCAAAAGCAAAACCGAATATGATGAACAGCTCGGATTTGCCATGGGAAGTGTTGTAAGTGTGCGTATTTACGGCTCGGAAAATGCACAGCAGACCGCGCAGGATGTGCTCAGCTACATAAACGAAACCGACCGTCTGATCTCGGCAAACATTACCGATTCGGACATTTATAAGATCAATGAATCCAAAAACGGTCAGGTCGTCAGTCGTGAAACCTTCAACATCATCGGTGACTGCCTTTCTATATGCAACACCACGGGAAGCGTACTGGATATCACCATCGGCGCGGTCAGTGAATTATGGGGCTTTGACACCGAAAATCCGACCCTGCCCGATGCACAGGCGCTCACACAAGCCCTGCAAACGGTGGACGATCAGCAATTGACCCTGACCGAGGAACGACTGACCGTCAACAAGGCGGAGGGTCAAAGACTTGACCTCGGCGCATTTGGCAAGGGCATTGCCTGCACAAGCGCACTGCCTGCATTGCGAAGAGAATTTTCCCCTGCCGTGCTCACTGTCGGCGGCACGGTGCTGCTGTACGGCAACCACCCCGATGAGGAGCATTGGACGGTCGGCATTCGCGCCCCCTACGGTGACACGGATGAATATTGCGCCACCCTCGCACTGCGCACAGAGGGCAACGGCGGCAGTCTTGTCATTTCCACCTCGGGCAGCTATGAAAAGACCTTTGAACAAGACGGCAAAACTTATCATCATATTCTTGACACCAAAACGGGGATGCCCGTGGAAAATGAGATTCTCGGTGTCACGGTTGTTGCAGAGGGCGGCATCGTCAGCGATGCACTGTCCACGGTGCTGTTCATTCACGGATTGACAGAGCAGACCTTGCAGGTACTGCGCGACTACCGCGTGGGTGCGGTATTTCTGTGCAAGGACGGCTCGGTATTGGTCAGCGACATGCTTGCCGACAAAATCACCGTCACGGATGACACATGGACACTCGGCGATCTGGAAGATACGATCAAAGATACAAATTTGTAAATTATGGTTTAGCGAGGTGTTTGCAAAGTGAATTTCCCTCTCAAACACTCGTCGCCCCTGAAAGGTTATTCCCCTGTTAGGGGAAATGTCAGCGAAGCTGACAAAGGGGTTCCCGTTTTCGGAGAAAAAGATGTCACGAAGTGACTTCAGGTTAACCAAGTTTGCACAAATTTGGTCAA
>JAZNCO010000012.1:0-64409 GCA_045587645.1 Acutalibacteraceae bacterium | reverse complement strand
TTCTTAATTCTTCCACAGTTTTGTCCCTCCAAGGCATTTGAATAACCTCCTCTTTAGGTTATTTTCTTGCCTTTAATATATCACAAAACTGTATACAATCATCTTGCATACCTGTATACAATCATACTGCACTGTACATATCATGCGTTCCGTTTGCAAAAAAAACTTGATCGAACGGGGGCGGAACGGATTATCCGTTCCCTACAAAACATGAACAAACCGACCCCTACGGGATGAACAACAAAATTTCAGCCCGTTAAACCATAATTTATCAAAAAATGAGACCCGCCTGAACGGATCTCATTATAAAGTGCAGAATTATTTCTGCTCTGTTTGTTCCTTATGTGTACGGATGTCTGCAAGAATGTCCTTTTCTTTATAGAACGCAAATGCGATGACCGAAAGCAGGGTGAATACGCCGCCGACAACACCCGTCAGCATCAGGCCCGTTTTGCCGATGTTTTCGCCCTCAACCGCACCGATAACCGTCAGGGAAGGTACGATCATAATGGCAATGGAGGTGCCCATTTTGGTAATGAAGCTCTTTGCCGCGCTGAAAATGCCCTCCTGATTGACACCTGTTTTGATGGTATCGTGCTGAATTACATCGCTCATCATCGAGCCGGGCAGAATGTTGAGCACTGCAAACGGGAATGCAACCACAAGTGCAAACAGCACACCCTTGACCATGCTTGTGCCGGGCAGCTTATCCACAAAGCAGATGACAAAGCAGCTGAGTGCAAATACTGTGCAGCCGACCATCATCGGGATTTTTTTGCCCTTGTTCTTTGCCCATTTGTTGACAAACGGATACAGAATCAGTGAGCCGACAATGGACGAAGCCATGATGATAATGGACTGCGATTCGGGCAGCTCAAGCAGGCTTGTGATGTAATACATGATGCAGGCCTGGAAAATTGCCATGCCCGTACCCTCCAGCAGCTGCGCAACGGTCAGCACCGTGAAGTTCCTGTTTGCAAAAGCATGCTTCAGCGATGCCGTCAGCGGCACGGTGGGCTGCACGGACTGCACATAGTCCTTTTCCTTGATGGTGAAGGTCGGCAGAAGCAGAAGAACAACACCGACAGCGGTGAAAATGCCGAAAGTGATTCTCCATGCTGCAAGCGGTGTGAAGCCGAAATTCTTGATGATTGAAACGAAAGCCGTGGTTGCATATCCGACCATGCTTCCTAAAACAAAAAAGAGGGATTCCATTGTGTAGGCATCCACACGGCGCGATGCGGAGCTGATCATTTCGGGCAACAGCGCATGGTGCGGTATCATGTATAATGTATAGAAAATATAATAGCCCCACAGCCACACGGTCAGCCAAACATTGTTGATCATGCCCGGTTCACTTGCCGGTGCACAGAAGATGAACAGGGAGGACAGCGCATAGGGTACTGCAAACCAACGCATGAACGGGATCCTGCGTCCGTCCTTATGCTTGCATTTATCGCTGATATTCGCAACAAGCGGATCGGAAACGGCATCAATAACATGACCTGCGGCTTTGATGAAGCCGATGACAGTGAGCACACCGAGCACCACGATGCCCTGCGTGATGAGTGTCGGCAGCCCCGAAGCTGCGGTCGGCTGATAGAAATAGATCAGATAATTATTGAGCATCGTTGTGAACAGACCGACCGCAAACTGCGGCAGTGTGTAACACAGGATGACCTTACGGGTTACTTCTTTCATTGTTTTTCTCCTTTATTTTACTTTTTTTCTATTACTATATACCCTTTTTCCTGCATTCGCAAGAGGAATCTTGACAATATTGCAAAAGAATGTTAAAATAATTGCAACTGAATCACACGACTGCGTGTCACGCAGATGGCACGGCCGCACACAGCGCACTTGTGCGGTGCTGAGGAAATCCGGTGCAAATCCGGAGCAACAGCCATTGCCGTAACTCTTCTTGAGAAGTCGGAATGCTCAGTCCTTCGTTTGTGAAACGGTTCCCGGGCAAAAGGGGAACACGACACACAAAGAATCCCGACAGGGATTTTGTGTCGTGCTCTGATTTGCAGAGTACGATTTTTTTATGTAAGGAGAAAAATGTGATGAACAAAAAATTGCTTGCCATTCTCTGCTGTCTGCTCAGCATGCTGTGCATTTTCTGCGGCTGTACGCAGGAAAATCCGCAGATCGAAAACGCAACCGATGCCGTATCGGACGGCAATGCTGTGTCTGACGGTGATCTTGCCACTGACGGCGATGCCGCAGCCGTTTTTGCTGACGGTGATGTGCTCGGTGAGGGTGCCGTTGCGCTGACCGTTAAGGTCGTTGATGCCGATGCTGTTGAAAGCACCTTTACCGTAAAAACAGATGCCGATAACCTTGCAGATGCGCTTCTGGACGCAAATCTTGTTGACGGTGATGACGGTGCATACGGCCTTTATATCAAGTTCGTCAACGGTGTGCGTGCCGATTATGATCTTGATAAAGCCTACTGGGCACTTTACAGCAACGGCGAAATGCTGATGACGGGTGCGAGTGAAACTCCCGTTGCCGACGGTGAACAGTATGAGCTTGTCTACACCGCAGGCTGAACCGCAGAAAACCGAAAAGAACAAAAAAAGAAACGGTAAGGTCGGTGCGTTGCCTTTGGCAGACCTTGCCGTGTTTTCCATGTTTGCGGCGCTGATGTTCTGCTCCAAGCAGCTGATGGAATTTCTGCCGAATATCCACCTGCTCGGCATGTTCACCATGCTGCTGACGATCGTTTATCGCAGATATGCACTGATTCCGATTTATCTGTATGTCCTGATTCAGGGCTTATACGCAGGCTTTTCGCTGTGGTGGATGCCGTATCTGTATATATGGACCGTTCTTTGGGGCATCACCATGCTGTTGCCGAAAAAAATGCCCGCAAAAGCCGCTGCGGTGGTCTATCCCGTAGTGTGTGCTCTGCACGGATTGCTGTACGGAGTGTTGTATGCACCTGCGCAGGCGCTGCTGTTCGGTCTTGATTTTGAACAGATGCTTGTCTGGATCGGTGCCGGCTTTTCGTTTGATATTCTGCACTGTGTCGGAAACGCGGTTTCAGGCTTGCTGATTCTGCCGTTGTCACGCGTGCTGCAGAAGCTGCGAAGCAGAGTTGCTTTCAGATAATTAAGAATGGATGTAAAGAGCTTCGGTTACTTTACATCCTTTTTCTTTAAAATTTACAATAATGTAATAAATATAATAAAAATATTGACATTAAAAATACATTATGTTATATTCATTTTATCTGAAAAGCTGCAAAAAGCAGCTTGCAGAAATTTTAAGGAGGAAACAAACATGAAAAAGTTTTCCAAAATCATTGCTCTTCTTCTTTGCCTGAGCCTGGTTGTTGCATTTGCAGCATGCGGCGGCACGGAAGATCCCACCAACCCCGCAACCAACGGTGATGCTGTTTCCGACGGCAATGCCGCTGACGACAATGCAGATGCTGCTTTTGACTTCTCCGAGGTCGGTCAGTACACTGCAAACAACACCGAATATTTCATCGGTGCAACCGGTCCGCTTACCGGCGACACTTCTTCCTACGGTATCTCCGTACAGCAGGGTGCAACCCTTGCAGTTGAAGAAATCAATGCCAACGGCGGTCTGAACGGTGTCATGTTCAAGTTTGACATGAAGGACGACAAGAGCACGGCTGCCGATGCTTCCACCGGTTACGATGCTCTCTATGAAGCAGGCATGCAGATCTCCATCGGTTCCGTTACTTCCGGCTCCTGCGAATCCTTCGCATCCAGAGCAGACGAAGACGGTGTTTTCTTTATCACTCCCTCTGCTTCCGCAGCTTCCGTTATTGCTACCTCTGACTATGCATTCCGCGTATGCTTCGGTGATCCCGACCAGGGCATCCTTGCAGCCGAAGAGCTGACTGCAAACTTCACAAACATCGGTGCAATCTATGACAACTCCGATCCCTACTCCACCGGTATCTACGAAGCCTTCAAAGCCAAGATGGCGGAGCTGAATGTTTCCTACATCGAACAGAGCTTCGATAACGAAAACAACAGAGATTTCTCCACCCAGGTTGAAGCACTCAAGGATTGCGACGTTATCTTCCTTCCCATTTATTACACCGAAGCCGGTCTGATTGCCAAGACCTGTGTTTCCAAGGGCTGCGATGCTCTTCTGTTCGGCTGTGACGGTCTTGACGGTGTTGCCGATCAGATCGACGAAACCGTTACCAACACCATCAAGTACATCACTCCCTTCGATGTGAACAGTGAAGACCAGCTTGTTGCTGATTTCGTTGCAAACTACACCGAAAAGTATGGTGTTGCTCCCGACCAGTTCGCTGCAGACGGTTATGATGCAATCTATGCTATCTACAATGCAATGCTCAAGGCAGGTGTTGACAATGTGACCGTAGCTCCCGAGGTTCTCGGCGATGCTGTTGTTGCTGCCATCACTGCTGAAGATTTCGTTCTCAAGGGACTTACCGGCGAAATGACATGGGATGTCACCGGTGCCTGCACCAAGATTCCCGTTATCGTTACCCTCGGCGAATAAGAACAACTCTTATTTGCGTAAAACAAAATGATTCATGGCCGGGGGATGCAAGTCCCTCGGCCAAAAGCACTGTTTATTGCCTGAAAAAGATGAATACGCAATGATTGAAAAGTGTAAAAAAGGTTGAAATAACACGCATCCTGTCATTGCGTATGCACCTTTTACGGTGCAGAAAAAACAAAGCGAAGGAGCACAATATGAGTACAATTTTTGACGGTTTGAGCTTAGGTGCGATCTATGCCCTGATTGCCCTCGGCTATACCATGGTTTACGGTATTGCCAAAATGCTCAACTTTGCACACGGCGATATTATTATGGTCGGTGCGTATGCAATTCTGACAACCCTTGCCGCAGGCGGTCACATCGGTCTTGCACTTGTTGTGGCAGTGGTTACCTGCGTTATTTTCGGTATTGTCATTGAAAAAGTGGCATATAAACCCTTGCGAGGTGCTTCTCCGCTGGCGGTTCTGATTACGGCGATCGGTGTCAGTTATTTCCTGCAGAGTATTGCACAGATCATTTTCGGTGCAAAAGCACAGACGGTTACGGTAGCCTCCTTCGGCACGGTCAGCCTCGGCTCTGTTGAAATCAGCGTGTCATCCTTGATTACTTTGGTTGTCGGTGCCGTGATCATGGCAGGTCTGACCCTGTTTGTCAAAAATACCCGTACGGGTCGTGCCATGCTTGCCGTCAGCGAGGACAGAGGTGCTGCACAGCTGATGGGGATCAATGTCAATCGCATTATTATGATTACCTTTGCCATCGGTTCCGCCTTGGCGGCCTGCGCAAGTATTTTCTATCTGATGCAGATTCCCTCCACCGAGCCCACACTCGGCTCCATGCCCGGTATCAAGGCATTTACGGCTGCCGTTATCGGCGGTATCGGCTCCATTCCCGGTGCCATGATCGGCGGTGTACTTCTTGGTGTGATTGAAAAAATCTGCCTGAGCATTCCTGTTCTTGCGCCCTATACAACGGCGGTTGAATTCGGCATGCTGATCCTGATTCTGCTCGTCAGACCCATCGGTCTGCTCGGCAAAAAGAGAAGAGAGAAGGTGTAAGCATGAATAAATTGAAAAAACTCAAAATTTCAGACTATTTCTGCTACATCTTAGTGGCAGCGGTTATGCTCGTATCCTTTGTTATTGCACAGACGGGCAATCTGCCCCGTTCTTATGCAAACCTGCTTGTGCAGATCGCATACAGCATCATTCTTGCCGTTTCTCTGAACCTTGTTGTCGGTTTCCTCGGGGAGCTGAGCCTCGGTCATGCCGGCTTCATGTGTGTCGGTGCCTATGTCGGCAGCTATATCGCCATGCAGCTTGCAGAAGTGATCGACAGCAAGCTGATCGTTCTGATTCTCAGCATGCTCATCGGTGGTCTGCTTGCCGCCTTCTTCGGCTTCCTTGTCGGACTTCCCGCATTGCGCCTGAAAGGCGACTATCTCGCCATTGTAACCCTTGCATTCGGTGAAATCGTGCGTACCATTTTCAAGAATATGTCCGTGTTCGGCAAGGCAATGGGACTGAGCACGCAAGCAATCAAGTATGATACCCGTAAGGAAACTTCCCTTTATCTTGTGTCCTTTGTTGTGGTGCTTGTGGTGCTGTTCTTTGTGCAGAACCTCATCCGCAGCAAGCACGGCAGAGCCATTACCGCCATTCGTGACAACGAAATCGCAGCCAAGGCAATGGGCATCAATGTCACCTTCTACAAACTGTTCGTCTTTGTCATTGCCGCATTCTTCGCCGGCATGGCAGGCGTTATCTACGGTCACTACACTACCCCTGTTCTGTACTCGTTCTTCTCTTATAACTATTCCATCGAAATCCTTGTCATGGTCGTGCTCGGCGGTATGGCAAGCATCAACGGCTCCATTATTGCTGCAGCCCTGATCACATTTATCAACTTCCAGCTCCAGAGCCACCTGTCGGGCGATCTTGCGGCTTTGAAATATCTCATTTATGCACTCATTCTCATTGTGCTTGTTATCTTCAACAACGCTCCCAAGCTTGCGCCTGTCAAGGATAAGCTTTCTCCCAAAGCTCTGCTTGCAAAAGCAAAGGGTCGCCGCAATCCCGGTAAAATTCATAGTGACACGGGAGATTGGCGTGTAATCCCCACCAAGATCAAAATGGATGAAGTACTGTCCGTCGATTTGCAGCAGAATAATGATTACACCCCCGACAAAGCGCAGAAAGGAGGAAATTGACATGAGTGATATCGTTTTAAAAACCGAAAACCTCGGCATTTCCTTCGGCGGTCTGAAGGCGGTTGACAATGTGAACATTGAAATCAAAAAAAGACAGCTTTACGGTCTTGTCGGCCCCAACGGTGCAGGCAAAACCACTGTTTTTAATCTTCTGACGGGTGTTTATCAGCCCACGACCGGCTGTTTTTATCTTGACGGCGAAAAGCTGACGGGTAAAACGCAGGAGCAGATCAATCATAAGGGCATTGCCCGTACCTTCCAGAATATCCGTCTGTTCAACAACATGAGTGTCATCCGCAATGTTATGGTCGGTCTTCACAATCAACCCGAATTCAAGTGCAATCCCTTTGTAAGCATCTTCCGCCTGCCTCGTCATTTCAAAACCGAAAAGGCAATGCGCGAAAAGGCAAAGGAGATTCTGCGTATTTTTGACCTTGAGGATGAACGCAACAATCTTGCCTGCAACCTGCCCTACGGCAAGCAGAGAAAGCTCGAAATTGCTCGTGCGCTGGCAACCAATCCCAAGCTTTTGTTGTTGGACGAGCCTGCCGCAGGTATGAATCCGTATGAAACGGAAGACCTTATGAAAATCATCCGCCGCATCCGTGACGAGTTCGATCTGACCATTCTGCTGATTGAGCACGATATGAAATTTGTGTCGGGACTTTGCGACGAAATCACGGTGCTTAACTTCGGCACCGTCCTTGCACAGGGCAAAACCGACGAAGCACTCAATAACCCCGAAGTTATCAAAGCCTACATCGGCGAATAAGGAGGAAACGAAATGGCATTGCTCGAAGTCAAAAATCTCGAAGTTTGCTACGGCGTTATCCGTGCGCTGAAAGGCATCAATTTTGAAGTCAACCAGGGTGAGATCGTGTCGCTCATCGGTGCAAACGGTGCAGGTAAGACCACCACCATGCAGAGCATCATGGGACTCATTCCCATCAAAAGCGGCACCGTGACCTATGACGGACAGGTCATCAACAAAATTCCCGGTCACAAGCTCGTATCCCTCGGTATGAGCCAGGTACCAGAAGGCCGCCGTGTGTTTCAGGAACTGACCGTTTATGAAAATCTTGTCCTCGGCGCCTATGCACAGAAAGACAAAAAACGAATCAAGGACGACATTGATGAAATCTGCACCCGCTTCCCCCGTTTGGGAGAACGCAAAAAGCAGGTTGCGGGTACCTTGTCGGGTGGCGAACAACAGATGCTTGCCATGGGACGCGCTATGATGAGCCACCCGAAGCTTTTAATGCTCGATGAGCCGTCCATGGGACTTTCTCCGCTGCTTGTGGATCAGGTTTTTGAAATCATCAAGGACTATCACAAGTCGGGTGTCACCATCCTGCTTGTGGAACAAAATGCAAAAAAAGCCCTTTCCATTTCCGACCGTGCCTATGTTCTTGAAACCGGCTCGATCACCATGGAGGGCAAGGCTGCCGATCTGCTGAATGACGAAAGTGTCAAAAAAGCATACCTCGGCGAATAAAGTATATGAAAAGAATCCGACTCGCTGTGAGTCGGATTCTTTGTTCGTTAAAGCAGCATTGAAGCTGCAAGCAGAATCTGTGCACCGAAATAAGTGACGGATGAAAAGCGGTCCGTGTTGATTTCCGTTTTGCTGATTCTGAATATCGGAGTGGGGTTGAACATCTGAATGCACACACCGCAGTCCGATGCCATGAAAGACAACACTGCTATGCACAGCACAATTCCTTTGACCGTCTGCAAGCCGCCCTGTGCGGCAACCGTGATGCCCGTACGCAGACCGAGCAGCACCATTACGGTGATGATCATGGCATACATGAGCACCGCAGGTCCCGTGCCCTGAAAATCGATTTTCAGCTTTTTGGTGCCGAGCCACGCGAAAAATGCAACGATTACAGCCCACGGCAACAGCAGCCATGCTGTGCTCTTTGTCGGTGGCACACGCACCGCAAATGCCGAAATATACAGCATATGCGCCACTGCAAAGCTCACAATGCCGGGCAGTCCTTTCATGCCGAATGCATTGAATTTGAGTGTATAATCTCCGATGAATGATGATAACAGTCCTGCAAACAGCAGACAGCAATAAGGGGATTCATAACGCTGTCCCGTCAGTAATAAAAACAAGCCTGCCGCTAAAAAGGTGGATGCTGTAATCATCTTCATTTTCAGGCTACAAAATTTATACATATAAAGACCGGTGCAGGTAGCCGCAGCGGCAAGAAAAACAAAATAGAAATATTCCATTTTCATACTCTCTCATAAAAAGCCACGGCATTGAAAAAAGTGCCGTGGCTGTATATTTATTGTGAAAATCAAACTGCATCGTGGGATGCCCAGTAAAAGGGAAGCGGGAACCAGCTCCTGACATTTGCAGGAAGAGAAAGTCTTTCCTTGCTGTAAAGCGCCGCAAGCAGACGCACACCTTCACGGTGACCGATTTCCATATCGGGTGTTTCCGTGGTGGGGGTAACCGTAACCTTGTTATCCTTGACCTCAATGAGCAGCTGCTCGTCACAACGGTAGCCGTGGAACAGAATGACGATCTTGCCGTCACAAAGGGTTTCGTAAGCTGCCTTGACACCGAGGAAGCCGCGGATGAAGTTTTCGTAATTGAGCACGTTGATCATTTCTACATGATCCATGCTGTACCCGCTCATGTGGGCAGCACTGAATTCGCAAAGTTCGGTATTGTAGCACGGTGCACTGAAACCAATACCGTCAATATTGAGTGTATCCATGGCAGCAATGCAGACATTGAACATATCCTTGACTTCAAATGCCATGATTTCATGCACACCCTTGCCGTTGCGGCTGACCGAGAAATAACCTTTGACATCTTCGCCGTCAAGCACCACATAGGGTGTGGCTTTCCATGATTTGAGCAACTGCAGGAAATCGGTGTTCTCTTTATAGATCGTCTTCTGCGGGAACTGATTCTTATAAGCTAAGAATTTTTCAAAGAACAAGGTATCGTCTTCAGTCATAAGGCGGGCGGTAAACGGATGGGGATAGTCTTTGCCGAGTTCACGGTAAAGATTGCCGGTGTTTACATCAAAACCGTAGCAGACACCTGCGGGTTCATAGCCGAAAAATCCGTAACGCTGTCTTTGACCGCCCAGAAGGGAGAAGTCAGTGCCGTCTTTGATCATTTCATCCAGACACAGGTTCATGCAGGTGACCATGTGACCCGAACCTCGTGCATCACGGGCTACGGCAACATTGCCGATACCGCCGATTTTAAGACGCTGACCTGCTGCATCCACTTCAAGCGGAAACAGACCGATCGCTCCCTTGATGACACCGTCTTCCATAACGCAGACGTTGTTGTAGCAGGCTTCTTCCTTGTTGGTATAGAGTTTTGGAAGCAGGGACAAAAAGTCACGCTTCGGGTCTTCATTATCATCCAAAAAGAAAACGTTGTTGAGCATTTCCATCAACTGATCGTATTCTTCAATCGGTGTTCTGCCTTTGTAAATTTCCATTTCTGTTCTCCTCTTATTTTTATTATATACATAATACACTCTCTGCAGTGATTGTGTCAAGACTTTTTATTACAGTTTAAAAATCAGCCACAGCACACCGTAAATGATCGGCTGATGCGCCATGTAGATCCATAGGGAATACTGTCCGATCACAGCAAGTGGCCTGATGCCGTACGGCAATACACGCATGGCTTTTTCGCTTTTGTAAACGATTTTATGCAGATAAAATCCGCAGATATACACAAAAAACCACGGCAGCAGCGGTACATAGTCCGAGGAACGGAAGGCTGCATTTTTAAGTCCCAAGGGAAATAAAAAAGAGGTTGTGTACCATGCATCGGGCAGCTCAAGCAGCGGATGTGTATAAATGCCGATATAGCCCAGACGCACCCCGTAGGTCAGAAGAGCAAGCAATGCAAACAGCAGAAAACCGGATACGGGATTTATTTTTGACAACGGCTTTTCGAGTGCTGTCATCAACAGCATGCAAAGACCGAGGCAGGTGAGCACTCCGAACAGAATTTTCTGTGACGGCATAACAAGCACGGTCACCAATGTGATCACAAGACCGCACACAAGCACCTGCATTGCACGGAAAACCTTTCTTTTGCCCATCGGAAAGCAAAACCCCGATAATGCGACAAATCCCGACAGAATGGACAGCTGAAATAAGCGCATGCCCTGTCCCGTAAACCACGGAATATCCGCATTGAACATATAATACAGGTCAAACAGCAGGTGATAGACGATCATTTCAATTACAAGAAAACCGCGCAAGGTGTCGGGTAAAAGCAATCGTTTGGTGTTGTTTTTACTTTTCATTTTGTATTCTCCGAAAACGGCAATTTAAAAATACGGACCGCCCGTTATGGACGGCCCGTCAGTGTATTTGCTTTTATTGCAGGGCGCTCATTTCAATGGGGAATGTTGCTTCACCCATTGCGCAGGCTACGCGACGTGCGATTTCGGTATTCAGAATGCTCTGACCGTCATAGATGAAATCATCACAGCCGTAAACAAGCAGCGGAACATTGAAAGCGGTGTGACCGCCGTTGGTGTAGACATAGTCACCGGTAACCTTGATGATGCCGCCTGTTTCGTGGTCAGCGGTCACAACAACCATGGTGCCCTCGTGGGTCTTTGCATATTCGAGTGCGGCTGCAACGGCTGCATCAAAGGACATAACGGCATCCTTCATGCCTTCGCCGTCGTTGCTGTGGTTGTTCTTGTCGATGTGTGCACCTTCAACCATCAGGAAGAAGCCGTCTTCGTCATCGTCAAGCAGGTCGATGGCCTTTACGGTCATTTCTGCAAGGGTGGGCATGCCTTCGGGGCTTTCTGCGTGCCAGAGTGCATCCGTGAACTGACCGAAGCTGCGTGTGCCTTCTTCAAGCGCATCCATATCTTCTTTGTTGTAGATTGCAGTCCAGCCGTATTCTTCGGCTGCTTCTTCCGTGAAGGAGCCTGCCTGTGTACCCCACATAACGGTCAGCTCGCCTGCAAGCTGCTGGGGAGTGATCTGATCCTCATAATCTCTGTCCGCAACATGCACCGAGAAGGAGGAGGGGGTTGCACCTGCGGTGGAGTCGGTGGTGATGACACCGGCAAGCTTACCCATGGAGATAGCAAGCTCGGTCAGGTTCATGGGATGGCTGATCTGATTGTTTTTGTCGGTCATGTAAACACCGAGTGCGCCGTTGGAGGTGCGTACACCCGTTGCGAGTGCGGTGCCGCCTGCCGCGCTGTCGGTCACAACATTGTCAGCAGATGAGGTTCTGCTTCTGCCGTTGAGTTCAAATGTGTCCATAGCAAGGGAAACACCGTTTTCTGCCTTGGTTTTTTCAAGGCTGTTGAATCCCATTCCGTCACCGATCATGAAGATAACATTTTTGACTTCCTGGAAATCGGTTTTCTGAGAGCCGATGTCGGGCAATGCCCAGAAGGACTGGAACATGAGAATCATGGATGTGAAAAATGCAATAAGCTTTGCAACAATAGGTGCCATAATCTGATCTCCTTTAAATATGATATTTTTATTATACAGGCTTAAAATTTTTTTTGCAAGATAAAAAATGTTAATTTTTCAACATTTTACAAACCTGTTGCAATGCAAAAAGCGTTGCGGATTCGCGCACACCCTGTCTGCCTGTGTCGGGAAAATGCATCAGTCTTGTTGTGACGGTTCCGTTGATGCAAAAACCGAACGCAACCGTGCCGACCGGTTTTTGGTCACTGCCGCCCGACGGGCCTGCAATACCGCTGATGCCGATACCGACCTCGGCGCCGTTTTCTTTTGCACAGCCGATTGCCATTTCGCCTGCAACCGCTTCGCTGACAACGCCGTACTTCATAATATTTTCTTCGCTGACACCAAGGTATTTCATCTTGGCTTCATTGGCATAGGTGACAAACGAAGCATCGAACACCTTGGATGCATCCGCCACCGAAACAATGCTTGAAGCCAGCATACCGCCTGTGCAGGATTCTGCCATGGAAATGCGGTACTGTTTCTGCATAAGCAATTGCACACATTCGCACGCGGCAGCATATAAATAATTTTCATTCTGTTTATTCAGCATAATTTAAGTCCTCCCGATATAATGATACTTGTAAGGCAGCTTACCTTGCATGGTAAAAAGAAAAATTAAAAAGCTTAAAAAGTTTAAGCAACATTTCAGTTTTTCAATATATAATGCAAGCATAGACAAGACAGTTTCTATTTTTCATAAACAATCTCCTTCAAACAGGGAAGACCTCCGTTCCGCAAGCGGAGGTCTTCTCTGTTGTTCCGTCAGTAAGATAAACCATAATTCATCAACATTAAAATCCTGAATTTTTCGCGAAGAACAAACGGGTCTGCTTTGTTTCATGCAGGCCCGTTTATTTTTTTAACCGATTGCGGCGGTTTTGCAGATAAAAGTAAGGCTTGTTTCAAAGTCCTCGGGTGCATCGGTGAATACATTGTAGCTTTCACCATACTGAATCCAGTATTTTGCCTTTTCGGTCATGCCGTCTGCATTGCCCATGAGCTGCTCATAGCGGTTGACAAGCGCCGACAGGTCGGTGTCCTTGAGAGAATCCATGAGGTTTGTCAGTGCATCCATACCGCCGGAAGAAACAATGTTGGAGAATGAATTGATCAATTCTTCATTTTCTTCAATGGCGGCAGATACGCCCTGCATGGTTTCAACCGTCTGCGGCAGATTGTCGAGTGCCTGCTTGACATCGGGCTGATTCATGGCTGTGAGCATTTCCTTCAGCAGCGGTGCTGCATCGGCAAGTGCGTTGATGGCGGTCAGAGTCTGCGAATCCAGCAGAATCGATACAAGCGGATTGGAAGCAAGCTGTGTCAGTGAGTCAATGGTTTCGGGTGTGACCGAGTTTGCAAGATTGGTCAGCGTTGCCACATTCTCGGTTGTAAGATAGGTGTTGAAGAATTCAAGCAATTCCTTGTTCTGCTCATACGCATTGATTGCTTGCGTCATAACATCCGTCAGATCAAGCAGCTGGTCGAAGTTTTCAGCAAGCTCATCGATGACGGAAGTCATGGCATCAAAGTCAAGGCTTGTGATGACTTCAATGAGTGCGCTCATGGAGTTCAGGTCGCTTGTCAGCGTGGAAAGCGATTCGGGAATCACAAGACCGAGGTCCATACTGCAAAGCGGCAGCATGACAAAATACATATTGGTCAGCCTGAAGTTGTCGGTGGTCAGGGTGATGGTGCTTTCACCCGTCATTTTCAGGCCCTCAAGCTCTTCAAAATCCATCTTGTCAAGTCCGAGACTTTCCGAGAAGCCGGGCAGACCGATTGTAACGGCAATCTGCTTGGAGCCGTCACCGATGCAGGTTACACCCTCTGTGGTGATTGCCGTGAAGTCGTCTTCGGGCAGAATGGCAAGACCTGCAACCAGAATGGGAAGGCTGACTTCAAACATGGATTCACCTGTACGCGAATCCTTGATGGTCGCGGTCTTATTGTTCTTCATGCTGATTTTAATGGTGATCGTACCTGATTTTCCTGCAATGTCAGCCGCGGAATATTCCACACCGTTGAGGAAATAGCGCACCGAAATGGAAACGGGCGGCTGTTCTGTTGTTGTTCCGGAATAGTAAAGATCGGTTTCATCCATATTCCAGATGACCTTGCCGTCTTCAAAAACGGGCAGAATTTCAGTCTTTACATTTTCAATGTCCGTAAGATTGGAGATATCTTCAACGCGGACATTCGGACGGTCGGTGTGTAGCCAGTCACTGACGGTGGCATTCTGAAATGCGCCGTTGCCGTCCAGGGTAACATATACAACCTCTGTCTTTTTGACCGAAGCCGGCGCTTCCGTGAATACGGGCTGAATAAATGTGTCCTCCTGCACCTGCACGGCAGGTGTCTGTGTGTTGTCCGAGCAGGCTGTCAGGCAGAATGTTGCCAGCAGAACGGCAAGCAGGACGGCAGTAGCCGAACGGAATTTATTCATTTATTTGTCCTCCTTTTTGCCGTAGGACGGCTTTTTAGCATAGGGATTTACCTCAAACGGGTCGGGGGAATAGGGAACTCTGCCGGTGCTTTGCGGTGCAGGCTGTGCCTGCGGGGTGACAGGCGGCTGCTGTGCAGGCATATTCGGATTGGGCTGCTGCGGCATTGGTTGCGGCGGCATATAACCCGGGAACTGCGGATAATACGGATATCCCTGCTGCGGCGGCATGACCGGTCTGCCCTGCGGCGGTACCTGTCCCGTTCTTACGGGCACACCCTGACGAGGCACACCCTGTTGGGGTATGGGCTGCGCAGGCCTTTGCGGCATACCCTGCGGCGGCATGGGTTGTGCCGGTCTTTGCGGTACATACTGCGGTGGTACGGGTTGTGCAGGTCTTTGCTGCACCCCCTGCGGCGGCATGGGTTGTGCCGGTCTTTGCGGTACATACTGCGGCGGTATGGGCTGAACGGGTCTTTGCGGCATGCCCTGTTGCTGTATGGGCTGTGTCGGTTTCGCTTGTTGTGTGCGTTGCGGCATCGGAGGAACCGTGCCGAGCGGTTGCACATATCTGCGTTCGGGGATACGCTTTCTTTGTTGTGCATCTGCGGTGTTTACCGGGGCTGCAGTCGTGTTGGCAGGTGCAACAGCCGCAACGGGTGCTTGTTCGGGCTTGCGTTTTGCCTTCGGCTCTTTTACCCTTACAGGCTTCACGCGAAGCGGATTCGGATACGGCCAATCAAGTGATGATTTTTTAATGAAACTTTCGCAGGTGCTCAATGTCGGAGCAAGCAGGAACAGAATGATTACGGCACTGATGACGGATCCTCTGGCAAGCATTACACACAGTTCCGTAATGAGGGTAATGTCGCTGACCAATGCAATGCTGCCCGTAACGGTGAAGAAAACAAGTGCACTTTGGAAGACGGAACGCATGGCGGTTGCCGATGCCTTTTCGGCGGCATCATCGTTGTTGAGTCCCGATGCAAGGTATTCTTTATAGCGGCTTGTCAGCAGAATTGCATAGTCAACCGTTGCACCGAGCTGCACACAGGAAATAACAATGGGGGCAATAAAACTGACTTGTGTGCCCATGATCCATGTAATGGTCTGGTTTATGAAGATTGCCAATTCAATTGTAATGACAAGAATGACGGGGATGCTGATTGACTTGAACGCAAACATGATCAACACAAGAATAGCAAGGACGGATATAACAGAGGTTATAATCAAGTCGCGGTCCGCTGTAGCTGCAAGGTCTGCCATCAGAACCGCTTCACCTGTTGCCATGCCGTCATCGGAATATTTTCCGATAATCTGCCGCATTGCCTCGACCTGTGCATTGGCTTGCGGTGAACCCGCATCATAAACGGAATTGATCATGGCAAGACTGTAACCGTCTTTATAGCAAAGATCTTTAACAATTTCTGGCAGAATGGAGGTGTCGATGGCGGAACCAAGTATCGTGTTCAGAGCCAGCACATCTTCAATGCCGTCGAGTTTTTCAATTTCTTTCATCATCTTTTCAACATCTTTTGCAGGTGTTGTGTCGGGTAAGACGAGAAAGTGGGTGGATGCCATATCAAAGTCATCCTTCATCTTATCAAGTGCAATCAAGGACGGGGTATCTTCGGGAAGTGCTTTTATAATGTTGTAATAAATTCCCATCTGATCCTTTGCAATAAAGGAGGGGATGAGCAGCACAATAAAAATAATAACAAAAACTTTCTTGTGATGCAGTGTGAATGCACTGATTTTGTCAAACTTCGGCAACAGGCGTTTGTGTTTGAATTTGGTGAGAACAGAATCAAACTGCAACAAAACAGCAGGCAGAATGATCAGCACAGATGCAATGCCGAGCACGACCCCCTTTGCCATAACAATACCGAGGTCGATGCCGATGGTCAATGACATAAAGCAAAGTGCAATGAAGCCGAACACTGTGGTAAGCGAAGAGCTCAGCAATGAAACATAGGAGGTCTTGATGGCTCTTTGCATTGCACTTTTTTTGTCTTCAGGGGTTTTTATTTTTTCTTCTTCATAACGGTCGATGAGGAAGATGGAATAGTCCATGGTGACACCCAGCTGCAAAACGGCGGCAATGCACTGAGATACGAAAGAAATTTCTCCCATGAAGAAATTTGTACCCATATTGTACACAACCGCACAAGCCAATGCAAAGAATAACGCAAGCGGCATAAACAGGGTTTCCATTGTAAATGCGAGTGTGATGAGGGCTACGATGATAGCAATTGTAACATAAAAAATTGCTTCTGTTTCAACAAGTGTCTTGACATCGGCAACAGCGGCGGAAATACCGCTGATAAAGCATTGCTCATTTAGGATACTGCGGATTTTTGTGACCGCTTCCAGTGTGGTATCATCGCTCGTCCCGGTGGAATACTGCACAATAAACAGTGTCGCATCGCCATCTTCGGAATAGAATACATCCTTTGCAATGTCAGGCAGAATATCAACGGGTACGGAAATATCAAGCACAGAATCTGTCCACAATACCTGTACCACACAGTCAATGTCCTCAATCTGCTGCTTGACTTTCACAACATCCTTTGCGGGCATATCCTCAAGAATAACAATGGAACTCGCCGCAAACTGAAAGTTTGTGTCCAGAATTTCCAGAGAGGTGACCGAATCAAGGTCTTCGGGGAGATAGGAAAGGATATCATAATTGACTCCGGTTGCAAAAAAACCGAAGGTACAAGGAATAAGCAAGAGAATGCTTATGAGAAGTATTGTTTTCGGATGTGCGGTCACATAAGCCGCCAATTTTTGTATCATAGTATTTCCCCCGTGACATAATCTCAAATATTATATCACAATAGAACAAATAACGCAACATTTTTAATATAAATAACCATAGTTAATGTTGACCAAAAATGCAACAAAAAACTGCTGCCTGTTTGACAACAAGCAGCAGTACCGTATTTGATTTAAGTTTATTTCTTTGCTTCCCAGCCGTCGAAAATTCTGTCGAATTCGTAGACATTGTTTTCTTCTTTGGTGTGGTTGGTGTACCATACCTGTGCAAAGAAGGGATTGTTCTTGGCAATTTCGTCATAGTGCCATGCCTTGCCGATGCCGGGCAGGTAGCAGTTCGGGCACCAGTGACCGCCCTTGAGAATGAGGGTGGGGCTGGCTTCGAATTCTTCGCCGCAAAGACCGCATTTCCAGGTCAGCTTGGTAACAAGGTCGCCCTTGGTCATCTTCTTGCTGACAACGGAACCGCCTCTGAATTCGGCAGCCTTCTGCATATCCTCGATGGTCCATTCGCTTGCAGGCTTGGTTTCATCATAGCCGTGGTCAAGCTTGTAAAGATCAGCAGCAGAAGAATCCTTTTCGGGGGAGATAAGAAGATAGTTCTTCCAGCTCTTCGGAATTGCTTCCCATTCTTCATAGGAGCCGTAGTAAGCGGTCAGACGATCCTGATCCTTGTTCTTGATCCAGTCAAGAGTACCCCACTTTTCGGTCTGTGCAATCTTCTTCATGAAGGGCTTTGCAGCAGCGCCGAGCAGCTTCTTGGTGGGAATGTACTTCGGAATGCGGAAGTAGAAGTCAACCTGCTGTGCCATACGGTCAAAGTAATCCTTGGCAGTGATGTCCTCACGGAAGTCAAGGTAATCGTTCAGCAGATCGCCGTCAGCATAGTACTGACCGTGGAAGTTCTTGGTGGTGAACCAGTTGGGGTCAAACAGGGTCTTGGGAGAACCAAGGCCGATGCAGCCCAGCAGCAGCTCTTCGAATTCGTAGTTGGTAAGACGGAATTCCTTACCGGAACCGATGTTGTAGAAGCTTCTCCAGAATTCTTCGGGAAGAGAGCCGTCGGAATCCTTGAGAACAAGGTTGCACATCAGGCGGCCGGAGTCTTCAACCGTACACCATTCGAGCATACCGTTGAGGGGAACGTGATACATGATGGGCTCCATGTTGTGCAGAAGATCGGGATACAGAATACCCGACTGACGCATGACAACCCAATTCTTGATGCCGCTTTCAACGAAGATGCGTTCTGCAAGAACCTTGGAAATTGCATAGTGGTCATAAACGGAAACCTTGATCGGGTCACCGCAACGGCCCCAATGGATCGGAATGTTACGGTCGCCGGTTTCGGCAACGGTACCGATGTAGCAGACCTTGATGTCGTCTGCGTTGGGCTGTTCAAGCACAGCCTTGCAGATGTTGGCAGCAGCACCGGGATTGATCTTCTGCGTGGAATAGGGCTTGTAGTCTGCAGCAGGGGATACCATGCCGCCGACATGCAGAACATAGTCGGAACCGGTTACGCCCTTGAGGATTGCATCGTACTCCATGAAGTCGCCCCAGACGATTTCAACGTTGGAGTAGAATTCATAGGGAGCAAGCAGCTTCTTGTTCTTGTCGCTCTTGCGGGCAAGGAGCTTGATGTTGATTTTGTCGGGATGCTTGAGCATTTCCTGGAAGGCAGCCCAACCCATGTTGCCGGTACCACCGGTCAGAAATACGGTTTTCTTCATTGGAATCTCTCCCATCATAATAATTTTTTCCAAATTATATAATACCTGTTATGCCATATTTTTGCAATAGTCAAAAGCTATAAAAATTGTCAAAAATATTGTTAATTTTGCTCGGACTGCAGCTTGATGACCGGCAATGCGGGCGGCTGCTCATTGAAGAAGTATTCCGCCCCCTTGACGCCGAGTGCAAGAATGGTCTTGGCAAGATATTCTCTGGAAACTTCCAGATCCCCCGCGATCCACCTGCACAGAACCCCGACAGCACCGTTTGAAAAGAAAGAGTACAGCAATTCCATCTGTGATTCGTTCAGATTGTTGACATTGTGTTCTTCCCAGTATGCAAAGGCATACTCTTTCATAAGATCCAACAGGCGGTTAAGGAATGTCTTATCGGCGTTGATGTTGAACAGCACATTGCAAAGGTCACGGTTCTGTTCAATGGTGGACAGAAGCTCGGTCAGAAGTGTGCCCGAGATGCCGTCTGTCTTGAAGCGGTTCAGCTGTTTCTCCAGATTGTTGTAAAAGCTTTCTTCGATCTGCGCAAGCAGGTCGTATGCATCGCAATAGTAATTATAAAAAGTGCCGCGGTTCAGATCTGCATGGGTGCAGATGTCCGTTACGGTGATGCGGTTGATCGGGTTGGTTTTCAGCAGTTCGATCAGGCTTTCGCGTAAAACCCTTTTTGTGTACCGCACACGGCGGTTGTCTTTTTTTTCTTCCATTTTTTCTTGTTCTCCCCGTTACAGAATCAACAAAAGTCATTCTAACATACAATGTGCATAAAAGTCAACAGTGTGTTGAAAAAAATTACGCGATGTAATTGTAAGTTCATAAACAGTTTACATTTTGTATTGCTTAACTCCATAATTTTCTGCTACCATACAAGTGTCAAAGTATAAACAAACAAGGAGGGTTCTTATGGTTACAATGGTAAAAATTCTCGTGGCAATCATCAAAATTCAGATCTTTATTTTCAAAATCTTTGCAAATTATGAGCAGATCGCAGAGCTTGAAGCAAAGCTCGAGGAGCTGCTTAAACAGCAGGAAGAACAGGAAGAGCAGGAATAATAACAAAAGGCGGGCTCACATAGGGATTTATACGCTCCAAAACGGATCTTTTTTCACAACACTGCTTCAAAAAGCCATGGCAGGCGTCAGCCTTACCATGGCTTTTTTCATTGTCTTGCGAAAAAATCTCTCCTTTTGGAGTGCTTTGCAGTTTTGAAGGTTAGATTTTTTCTCACAGGGACAACCGAAGGATGCAGAAATACTTTGTGTCTTTCAAAGCCTTCGAGTGTTTCTGTGAGGGAAAAGATTCCTTCAAAACCGTGTAAATCCCTATGTGAGTCCGCCTAAGGACCGGACTTCTTAATCAAGTCCGACCCGTCTTTTTTGTGCATTATTTGTTGTCGTTGGCATGGCGTGCATCCAGTTCTTTGAGAATGCGGTCATATTCCTTTTCATCGATGGTGTATTTCTTTTTGATGATCACATAAGCGATTGCCATGAACACAACGGGAAGCACTGCCATAACAACACGAAGTGCCAGTGTCATGCCGTCATCCGCACCTGCAAGGATATTGGCAACATATTCCTCTTTTGTCAGACCGCCGAAGGCTTCGGGATTGCTGATAGCAAGATTTTCCGCTTCGGAGATCTGATCGGTGATGCCCTTGATGCCGATGGCAAGATACACCACCGTGATAATGACCTGCTGCAGGGATGCACTCATCTTGGACATAAACGGACGAACCGAGAAGATGATGGCTTCGTCACGGCTGCCGGTCATGTATTCATTGTATTCGATGGTGTTCGACAGGCAGACTGCCGCAACGAGATAGAAGAACGAATAACCAAGACCGATGAACAGCGATTCCGCACAAAGGAAGGCAAAGGATGCCGTGCCCTTGAGCAATGTGCCGCTCAGGAAGAAGCAGATGTAGCCGATGAGGGTCAGTCCGAATGAAATGCGGACCATGCCCATACGGGAGAATTTCTTGGAAAGTGCGGGATAAACGAGATAGCTGATTGCGGAGGATGCACCGTAGAAAATGACAAAAATCGATGCAAACGAGCCTTCGTAGCCGTAAGAAAGATAAATATAATTCGTGCCGAATGCAGTCAGCAATGCACCGCTGAGGTTGACAAACAGCAGAATCAGTGAAGTCCACAGCACCTGCTTGTTGTTGAAAATGATTCGGATCATCTTCTTGAAGCCGACTCTTTCTTCAAGCGGCACGCTCGCAACATTGCGTTCCTTGACGCCGACACAGGTGAGTGTCTGACAGCCGATGAACAGCAATGCAATCACAACGGAAACCGTTCTGTAGCCCGTGATGGCATTGCCGCCGATTGCCATGCTGCCGACAGTGAACAGCGGAATGAAGCCGTTTGCAAGAATCGTGCCCAGACCTGCCCAGAGGTTTGCGGAAGAGGTGAGAATATCTCTCTTTTCGGGTTCGCTCGTCAGCGACGGCAGCATCGACCAATAGCCGATATCATTCATCGTGTAGGTCAGGTCCCACAGCAGATACAGGAAGGTGAATGCAACCACAAAAGCCGTGCCGTCCAGCGGCAGGGAGTAAATGAGAACCAGTACAATGGAGTTGGTAATGCAGCCGATGATGATCCACGGCTTGAATTTGCCGATTTTTGAACGTGTGTTTTCAATGATACCGCCCATGACGGGGTCATTGATGCCGTCCCAGATGCGGCAGATGACGATGATGACACCGATGAGTGCAAACTGTGCATCGGTGATATTTTTAGTGTAAAGGATGAAGGTCAGCAGAAAATAGGTGTAAAGCGAATAGGCAAGGTCACGGCCGATGCCGCCAAGGGAATAGGTCCACTTGTTGCGGTCAAAAATTTTGTCGCCCGTGTTGGTGAAAATGTTAGCCATACGGTTTTCTCCTTTCATTGATGGTTTTATTTTATCACAAGCGAAGCCGCGTTGTCAATTAAAGAATAGCATTCCCCGGATCGGCATATACATGATTGATGATTTCGGGAAGGATGATTTTTTATGACAGAAGAAAAAAAGCACCTGCCGCATATCTTGCACATGGAAAATAATAAAACGCTCTATGTGTCGGGGGTTGTGCAGATCGGTAATTTTGATGAACAGAGTGTGATTCTGTATCTGTCGGACGGAAAGCTGACCGTCCGCGGCAACCATCTGCAGATTGAACGGCTTTCGCTGGAAACTGCGGAAGTCCAGCTCAACGGTACGGTGAACTGCCTGCAATACAGCGATGCCCGTCCGAAAGCAAAGGGTCTGTTTGAAAAGGTGCTGCGATGATCTACGGCATTCCGAACAATGCGCAGTTTGAGCCGCTTGTACGGTCCGTGCTGCTCGGACTTGTCTGCGGTGTTCTTTGGGATTTTCTGCGTTTTTTCCGTCGGCTGCACCCTCCCGGCAGAATCAGGCTTTTTATTGAAGATATACTGTTTTTTACCATGTGGTCATTGCTGACCTTTTTGCTGTGCTATGTGTATAATTTCGGCATTGTGCGCGCTTATATTCTGCTTGCGCAGCCGTTCGGCTTCTTGTTGTGGTATTGTCTGCCGGGCAGGCTGACATACCGCCTTGCCGATTGGCTGCTTGCAATGTGGCAACGCTTTGTTGTTCGCCCTTGTTGCAGGTTGTTGTGTCTTTTTTACCGTCTTTATTTCCGCCGAAAAAGCCGTGCAGCAGTGCTGAAATCAAAAAAAGTGAAAAAATCAAAAAAAAGCAGAAAAAATATTTCAAAATTACAAAAAAAGGCTTGCAAATAAAAAAAAGGTAATGTATAATAAAGTGTACTAATATGGAGGGGAAGCACATGGGTATACTTTTTAAAAGCAGAAAACGCAGTGTTCTTGTTATTTTTGCTGTTATTGTTGCAATCTGTGTCATGCTGTTTCTCTTTTTATCCACAGGCTCCGAGGTAAAAGCGCAGGAAGAAAAATTGGCGGAGCTTGAATCGCAGTATGCTTCTGTCAGTGAAGAAAACGCACAGTATGAGCATATTCTCAATGACTCGGATGAACGTGAACAGTATGAATATCAGGCACGGGAACTCGGTTACGGCTATCCTGATGAAACCAAAGTTATCAACGTAACCCCCGGTAAATGATTTTTAATAAAAAGCAGGAGGAACACCGCATTTTATGCAGGTAGAAATCGGCCAGATTTATGAAGGAACGGTCACGGGGATGACCAAATTCGGAGCATTTGTCAAGCTGCCCACAGGGGAGTCCGGCATGGTGCATATTTCCGAAGTCGCTGCCACTTATGTCAATGAGATCAAGGATCACCTTACAGACGGACAGACCGTCAAGGTCAAGGTGCTTGGTGTGAATGACAACAACAAAATCAGCTTGTCCATCAAGCAGGCTTTGCCGCCTGCACCGCCCGAGGAGCGTTCGCGCAAACGCAATCCGCGTCCGTCGCGCCCGAACACCTGGCAGGGCACACCGCCTGCGGCTGATCCGGCTACCATGTCTTTTGAAGACATGATGGCAAAATTCAAGCATGACAGCGATGAAAAAATGTCCGATCTTCGCCGTTCTTCTCCCGAAGTGCGTTCTAACCGCCGCGGCAACGGCAACCGATAATTTTATGCTTTTTACGGCGGCAGCTCTGCCGCCTTTTTCTTTTTCATCAACATGAAAGGAAGTAATGATTTTGAGAGAAATTCAATGTGAACAAATTACCAAGGCCGTGCGTGATGCGGTCATCAAGGCGAATATATATCTGCCCGAAAGTCTGCAAGCCTGCATCGAAAAAAATGCACAAACGGAAACGAAGCCGCTTGCAAAAAATATTTTCTGTGATATGTGCAAAAATATGCAGGCGGCGGATGAATTGCAGATTCCCGTGTGTCAGGATACGGGTATGGCGGTCATTTTTTGTGAAATCGGACAGGAGGTGCACCTTGTAGGCGGTGATTTTGAAGCGGCCGTCAACGAGGGTGTCCGTCAGGGCTACACAGAGGGCTTTCTGCGCAAGAGCATTGTGTCAGACCCGCTTCACCGTGTGAATACCAATGATAACACCCCTGCTGTTATTCATACTCGCATCGTGGCCGGGGACAAGCTTACCCTCACCGTTGCGCCCAAGGGCTTCGGCAGTGAAAATATGAGCAAAATGAAAATGTTCAATCCCACCGTGTCACCTGAAATGATCATGGATTTTGTGGTCGATGTCGTGCGCACGGCAGGCTCCAACCCCTGTCCGCCCGTTGTGGTCGGTGTCGGTATCGGCGGTGACTTTGAGTATGCGGCTGTGCTTTCCAAAAAGGCACTCTGCCGTGATATCGATAAGCCCAATGCGGATGTATTCTATGCCGATATGGAAAAGCAGCTGCTTGACCGCATCAATGCGCTCGGCATCGGCTGTCAGGGCTTCGGCGGCGATGTGACCGCACTCGGTGTCAATATTGAAACCTTTCCCACACACATCGCAGGTCTGCCCGTCGCCGTCAATATCGGCTGCCATGTGACCCGTCATGTGGAAGTTGTGCTTTAACTTGTGCATATTCGACATAATTTTTATCTTAAATTAACCTGAACTGTAAAAAATCAATAAAAACACTTTACATTACCCTTTTTCTGTGCTATACTAAAGACGGAAACAGAAGAAAGAAGTACAATTTCTGTATTTCGTTCTGTTAATATATACAGAAAAGGGGATGTAACAATGAACATCACAATCGTCGGAAGAAAATGCACACCTCGTGACTCTTTCAAGGAAAGAGCAGAAAAGAAGCTTGCCAAAATTGAACGCTTCTTCGGTGAGGATGCCACTGCCAAGGTAACCGCAACGGTGGAAAAATCCTCCCAGACAGTTGAAATCACTGTCACGAGTGCCGGCGGACTCATGTTCCGTGCCCAGCAGAGAGCAGAGAATATGAACGATGCTTTGGACGAATGTGTGGATCTTCTTGTTCGTCAGATCCGTAAAAACAAGACCCGCGTAGAAAAGAGAATGCACTCAGGCTCCATTGACGATTTCGCTCCCGTTGAAGCTGTGGATGAGGAAGTCGAATTCGAGGTTGTGCGCACCAAGACCGTGGCTCTCAAGCCCGAAAGCGTGGACGAAGCCATTCTGCAGATGAACCTGCTCGGTCATCAGTTCTATATGTTCCGCAATGCCGAATCGGGCATCATCTCGGTCGTTTATCGCCGCAATGACGGCGGGTACGGTATTCTCGAACCCGAACAGGAATAATTTTTTCAGCAATACACCATAAAATAGATCACGGGGCTGTCACCGACAGCCCCGATTTTCTTTATTCGTTTATGTTATGTAACTCTGCCCACTCGTCAAAAGACATTTCATTCCATTCCTGCAAGGTTCTTTGTGTGATTCCTAAATTATATTTGGTTGCTGTTTTTTGCAGGCGATTCAATGATAGTTGATTATCGTATATGTAAGCAGACTTATAAATATAGTATGCAGCTCTGTATGGCATCGGTTCTCCAATCGATTTCGGCGGATAAAGATATACACTGTAAAGTTGTCTGAACACATTGTCGATCATCAAGTTGTTTTCGTTTTTATTTGTTATTTCAATGCAAAGGCTTTCAATTGTATAATACAAGGATTTAACTGTTTCAGTAAGATTGCTTTTCGTATGCTTTATTTTATCGCCGTTAAAATCGCTGTATTCTGCATAGTCCAAAGCCAATTCCAACATGGTTTCGAGGTCTTTCTTTTCAATAAGTTGCATGTACCAATGCAAAATTTCTTGATGTCGATTACAGTATGCCAAACCGTGTGCATATTTAATAATAGCATCTTTGTCACCATTTTTTGCTGCCTTTTCGTAAATAGCAACTCTTGCTTGATGAATTCTCTTAATTAGCGTGGGGTCATTGTTTTGCCACATTTTTTGCAGTTCACATTTCGCCCATTCCTCTCCGTTGTCACATGCTTTTACGATGTTTGTGAATTGTATGGTTGGATCTGTTAAATTTGATGTGATTTTTTTTAAGAATCCCATGGCTTATGCCTCATTATAATATTGTTTGAAGAAGACCCATGTTGGTTATCAGCGTATAATAAGCCTGCTAACGGTTAACATATATGCATTAAGCTATACAATATCCGGCTTAAATAACTGATTTTAATTATATTATAGTCATAATTATGACTATTGTCAATGGGATAGTTTTTACATACCATTTAGATGGTGATAATTATGATCAGTTATGAGCCCTTTTGGGAAACGATGAAAAAACGAGGGGAAAGCACCTATTCACTCATCAATAAATGGGGTATTAGCAGTGCAACAATAGACCGCATCCGAAAAGGAAACGGAATCACAACGCAAAAGATAGATGATTTGTGCCGCATTTTGCAATGTGATGTTGAAGATATAATTAAATATGTAGAAGATAAAAAATAAGACACAGTAACAATCGGTTGAAACTGTTACTGTGTCTTTATTTCTTTTTGCTTAAATTCAGTTGAGCGCCATTCTTTCGGCACCGTAGTTTACGGGAATGCTCTTGAAGAACAGCATATATTCATACACGGGTCTCCATTGGTCACCGGTTTTGACATCCTTGAATACATCCTCGCTGTGTGCAACATTGATTTCGGTCACGGCACGCAGCTCGCCGTCGCTTTCAAAGCAGGTGTCCCAGAACGCATGGTGGCCGATGTAGGTCACACTTTCGGGGATGTACATATAGGTCATGGACTGGTTGTAGCTGAAAGCATCGGAGCCTATGTATTCAAGTCCTTCGGGAAGTGACAGATACACTTCACCAAGGTCCTCACGGCTTGTGAATGCGGTGTTCATAACCTCTTTGTCGGTCTTGTAGGAATAAATATGTTCAAGAGAAGTCATTTCAAACAGACCGAGTGTGCCGATTTCCTTGAGTCCTTCGGGAACATACAGCTCCTTGATGAATGCATAGTTGAATGCAAGCGGGCCGATTTTGGTGACGGTGGAGGGAAGAACATAGTTGCACACAGCAAGCTTGTAAGCATCGTATTCTTCGCCCTCCGGCTCGTGCCAGTTGTTGTTTTCGTCATACTGGCTGTAGCCGAATTTGTTGCTCAGATAGAAGTCATGATTGGTCGGATAGCAGATGATTTCCGTTACATCCTTGTTGTAAAGAACACCGTCAATGTCGCAGTATTTGGGGTTGTTTTCGTCCACCTCAATGCGTTCAAGTGCCCAGCAGGAATAGAACGACTTGGCATCGATTTCGGTAACGGTAGCACCGATGTTGATGACCCTGACCTTTTCGTCACAGTTGAATGCATATTCGCGGATGCTTGTGACAGGCTTTGTTTCGTCTTTGACAAAGCTGAAGTTTGTGTTGACATCGGGGTTGTCGGAATCGTATTCAATGGTTTGATGATAATCGATATCGAGTTCCGTGATGAATCCCGTGTTGCTGAACTTGGAAAGAATCAAGCCACCGTCCCAATGGGTTTCATATTCAAGTGTATCCTTCTGCACGGTGCGGATGCTGAAATAGCACGAGCAGGAAACCGCAACAATGATAACAAGTGCAAGAAGCACCTTCTTCAGTCCGTAGTGCTTCGGTGTTTTGCCGATGCTCGGTGCGGCAAGACCGGGCACTCTGTAGGTCCAGATCTCTTCCTCGGGAATGTCCAGAACAATGGGTTCATTGGGGTTGTTTATTTTCTTTTCTTTTTTACTCATTGTATCTGTACCCCCTTAACCAAGATAACTGCCGTCGGTGGAAATACCCTCGGCTTCGGCTTGCTTTGCCGTTACTTCCGCGCGGCGTTTGAGCACTTCCATAACCATATTCTGTTTCACGCTGTCATAGTCCCAGAACAGATAGGGAATAGTCATCAATGCAAAACCGACAACGTCCACAAGGAGCGGCACGGCAATGATATTTCTTCTTGCAGCATCCACAAACAGAACATCCCAGTTGCTGTTGAAACCGAATCTGAGAAGAAGCAGGGGGATGATCATTCCCACAAAAGACGTGACGGGACCGGTGAACCAACCGAAAATACCTGCATAACTTTCAAGACGTTCACCTGTTAAGTACATCTGATAGTCACCGATTCGCACACCCATGTCGTGGCCTGCTGTTTTCGGAATGGTGGAAGTCATTTCCATGAAGAACAGCACCGCAATACAGATGGTGCCGCAAAGCATCAGATTTTCACCGCAGAACCAGATCGCGGCCGCAATGGCGGCATTGCCGAGTGCACGCGAAACCTGATAGAAAATCATGATCTGCTTGTAAGAGAATCTCTTGAGAAAGAACGGTGCGCACAGATCGGGCGGTGTGCCTGCAAAGGAAACGAGTGCCACGATCAGGCTGTAGGGCAGACCGCTGAGACGGAATGTGTAGAAATAAAGAATCGTGACAAAGGGAAGCATACCGTTGCCGAGCGAGTCAATAAGACCTACAATGTTGTTGATGAGCAGATATTTATTCTTGAGTACTCCGAACAGACCGTCCCAGAATTTGATCTGCACCTTCTTTTCAAGCGGAGGCTGCGGAATTCTTTCCTTGACACGGCCTGCAAGGCACATGGTGATGGCTGCAAAAATAATGAAGTAAATGGGGATTACATAGCGATACAGGTTGATATCTGCCCATTCATAACGCAGCTTGCCGATGATAACGGGCAGAATGATGGCAAGAATGGAATGGAAAATGTGCGACAGCTTGAGGGGATAGCTTCTGATCCAGATTCTTTCCTGCAGATTGGGGCTGATGTTGTTGACACAAGCACCAAGGCAGTCACCGAAACCGAACACATTGTAGCAGGCAAACATGAGGTTTGCGACCCAAACACGGGTGGCTACATCGGGAATGTTGTAAACAGGCAGCCAACCGATGAGGATGACCATAATGACCTTCGGAATGACATCGCTGTAAAGGGAATATTTGTATCTGCCGAATTTCGGGATGAGTTTTTTGCGCCAGAACATATTTCTCATACCGACCCAGCCGGTATACAGGAAATGTGTGCCGAACACCTTGAAGCAGGCGGTTGCATTCATACCCTCAAGACCGTTGAGGTAAATGATGAACTTGCTTGTCGGATCAAACAGCGTTGAATAGTCAAACAAAATGCACGATATACCGAATGCCGCCATCAAACCGTAAACGGTATACAGAATCCGTGATGTCTTTTTCGGTAAAAATCCGAGGTTGTCGCACACAAACCACCATATAAGTGCCGAAACATAGCCCAAAGGCATGTTGATGATACCGATGATGGAGAATGTGAGGTAGGGCAGATTGTAGTGATGCATGATCAGGAAACAGGAAGACCAGAAGCCTATGTACTCCAGCACCTTCATGCCTGCATAGTTGCTGCCGACTGCAAAGAAAATGTCCTTGTACTCTTTGTAAGGAACATATTTTCCTTCGGCAGGGGTGTTCCAATGTGTCTTGAACTCGGTAACCAACGACCTGGCTTTATCCACGATGCCTGCGGTCTTGTCACTCATACAGTTCACACTCCTTTTCTTTGCGGTAAATGTACCGTTAATCTGTTTCATTATACCATACACTTTTAACAAATTCAACATTGCAAACAGAATTTATTTGTGTTAAATTGTAAATAGTGTATAAGAAATTCTTTTACGGAGGAATATATTATGATTTCACTTGCCGTTCTCGGATTTGCACACGGCCATGTGCATTCGCTGCTGCAGCAATGGGCAGAGCACACGGAATATGAAGTCAAGGCCGTTGCAGGCTGGGACAAAAATGTAGAAAGACAAAACGAAAACTGCGAAAAATACTCCTTGCAGCCAAAAACATTGGAGGATATTTTAGCGGACAGCAGCATTCAGGCTGTGCTTATCTGCGCCGAAACGGCATTCCATGCAGAACTTGCTGTCAGAGCCGCCGAAGCCAAAAAGAAAATCATTCTTTACAAGCCTATGGCTACAAAGCTGCGCGATGCCGAAAAAATCGTCAAGGCGGTCGAGGAAAACGGTGTGGATTTCACAGCGGCTTTTCAGATGCGCTGCGATCCTGCCAATCTTGAAATTAAAAAGAAAATCGACAGCGGTGAAATGGGAAAATGCTTTTATTTTCGCCGCCGTCACGGTCTTTCGTCACACCTGTGGGGCGATTTTGAAAATTCATGGCATGTTGACCCCGCGCTTAACCGTGATATTTTTGCCGATGACACCGCACATCCCGTTGATCTGATCCTGTGGCTGTTCGGAATGCCGCGTTATGTCAACTGCGAAATCTCAACTGCACGCAGAAACTTCATCAAAAACGACACCGCCGTTGCCGTTTTTCGTTATGACAGCGGTCTTTTGTGCGAGGTGTCCTTCAGTGCGGTTTGTTCTGCTGCGGAAATTACCACCGAAGCGTATTTTGAGGACGGTGCCATGCAGCATTACGGTGGTGATCAGCCTGCCGCTATGGTGTATGACGGCACACTGCCTGCACTGCGTTGGTATAAAAATGAAGACAAAAAATGGACGGATTCCGACTTGACCGTGCCTGCTTCACAGGCAGAGCGCATTGCTGCGCAAGCAAAGCCGCTTGCAGACTTTTTGAACGGAAAAAGACCGCCCGTCTGTACGGCAAGAGAGGCATACGATGCACTGCGTGTTGTGCTTGCATGCTGCCAATCCTCCGTTCGGGGCGGCCGTGTGAGTCCCGAGGACCCGTCACTGTTCATTATTTAATCTTTTGTTACGAGAATGCAGTTGAATTCTTCTCTGATGATCTTGTCATTCGGACGAACAAGGTCGGCAGGGTTGGAATGCAAAACGAATTCGTCGTTTACTTTCGTGTAGCATACCGAGGAGCCGCCGCCATCGAGGTTGACGGCTCTTTTTGCACCGAAGGACTGCATCAGCAGCCCTAAATCCACAAGGCTCGCACCGTTGGAATAGGCGGGAATTCTGCCATCCACCACAAGCAACAACACTGTGCCGTCCTCGCAAAGACCTGCCGCCGTACGCGGATGCCTGACGAAGGCAAAGGGCTCCAACGGACCCCATTCATAAAACTGACCGTCTCTGAGAATCATCTGCAGGCCTGCCGCAGCCTGCTGCAAATCGGGCAACAGTGCAGGCTCGTCCGCAAGGGTGGTCAGTACGGGTGTACCGTCCTTTTTGATGCCGATAAAGGCTCTTTTGCTGTCGGCATTGGCAATGCAGTTTCCGTCTTTTACGCAAAGACCTGAGGGACTGCCGTCCCCGAACATATCAAAAAAGTCCGCATTCACAGCCGCCACCACGTTTTTGCCGTTTGCAACCGCCGCATCGATCATGGCAGGCACGGTCGCACGGATATCTTTTGCCTGTAAGCCGTCATTGGGTGTGCCGACGGCAAGGCTTGCTTTTTTTGTGTCTACCGCAAGCCAGAACGTGTGCACGGGTGCGCCGACTTTATCATTATAAAGAATATGACGATAGACAACACCGTCACAAACGGTCATTTCTTCGCGTTCTTTTTCCGTCAGCGCGTTGTCATATTCCGCAAAAAGTGCTGCCGTATCGGCATATTCGGGTGTGCCGTACTGAAATTCATGGTAATAGCAATCGCCGTCTTCCGTATCATCCCACAGGGTCAGGCACAGTGTTTCATCCGCTTTCGGCTCAGGGATGAAGAAGAAGTGTGTCAGCACATCGTAAGGCTCCTTGTCGTTGAAGCCGTCCTCATAAACCGCATCACCGACATGCAGCTTCACATTGAAGCAGGGATATTCAAAACGGAACACGATTTTAATTTTATCACCGCAGCGCAGATAGTCAATGCCGACAATTTCATCCGTATCATACGCCGTTGCATTCTTTTTCAGTTCTTCAAACATGGTTGTGCCTCCTGTCATTTTTATTTATTGTATCACAACATCCTTGTTTTGTCGATATAAATTATTTGCTTTTTGTTGACAATGAAAACACAGTTTAGTATTATGGAAGAAAAGGAGGGTTCCTTATGCGAATCGGTTGTTGTTTATCTCCCAATACCTTTATGCCTGAATTCAAAAACACCGTCCATGCAGACCAACTTTTCACGGTGCTGACGGACGGCTACAAAAATATTCTGCAAATGGGCTTTGATTATGTGGAAGCTACCTCGGGCTCGGTGAATGATTTAAAAGAAAACGAGCTGCTCTCGCTGGCTGAAATGGTAAAATCGGGCGATTTCGGCATTGAATATATCAACTGCTTCCTGCCCGGCCATATCCGTGTTTGTGTGAATCACGAAGAAGCAAGAGCCCATGCCGACAAAACCTTTAAAAACCTCAATACGCTGGGTATCAAAGCCCTTGTGTTCGGTTCAGGCAGCGCACGAAGCTATCCCGAGGGAATGAGTGAAGCCGAAGGCAGAAAATATTATAAGGATTTTCTGCTTTACTGTGCCGATGCAGGCTCGCAATACGGCATTTTCACCTGCATTGAGCCTCTGCAGGTTACCGAAACCAATCAGGTCAATTTTGTGTCGCAGGCAATTGCGCTTGCCCGTGAATTTGATCATCCGTATCTGCGCATCACACCCGATGCGTTCCACATGGCAGTCGGTAACGAGGAGCCGTCCGTGCTGAGGGAAGCGCAACCCTTTATCAACCATATCCATGTGTCGGAAGCGCCCGGCAGACTTCGTCCCGGTGTACATGGTGGTGAATATCTGAAAAAGGTTGGTGCAGTGCTGAAAGAAATCGGCTATAACGGCGATCTGACCATTGAATGCGGCTACAGTGATTTTATTGCGGATATGTCCGCAGGACTTGCATTTTTAAAGGAGAATGTAGTATGAGTTTCAAAGTAATCAGCAAGGAAAATGTTTTTGAAGTCTATCACAACGATTATCTGTTCACCGTTTGTGATTACAGTGCAACCTACAAAAGACCCTTCATGGGGCCTGTGAATGCACCCGACGGTGTGTCCTTCACCCGCTTTGCACCCTTCCATGAGGAGCATCCGCATCAGCGCTCGCTGTTTATCGGTGTCGGGGATGTCAACGGTGTGGACTTCTGGAATGAATTTGAAGACGACAAGGGTGTTGTTGTTTTTGACAGCATTGACGTAATCACAGACGGTGAAACGGCGGTTGTTTCTGTCAATAACATCTGGCAGAAGCCGGACGGCACACCCGTTATCAATGAAAAACGCAGACTCACATTCTCCGAAGCCAAAAACGGTGTGCGTGTGGATGTGCAGGTCGTGTTCACCGCCGCTTACGGGGACATCGAATTCGGTCCCACCAAAGAGGCAGGTCCACTCGGTATCCGTGTCAATGACTTCATGCGTGCCGACGGGGAAGGCACCTTCACCAATTCCAACGGCGGTGTCAAGGAAGAAGAATGCTGGGGTAAGGAAGCACTGTGGTGCAATTATTCCGCTGTGCTGAACGGAAAAACCTACGGAATTGCCGCTTTTGACCGCAATACGAATGAAAGATTTCCCACCACATGGCACATCCGCAATTACGGTCTGATGGCCGCCAATAACCTGTTCTTCAAGGGTGGTCTTTCCATCCCCGCCGACGAAAGCCTGCAGTATGACTTCACCGTTGTGTTCTGGACAGACAGCATTGATGAGAGCAAATTCACAGATTAAAAAACAACGGACTGCCGTTTCGACAGTCCGTGTTTTCTAAGAATCAAAGCATTGTGTGTCTGAGCTCATCACCCGACAGGGGAGAGTAATAGGCCGGTGCGATGTCAAACATCGTCTTGCAGCCTGTTTGTCCTTCCTTGTTGAGTCTGTAAACCGCTCTTGCGCCTGCAACAAGCACACTCGAGGTGAATTCAGGGTTGCTGTCAAGCGTGAGCTTGTATTCAATAATATTCTTGTGCTCCTTGTCAAGTCCCGTTACACCGCTGCGGATAACAAAGCCGCCGTGCGGCAGTTCACTGTGCTGTGCTTTCATTTCTTCTGCGGAAATAAAATGCACCGTGGTGTCATAGGGCTCAAAGTAGTTGGGCATGGTCTTGATGGCTGTTTCAATCTCTGCCTTGTCGGCACCCTCTGCGGCAACCACAAAGCATTCACGCTTGTGCATCTGTCTTGCCGTCAGGGTCGGCTGTTCGCCGCTTCTGACCGTTTCCACTGTTTCTGCCACGGGAATGGTGTACTGTCTGGCATCGACAACGCCATCAATGCGACGGATGGCATCGGAATGCCCCTGACTGACACCTCTGCCCCAGAATGTGTAGTTTTTGCCTTCGGGCTGAATGCAGGAAGCATACAGACGGTTCACAGAGAACATACCGGGATCCCAGCCTGCGGAAATGAGTGCGGTTTTGCCGCCCTCGGTTGCGGTTTTGTTGACATTCTCAAAATGCTCGGGGATTTTTGCGTGGTTGTCAAAGCTGTCCACCACGTTGAAGAACTGCGCATAGCGCGGAGTCTGCTCGGGCAGATCCGTTGCACTGCCGCCGCAGAGAATGAGCACATCAATTTCATCCTTCATTTCAGGCAGCCTGTCGGCATGGTAAACCGGCACATCGGTGCGCACCTTGACGGAATCGGGATTTCTTCTTGTGAAAACGGCTTTCAGGGTCATATCATCGTTCTGTCTGACAGCGGCTTCCACACCCTTGCCCAAATTGCCGTAGCCGAAAATTGCAATATTGATCATAAATAAACACCAACCTTTGCCTTGCATTATAGCACAAAAAAAATTGTCTTACAATAAAAATTTAAACAGAACTTACATTTTGGAAATTTCAATAAAAAGGGAAGAGAAACCATGGCAGTTATCATAAGAAAATACAAACCCGAGGATCGTGAAGCCTGTCAGAATATCTGCATTGCAACCGCTGCACCCGAGCGTGTGAAAACCGAAAAGCAACGCAGTGCCTTGTCGTGTATCTACAGCGATTCGTATGTGGATTTCACCCAAAACATCTGCTTTGTTGCCGAGGACGAGGAAAAGGGCGTGGTCGGTTATATTCTTTGTGCGCCCGACACCAAAGCCTACTGCCGCAATGCGCTTAAAAACCATATCCTGCCTTTGTTCAAAACCGCACCCGTTGATGCACTGCTTGCAATGGGGGAGCTTGCCGCGTTCTGCGTGCTGTCAGTTAATCATCCTGCGCATATGCACATTGATATTTTGGAATCGCATCAGCGCATGGGGCTGGGCACACAGCTTGTGAATACATTACTTGCAGAGCTGAAAGCACAGAATTGCAAGGGTCTGTTCCTGATTACCGACACAGGCAACAAAAAAGGTCCGCAGTTTTACAACAAGTACGGCTTTACGCTGAAACACAAAATTCTGTTTGCACTTGTATATACCATTGATTTTGAAAAAAAATGAAAAACAATGCAATTTTGTCTTGACAAATGCATTGCATAGTGCTAAAATACTTGTGCTGTGTGCGGGTGTAGTTCAATGGTAGAATCCCAGCCTTCCAAGCTGGTTGTGTGGGTTCGATTCCCATCACCCGCTCCAACATAATATGCGTTTGTAGCTCAGGTGGATAGAGCAACTGCCTTCTAAGCAGTAGGTCCGGGGTTCGAGTCCCTGCAAGCGCGCCAAAAACAAACACCACCTCAAAAGGTGGTGTTTGTTTTTGGCGTTCTAAAACAGGGACTCGAACCCTGAGAGGGTTTTGCCGTGAAGAAAACAGTCCGGTGGACTGTTTTTAGGCAAAAACGGCGAAGCGGCTAAGCCGCAAGCCGGGCGGAATTCAATTCCGCTGTCCCTGCAAGCGCGCCCCCTTTTAGGGTGGTGTTTGCTTTTGACGTTCTTGAGAGGTTTTTTCCGTGAAGAAAATAATGTTTTCTTATGAAGGATGCAAATCAAATCCCATCTCACGAAGAATCACAAACTGATAGTCCCATACAATTGTTGAAAACCAAATCAGCCCCACAGGTACAAGAATGCTGACAGGAATAAAGTAATACTTTTTTGTTTTTATGAAATCTATCAAGGAAAGAAAAATCCTGATTGCGGCAAAGATAAATGACCATTCGGTAGCATGTATGTTGGTGACCGGGTCAAGCCTGAATATGAGTATGTACAAGACAACAGGTGCAAGACTTGCCAACATAAAAATATAATGCGGTGTGTTGAATTTGCGATTGATGAAAAACTCAAATGCAAAGGACAATGCAATAAAAAACAACCAAATCAGATCACGATGTGAAAATACTGCCAATGAGCACAGGCAATATACCGGTGCCACACCGAAAAACAGCAGTATTTTGATGCGTGAACTTACATTCTTTTTTGTCATTCTTTTCACCTTTTTTCTTCAATATTACGGTGTGTTGCAATCCGATAAACTTTATTATATAATAAAACCATTATTTACCCTTAAAAATTTCGGATGTGAATGTATGAACATAAATATTGCCAAAACAAAAAATTATTATAATGCAATATCGGAATCAGATTTGTGTGATTGCAGTTATTGCCGCACGTTCCGACAGCAGATAAAATCGGCATATCCGAATATAGCAACCTATCTGGATTCACTTGGCATTGATATTGAAAAACCTTTTGAAACTTCGCCTCTTGAACCGGACAAAAACGGAAAAATACTGTATTGTGCTTGCCAATATATTGTATTCGGAACTTGTGTGTTGGAATATTCTCATAAAATTGATGATGTTACTTTTCGCGTTGCAACATCCCATCCCGACACAGGTATAAAAGAAGAACATTTTGTGATAGAGTTTTTTCCTGTTGAACTTGAGCACCGATAAAATGTACACATAAAAGATAAAGCAGGGCACAAACCCTGCTTTTTCGTCACTTTCTATCCTGCGGATAGGTAATGCCGATCAGTTTGCGGATTGCATCCATCTGACGGGTGATATACAAAGTCTGCTCATGTGTTACAATCGGACTTTCTTTCAATCCGTTCTGCACGCATTCGCTGAAATGCGTGATCTGTTCTTCAAAACCGTTGCCCGCATAGGGTGTTTCTATGACTTCATTGATGCCGTCGTTCAGGTGCAGTTCAATTTTCTGCGGAGCATAAAAACGCTCAATGCGTGCATAGCCCTTTGTGCCGTATACATAACCTTCGTTGGGTTTGCGAAGCATCAGTGCACTGGAAATATCCGCGATGCCGCCGTTGGCATATTTCAAAAGGACACAGGTGTGATCATCCACATCACCGATGGGGTTGCACATGGCTTTTATGTCGGTCACTTCTTTGCCGAGATACCAGCTTGCGAAATTAAGACCATATACACCGACATCCAACAGCGAACCGCCGCCGTTTGCATTCTTGAAAACATGATGATCCATTTCGTCTTCGTCCATCGTGTAGCAGAACTTGCCTTCGATGCCTTTGATTTCACCCAGTGTACCGCTGTTGACAATTTCGAGCAATTTGATTGTACCCGGTACAAGTCTTGCCCACATGGCTTCCATCAGAAGCACATTGTTCTTCTTTGCGCAATCAAACATTTCGAGTGCCTGCTTTTCATTGACCGCCATCGGTTTTTCACAAATGACGTGTTTGCCGTGATTCATCATAAGAACCGAGCATTCGCAGTGACCCGAATGGGGAACGGCAATGTAAGCGGCATCAATCACATCGGACTGTGCCATTGCTTCATAACTGCCGAATGCATGGGGAATGCTGAATTCTTCTGCAAATTTGTCTGCATTTTCCTGTGTTCTGGATGCCACGGCAACGAGCTGTGCATTTTCAACATTCTGTATGGCTTCGGCAAAACGGTGCGCAATGCCGCCCGTGCCGACAATGCCGAATCTGATTCTATTGTTCATAACGCTTCTCCTTTACGGCAATACATTGCCTGCCGCACGGTAAACAGCATACCATTCCTCGCGGGTCAGGCGGATGTCGGTCGCTTTGATGCAATCTTTCAATCTCTGCAGATTGGTGGTGCCCGTCACGGGCTGCATTTTTGCAGGATGCCGTAAGATCCATGCAAAAGCAACGGTTGTTTTGGATGCGTTGTATTTTTCGGCAAGCAGTGCGAGTGTTGCATTCAGCTCGGGGAATTTGTCATTGTCAATGAAGCAGCCCTCAAAGAAGCCGTACTGCATCGGTGACCACGGCTGAATGGTGATTTTGTTCAGCCTGCAAAAATCAAGCACACCGCCATCGCGGTTGATGGATGAATCGTTGTACATGTTCACATTGATTCCGGATTGAATCATCGGTGCATGCATAATCGAAAACTGCAATTGATTTGCACAAAGCGGCATATCGAGATAGGATTGCAACAGCTTCATCTGATACGGATTCTGATTGGAAACACCGAAATGACGAACCTTGCCGGCGGCCTTCAGGTCATCAAATGCCCGTGCAACCTCTTCTGGCTCCATGAGCGCATCGGGACGGTGCAACAGCAGAACATCAATATATTCCGTGCCGAGCCGTTTCAGGCTGCCGTCCACGGAGGCGGTGATATGCTCATAAGAAAAATCAAACTGCCCCGGACGGATGCCGCATTTGGTCTGAATCAGCACCTTTTCACGCAAGGACGGTGTCATTACCTTGCCGAACACAACCTCACTCTGACCGCCGCCGTAAATGTCGGCATGGTCAAAAAAGTTTGCACCGCTTTCAAGCGCCGTGTTCACAAAAGCAGAGACTTCCTTTTCATTCATGCCGCTGATGCGCATGCAGCCGACCGCCACGGTCGGAACAAGCAAACCGCTTTTACCGAGTTCAATGTTATACATAATATCACTCCTTTTTGTTGTTTGTTTTTGATTGCATTATCTGAAAATCCTGACAATACAATACCCGATATAGAAAAATTTCTCACGCAGCAGAAACGGCAGTTTGCTGCGCAGGCTTTGATACATGGTTGTCGGTGTCGGCGAGGAATACCCCGTAATGCCGTAATCCTTTGCCATCAGCATCGCCCGTTTCATGTGCAACGGGTCACTTACGATGATGGCGGTTTTGAAAGAATTTTCATCCATGATTTCTTTGGCATATGCAAGATTTTCTTCCGTGATGGTCGATTTTTCTTCGATCAGAATAACATCAGCGGGCACATCTTGCAAAAGTGCATATTCTTTTGCAACAAGCGAATCGCTTTTGGTGTTTCCCTCACCGACACCGCCCGTGAAAATCAAGTGATCGACATATCCGTTTTCATAAAGCCAAATTGCGTGGTTGATCCGTTCGCGAAAAACAGGGGACACCCCGGCATCCGTTGCGCCGGCGCCGAGCACAATGGCAACATCCGCCTGTGTTTTGTTGTCTTTTTTGCCGTAGCTTACAATGCTGCCGGCCGTGCATGACAGCAGCAATATCACAGCACAAATGCAAACCGATAACCATTTTTTTATACATTTGTTTTTAATTGAATCTATCAATTTTATCACCAAATGAAATTATAACATATCGCATCCGAAATTGCAAACGGATGAAATTAAAAAATACGGCAATGTCTTATATGACTTCACCGCAGCGGCCTTATTTATTGTCTTATACAGACAAGAGAAAAATTCCCTTGTTCGGAGAATTGCTTTCAATATTTAAGTTATTGCAAATCAGACCGGAAATTGTTATGCTTACCCTGTAACCGCGGTGAATAACATTGAAAGGTGATGCATTATGACAGTATATTTCGGAGAAAATCTTAAAAAGCTGCGCAAAGCAAAAAAGCTCACGCAGGAAGCCCTTGCCGATTTTCTCGGAATGTCTTTTCAGGCAATCAGCAAGTGGGAAAGGGGAGAAACCTATCCGGACATAACCATGCTCCCCGTGATAGCCGCCTTTTTTGATGTAACGGTAGACAGTCTGCTCGGTACGGATCTGATTGCAAAGGAAGCAAAAATCAGGGAATACGGTGAAAGCTATTCCCGTTTGTGGAATGAAAGAAAAATTGCACAGGCAAGGGATATGCTCAAGGAGGCAATTGTTGAATTTCCGAATCAGTATGATCTGACGGCAAAATATTTCAATGCGCTCATTCAGGCACAGCAGGACGATGCCTACAAGCTTTCCGTAAAACCCGAGGTCAACAGGATCTACGATATCATTCAGAGCTATTGCACGACCGACAGCATCCGCATCTGGACAAAAAAGCTGATGTGCCGCTATCTGCGTGATCTGAGTCTGATTGAAAACAGCGGTGTTGAGATTTCTGAGGCAGAAAAGATCCTTGCCGAAATGCCGCTTATGCAGAACGCAAGAGACTATGAGGCGATGTATCTGTATCCGGATGATGACGAAAAACGAGCCGTTGCCTGTGCCGCCGGTACGGCGGAAATGCTTCGCCTGTTCGGTGAGATCCTGAACAGACGATACAATGATTTTCTTAATGCAGACGAGGATATTGCCGAAGCTTACATCAATCTTGTTGAAAAGGTAATGCCGGACGGCGATTACGGACGGGTATGGTATCTGCTTGTGATCCATGCGCAGAGAATCGGTGTCAAAAAATATCTGCAAGGGGATGAGACTGCGGCACTCGGCTGGTTTGAAAAAGCGATCCGCCTTGCAAAAGGATATGATGAATTGCCCTGTGTGAGTGTGCATACCTCAAAGTCTGTGGAGGGTGTTGTGTTCGACAAGACCAAGGCTTACAGATTCTGGGAGGGCTCCTTTGCGGAGCATATCAGAAAGGGACTTTGCGAAAGACCGCAGCTTTCGCAGAAATTCAAAGACAGCAAAGCATTTCAGCAGCTTCTTGCAACAGAATAAACAGAAGCTGTAATTGCACCACAGCAAAAAAATGAGCAGAAAGATCTCCTCGGTCTTTCTGCTTTAACTATTTATTCAATGTATTCGTGTTTTGTCGGTTGCTATTTTATTAAACCCTTGTGTGAACAGCAATCAGAGCTTCTTTCATTTGCTGCCCCGTGATTTCACCTTTTGCCCATTTTTCAGACAGCATACGTGCATAATCCGAAACAGGAACACCTTCAATCTTGTTCAGTGTATCAGCAAGTTTTATTGCTGTTTTTCTTTTTGCGTAAACTTGTGGAGACATTACAACCGCTCCTTTCTGAAAACAGTATAGCACAGTTTTATAAAAAATACAATACATCATATTTGTAAGAATAAAAATCCATCTTATGAGAAAAAAATCCCCGTTCGTGTGAACGAGGAAAATGGTTTACAAGTCTTCTGTTTTGAAGGTTGTGTATCCTTCGTAATAATAACTGTGGTCAATGCCTTTCATATAAACAGTGCGGTCATTGATTTTATCCGTCAGGGCATTTTTCAGCAGAACCTTGATTTCAAGGTCCTTGACGGGACTGCGTTCCATTGCCGAAAGGTATTCTTCTTTGTCAACCTCGCTCCAATCCGCAACCATTCCGATTTCCTTTTTGAGCATACAGTCAAGCCATATTCTTGTGCTTCTTCCGTTGCCCTCACGGAACGGGTGTGCCACATTCATTTCCACATATTTTTCAATAATTTCGTCAAATGTGGATTGCGGCATTTTTTCAATTGATTCAAGGGCTGCCTGCAGGTACATCACGGGTGCAAAGCGGAAATTACCTTTGGCAAGATTGACCGTGCGGATTTTACCTGCAAACGAGTAAATATCTCCGAACAGATGCTTGTGAATCGCCTGCAATGATGCCGTTGTACCGGCTTGAAGCTTGTCAAGCAAGCCGCTTTCAAAAAGCTGAACGGCAGCCTTTTTGCTGATTCGCTCTTCCGCTTCCGCCAGTTCGGGTGCGGATGTGATTCCCAATTTGTTTTCAAGTACAGCCATGTGATCCCTCTGAACAAAGTATTCTCCGATTATTATATCATTTTTGAGAAATTGTTGCAATATGTTTATGCATCGTTTACGGATAAATCTGCAATAAAAGAAGTACGGCAAAGTCTTTAGACTTCACCGCACTGTTCTTATTCTTTGTTTAACTTGCAGACGCCGTTGATTTTGTAGGCTTCGCCGTAATCAAAATGCAAAATGACGGTGTTTTCACCGCTGTGCAGCTCGGTTTGCGTTTGCTGTATCAGCTTTTTGCCGTGATACACCGCAATTCTTATTTTGCGGTCATCCTCCCACGGCACATTGTCCACGAGGGAATAAACAGGCTCGGTCTGTACCTGTCTGCCGAACAGCTCATCAACGGAAATGTGAAACACATCCGCTATCGCAGGCAGCAGCATAATATCGGGGGAGGTGAGCTGCTGTTCCCATTTGGAAACCGCTTGTGCAGACACGTTTAAGCATTTTGACAGCTCCTCCTGTGTCATACCATGCAATCTTCTGTAATACGCAATTCTGCAACCGGGCTTTTGTTCATTTTTCATATTTGTTCTCCTTTCTGTGTTTTCTGTTTCAATCATACTGTAAATAACACGAAAAGAAAAGATAACAAATTGATTTTTGTTGTTACTGTTTGGTGTATAAATCAAGGCGAAAGCCTTGCATGGAATTGATTTAATAGTATTTTTTATATAGTTCTATTTTGTATAAACAGTTATCCTCTATATTTGCAAGAAAATGCAGAACGTCTATGTCTTGAATATGAACAGTTTCTTGTTTATTATTGGTTTCTTCCCACCAATTCTTACTGATTAAAACATGTTTAATTCCCCGAACACTTTGTAAATTTAACAATAAATCTTTCAGTTCTTCCAATTCTTTTTTGTTGGTGTGTTTTTGTCCTATCGCCGTATCGCAATCGCAATGATTATGTGTAATCCTATAGTTGTTGCCGCAACTCGCAACACATTCATTTACAGATGTAATATTACCAAAATTGAAATGGAATCCGGTATTTTTTATTGTTTTTTTATAATCATCGGCATTTATTCCATCGTTTACGGCTCCATAAAGAAAATAGCACATAAAATCACCTCTTAGTTATTAAGATAACTCCTATATCATTTGATCTTTATACTGATTTTGATTTACTGTAATAAACAACTCCGGAATATTTTCCGTCTTTGTTTAATCTTCGGTTTGCAATGAAACCGTCCTTTTGGAATCCCGCCTTTTCCATGACTCTGAACGATTGCACATTCAGTTCGTTGCAGGAGCACTCAACCAGGTAATAACCACGGTTATTCAACAAATGGTCTGCAACTGCTTTCAATGCTTCGGCAGCATAACCGTTTCCCCAATAGTTATACCTTACTGTATATCCGACATTACAATAATTATGTTTCTTAACGACAGTATTCACATCTATATTGCCGACAACCTCGCCGGTGGATTTCAATTCCATAACCCACTTCTCGTATTTGTTTTCGTCAGCTTCGCTTATCCATTTTTTAATACATTCCAACTCTTCATCTCTTGTCAAAGCAGGATATTTAATGTATTTTGCTAATCTTTCATCCGTTATGATTTCATAAACAGCATCTATATCGCTTTCTTTGTATCGTCTTAAAATAAGTCTGTCTGTTTCTATTCTCGGGCTTAACATTTTAATTATACTCCAAATCGAATTTATTGTCGGAATTTTTGATATATTATACCACCAACAAAGTAAAAGCGCAATAGTACAAATATCATTGATGCTCTTTTGTGTAGTTCAGCCGGCAAATAATCAAGGCGAAGCCTTGTATATCATCAATTCCGCAGGAATTGCATATCATCAACCTCGCAAGAGGTTGTATATCATCAAAACGAAGTTTTGCATATCATCAAGCCGACAGTTTTTTGATACACACCTGAAGGTGTGATAAGATACAAAGGCGGCGAGCCGCCTTTGATGATATACAGCCTACGGCTGATGATAGACCAAGCCTGTCGGCTTGGATAAAAAAATCCGACAAGTCGAAACTTGTCGGATTTTTTGGCAGGGGTAGTAGGATTCGAAAACGATGCCCATTGTTATGAGCGATTTTTGGTGTGAAAAATCATCATGTTTTGCATCAAATGTTCTGATTTTGCAACTGAATAACACTATAAAAAACAACAAGGAAATGAGCTTATTAGAAAAGTATTAGAAAAGCATTAGAAAAGAAATATACGGAAGGTGAATAATTCTCACTTTTCTGATGATAAGCAGATTCATCGTGGAACAAGAATCGCTATTGTTACAAATATAACTTTTTTTATGTATTAAAACATACTGTTGTTGTGAATTAAAAAAGATTTTCAGAATATTTGTTCAGTAAGTCCGTAGTATTGACGGGATTAAAAAATTGACAAGACCAAAAGAATAGTTTATAATGTATTAAATGATGAAAGGAGGTTGCAGAATGGAAAAGAAATATTATGAAATCCTGAGTGGCGATACAGTAGTAGCAGTCTGGCAGGATTCATCTTTGTCTGTTATAAATGAAAATTTGCTTCCTCTTTATCTGAAAAAATTTTCAGATGCGGATGCATGGCTTGAAACCCGTGCGATTGATTCGCATCGTGCAAATTCACGGTTGCTTAAGAAAGCATTGCGTTTGGCTGAAAAGGATGACATATCTACCGTTGTTCATGTCAACGGTGCAACCATTACTGATAACTATTGGATCCGTCCTGTTGGCTCTGAGCTGACATATAAAGACGTTGAATTTAATGATGATTATTTTTCCAATCTTGCTTTGAAGGGTACTTATGACAGCTTCAACAGAGCTGCCAACAGTCGTCGTTCCCGCACCCCGGAGCTTACCAATGTCGGTAGCTTTGAAAAGTGCTGGAAACTCCGCAACGGCAGCTGGTGGATGTACAAAAGAGCAAATCATGATGAAATGTTTTCCGAATTGTTTATCTGTGAACTGGGTTTGGCTCTTGGGATGAATATGGCAGTTTATGAACGCGGAAACGGTTGTATCCGATCACTTGATTTTACAAATGCCGCTTCTGTCAATTTTGAACCTGCGTCCGCTTTTATGGGTGATAATGAAGAGTATCCGGATGTTGTAAAAGCATTGCAAAAGCTTTGTCCGCAGGCAATTCCCGATTATGTCAGACTGATTTTTATGGATACAGTTTGTGCAAATCCCGATCGTCATACCAATAACTTCGGTTTGTTGCGGAATCCGGAAACGGGAGAACTGCTTGGCCTTGCTCCCAATTACGACAATAACATGGCACTCATTGCCCGTGGTTATCCGTCGAAACCGAAATCCGGTGATCTGCTTATTAAACTGTTCAATGAACTGCTTGAAGAATATCCGCAATACCGTGATTACATCCCGGTTCTTACCGAAGAAACCGTCCGCAATGTGATTGCAAAAATCGGTATGCGTGTGAAAACGCAGGCGGTTATTGACCTTGTGATGAACAGATACAATCTGATACGGAAATGAAATTTTGTTATTATTAAAAATTACACCTCATACCCATAGTCTATGTGATGGGGAAGAGGTGTTTTTTGCTGTTTTTTACTGTCCTCTTGACACTTGTTATCATATATGATAACATAATGATGCAAACTATCTCAGGTGGTGATACGGATGAACGATTTGCTGACCTCCAGACAGAGAATCATATCACAAATTATCTCAGCAAGACTTGAAAAAGGTTTATCGCAGGAACAGCTTGCAAAATTGATCGGTACGCAGAGAAGCAATATCTGCCGTATAGAAAGCGGAATGCAGAATGTTTCATTGGATATGCTTGTGAAAATCTGTTCTGCATTGGATAAGGATATCAGCTTACAGCTGGATGAAAAGAGTGAGCCGATGAGTAATGTGTATAATCTGAAATTATATAACGATACACTTCTGACCTTTTCTCTTGAAGAAAAAGGTCTTGAAGGCTTATGTGCCGAAATTCATTCGGTCCGTGAAGAACTGAAGCATCTGCTGCCGCTTGATCTTGTTGTAACGAATGACGGTATCATCAGATGGTTGCAGAAAAGAGTGATTCCGAAAAACAGAGCTTTTGTGGACGAAATACTGAAAACATTAGGACTGAGTATCAATAACACGAAAGGTATCATTGATGTCTGTAAAGGTTTGTCGCTGAATGACAGCTATTGGGTAGTTCCGCAGGAGTTTGAAGGTCATTTTGAAGATTTCAATCTTTATGACAACCGTTTTTCCGAGGTGTTATCACTTGTAGCTTACACCGGTGCCAATGCTTCCAATCGTGCATTTACCACATCCCCGGAGCTTACCACGCAGGGCATGCTGCGAAAAGCATGGCGGTATATTGAAGATGACGGAATCTATCTGTATAAGGGTGGTACTGAGGGTGCTGCCAATACCGGAAAAGAGCCGTACAGTGAATTTTATGCCTGCCAGATTGCAAAAGCAATGGGGCTTTATGTCGTAGAATATGATCTTGAAAACTGGAAAGGAATTCTTGCTTCAAAGTGCAAGCTGTTTACCGATATTGATACCGCTTTCATCCCGATCGGACGGCTTGTGAAAGACGGTGGAATCAAAGCTTGTCTTGATTATTACAAGTCAATCAGCGAATCGGCTTACGAAGAACTTTGCAGTATGCTCGTATTTGATGCGGTTATTTATAACGAGGACAGACATTTCGGTAATTTCGGTGTGCTGCGAGACAATCATACAGGGCAGATCATCGGACCGGCTCCCATTTTTGACAACGGTTTTTCACTTTTCAATATGGCAATGCCCGATGATTTTGACAACCTGCACGAATATGCAAAGACCCGTTCCACGCCCTACGGTGTTTCCTTTGAAAGCATCTGCAGGGAAGTGCTCGGCAAAAAGCAGGCCGCACAGCTGCGGAAGCTCTTGGGCTTTAAGTTCCGCCGTCATCCGTCGCTCAATCTGCCGGAAGACCGCCTGCAGGCAATTGAAAATCACATTGAAGCCAGAGCAAGAGAACTCCTGTCCTTGCCGAGAACAAGAACCGGGAAGTAATGCTTTCTGAATCATGTCTGTTTCACCTTGGGCAACTTCATATCATAAAACTAACAAAAGCTTGCGAATTGCTTGCATATTGCAATCAAATGTGGTATACTATTACCGAAAGGAAGTGTTACTATGGCAAGAACATCTAACGTTTTCGCTCGTGTGGAACCCAATATCAAACAGGAAGCCGAAGAAATTCTTGAGCAGCTTGGTATTCCTATGTCTAATGCTGTGGGCATGTTTTTAAGGCAGGTTGTTATGCAAAGAGGAATTCCCTTTGAAATGAAGTTACCGCAAAATGTACCGCTTGCATATGGCAATCTTACTGATGAACAGTTTGTACAAGAAGTTGAAAAAGGATTGGCGGATATTAAAAACGGAAATCTCATATCGGCTGATGATGCCGAAAATTATATGCGTCAGAAATATGGAATATGATCTGGAAAATTGAATACACCAAAAAAGCTCTGTCAGATATTGATGCAATACATGATTACATTGCGAATGTTCTTTCAGAACCCGGCATAGCTGAATCTTTGGTTTTGCTTATAATGAAATCTGTAAGAAGTCTTGAACAGATGCCGAACAGACATCATTTAGCTGAACAGGATGCTCTCAGCAAACAAGGAATAAGGATTATGCCTGTAAAAAATCATTTGGTTATTTATCAGCCTTGCGAAGAGAAAAAAACGGTGCATATACTCAGAATTATCTATGGTGGCCGGGATATATCAAAGCAACTGATTGAAAGTGAATAACAAAATTTAAAAATGGGTGTCAATGTCTTCACTTCATCGTCGGAGTTTTTCCACACAGGCTATGTAGTGTAATAATATATGGCGATATATTGTCGATGACGGTATTTTTCAGTAAATAAAAGTCAAAACAGCGGTTGCAAGAAAATAACTTGCTTCCGCCGTTTTTTTGTTACAGATTCAGATTTGTCAATGCACCGTTGTTGATGGCAAACAGCAGATTGCAGACGGTGTTTTCGTCACATTCATAATCCGAACGGATCCATTGAATCAGAATGCCCGTGCTGCCGTTGAGAATATAGGAATAAACATATTGCTCAATTTTTGCAGGCAGGCTCACATCCAGATTTTCAATGAACTGCACAATGGTCTGCTGCATGAACCGTGTGCGGAACTGCGGATCTGCCGAGTCAATCAGCAGGCAACGGAACGTGTTGTCATTGTCCTTGATGTATTTGAGAAACGATAATATATACTTTCTTGCACCGATGTCATTTTCTGCACCGATTTTTTCAAGATGCTCCTTGGTGGAGGCGAGAATTTCATCCTCCATTTCCTTGAGCAGATCTTTGGGTTCATTGTAGTGTGCATAAAATGTGGAACGGTTGAGTCCTGCCGTTTCGCAAAGCTCACGCACCGAGATTTTGCTGACCGATTCCTTGGTTTTCATCAGATCCGTCAATGCGTTTTTGAGAAGCAGCTTTGAAAGCCTTGTGCGTTGGTTGTCTTTAGTGTTCATTTTATTATTCCGTCACTTTCCGCTGTATTGTCGGTTTTATAGCCAACAATATGCAAACTGATGATTGTTGAAGCAACACAGTGTTGGTATAATGGTAATATAAACGGACACAAAAGTCAAGCAAAGGAGCATTTATTATGAACAACAAATTACAATCACCTCTGTTGCAGAGCCGTGTAAAAAACGAGGATGTCAATGCAAAAGAAAAATGGCTCGGCTATCTGCTCGGGCCTGCGGGTGCATTGCTGCTCAATGCCGTGCTTGCAACGTATCTGAATGTGTACTACACGGACGTTCTCAACCTTACATCCGTCTGGGGCGGTGTGTTCCTTGCCGTTTTTCCCGTTGTTTCCAAGGTAATTGATGCCGTTACCAATGTTGTAATGGGTTATATCATCGACCGCACGAAAACCACGCAGGGAAAGGCAAGACCGTGGCTACTGCTGTCGGCACCGCTTCTGATGATTACGGGTATTCTGCTGTTTACGGTGCCCGAAAGCAATCAGACCGTGCAGGTTGTATGGGTTATGCTGTCGTATAATCTGTTTTATTCCTTTGCCTACACCATTTTCAATATGAGTCATAATCTCATGGTGCCGCTTTCAACAAGAAACACCGAGCAGAGAGGCTCACTTTCCGTGTTCAATCAGATTGCAACCATCATGATGAGCGGTATTCTCGTGGCTCTCATTTTCCCGATGGTCATTATGCCGATGCTCGGTGTGGATAAGTCCAAGTGGATCATCACCATGAGTGTGCTGTCAATCATTGCACTGCCTTTGACACTGCTTGAATACTACTTCACCAAAGAGCGTGTAACACTTGAAGACATTGACAAGCCGACCGAAAAAGTGCCCTATAAAAAACTGCTCACCGCTATTTTTACCGATAAATTTATGGTGCTGATTCTTGTCTATTTCCTCATTTACACCGTCGGCACACAGTTCAAGAACCTCGGCCTTGTTTATTACTGCAACTATGTTCTCGGTACATACAATGACGGCATGACGCAGACGCTCATTTCCGTCATTGGCGGTGTTCCGCTCGGCATCGGCATTTTTGCCGTCTGGCCGCTTGCCAAGAAATTCGGCAAACGCAATCTCACCATGGCAGGCTTTGTGCTGTATGCTGTGGGCAGTGCAATCTGCTGGATCATGCCTGCCAATATGGTTGTGGTGCTCATCGGTCAGTTCATCAAAAACATCGGCGGTCTGCCTTGCTGCTATGTGTTTATGGCACTGTTTGCCGATATCCTTGACCACATTGAATGGAAGCACAATTTCCGTGTGGACGGCGTTGCCATGTCCGTTTACAACATCATTGCCGTGTCTTCTGTCGGCATCGTCACGGGTGCGTTCAATATGCTGCTTGCAAAGGCAGGCTATGTGGCACCCTCTTTGATTGACGGCGTGACCGTTGCAGCCGAACAGAGTGAAAGTGTGAAAAATGTCATCACCTTCTCCTTTGTCGGACTTGAAACATTTACAGCGATCGCTCTTGTTGTGATTCTTGCTTTCATCGGTGTTGAAAAGGTGATTGCAAAGGAGCAGGCAGAAATCAAGGCAAGAAAAGAAGAAACAGCGGAGAAATAAAATGAAAGCTGTAAACATAAAAACCGAATATCTGAAAAATCCGCTCGGCATTGATATTGACAATCCCCGTGTCATGTGGAATTGCGAGGGCGGCATCACGCAGACAGCTTACAGAATCTTTACCGATGATTGGGACAGCGGAAAGGTTGCATCAGGTTCCATGCAATGCCGCGTCCCCGTGCAGTTTTCTGACGGCAAAAGAGTTTCATTCCGCATACAATTGTGGGATGAAAATGATGTCGCAGGGGATGAAAGCGAAGAGAATTTCTTTGAATACGGCATTAAAAACTGGTCAGCACAGTGGATTACGGGCAATTACGAGCCTGATCGAAGCATTGCCGATAAAAAGAAAAAAATCGGCAAATCCTTTTTCTTGCAGGGTGTGGATTTTCTCATCAATATGAACAAGCCCGAAAGCCTTGCACGATACCCCGTGGATTGTTTCAGAAAGTCTTTTTCGGTTGCAAAGGCAATCAAAAAAGCAAGACTTTACATCACCGCCTGCGGTGTGTATGAAGCAAAAATCAATGACAAACGGGTCGGCGGCTTTTATCTTGCACCCGGTATTACCGATTACAGCAAACGGGTGCAGTATCAGACCTATGATGTAACAGAGCTTTTGTCTGACGGTGACAATGCAATCACCGTGCAGCTTGCCGACGGCTGGTACAGAGGCTCGGTCGGTGCATGGGGACTGAAACAGGAATACGGCTTTGAAACTAAACTGCTTGCCCAACTCGAACTTGAATATGCAGACGGCACAACGCAAACGGTTGTCACCGATCGCCATTGGCAATGGAGCAATGACGGCCCTATCCGTTTTGCCGACAACAAGGACGGAGAAACGGTGGATGCAAACGAGCAACCGTCGTATTCGCATTGGGCAAAGCAAACAAGCCACACGGTTATTCCAACCGCTTCAAACAATGTCTTTGTGACCGAAAAAGAGCACTTCAAACCGACCTTGCTTATCACTCCGAGCGGTAAGACCGTTCTGGATATGGGGCAGAATTTTGCAGGCATCATTGCATTTAAGCTGCAAGCAAAAAAAGGACAAAAAGTATTTCTTCGTTTCGGTGAAATGCTTGACAATGACGGTGAATTCACGCAGAAAAACATTCAGCTTTCCACCAAAAGAATCACAACGCCTTTACAACAGATTGAATATATTTGCAAGGAAGGCGAGAATCAGTATAAAACCATCTTTGCCGTTTTCGGCTACCGCTATGTGCTCGTTGAAACCGATGTTGTTTTCACAGCCGAAAACTTTACGGGCATTGCCGTTTATTCCGATATGGAGCAGACAGGCTTTTTTGACAGTTCCAACGAACTGCTCAACCGTTTTGTGGATGCAACGGTGTGGTCAACCAAAAGCAACAGTGCGGATCTGCCTACCGATTGCCCGACCCGTGAGCGACACGGCTGGACAGGGGATGCACAGATTTTCTTCCCGAGTGCTTCGTATCTTTTTGATTATGCCACCTTTGCCAAAAAGTATCTGACCGATGTTTACGATTGGCAGAGAAAGGACGGCAAATTGCCGCAGATCGCACCGCAGGGCGGCACCGACTTTTTTATGGTCAGCATGAACGGCAGTGTCGGTTGGGCGGATGCAGGCATTCTCATTCCGTATTATTTCAGCAAAAAATACAACGACACCGCCATTCTGTCCGACTACTATGACAGAATGAAAAAGTATGCCGATTTCATGATCGGCAGAGTCGGTAAAAATGACCTGCTTTCCAAGCCGCACAAGGTCAAAGGAACAGACCGTAAGTTTGTTGTCAATAAAGGGCAGGCTTACGGCGAATGGGCAGAGCCTGCCGATGTGTATCCGAACAAGTGGACAAATGTCATTCTGCCCGAACCCGAGGTTGCAACAGCATATACGAGCCATGTGTTGGGGCTGATGTCCGAAATTGCAGAAACACTCGGCAACAAAGCGGATGCCGCAAAATATGCCGCCGTCAGCGAGCATTGTAAAAAGGCATATCAGGCTTTGGTTGAAACCGAAGACTTTTCTCTTGATACCGACCGACAAGCCTGTCTTGTCCGTCCGTTGGCATTCGGATTGCTGAACGAAACGCAGACCGAGTATGCAAAATACAGACTTCTGCAAGCCCTTGAAAACTACGGTTACAGGCTCGGAACGGGCTTCCTTTCCACACCGCTGATTCTCGGTGTGCTTGAACACTTTGATCTTGAATCTGCCTATAAACTGCTTGAAAATGAGCAGATGCCCGGCTGGCTTTATATGACCAAAATGGGTGCTACCACCATCTGGGAATCGTGGGAGGGCACCGAAGCACAGGGCGGCATCGCATCGCTGAATCACTATTCAAAGGGTGCTGTCTGTGAATGGCTGTTCTCGTCCATGTGCGGAATCAATGTCAGCGGTGAAAATCATTTCACCATTAACCCGAAGCCCGGCGGCAGTTTCACCTTTGCCGAAGCCACCTACAACAGCATTTTCGGCACCATAAAAAGCGGATGGAAAAAAGCAAACGAAGGTTTTGTTTTTGCAATCACCGTTCCTGCCAACTGCACCGCCGATGTTACCTTGCCCGATGGCACAACCCGAAAACTGCTTGCCGGAGAACACACCATCACAATATAAAAATCACACCTCATACCATAAGTCACATCATTTTGCGACCGGTATGAGGTATTTTTGTCTTTTTTTTGTTTGCAGTTTGATTTTTTTGCAGAAAAATAGTATAATAATCTCAACCACTTTTTAATGGGGGATTGTTATGTTGGAAATGGAACAGAAAAATGAAAGAGCGATGAATTTTGATGATTTGATTCCGGACTTGATAGAAAAATACAAAGCAGATTTTCAAAAAATTGATAGCGATGAAAGATATAAATGGGAAGCGATTAAGTGTTACAAGGATAATTGGGATATAAAAGCTCCTGATTTTTCTGCAATGTTGGAAAAAGCTTTTGCAAAAACATTCAATCTTCTTGCAGCCGGTCAGTATTTTCCGTTGCGAATGCTGAAAATTGCAGCAGCGTCATATCCGGAAGAAGTTCGCAGTCTTTTTGAAATGCTGTATGATGAATCATTGCCGTTAGATGAACGATTCGATCTTTTTCGTGCAGGTTTTGATGATCTTGTTCCGCAAGACGATAATCATTATCAGGATTTGCACGCCATTTCAATTTATTTAACTTTTCAATATCCAGAAAAATATTATATATATAAATACAATGTCTGGTCAGAATATTTAAAATATTTCGGCAAAAAAACACCGAGCCTCAGAGGCAAGCACGAAACATATAAAATCCAACATAGCAATGAACTGTGTGATAATATTTTAAGCTATGTCATTGATGATGAAGAACTGTGTGCAATGTCCCGGACTCGTCTGGATGAAAACTGTTATTCCGACCCGACATACAGAATGCTTGCTTTTGATATTATGTATTTCGGCAGCCGTCAGGCTGGTGGATGGTGGCCATCTCTTGAAGAATTCGACCCGAAGCTCTCTAAAGAAGATTGGAAAAAATACATAACTGAAATTGAAATGCCTGATCATCCGTCACCCATGCAGATGCTGAAAGCTTTGATGCAGCTTGGCGGAGAGGCAAGTTGCAAAAGGCTCGCCATAGAATTCGGCGGTACTGTTTCTGCTTATGTCGGTTGTGCTGTCAATCTTGGCAGAAGAGTAAAAGAACATTTCAACCTTCCACCCTGTATGGACGGTGATCAAGAACGTTATTTCCCATTTCCGTTTTTCGGCAAAGGCTTTGAGCTTGAGGACGGATATCAGTATGTATATAAAATCCGTCCAGAATTATACGCTGCATTAAAAGAAATAGATTTGTCGGATGTCGCTCTTTGGTATAATGCAGAAAACGAAGCAATTGAAGTAATTACAGATAAAAAAGAAGGTGTAACCGCAATTACACCTTACAAAAAAGAAAACTTCCTGCACGATGTTTACATTGACAGCACCAAATATGATACCTGTGTTTCCCGTTTGCAGCATAAGAAGAATCTGATTCTGCAAGGAGCTCCCGGTGTCGGTAAAACATATGCCGCACGCAGACTTGCTTGGTCAATGATGGGCTGCAAGGATAATGACAGAATTGCTTTTGTTCAGTTCCATCAAAACTATTCCTATGAAGATTTTATCATGGGATATAAACCGGACGGCAATGGATTCAAGCTTGAAAAAGGAATTTTTTATGAGTTCTGTATCAAAGCAAAAAATAATCCGGAACAGCAATACTTCTTTATCATTGACGAAATCAATCGTGGCAATATGAGCAAAATCTTCGGTGAGCTTCTTATGCTCATTGAAAATGATTACAGGGGAGACGAAATAACACTCGCATACAATAAAGAGCCTTTCTGTGTTCCCGAAAATCTGTATATCATTGGTATGATGAATACCGCTGACAGAAGTCTTGCCATGATTGACTATGCATTAAGACGCCGTTTTAGCTTTATTGAAATGACTCCGGGATTTTCAACAAGTGGATTTTTTTCATATCAAAGCGAAGTCGCAAATAAAAAATTCGGAGAATTGATTAATAGAATCTGTATTCTTAACAAATATATAGAAGATGATCCTGCATTAGGAAAAGGCTTCTGTATTGGACATAGCTATTTCTGTAATTTGCAGGATAAACACAGCGATGCAGAGCTTTTAGAAATTGTTGAATGTGATATAATTCCGATGTTGGAAGAGTATTGGTTTGATGATTCCGAAAAAGTTGAAAGATACAGCAACGACTTGCGTGGTGTATTTAATGACAAACAATAAAATTCTGATTCAAAATATTTATTATATGCTTGCGTATTCTTTCAGAGTTCTTACGCAATCCAATTACAGCAAAATTGCAACGGAAGACTTTGAAAATATACATAACCTTTTTGCAGCTATTTTGTCAAAAGGTGTTACGCAGCAGATCAAGCAAGGTCTGCACAAGGAATATGTCGGTTTTAGTGAAGATTTGTCCGTCCTGCGTGGTAAATTAAATATGCCCGATACCATCCGCAATCGCATTCAGAATAAACAGAAGCTTGCTTGTGATTTTGATGAACTGACGGAAAATAATATTTTCAATCAGATTCTGAAACTGACCATGCTGTCCTTAATCAGAAACAAAAATGTCAATTCCGAGTACAAAAGTGAATTGAAAAAAGCATTGCTGTTCTTTGAAAATGTCAGTGACATCACTGCAGGTTCAGTGAACTGGACAACACTGCGTTATCAGCGTAATAATCAAAGCTATAAAATGCTTATGAACATCTGCTATTTGCTGTTGTCGGGAAAATTACTGTCAACACAAAGCGGTAATGCAAATCTTGCAACATTTTTGGATGACCAGCAAATGCACGCTCTTTATGAGAATTTTATCAGGGAATATTATCGCTATCATTATGCAAACAGAGTCAGTGTTTCTGCTGCATTCGTGGATTGGGATGTTCCTCCTGATTCCGAAGGGATTGCATTCTTGCCCAACATGCGTACAGATGTGACCTTGCAGGCTGGAAACCGCACACTGATTATTGATGCAAAATATTATAGTCAGACCATGCAGCATCACTTTGATGCAACCTCATTCCGGTCTGCACACCTGTATCAGGTTTATACCTATGTGAAAAATTCTGATAAAAATCACACCGGTAATGTTTCAGGCTTGCTTTTGTATGCCCATACAACCGAAACCATTCAGCCTGAAAATAATCACTATGTGATTGGTGGTAATACAATCGGATTAACCACCCTTGACCTGAACTGTGATTTTGCAATCATCAAAGAACAATTGGATTGCATTATAAAAGAATATCTGATTGATGTGATTGAAAGTTGAACTCTAAAAAACGACTGCTTACCGTTTGGTATAGCAGTCGTTTTTTGCATTGAAAGCAAAAAATATGATTACTTAGGGGTGTTTGGCAATGTAATCATATGGGTGCATGGTTTTTCTGAATTAAAATAATTTGTGCAACCATAAAAGACATTACCATTCTTTTTGTTCATTTTGACAATCAAATATCCATCGGAGCATGTAGGACACTTAATGATGTCATGTTTGTGAACTTTATCATTTGTCATAAAATCGCATACTTCAGCATCGTTAGAACAGATCCATAACGGAAGGCCGTAATTCTTATTGAACTCATATTTTAATGGGAATTTACAGATTGGACATCTCAAGTTAAACAAATCAACTATTTGCATATTGATGTCAGCATCATGCGGTAAATTGTATTCTTTGATAAGTTCGATAATGAATCTGGATGGCTTGTATTTAGGAGTTGCAATGTAAACTCTATTTTTTGTTCTGGTCATTGCAACATAAAAAAGTCTTCTTTCTTCCGCAAATGGCATGCTGGTGTCTTCATGCATTACCAATTTAATGATGGGGTCATCTTCGATTTGACAAGGAAAACCGAATTTGCCTTCGAAAACATTAATCAAGATAACATTGTCAAATCCTAAACCTTTTGAGCTGTGTGCTGTCATGAATGATATGTTTGCATTGGGGTACTTTGCTGATTTTACACGATTGTTAGGGAGTTCTGAAAAGTAACCGGTGTTATACAGTTTGTACATGTCATAATTGTATCGTCCAATTAACAAAATAGAACTTTTTTCACCATATTCAGCAATGATTTTTGCAATAATTTCCTCTATTTTTTCGGCCAATACTTTCATTGGTTTTACACTGTCGTCAAAGGATTCAATGATGACCGGATTTTTAAGATTTTTGGGAGAAATTAATTGCTTGCGAATTTGTGTTGTATTCTTTTGAACAAAACCACCGGCAATATCGATTAATTCTTGAGAATTACGATAAGTGTGGGTGATTTTCAATTCAGTGCCGGCTCCCATTAATTCAAGAAAGCGAGTGAATAGAGTAATATCAGAACCTGAAAAAGCATAAATGGATTGCCAATCGTCTCCAACGGCGACAACTTTTGCCTTTGTTATCTCTGACAGGCGTTTAGTTAAGTTGAAACGTTGGCGAGCTATATCCTGAAACTCATCAATGATTATATATTTGTATGGCAATTCAATGTTTTGACGTTTGATTTCATTGAGATAGAAATGAGCATCATTGATCATATCCGCAAAATCGATTTGATTATGTTGCTTGAGCACAGCTTGATAATGATGATACACTTCTTCTGCGATATCAAGAAATAATAAAGTACGGGGATTATCGGTCTTGTTGCGAAGAATTTCAAAACCAGCTTCGTCATAACCGGAAGTTTTGTATTGTTCTATAAATTTCATCATGAACAATATGAGTTTTATAATATACTTATCCTTGCCGGTTTCAACAATCTTCTTATAGACTTCTTCAAGATTTCGAGGTTTGAGTTGAAAGCCTTCTTTTTCGAGACATTCTTTTAGATGATCCAATAAAGAACGCCGATCATTATAAAAAGACCATGTTTCAATCAGTGTTGTTTTATGTGCCTTGTGAAGCATACGTTTATCACTGATTGCTTTTTTGTATTTAGATATTTGCTGTGGTGTGAACATATTGCTGTGACCACTTTCTGTTAAAGCATAATGTTCTAACCATGCAGTATGTTCTCCTTGAGTTATATAAAAATCAGGTGTATATTTTTTGTTATTCGATAGGTTGTCATGCGAATATGGACGCTCATATTCATAATCTAAACCGTTGAGATATAAAAAGTTTGCAATTTGAACTTCTTGAACAGATCGCAAAAATTCACCGGTAATTGTTTTTACATTTTTAGTTCGTTGTTGTTGTACTTTTTTGATATATTCACCAAGCCCACTTTTGAGTGTCTCGTAATCTTGAGATGCTTTGTATAGATGAAATTGATTTAGATTATCAAATTTAAAAACATCATCGGTCAAATCAAAGTAATATCCCAAGAAAAGCACAAGGTTTCTCATAAGTTGTTTATTGTTGAAAATCGTTTTTTCTAACATATCAAAAACAATTTGATATGAGGAAAAATTGATTTCAGGAGGAGAAACCGAAAATCTTTTAACGATCTCAAATGCAAAAGAGTGGAAAGTACATATTTTTGCGGGAATTTGCAGTCTTTTATTGATTCGCTCTTTTAACTCATCAATGGCTTTATTTGTATAAGAAATAACAATGATTTCTTCCGGTTTTATATGTTTCTTTTCTGCTAAGTACTTAACTTTTGCTGCCATTGTCGTGGTTTTCCCGGCACCGGCACCGGCTACTAAAAGGCAATAGTCATCATCTGTAATGACTGCACGTCTTTGTTCATCGTCAAGACGAATATTGGGATCAATTTCAGAAAGGATGTTATCAAAATACTGTTTTTCTTGAATTAGTGTCCGCTCAATATAGTCTTCATTGTGTGTGATTATGTTTTCATCAAGGGTGTGCATCTTGCGAAGAAAACGTTGTAAATCATCAATATCAATATGAAAGGATGTTGCATTGTTGCAAAGATACTGATAAATCAGGTTGTTTTTAAGAGAAGAGTAAAACTTATCATACATATTGTGAAAAGATTCTTTTTCACGGTGGCTAATATAATGATTTGCAGAAAAAAGATCAGAATAGTCCTTATCAAACGAAATGAGAACATTGCTAATGGCTTCATATTTGATGTCTGCAGTGGGCTCTATGGCAAGCTGGGGGGCCATTATCAGTCTGCAATGAGGACATTTCGATGTTTTGTCGGATATTAAGTTGTTGCATTTCGGACAATTGATAAGTGCCACTGTTATCACTTCCTGTTTTTACTTTGCGTCGCTTCTGTGTTCGATTAATCCCAGTTTTTTTAAGCGAGAACGAATGCCTGTTTCTGAACGTTTTAATGTTACTGCAATTTCAGTTACAGGCACCTCTTTCTTGAAGAGATCAATCAAACATTCATCATGTTCTTCGCTCCATGCCTTTCCTTGATTCGCAATATCTTCACCGTTTTTTTCTTTGTGTTTCTCTAAAAGAGCATCAAGATTGTCATATATGAATTGTTGTGCAGAAGCAGTAAATAAAACAACTGTATAAGGACCATAAATATTTGATCTATTTTCTGCAAAAATCCCAATTTGTAATCCTTGGTCTGTCGGAATCTTTTTTCGCTTTTCGTTTGCTGTGTACGTTATTTCTAAAAATCCCAACTTCAAAAGCCATTTATTTATAGTTGCAGGTGAAATCTTTTGCATGGATTCTTGATCAATGTACCGATTCAAAAGATTTGCGATTTCTTTGATAGTAAGAGGTTCTTCCGATATCGGAAGATTTGATAAAACATCTTCCGATAATTTAAACTTTTCTTTTTTTGTTTTTTGCGATACTGTTGGAGATGTTCCGCCATTATCTATCACTTGTTGAAGAATATCAGAAACATAGAAAAAACAACGTGAAATGCGAACGTGATTAACAATGTCTTCATCTGGAATTGAAGAATCATCTAACGGATTGACTCCATTAGCTAACTTATCAATAAAAGATTTTGCATATTTGATTTTTTCAAGTTCGGTCATAGAGAATACCTCTTTTTTGACTTTTAGTTCATAGTGAGCAGGACATTATTTTTTAATCTCTCATAATACTGAATAAGTTTTGCATCGCAAGTTTTCAAAATTTCTGTTTTGTTGTTATCTGTAAGTTTTTTCCATACACTCGGATCAATTTCAATAATGCCAAGTGTTTTTGTATGCCTTAGCATATTCATATCTTCAAAACGCTTAAATGGGTTAGAGAGAATGTTTCGCTCAGCTTCTTTGTCAGTATAATTACCTTTTGCGAAAATGCTGTTTGCTTTTTCAACAATCTGACCAGTCCTACGACGAGATTCATAAAAATTGCGGAAGAAATCTACGATGTCGGCGATTTTGACTCTTCCTTTTGCATCAGCATTAAGAAAAATAGCCTTAATAAGTACAGGCTTATATGAATAGCTCATGTCCATTTGAGTGATCATCTCAAGGAATAGATCTTTTCTGTTGTTATCATCAATGAGAGTCCATCTATACTTTTCTGCATAAGCAAATAAAGTCTCTTCTTTGAAATATTTGAAGCTGCGATATTCACTTAGTGGTACTATTAAATCAGGAATTAACAAACCTTCTCGAATGTATCGTTCTATTGTTTCTGATTGAACATCAACACGTCTGATGAATTCCATTTGACTGATCATTCCTGCTGCTTCTTCTTGCCAATTGAAAATGTCAACAACTTCATAATCAGTCGCATCAATGGGATAATCAATAATAGCATCCGGACGTTCACCTTTGGCATAAAGTGAATTTTCAGCTTCTCTTTCTCCTTTTTTGCCAAGTACAGTGCCACCAGCATGATAATCTTTCAACCTGAATAAACGATGCATTGAATATGGAGTGTTATATTGACTCGCATTGTCTACAAAGTCAAAAACCATCAGATGATCTTTGCCTTCATAAGTTCTCATTCCTCTGCCAAGTTGTTGTGTGTAAAGAACTTTTGACATGGTAGGTCTTGCCATAAACAGAACTTCAGTTTGGGGACAATCCCATCCTTCATTGAGCAAATCACAAGCACATAGGATCATCACATCGCCATTTGCAAATTTTGTAAGATATTCATTTCGTTCAGAAGTCTTCATTTGACCTGATACTGCAATTGCTGCAACACCGGCATCTTGAAATAATTTGGCAATATGCTCTGCATGTTTAACGGAGGCACAAAAAACCACTGTGCGTTTGTCTTTTACATAAGAGGTCCATGTTTTAACAATTAGCTGATTGCGTTCCGGAACAAAAATTTTATCATCAAGATCCCGAATATTGTATTGAACACTATTGAATCGAACTCGAGTCATATCAATATTGGTATGAATGCGAATACAACGCACGGGAACAAGTGCTCCAATTTCTACAGCTGTTTGTATGTCAAGTTTGTGAGCTGTATTTTTGAAAATTTCAAGTATGTCTGCATCGTCAGCACGTTCCGGTGTTGCAGTGAGCCCAAGTGTAAATTTTGGCTTGAAATAGGCGAGGACCTTTTGATAAGTGTCTGCAGATGCATGATGTGCTTCATCAATTATGATATAGTCAAAGTCTGATTCTTGAAATAACTCAATATTCAATGCAATGCTTTGAATGCTTGCACAGATTATGTGAGAATTGGTGTTTTTTATATTGTCTGCAAATTTTCCAACACTTACGTTTGGCCAAAGATTTTTGAATGTTGTCAATGCTTGATCGACGAGCTGTATTGTGTGAGCGACAAACAACACGCGACCTCCGCAACGTTTTGCATCCATAACAGCGGTTACCGTTTTTCCTGTTCCTGTTGCATGATATAGCAGTGCAATGGATTCTTTATTAGCTCGCATCTTTTCCAATGAATCCAAGGTTTCTTGCTGATATTCGCGTAATTCTAATTTTTGCCCATCAATTGTTTTTCCTTGTTGTGTAGGTAGATAGTCTTCTATTTCTTTAAATCTCGGATCGTTGCCAAGAAAAATTCGAAGCTCATCTTTGACAGTTTCCGGTTGTTTCTGCATTTGTCTTACAGCAAAACGGTAAATATCCCACCCAAGGTGAATAATGCTGTTCTGCTTGAGTAGATCATCACAGAATTTGTCAACAGAAATGTGTCTGGGATCGTGCGACGCCTGATCATCAATTTCAATGGCGATACGCTTTGGTCCATTTTCAAGAACAAAATCAGCAAAACGAGCATTCTGATAAATATCATAAAAAGGATATTGTGAATACAAGAATCCTGCTTTTTCTGCACCGAAAGTATCTGTAAACAAATCTATAAAAAGATCCTCAGCGGAGCTACCGGATGCCGATTTGTATTCCAACATGATATTCCCTCATTCCTTAGTGGTTTCAATCAGTAAAATCTTTTTAGAAAAAATGCCTCGTTCTTCTGCCTTATTTGCTCTTTTTTCTTCCAACTCTTCAATTGTGTAGCCGCGAGCAATTGTTGCAGAATAAATAACCTCAAGCAGATCTGCCAACTCTTCAAGATTCTGATCTTTGTGGTATTCTGCCAGTTCTTCATCAAGTTTGGCATCAATCATTTTCAGGTATTCTTCATCGTTGAGAATTTTTGTTTTACAGCTGTTCCCGGAAGCTGCTATGATCTCCGGAATGCGATCCCGAACCAACTTATTATAGGTGATTGTCATTTTTTTGCCTCCCTGTAATTACTTGTGCTGCGTACTAAAAATTTAATTTCTGTCTTTGTTTTGCATCCTAATAAAACTATAGCATGTAACTCTTTTTTAGTCAATTGACAGATCTTAAAAAATAAAGTAATACAATGTATAAAATTAATTTGTAATATAGTGTACATATGATTTTATAGTATTTTTAATTTTGTTGTTTTGTTTTAACAATTAACAGCAAAAAGTGAATATGAGTTTTGGCATGAACGCCGATTAATAAATTGAATGATTTAAATAGAACTACATAATTGTAATAGAAAAACAGATTTGAAAAATACAAAAAAATAAAACAGGTACAGCAAAAATGTAGTACCTGTTTTATTAATGTTAAAATCTATAGGTATTGTTCTTGATGTTTGGGACTGCAATTTTCCCAAGCAAATATGATTTCATTAGATTTTTATCAGCACGAATATTGGATGATCCCATAGACTCCAATACAGAACACCCATTTTTCTTTGAAACAAACCATACTTCATCTTTTCTTAAAAGATTAAAATCTAAAAGGATAGATTCATGAGTAGTAACAATAAGTTGGCAGTTTGATTTGATGGCTTTTTCTAAAAAGGCATTTATAAAATTAAAAGTTAATAGCGGGTGTAAACATCTGTCTATTTCATCAACAATGTAAACAATATCATCTTCTTCTTGAAAAAGAATTTCCAAGAGTTTAAAGATTTTTTTTGTTCCATCGGATTCTTCTGACATATAAAAAGGTGTTGTTGTGCCTTCATGATAAAACTGAATTGTTTCAAAACAAATGTGTTCATCAATAATTTTAGCAATGTAAAAATCATCGGCTAAACCAAACATAACACAGTTATTTTCATCATCTTCCAATAAATCTTTTTCAATTTTAGAAACCAAATCCTCAAATAGTTCTTTTGGTAGTTTTAATGCGATTTGTTCTTTGGGGCAATCATAAAATTGATAATCTGAAATAGACAAATCGAAATCATTAAAAAAAGCCAAAATGCTATGCATATTCTTTTCCGACATAAAGTATGCGTAGTCGGAAATAATACTGTCAGGATATTTAACTTTAAGATTGTTTTCAAACCAAAAGAATACTTGTCGTAAAACACTTGCCTCGCTGTATTCAGAAAATAAATTGTTATACTTGCTAACGGTTTTTAAAAATAATATACCGATGTTGGATGATAGACTGCCTGAAATAATACTTAATTTATTTTTTAATTCAGTATTCTTAAAGTAATCACCGAAGTATAATGTATTGTTTCTTTGATCATGCCTATAGATTATTTTGTCAGTTCTTGATGTGCTAATGAGAAGCCATTCAGATATAATTTCATTTTTAGCCAACAAGATCTCAAAGCCGTATGTGTATATTTTTTGATCAATTGAAAATTTATACTCAAATATAGAAGGCTCTTCCTTGTTGGTAGGTCTTATTTTATTGTATTTTTGAATAGTTGCTCGATCATTGCCTTGTATGATGTACTTTTTTGAAAAGGAAATGGCATCAACAAAATTTGATTTTCCAGATCCATTTGCTCCGAATAATGCTGCAAATTTCAAAAATTTATTATTCCCATGTTGATAAAGGCGATCATTAAAAGAGCGTCCTTTGCCAGCATTTAAATTAAAGACTTCCTCTTTATCAAAAGACAAAAAATTTTTTACTCTGAAATTGATTAACATTTTCATCACTCCTTTGATGTATTTATTATACACAAATATCGCAAAAAAGCAATAGGAAATTAAAATATATTTCCCAATGTGCGGTTGATATTACGAAAAAATCGAAAAATGCTTGACAAATAAAAAACTTTGTGATATGCTTAAGCTACAAAAAAATAAAGAGTGACGAAAATCACTCTTTATCGGGAATACGCCGGCTGAGCCAACGCATATCCAATCAACATAGATATGTTACCACAGATTTTTCAGATTGTCAATCTGAAAATCAGTGCTACCGGCGAGAAATGGAGGACGCAGTATGGCGAAGCAAAGAGTCACTGTTACTCAGGAAAATAGCACCGGTAGAAATACACACTTTCACGACAATGTAACTGGTACTGATATGACACGAGCAGGATTTGTTCGACAAATCAAAAACGGTTCATATGACGATTACTATGTGCGAAATATTAACGGTGTGTTGACACCTTGTAGCAAACCTGATAGTAGCAAAAGTAACAATCTTGAGTGATAAAGGCACTCACACTCACATCGCCCTCCGAGAAATCGAAGGGCGTTATTATTGGTGCCTTTAGGTGTGGAAATAAACCCCCAGTTCTACTGGGGGTGAAAGAAGACTTTAGTAAAGCCAAAAACGGGCGAGCTCAAAGCCGCCCGAAAAAGAACTAACGGAAAGAAGAAACCTCCTGATATAATAGTAAA
>JAZNCO010000011.1:0-1831 GCA_045587645.1 Acutalibacteraceae bacterium | reverse complement strand
TTTGTTGCAAGCTTCAACCGGATCAATTCCATTGCAGCGGTGATCATTACAGCCGTTTTTCCGGCTCCAACTGCGTGAGCAAGCAGAGTATTTCCCTGAATGCAGCGGCTGACCGCCCGGTTCTGATGTTCCCGAAGGATGAATGGTTTGCCGTCAACGATGGAACTTGCTCCGGGATAGACATCAAAGGGCGGCAGATCGTATTTTTGTAAAACGTGATTATTGAAGGTTTCATTATAGACCTGTTCAACCTCGGCGGCAAGTTCCCGGTCGTCCATCACAAAATCATGGAAACGGTTGAGCATTTCATTTTTATACTGCCGGGCAGTCAAGGTTGCTTCTTTGTCAACGACATCAACAAATTGACCGCGATCGTGGTCCCAGACTTTAGTATGAATAATGGGATCACGCAAGTTCAGAATAAGTTCCAGTAAATCAAGGGTGGTCATCCGGTCAAGATTGTACTGATTGATCAGATTCCGGTTTTCCCAGTCGGCATTGACTTTCCAACTGTCAGATTCTTCATCGTAAATGATTTCCACTTTGCCGTTCAAATCTTTGGCGACCCATTTTTCCACGACACTCTGCGGGAGCCAGAATGCTCCCAATGCAAAATCAATATCTTCAATGGTAAGCGGTTTCGGCAGAACTTCCTGCAAGGCGGCAACATTATCTTCCAAACCATGCAGACGGGCAACGGCAATTTTCCGTTTGATGTTTCCGGAAAGATAACGGCTTTTCAACATAATCTGTTTTGTTGCCGGATCAAAGAAATATTCCTTGCTGGCAAGTAACGCTGTTTTTGCTTCTTCCGGAGTCTTCCCGGTCATCTGACCGATGTAAGATAGATCAATGCAGTTGCGGTAAGCATTGGAAATCAATCCTGCCGCCACAATATCATCGGCGTAATCCGGTTCTTTCCAGGGGTACTGCGTCCGTTTGAACAGAATATCGCCCGGTTCATAGACATTTTTAGTAGTCTTGACTCCGGCTTTATTGACGACAGAAACCTTTTTGCAATTTTCAATGGCGGCAACCTTGTTGTATTCCGGATCTTCCGTACAAAAGCGGTGCATAGCACGGTTTGACAGAACATCGTAACGGGCAACATGATCTTCATACTGCCATTTCAGTTGAGTCCGGAGTTGTTCAATGAAAGAATCAGATGCGTTGAAATCAAGTTGAGCCGCAATCAACCGGTTTAAAGTTTCTTTGATTGCCACAAAAGAGGTGATCTTTTTGATTTCTTTTGCTGAAAGGTCTTCTCCTTTGCGGTCTTTCATCCGTCTGCCTACGCCTTCAATGACCTGATAAACTCCGTGTTGTGTGCAGAAAATCGTGTATTCTTTTGCATCAAGTGGAGCATCTACAGTTTCAGGAATTTCGCCGATATTATTACTTCTGGGGGTGGCGATAACCACATTGCCGAAAAGATCGGTTTCAGGAGATGAACTGTTTTCAATGACTGATTCAACAACGGTATTTTTCTTTTCTGACAGAATTCCAGAGAAGTATTCATCAAGACTCTTTTCACCCGGCAATACAGTTGTCGTATCAGTTTTGCCATACATTTTACCAGTTTTGGACAATATTCCAAAGATATGCTTCGGATGTTTGGCAAAATAGGAATTGATTTCAACAGTTCCGGTATTGTCGGATGTTTCAACTGTTTTCAGATTCCCGGAGAGGTCTTCGGTAAAACCTTTTTTGATGATCAGGATGTCGGCAACAACTTCGGTTCCGGCAAAGGTATTTTTCGGCAAGCGATAAGCTTCAATAACTCCCGCTTTCTGCATCAGAATATTTGCCATTGAACCTGGCTGATCCATTG
>JAZNCO010000010.1:0-3140 GCA_045587645.1 Acutalibacteraceae bacterium | reverse complement strand
ATCTATTTCTACAACAACCAACGTATTCAACTTAAAACAAAACTGACCCCGTTAGAAAAACGAAGTCAGTTTGTCGTTTAATTAAATATTTCTGCCATAGGGGGCTTTTTGTGCTGTCCGCACAAATTGGGGCAGTGCAGTGCAAGGCTTCCCGGGGTTTTCTTTTTGCCCGGGGGTGCTCAATTGTGTGATAAACAGAAAAAGGAGAAGGCCGACTCTTCCGAAAACGGTTGCATTCTGCGTGGAATTATATTAGAATACATTCAAAAGACATTCCGGGCAGGAAACCAAAAAAAGGAGAACGGGTATGCAGGAGCTCAGATGTCCCAATTGCGGGGAAGTATTTCAGGTTGATGAATCGGGTTACGATCAGATTGCGCGGCAGGTGCGCGATCAGGAGTTTTCAAAGGAAATAGAGCGCAGAGAAAAAGAGCTTGAGGCCAACCGTGACCGCGAGCTTGCGCTCATCCGCATGCAGGAAGAAAAGGAGTATGCGGCAGGCCTCACCAAAAAGGAAGCTGAGATTGCAGCCAAGGAGCAGCTGATTGCCGAGCTGCAGGCGAAGCTCGAAGCAGGGGAGACGGCAAAAAGTCTTGCCGTTCGCGAGGCTGTGGAAAAGAAAAATCAGGAGCTTTCGGGAGAAGCAAGAGCGCATGCCGAAATCCTTATGAAAAAGGAAGCCGAGCTGGCTGCCCGTGATCGCCGGATCGCAGAATTGCAGGCAAAGCTGGATGCCGGCGACACCGCAAAGCAGCTTGCCGTTGCGCAGGCTGTTGAACAGAAAAATGAGGAATTGTCGCAAAAGACCGCGGAAATTGCCGACCTCAGAGGGGAGCTCAAAACCAAAGAAACCGAAAACCGCCTGAACGAAAGCACCCTGCGTGAGCAGTATGAAGAAAAGCTGCGTCACAAGGATGAGGAAATCGAGTTCCACAAAAATTTCAAGGCACGACTGTCTACCAAAATGATCGGGGAAAGCCTGGAGCAGCACTGCATGTCACAGTTCAATTCGCTGCGCATGACGGCATTCCCCAATGCCTATTTTGAAAAGGACAACGATGCAAGAACGGGCAGCAAGGGCGACTTTATTTACCGTGAATGCGCCGAGGACGGCACGGAATTCATTTCCATCATGTTTGAAATGAAAAACGAAGCCGACACCACCGCCACCAAGCACAAAAACGAGGACTTTTTCAAGGAGCTTGACAAGGACCGCCGTGAAAAGGGCTGTGAATACGCAATTCTCGTATCCTTGCTGGAAATTGACAACGAGTTTTACAACAACGGCATCGTGGATGTGTCCTATAAGTATCCGAAGATGTATGTCATCCGTCCGCAGTTCTTTATTCCGATTATTACTCTGCTGCGCAATGCCGCACGCAATTCGCTGCAGTATCGGCAGGAGCTGCAGATTGTCCGTAATCAGCAGGTGGATATTCTGCATTTTGAAGAAAACATGAATGCGTTCAAGGAAGGCTTTGCACGCAATTACCGATTGGCAAGCGAAAAGTTCCAGACCGCAATCGACGAAATCGACAAGACCATTGACCATCTGCAGAAAGCAAAGGCAGCACTGCTGTCCTCCGAAAACAACCTGCGCCTTGCCAACAACAAGGCGGATGAACTGAGCATCAAAAAGCTCACCAAAAATGCGCCCTCCGTCAGAGCCATGTTTGATGAGCTGAAAAATGAAGAATAAAATCGATATTCTTGAGAACCGTGAGGATGTTATACATGAAAAACTGTGAATTGCTCGCCCCGGCAGGCACACCCGAAGCCCTGCAGACTGCCTTGCACTTCGGTGCGGATGCGGTGTATCTCGGCGGACCGATGCTGCAGCTTCGCGCAGAAAGCGCAGGCTTTACCTTTGAGGAGCTGCAAAAGGCGGCGGCGGATGTCCACGCAAGAGGCAAGAGGATGTATGTCACCGTCAACTGCTTTGCCGAAAACGGCGAGGTGGATGTACTTGCCGAATACGGAAAAAATCTGCTTCTTGCAGGTGCGGATGCCGCCATTGTATCCGACCTCGGTGTGCTTGCAGAGCTGAAAGAAAAGGTACCCGAGCTGGAGCTGCATGTCAGCACGCAGGCAAACTGCGTCAACTGGAAAGCCGCCGCAACCTGGCACAAGCTGGGGGCCAAGCGTGTGGTTTTAGGCCGAGAAATGCGTCTGGATGACATCAAGGTGTTGCGTGATAAGACACCCGATACGCTCGAAATCGAAGCCTTTGTGCACGGGGCTATGTGCATGGCATATTCGGGCAGATGCCTTTTGAGCTCCTATATTTCCCACCGTTCGGGTAACCGCGGTGACTGCACGCAGCCCTGCCGCTGGAATTATTATCTTGTGGAAGAAAAGCGACCCGATATGTACCTGCCCGTGATCGAGGATGCAGGTGCCACCGCCGTGCTCAGCTCCGCAGATATGAAATGCATTGATTTTCTGCAGGATATTGCCGATGCAGGTGTCACTTCCTTTAAAATCGAGGGCAGAATGAAAACCGCCTATTATGTTGCCACCGTGGTCAATGCTTACCGTCATGCCATGGACGGCACGGCACCGCTTGCCGTCTGTGAGGACGAGCTGCTGTGTGCTTCGCACCGTCCGTTTGACACGGGCTTCTATTTCGGCAATGTCGCAAAAGACCCCAACAATGACGGGCTGTACCGTTCCACCTGTCAGTTCACCGCCCGTGTGCTCGAAGCCACGGACACGGAGATTCTCATTGAACAGCGCAACCGCTTCAAGGTCGGGGACACGCTTGAAATTTTATCCCCGGATTCATTGGGTGAAAAGTTTGTTGTCACCGAAATTACCGACATGAAGGGCAACAGCAGGGAAGAAGCACACCTTGTGCAGGAGCATCTGCGACTTGCTTGTCCCTATAAGCTGCAGCCGGGCGACATTCTCAGAAAAAGAATCAAATAAAAAAGCAAAAGATTGCCACGCGGAAGTGACAATCTTTTTTTAAAAATTATGGTTTATCGAACAGATTGACGGTTTCATTTTGTAGGGGATGACGCCTCGGCATCCCGTATGGGGATAAAAAATCCCTGCAAACCGACCGTTTGCAACGGGTCGTCGTGGGCGCCGACCCCTACAAGATGATAAACCAACTCCCCGACAAACCATAATTTATT
>JAZNCO010000009.1:0-9982 GCA_045587645.1 Acutalibacteraceae bacterium | reverse complement strand
AATACTTCTATCTCGATTTTGGGGGCGTTTCCTATTTGTCAATTCGCATTTTGTATGATTATTTTCCCTCTCTTTTGTGCATCTTTTTTCTTCATTTCCTTAAGTTGACGACATTGCCCTTTCAGGGGCGACAAGTATTTGGGGGGTTCCGTCAGTAAGATAAACCATAATATATCTCCTTTTTTACAGCTGAAAGAAGAATCGGCTGTATTTTTTTTGCCTTTTTTGATATTCAGAATTCTGTAAAAATAGCATGACGAATTCTGTAGAAAACACTTGACTTTTACAGAATTATGTATTATAATGAAGTACATAACGGCAAGAAATACAGAACGCTGTAATGTATGAATAATACATATTACAGTATTCTGTAAAAAACAACTGTTTTTACAGTATTTTTACAGACCGCCGTAAACAAAAAAAGGGAGGACGAAGCACTTGGATAACACCTATGAACGCATCGTGCAGTTATGCACATCGCGCGGAATCAAGCTTTCCACGCTTGCGCAGGATATCGGGATCCGCAGCTCCGTCTTTACCGAGCTTAAAAAAGGGCGAACCCGTCAGCTGTCTGCAAAGACCCTGCAAAAGGTTGCTGATTATTTCGGTGTTTCCACCGACAGCCTGCTTGAGGTGCAAAGCGCACCCGGTGCAGATGAGGTCAGGGACGAGCTTTACCGCAAGCGCAGACTGCTGTTTGATATGAGCGCAAACGCATCGCCCGAAACAATGGATACCATTTTGAAAATCGTTACGGCACTGGTCGAAAATTAAGAGATAAGGGGTAAAAAGACATGAGAAAGAGCGAAAAATACATCACCACAAACGGCATCATCTGCGATGTGTGGCCCTTGGGCGAAAATAATGTTGTCATTGAAATCAACGGCAGACGCACCGTGCGCAACCGTCAGATTCTCAATACCCAGCTTCAAAGGGTAGAGGATGTTGCCCTGACAGGTGACAAGGTCGCGCTCGAATTCCTTGCAACGGGCGAAAAAGCAGAATATGAGCTGGTGGAAACCTATTCCGGCTTCCGTTACAAGCGTGTCGGAGGCAATCATTACAGCTATCAGCTCGAGGAGTACACCGAATCTGCAGCCAACCCTGCACAGTGTTCCATCAGCACCGATTCTCCTCTCGGCAGATCGCTGTATCGCAAAACACGCGGCAGTGTAGCCGAATACAATGTCGGTGAAGAAACCATGCGTGTGCGCATTCTTGACATCAATAAAAAGGCTGTCAGCTGAATACAAAAAGGAGAAATGGCATGAAACGAATTCTGTTCCCTGCAAAAATGATTTTTACCATTCTGCAGTCCAAGCTGCAAAACAAAGAAAAAAAGGACATCTGCATGATTGCACACCGTGGCTACAGCGGCAAATATCAGCAGAACACAGCCCTTGCCTTCCGTGAAGCCGCAAAGCATAAGTCAGGCGGTGCTGAAACGGATGTGCGCATCACGAAGGACGGATTTTTTGTCTGCAACCATAATTCCGAAACGGTTTTTGCAGACGGTACCGAGGTGCAGGTTTCCGATGCAACCCTTGCCGAGCTGCAGGCAAAGCCCATTAAAAACACAAAAACGAAGGACACGATTTACATTTGTACCTTCCGTGAATATCTTGAAATCATGCGTGACAACAACATGGTCTGCTTTGTTGAGCTCAAGGGTGAATGGCCCGAGGATAAGATCAAAGAGGTTTTCACCATGGCGGCAGAGGTCTATGATCTGAAAAAGGTCATTCTGCAGTCCTTCAGCTTTGACAATCTTCTTCTTGCCAACAAGCTGTTCCCCGATATGCCGCTGATGCTTACCTACGGCTCAGCCGAAAGCGGCTATGAGCGCTGCTTCGACCATGGCTTCCATATTGATGTGGATTATGTCACTGTCAGTAAGAAAATGATTGAGCAGTTCCATTCAAGAGGACTTGAGGTCGGCATCTGGACGGCAAACTCTCCTCTCGTGCTTGCATATTGCAAGGCATTGGGTGCAGATTACATCGAATCGGATGTATTCGGAGGGTAAGTTATGTCCAAATTTTCAGACGATTTTGAAAAGTTTATAGGTACACAGCCGTTTGATATCATCCGTGCTTCGTTTGTGCAGGGTGACGGAGAAATCGAAACACTGGATTGCACAGACGGCAATCCCTGTCAGAACACCTATTCGGTTGCAAAGCTGTTCACCGCAACTGCCATCGGTATGCTGTGGGATGCAGGTGCATTGCAGTTGGATGAAAAGGTCTGCGACATCCTGTCGGAGTTTGTTCCTGCTGAGGGCATGGATGTACGCTGGTACGAAACCACGGTGGAGGATGTGCTGACACACCGTGCAGGCTTGCCGGGCGGATTTTTAGATATCGATACCACCGCAGTCCATATTTTCGGTGCGGATTTTCTGCATTATCTGTTCACATTTCCGCTGGCTTATGAGCCGAAAACAGAAAGCCGCTATTCCGATGGCGCATTCTACCTGCTTTCACGCATTGTCAGTGCAAAAACGGGTGAAAAGCTTGACGATTTTATGTGGAAAAATCTTTTGTGGAGGCTCGGTGTTCAGGAAATGGCATGGTCACATTGTCCCAAAGGCTATCCCATGGGCGCAACGGGACTTTATATCCATTCGGCGGATATGGTCAAGCTCGGTCAGGTGTATCTGAACGGCGGCACATACAAGGGTGAACGCATCATCAGTGAAGCATGGTGCCGCATGGCAACCGAAAAGGGCTTCGCCATTGATTGGGATGAAACACACAGCATTTATTATAAAGGCGGTATGTTCGGACAAAGGCTCCTCGTGCATCCTGCCGCAAACCGCGTTTTTGCCCTGCAGGCATACGGTGCAAATTCCGACATTGTTGCAAAATGGGTCATGGATTATAAGGAATAAAAATGAAAGAGGCTGCAAAAGCCTCTTTTATTTTTTTAATAACCGAAAAGAGTTGCTTTTCTCATTTTGCTTTTACGGTTTGCTTGACAATGCGCCGTCTTTTTATTATAGTATATAGTGACTTTATATCCCGTCAAATCGTATAAAAACGGAGAAAACGACAAAAATATGAAATATTTACCCAATCCTATGCTCTTTTCATCGGTTTTCGTGCTGCCCTCTGCTGTTGCAGACGAACACCTTAAGCTTGCTTCCGCTGCGGCACTCAAGGTTATTCTTTGTCTGTTCCGCTGTCAGAATGAAGCATTTGATATTCAAAAAATTGCCGCAAAAACAGGCCTCTCTGTTGCAGAGGCTTCGGATGCATGTGCCTATTGGGCAGAAAAGGGTGTTTTGCTTTGTGACACAAAGCCCGTTGTTGTTCCCACACAAAAGGAAGAAGTGATTCCTGTCAGGGAAACACCTGCCGGACAGCCGCAGTCCGAAGCCGGAGTCACAACGCAGGTGCCTGAAAAAGAAAAAACAGAAACAAAAAAACAGCCACGCGAAAAGCTCACCGTATCTCCCTCCCGTCCGACCCACGCACAGATCTGCAAGCGTCTGGACGAATGCGCCGAGCTGCGTGAGTTGTTCAATGAAGCACAGGCTGTGCTCGGCAGAATGCTCGGCACGGGCGATCAGGCGGCATTGCTTCTGCTGTATGATTACTACGGTCTGCCTGCGGATGTGCTGCTGATGTTGTGCGAATATGCACGCACCATGGGCAAGGCAGGCAATCTCAATTATATTTATGCTGTCGGGCAGGACTGGAGTGAGCGTGAAATCGACACCTTTGAGCGTGCCGACGAAGAATTGCGCCGTCTTGCGCAGGTGGACACCAGCTGGACACAGTTCTGCGAGCTGACGGGCATGCAGCACCGCAAGCCCACCAAGGGACAGCAGAATTACATGCATATATGGCTTGCGGAATGGAAATTCACCGTACCCATGCTTGCGCTTGCCTATGAAAAAATGAAGGAAAATACGGACGGTGTGCGGTTTTCCTATATGAACGGCATCCTCAAAAGCTGGCTTGCCAAGGGCATTATGACACCCGGGGCGGTTGAAAAAGAGGAGCAGGAGTTCAAAGAAAAAGCACAGGAAAAGCAGACACGCTCTGCAAAAAAAGCACCCGAAAGGAGCAATGAAATTTCCGAAGGTGTTTCGTCTGCGGTTGCAAAAAGCGGAATCGCAGCAGGCCCTGCCTCGTATGATCTTGACAAAGCCGAGCAAGCCGCACGCAGCAGTGTGCCGACACTGAAAAAACGAAAGAAAAAATAAAATCACCGCAATGCAAAATGAAAGAGGTCAACCTGTTTATCACAAGTTGACCTCTTTTTTGTTATTGTGAATTGTGTTAAAAAAAGACAAAATTCACTTGTTAAAGCATGACATCGGTGGTATACTATAATGGCAAAGATTCGGAACAAAAAACGGAGGAAATCACTATGCCTAAAGTAATTGTTGATTGGAAAACCATAAACGATTTCGTTATTGATGCATTCAAAGGTGTCGGCGTTCCTGCTGAGGATGCAGCCATTGTTGCCGATGTTCTTCTTGAATCCGACCGCAGAGGCATCGAATCCCACGGTGTAAACCGTTTCAAACCTGTTTATATCGACCGTATCAATGACGGCATTCAGCAGCCCGTCACCAATTTTGAAATCATCCGTGAAACCCCTTGCACCGCAGTTGTGGACGGCCACGACGGTATGGGTCAGGTCATCGGCTACAAGGCCATGAGCATGGCTATCGAAAAGGCAAAGACCTACGGCATGGGCATGGTTGCTGTCCGCAATTCCACCCACTACGGCATTGCAGGGTATTATGCTTCCATGGCTGCAAAGGCAGGCTGCATCGGCATCACAGGCACCAATGCCCGTCCGTCCGTTGCTCCCACCTTCGGTGTGGAAGGCATGTTCGGCACCAACCCGCTGACCATCGGCATTCCCACTGACGAAGATTTCGATTTCGTCATCGACTGCGCAACCTCCATTACCCAGAACGGTAAGGTTGAATATTATGAAAGAATCGGCGAAGACGTTCACCCCGGCACCATCATCGGTCTTGACGGTGAAGAGGTTTCCGGCGATGCAGGTGCTGCGCTCAAGCAGATCCGCAACGGCACGGCTGCTCTGACCACCCTCGGCGGTATCGGTGAAGCTCTCGGCGGCTACAAGGGCTACGGCTATGCCATGGTTGTTGAACTGCTTTGTGCAATTCTGCAGGACGGCAACTACGGCAAGGCACTGGACGGCAAGGGCGAAAACGGCGAAAAGGTTCCCTATCATCTTGGCCACTTCTTCATTGCCATCGACACCAACCACTTCCTCGGTGAAGATCTCACCCGTGCAAAGGCAGGCGAAATCATCCGCAGCGTGCGTGCTTCCAAGAAGGCTCCCGGTCAGGACAGAATCTACTCCGCAGGCGAAAAGGAATGGGATATCTGGCTTTCCAGAAAGGATTCCGGTGTGCCCATCAATGAATCCGTGCAGGCTGAAATCTGCAAGGTCCGTGACGATCTTGGTCTGACCAAGTATGTATTCCCCTGGGAAAAGTAATAGAGAGGTATAAAAAAATGGATTATCTGAGCGAATCACTCAAAAAACACGCTGAATGGCAGGGCAAGCTCGAAGTTGTTGCACGTGCAAAGGTAGACGACAAAGAAAAGCTCTCCCTTGCATACACCCCCGGTGTTGCACAGCCCTGCCTTGAAATTCAGAAGGATACAACTAAGAGCTATGAGCTGACCAGAAGATGGAACATGGTTGCCGTTATCACCGACGGTACGGCTGTTCTCGGTCTCGGTGACATCGGTCCCGAAGCCGGTATGCCCGTTATGGAAGGCAAATGCGTTCTGTTCAAGGAATTCGGCGGTGTTGATGCATTCCCTCTTTGCATCAAGAGCAAGGATGTTGACGAAATCGTCCGTACATGCCAGCTTATTTCCGGCTCCTTCGGCGGTATCAACCTTGAAGACATCTCTGCACCCCGTTGCTTTGAAATTGAAGAAAAGCTCAAGGCTTGCACCGATATTCCGATTTTCCACGATGATCAGCACGGTACTGCCATCATCTGCGCAGGCGCACTTGTCAACGCACTCAAGCTCGTCGGCAAGAAGTTTGAGGATTGCACCGTTGCTTTCTCGGGCGCAGGTGCTGCAGGCGTTGCAATTGCAAAGCTGCTCAAGAAGTTCGGTGTCAAGGACATTTTCGTCTGCGACCGCAAGGGTATCATCTGTGACGGTGATGACCTCGCTCCCGGCAAGCAGATGATTGCCGACTTCACCAACGCGGAGCATCGCAGAGGCACACTTGCCGATGCCATGAAGGGCGCAGATATTTTTGTCGGCGTTTCCGCAGCAGGCGTTGTTTCGCAGGATATGATCCGTTCCATGAACAAGGATGCCATTGTTCTTGCCATGGCAAATCCCGTTCCCGAAATCATGCCCGACCTTGCCAAGGAAGCAGGCGCAGCCGTTGTCGGTACCGGCAGAAGCGACTTCCCGAATCAGATCAACAATGTGCTTGCATTCCCCGGTATTTTCAGAGGTGCTCTGGATGTGCGTGCATCCGAAATCAATGAAGAAATGAAGGTTGCCGCCGCTATGGCCCTTGCAGGCCTTGTCAGTGACGATGAACTCACTGCTGACTACATCATTCCCCACGCATTTGACGAGCGTGTCGGACCCACCGTCGCCGCCGCCGTTGCAAAGGCAGCAAGAGATACCGGTGTCGCCCGCATCTGAAATCAATGAATTTATAAAGCCGTCCTCACACGAGGGCGGCTTTGTTCATACATTATTTTTTCCCGATGTAAAAGCCGATGAGGTCGAAGAAGGATTTCGGGGCATCCTTATAATCGGATTTCAGGGTCGTGTGCAGAGTCGAGCCGAAGTTCAGGTTGCGTGAAAACCAGATATTGAGCTTCGTATACGGCTGATACCGCTGTCCGAGATCGATCCATGTTGCCTTGTCCACAATGCTTGTGTAATGCGTGAAGGTGTCAAAGCCGTCCTTGCCGTGGTATGAGCCCATACCGCTTTCACCGACACCGCCGAAGCCCATGGCGGTTGTGATAACATGAATATCCGTTTCATTCACGCAGCCACCGCCGAAGGAGCAGGCATTGTGGATTTTTTCGATATTCTTCTTGTTTTCCGAGAAAACATACAGTGCCAGCGGCTTGTCATGTGCGTTGATGTCGGCAATGACCGCATCAAGATCATCATACACCATGAACGGCAGAACGGGGCCGAAGATTTCTTCTTTCATCACCGCATCATCACGGGTGACATTGTCCATGACCGTGAGTTGGATTTTGCGGGTTGTCGGATCGCCTTTGCCGCCGTGCACCACCTTTGCAGGGTCGATAAGTCCCATAACGCGGTTGAAATGCTTGTCATTGATCATACAGCCGTAGTCCTCGTTGGAAAGGCAGTCACCGAACTGACGGGTGATTTCCTGCTTGACGCAGGCAATAAATTCATCCTTGATATCCTTGTGAATATACACATAGTCGGGAGCCACGCAGGTCTGTCCCACATTGAATCCCTTGCCGAACACAAGTCTTCTTGCGGCGATTTTCACCTTTGCGGTTTCGTCCACAATGGTCGGACTTTTACCGCCGAGCTCGAGGGTTACGGGGGTGAGCGTCTTTGCCGCTTTTTCGGCAACGAGCTTGCCGACCGCCTTGCTGCCCGTAAAGAAAATATAATCAAATTTTTCGTCGAGCAGATATTGGTTTTCCTCTCTGCCGCCGGTGATGACCGCAACGCATTCTTTGGGAAAAATGCTTTCGAGCATTTTTTTGACATACGCACTTGTGGCAGGAGAGTAGGCGCTCATTTTGACCACGCAGGTGTTGCCTGCGGAAATCGCATCAATAAGCGGCGGCAGTGTGAGCATAAAAGGATAGTTCCACGGGCTCATAATCAGCACCGTACCGTAAGGCTTGGGTTTTACATAGCTGTGCGACAACTGCTGTCCGAACGGGGTCATAACGGTTTTGTTTTTTGTCAGCCTGCGGATGTGCTTGAGCATGTAATTGACTTCTGCAAGCACCACCGCGATTTCGCAGAGATAGGATTCATACGGACTTTTGCCGAGATCCTCTTTAAGTGCTGCGGCTATTTCCGCTTCGTGTTCAATAATATACTTTTTGATGCGCTTGAGATAGCCGATGCGGATATCAATGCTTTGTGTGCCGCCCATGGCGAAAAACTTTTTCTGTGCCTCTGTGATGGCATGAATCTGTGCCTTATCCATTTTTCATTTTCTCCTCATGTATTCCCTGTAGAATACTTTTTTATTTTGTCTTTTTATTATAACAAGGAATCTTATCATGTTCAATAAACAAAACAAGTCAAAAGCGTTGATTATTTTGCATTTTTACTGTTATTGAAAAATATAACAGTGGTATTTTGTGCAATTTGCTGTTTTTAAACCAATCGCGTGTCCTTTACTTGCAAAGGCAGGCTTAGTTTGATAAAATATCTTTGATTATGTTATCATAAATAAAAAAAAGGGGATTTATTATGTACGCAGATTTTTTTGATGCAGGCGCATATCTTGCTTCCTATGACCCGGCTGTTGCCGCTGCCGTCAATCTTGAATTGGACCGTCAGCGCCGCAATATTGAACTGATTGCTTCCGAAAACATTGCTTCTCCTGCTGTTATGGCAGCCATGAGCAGTGTGCTTACCAACAAATATGCCGAAGGCTATATCGCAAAGCGTTACTACGGTGGCTGCGAATGTGTTGATAAAACCGAAGAGCTCGCCATTGAACGAGCAAAAGAGCTGTTCGGTGCTGAAGCCGCCAACGTACAGCCGCACTCCGGCGCACAGGCAAACCTTGCCGTTTATGCAGGTCTGCTGCAGCCCGGTGACACCGTGCTCGGCATGGCACTCGATGCAGGCGGACACCTGACCCACGGCATGAAGATCAATGCTTCGGGTATGTATTACAATTTCGTGTCCTACGGTGTTAACGACAACGGATTCATCGACTACGATGAGGTTGAGCGCCTTGCCAAGGAGCACAAGCCGAAGATGCTGCTCGCAGGCGCTTCCGCTTATGCAAGAACCATCGATTTTGCCCGTCTTTCCGCAATCGCAAAGGAAGTCGGTGCTTATTTCATGGTCGATATGGCACACATCGCAGGTCTTGTTGCCGCAGGTGAGCATCCCTCACCCGTGCCCTATGCCGATGTTGTCACCACCACCACCCACAAGACCCTCAGAGGTCCTCGCGGCGGTCTGATCCTCTGCAAGGAAGAGCTGCTTCCCAAAATCAACAAGGGTATTTTCCCCGGCACACAGGGCGGCCCTCTGATGCACATTATCGCTGCAAAGGCTGTCTGCTTCGGTGAAGCACTCAAGCCCGAATTCAAGGCATATCAGCACAAGATCATCACCAATGCTGCTACCCTTGCCAAGGCATTCTCCGCAAAGGGCATCGACATGGTTTCGGGCGGTACCGACAATCACCTGATCCTCACTGACCTTCGCTCGCTGAATGTCACGGGTAAAGAGCTTGAACAGAGATTGGATGCCTGCTACATCACCGCCAACAAGAATGCAATTCCCAACGACCCCCAGAAGCCGACCATCACAAGCGGTGTGCGTTTCGGTACACCTGCCGTCACCACAAGAGGCTTCGGCGAAGCAGAAATGGAACGCATTGCTGATTTCGTTTATCGCTGTGCAACCGACTTTGAAAACAGCGCCGACTCCATCCGCGAAGAGGTTTGCGCCATCTGCGAAAAATTCCCGCTTTATAAATAAGCCAAACAAAAAGGGGCTGTAAAAAAACAGTCCCTTTTGCATTTTAATATTATAAATTACGGTTTGGTGGGGAGTAGCCAATCACGGGGACGAGTACCCTGATTGACTCTATGATATATCCAAAGCAGTCAATCTGGGTTCCGTCCCCTGATTGGCGGCGATGTTTTTGGATATTTATTTGTATTATTTTGTTTAAATTTGTGCGTGGTCGTAAATCAGGGGACAGTACTGCGATTGACATTTTGGAAAAATGATTATGTCAATCA
>JAZNCO010000008.1:0-52235 GCA_045587645.1 Acutalibacteraceae bacterium | reverse complement strand
CAATGTAAAATAAAAGAACAGACAGCCACTTGTAGTGGCCGCCTGTAATAGCGATGCTTTGGTAAACCTTCGATACCCCTTTCAGGGGTCGCAAGTATTAACCCTTATAGGGTTTGGGCAAACCACTAGTTCACTAGTGGTTTTGATTTATCTAATTTTATAAATAACTTGAGTTGTCTTTTCATTATTTGTATCACATGGCAGATTTATTTTAAGTAACAATGGAGCATCTTCATTTTCCATTACTTCCATAGGAACTTCTATATAGCCTCTACCTTCACACATGTCACTAAGAGGGTCAAGTGAAGTCGTATCCGTTAAGATAACATATTCACCCTTAATCAAATTGACATATGCATCAAATTCATACCCATCATTATAATTAGCGGTGATTCCCAAGTTTATCGGAAAAGTTAATTTTTCTTTTCCTACATTTTTAAGAGTGTAAGAAAAGGAAATCATAACATTACCATCCTTTGCAACAAAAGGACTATTATGCTGTTCTTCTTCTGTTGGTAACAAGTATTCGGGGTCAGGTGATTTTCCTGTTTGAAAAGTAGCATTTTTCAACTTATCTGCGTATTCAAAACGAGTGAGAGTGAATTCTACAACCGATGTTGTTGAAGTATCACCAATTTTAAGTGCATCCTTATTTCCACCGCAAGCAGAAAGTGACAAACACATTGTAAGTGCAAGAATAAGGGACAGTGTTTTTTTCATTGTTTTTACCTCCGTAAATTAAAAAAGTGTGTGCAAACCGAAGAATGCACACACTAAAAAACACAAACTTCGTTTTGCTACCACACAAAAACTAATCACAATCCACCATAGAAATAGAGATGAGAAAAGGGAAGTATGCGTTTTTACCGAAAATAAAGACACCTACTCCTTTGTTAGGTCAATATGATATTTTTGTGTGGTAATTACACTATATCATAATAGCATAATTACTTCAAGTAAATTGTAAAAAATTATTTTGTTTCTCTTTTGGATGTGCTATACTTATAAAAAGCACAGGAAGGTGATACCATGCCAAAAAGAGAAAATCAAAAACTGAAAACTTTATAAAAGGGCCAGGGGACGGTTCTGTGTCCTGACGAAAAACAGCTGTCCGACGGCACAAATTAACCGATTTTTGTTCCGCCCTACTCCGAGTTTCTGCATTCCGCCGAGGGTGATTTCTGCATCCACCGCGTTCATCTTCGGCGGTTATTAAAAACGCAAGACTTGAAACAGGTATGCCAATCACTTCGGACGGTTTTGTGATTGGCTCTATAATACAACAAAAACAGCCAATCATAGAACCGTCCCCTGATTGGCCTATGAACTTAAAGCGTTTTTAATCAAAGCTGTAGTTGCTGTAATGTAAGGAGTGATTGGTTTGGTAAGGACTATTTTTATTATTCTTCTTATTCCGTTTGTACATCATATTGTTTTTAGATCTATAATGGATAAAATTATTGAATATCGTGTAAATAAGGGAAAAATTAAAAATTTTAAGAAAAACCAATCTTTCTTCCAGTGGTTGTTTTACAGTAAATTTAAGTACGCATTACCGGGTGTTTGGTTATATCCGTATTACTTTTCAATATTTCTGCATTTAGCATTGTTTATCTTTTGTGTCGTTTTGTTAATTCTCGGAGAACAGTTACTTTGTGAGTATATTGCTAAAAAAATACTTTTGGTGGATGCAGTAATTGTTTTGCTTGTTCATCTTTTGTTTTGGCAAGCAGATTTTCCGCATATCAATGTTTCTCGTTGGATATCAAAGGATATCACAAAAAAAGGATAGGACAGACCAATCAGGGGACGGTTTTGCGATTGGCTCTAAAATACAACAAATGCAGCCAATCATAGAACCGTCCCCTGATTGGTTTAATTGGAGGAAGGGGCAAATGAAATTTTGTCGAGATGAATTAGATGTATTTGAGACATATATTGGCGTGGTTGTCACCCTGATTGTGTTTTTGTTTTTTCTGTTAGGTCTTAAGCCATCGGAACCGTTGTTGCTAATTTCTTTAATGAGCACAATATTACTCACCGCTATAATTTGTTACAACTGGCACAAACCTCAAATTGAAATTACCACAGAAACGATAACTTGCCGAAAAAAACAAAAAATATTATGGAAATACAAATGGGATGAAATCAAAGCGTTACGCATCGGTAACCGATTTCGTCATCCCTCAATCGAGTTTGAATTTGCAACTAGCGATCGGAATGAACAAAGGTTAATAGAAGAAGTGGATCCGTATTTTCAATACGGAAGATCGGCAAAAAAAGCACTCAAGCAGTATTGCCCGTGTCCGATTACAAAAATAACAAGCAAAGCACCGTTTTACCGTTTCCCAAAAGATTAACCGAAAATAGGACAGGGGACGGTTCTATGTCCTGACAAAGATCAGCTGCCAAACGGCGAAAATTAACCGTTTTTTTATTCCGCCCTACTCCGAGTTTCTGCATTCCGCCGAGGAAGATTTCAGCATCCACCGCGTTCATCTTCGGCGGTTATTCAAAACGCATCCCTTTCCCTGCGCCGAACATCCCTGCCGTGGATGCTCCCACCGCCCTCGGCGCAGGGCAGGGGCTGCTTGAGGGCAGCCCAAAAACAGAACCGCCCCTTATCCTGTTTTTGTTGTGCCCTGTATTCTGATAGATCTTAAAATCCTTTGAAAGGAGACGAAAAATGGCTTCCGATTTTATGAAACATCTTGCAGAGATGAAAAAACTGTTGGGCGACCAAGGGCCGTTTAAAGATCTGCATAATTATTTACATACAGAAGAGAATCTGAAACGCTGTGAGCCGTTTGAAGAACTGAACCGAAAATATGTTGCACTGTACAGGCAATATGCCGATTCATATGCGGAACTGACGCAAGGTCTGGAAGAAAAAGCAGTGCGTGTCGAATATGCAAAGGGCGGAGAAACCTTGCACAGAGGATATTATTCTCCGAGTGTTGATGATTTGCATGTAGGCGGCGCAAGCAGAGGTCGTCTGCTCAAACGAACCCCCAAAGATGACCGTTTTGACTATCGCTATCTGTTTGATGCTGAGGACAAAATGCTTTGCGCTTGTAAATACGCAAGTTTCGGTGATGAACGTGTACTCTATCAGACCGAGGTTTTTCTGTATCAGGGGGACAAAGTTCTGACCCTGTCATACGAAAGCAAGTACGGGGAATTGACCGTAATAACCGAATGTTTGTATGAAAACGCAAAGCTACTGCGTTATGAATATGCTTCTTTAACACCTGCTCTGAGAACAGACTCCTGCAATCAGATTGATGTTGAAGAATTATCTTATGAAAACGGCTTGATGCGCATATTGGAAAGTTATCGCTATAGGCCCGAACTTCATTCGCTTGATCACTGCCGACTCACCTTTGAACGGGATGCAGATGGCTTTTTGTCTGTTTACACATTTGAAGAATTCGATGCCTTTGTGCAACGCCCGCCACAAAAATATCCTGTTTTGGTAAAACGAAAATAACCGCACAGACAGGGAAGGGGCTTGTTAAGGGAGGCAGCAGGGCATAAGATGTGTCTTGACAAACCGCTTTGATTCGGGTATTATTGTTTCTGCGAGCGGAATGGGCAGTCGCGTGTGTTTTCGGACGACTTATCACCGTCCTTTGCAGATACATGAGGAAAGTCCGGGCATCACAGAGCAGGGTAACGGCTAACGGCCGCCGAGGGTGACCTCCGGGATAGTGCAACAGAGATATACCGCCGGTTTTTCCGGTAAGGGTGGAAAGGCGAGGTAAGAGCTCACCGTGCGTCCTGGTAACAGGACGGACCTGTAAACCCTACCCGATGCAACACCGACCGAAGTGGCTTGCTCGGCCCATACTTCAACGGGTGGCTAAAGCCTGTCGGCAACGGCAGGCGAAGACAGATGATTGCCTTCAAAGACAGAACCCGGCTTACAGTTCCGGTCGCACTTTTTTCAATCACTTCATACAATGGTATGGGGTGATTTTTTTATGCTTACCAATCTGATGACCGCCGTGGTTGTCATTTTTGCCGCCACGGGTGCGGTGCTGCTTCTTATGATCTTTCTGCAACGGCTCATCCGACCCGATGAGGGCTCGTATGCGTTGTATGTGCATCTGAATGAGGATGATATTCACAATGAAGCCGTCATTGCCTATGCCGTGCAGCGCATCCGCTTTTTCGGGGAAGAGCATTGCACATCTGTTTTTGTCTGCTGTGACGGGTTGGATTTGCAGTCGGTGCAACGCTTGCAGCGCGCTTTTTCGATGTATGAGTTTGTCCGATTTATAGGACTTGACGGCAAAAAAGAACAGAAAAACGACATTTCCTGCAAATAAGGTCTTTTCTTTTTCATCTTTTTCCTGTACAATAAAAACATACTTTTTTATTGGCAGGTGATTGAAGTGCTGAAGCTGATTTTATCCCGTCATGAAGCACAGCGCAAGGAAGCACTCGATAAAGAACTTACCGAGGCATTGCAGCAAACCGGAAAACGCATCATTCTGTTGGTGCCCGAGCAATCCGCTTTTGCAAGAGACCGCGATATTTTACTGCGATTCGGTGCAAGGGCGGTCAGTTCCATGCTGATCTGCGGATTTTCGCGGCTTGCGACCACACTTTTGCAGGAGGCAGGCAGGCCCGTCAAGCCGCAGATTGATGATGCAGGCAGGGCGGTGCTGATGAGCCTTGCCGTGGAAAATGCCGCAGGCGAAAACCGTTTGTACAGTGCGCATGCAGGCAGGGAAAAGCTGATGCAGAATCTGTTGGCGGCAAGGGATGAACTGCGCCAATACGGTCTGACACCTGCCGACCTGTCGCAAGCCGCCGAACGCATCGGCGGTGAATCCCTGCGCCGTAAAACCACGGAGTTGGCACTCATTTTTGCCGCTTACGATGCATTGGTCGGCAAGCGTTTTTCCGACAAAAGCGATAATATCAACATGCTGACCGATTTGCTCCGCGAGCAGACCCTGCTTGAGGATGCTGTTGTTTTTGTTGACGGCTTCCGTGGCTTTACAGAACAGCAGTTTCATTGTATGGAGCAGCTGCTTCGGCAGTGTCCGTCCGTTACGGTATTCTTATGCACCGAAAAAAATGCGGATGATGAGGGGGCTTTTTCGCATGCCGAGCGAGCACGCAGAAGACTGCACACGGCGGCACGGAAAAGTGACACTAATATAAAGGAAATATATATAGAGGATACGCATGCGCGGCAGAATGCCTTGTCCTATCTGCGCGAGGCGCTTTACAATCCGTATGCGGATGCATACAAGGAGCAAACCGATGCCGTGACTCTTGTGACGGCATCCGACAAATATGCCGAATGTGATTTCTGCGCGGCAGAAGCCGCACGGCTTTTGCGTGAAGAGGGCTACCGTGCAAGGGATATTGCCGTCATTGAACGGCAGGCGGGTTCTTACAGCAAAGCCATTGCCGCGGCATTCCGCCGTCACGGTGTGCCGTGTTTTGAGGATATGCGCCGTCCCTTGGGCGAATTTCCGCTTGTGCGCCTTGTCACAGCCGCCTGCGAAGCGGCAGGCAGCCGTTTGCAGACCGAAACGCTGATGAAAGCCTTGAAAACGGGGCTTGCCGATCTTACCGTGCAGGAGGTTGCAGAGCTTGAAGCCTATGCGCGCTTGTGGCAGATTGACGGTGAGGGCTGGAAAAAGGAATTTACGGGGCATCCGCGCGGCTTCGGCAAGCCGATGGAAGAATCGGATGCAGAAAAGCTGTCTGCGCTTGAAGGCTTGCGCAAAAGAGCCGTGCTGCCGATTCTGCAATTGCGCAATGCGCTCGACGGTGCCGACGGCAGAACCGCCTGCGAAGCGGTTTATAATTATCTTCTGCATGTAAAAGCGGATGACAGACTGCGTGCATTTGCACAAAAGATGGATGCAAACGGTGACACCGCCTCTGCCATTGAAAACGGCAGAATCTGGGATGTGCTCATGGAACTGCTCGATGCCCTGCAGGAGGCAATCGGTGCGCAGACGCTGACAGCCAATCGTTTTTCACAGCTGCTGCAGATCATGATTTCTTCTGCGGCACTCGGAGATATTCCTGACGGCATCGATGAGGTTGCGGTCGGGGATGCCGTGCGCATCCGTTTGCAGGATGCCAAAGCGGTATTTGTTGTCGGTGTAAATGACGGTGTGTTTCCTGCCGTGCAGTCCGATTCGGGCATCTTCACACAATCCGAAAAGGAACAGCTGCGTGAAGTTGATCTGCTGTTGGGTGAAGCCCCCGAGCATGCCTGCGCCGAAGAACGGCTTCTTGCTTACAGCGTGCTGACCGCGGCAAGCGAACGGCTGTATGTCTGCTACAGTGAAGCCGACCTGCATGCAAAAACACAGCACAAATCAGATCTTGTGCAGGCGCTTGAAAAAATCTATCCGCAGTGCCGCCGTGTCAATACGACAACGCTGTCGGTGCTCGAAAAAATATCAAGTCCGCAAACCGCCTTTGAAGCGGCATCACAGCAATATACGCAAAATACAGCCCTCGCGGCTTCGCTTACGGCTTTTGTAAAGGAAAAGGAGGGCTATGCCGACCGTCTGCTGTCGGTGGAGCGTGCCGCACAGGGGCGCAAATTTGCCTTTGAAAACCCCGACACGGCAAAAACCCTGTTCGGAGAAAAGCTGTATTTATCCCCGACCAAAATTGAAACCTACCATAAATGCTCCTTTGCTTATTTCTGCCGTTACGGGCTGAAGCTCGAGCCGCCCTTTGCGGCAAAGCTCGACCCGTCCAACCGAGGTCTGCTGATTCACGAGGTGCTTGAAAAGCTGCTGGACTCGAACCGTGACGGTGCCGTGCTGCAATTGACCGATGCGCAGCTGCGTGAGCAGATCCATGTCCTGTGTGAGGACTATATTGAGAGATGCATGGGCGGAAAGCAGAATATGCCGCTTCGTCTGCAATGGCAGCTCGATCGTGCCGAGCAGACCGCCTTTGAAATTGCACAGCGCCTGCGTAATGAATTCGGGACAAGCCTGTTTGTGACAAGGGATGTCGAGCTTGTTGTGCGTGAGGACGGGCAGGTTGCCCCCTTTGTTGTGCAGACTCCCGACGGCGGTGTGGTGCAGGTAACGGGTATGATCGACCGCGTGGATGTTATGGAAGACGAGGGCAAAAGCTATGTCCGCGTGGTGGACTACAAAACGGGCGGCAAGACTTTCAAGCTGTCCGATGTCGATGCGGGACTGAATATGCAGATGCTTTTGTATCTGATGTGTCTGTGGGACAATGCAGGGGAGCGCTACGGCGATATTGTGCCGGCAGGTATTCTGTATGTTCCTGCCAAAACGGGCGCGATGACCCTGCCACGCAATGCAACATTGGACGAAATCGAAAAACAGAAAATCAAAAACGGCAGAATGAACGGCCTTGTGCTCGCTGAAAAAAATGTGATTTTAGGCATGGACAGCACGGGTGAAGGGGTGTACATCAATGCCGAAATTGACAAAAAAGGCACACTCAAGGGGAGCATTGCTTCGCTCGATGAGTTTGTGCGCATTCACGAAAAAATAGAAAGTATTTTGTGTGAAATGCATAAAGATCTGCGCGGCGGATCGGTGTATGCATTGCCCGTTGAAGGAACGAATTACAAGGATATCTGCCGTTGGTGCGACTATGCAAATGTGTGCTGTCACGAAAGCACGGATGCCGTGCGGCAGCTGGATGCAAAGGGAGAGGAGGATGCACAATGAAATGGACACCCGAACAGCAAAATGCCATTGAGGCAGGCGGTTGCAGTTTGCTCATCAGTGCCGCCGCAGGCTCGGGCAAAACCGCTGTGCTGACCGAGCGCGTTGCGCGAAAACTCCTTGACCGTGAAAATCCATGCAATCCCGAGCAGCTTCTTGTTGTCACTTTTACCAATGCCGCCGCAGCGGAAATGCGCCTGCGTATCTGCAACAAAATTGCAGAAGCCGCCAAGGGCAGTCCCGGAGATCCGTTCTTTGCAAAACTGCGTGCGCGTATGGATAATGCACGCATCTGCACCATTGACTCATTCTGCATCCGTCTTGTGCGTGAGCATTTCCATGAAGCGGATGTGGCACCCGATTTCCGTCTGATGGATGACGGTGAGGGCAAGTTGCTGCAACGAAGGACCGTGGCGCAGGTGCTTGAACAGCTGCACACCGAAAAGGATGCCGATTTTGTGCAGCTTTGTGCCATGTTTGAACAAGGGCAGAGTGATGAACAGCTTGCAGAGTGCATTCTGCAGATGCATCACTACTGCTCAGCCTATCCGTTTGCCGATCAATGGCTGGACGGTGTGCTTGATTTTTATACCTCCGCACATCCGCAGGACAGTGTATGGGGTAAAATTCTGCTTGACCGTCTGCAGACGGGCCTGCGGTATTGCATTTCTCTGTATGAGCGTTCGCTGTGCGATATACGCGGTGCGGATGATCTTGTTGAAAAATATGATGAATTTCTTAAATCTGAAAAGCACGGCTTTGAATATACTTTGCAAGCGATAGAGGAAGGTTGGGATGCGGCTGTGGATGCCATGGCACGCATGAGCTTTGCAACCTTTCCGCGGATTACAAAACCTTCTGATCCCGATTGCAAGGATGCCGTAAAGGCAAGGCGCGATTATTGCAAAAAGGAATTTGCAATTCTGTCGGCATTGTTGCCTGCGGACAGCGAGGAGCATGAGGAGGATCTGCAGGTGCTTCGCCCCGTAGTGCGCGCTCTGGTGCAGGCTGTGCGGCTGTTTTCGGCGCGACTGCTGGAGGAAAAGCGTGTGCTGAATGCTTACGATTTTGCCGATGTCACCGCCTTTGCGTTGGGGCTTCTTGTGCGCAATGAAAACGGCTTGATCATGCGCACCCCTCTTGCCGAAGAACTGAGCTGTGAATTTAAAGAAATTCTTGTTGATGAATATCAGGACACCAACGAAGCGCAGGACATGCTGTTCCGTGCGCTCTCAAAGGATGAATCCAATCTGTTTACCGTCGGTGATGTCAAGCAGAGTATCTATAAATTCCGTCTTGCCATGCCCGAATTGTTTTTGCACAAGGCGGAAACCTTTGTGCCCTATGACGGCAGTGCGCAAAACTCCAAAATTATTCTCGGCAACAATTTCCGCAGCCGTAAGGGTGTTGTGGATCTTGTGAATTTTGTGTTCTCCCGTATTATGACGAAGCAGGCAGGCGAAATGGACTACACGCAGGATGATGCGCTTGTTTTTTCGGCGGATTATCAGCCCGTTGAAGGTCCCGAAAGCGAATGGCACCTGCTTGAAACCCACGGACAAAGTAAGACGGAGGCGCTGCGTGCGCAGGCAAGGTATGCGGCAGACCGTATTCTTGAATTTATGCGCAATAAAACGCCCGTGCGCACCAAAACGGGCAGTCGTCCCGCCGAATTCGGGGATTTCTGTATTCTGCTGCGCACGGTCAAAAAGTCAGCGGATATTTTTGCAGCCGAATTGCAGACACGCGGAATCCCCGTGTCCTATGAAAAAAGCGGCGGCTTTTTTGAAACGGCTGAAATCCGCACGGCATTGTCCTTTCTGCGGATGCTGGATGATCCGTACCGTGATGTGGACACCCTTGCGGTGCTGTATTCGCCTTTGTTCGGTTTTACATCGGATGAAATTACAAAAATCCGTCTGTGTGCGGTAAGGCAGCCCTTGTATACCTGTTTGCAGCTTGCCGCTGACCGCGGTGACAAAAAGGCGGCTGATTTTCTTGCCGCATGTGACACACTGCGTACCGTTGCCGTTGCAGGCAATACCGCCTCTCTTTTGCGTGAAATATATGACCGCACGGGATTTACAAGTGTTGTTTTTGCAAGTGACGGTGGGGAGGTGCGCTTCCGCAATCTGCTTGTTCTGCTTGAATATGCCGCCGATTTTGATAAAAATATCGGCACGGGCTTGTTCGGCTTTTTGCGCTATATTGACGGGCTGATCGAAAACGGACAAAAGCTTGACGGTGCGGCAGGTGCGGCATCGGATTGCGGCTTTGTGCGCATTATGAGTATTCATAAATCCAAGGGACTTGAGTTTCCGTTTGTCATTCTTGCCAATACCGAAAAGGAATTTAACCGTATGGACAGCCGCAAGCCCTTGCTGATTTCTCACAATGCAGGCATCGGTATCCGCAGGCAGGAGCGCGATACACTGCGCCGTTTTGATACGGTCGGCTCTCGTGCCGTGCGGCAGGTGCTGGACAGCGGTGTCAATGCCGAGGAAATGCGGCTTTTGTATGTTGCCATGACCCGTGCAGCAGAGCATTTGCTGATTCTTACATCGTTGAATAAAGCGGAAGAAAAGCTGGCAAACGAGGCTTGCTTTTTAACCGATGCCATGCAGGTATCGGAATACCGTCTTTGCAAGGCAAACAGCTTTGCGGACTGGCTTTTACCGACCCTGCTGACCCATCCCGATGCAAGCTCCCTGCGTAGTTTTTCCGTTGTGCGTGAGGACGGACTTTCTGCTTTGAAGGTCTGTTTTTCGGATACGGAAGAAACCGCGCCGGAAGAACAAGAGGAGCAGGAGAAAGCCTTGCCGCAGAACGAGCTGCTGCAGGAAATCCGCACCCATGCGGACTATGTGTACCCCTATGCCGTACTCGGTGGCGTGCCCGTCAAGCGAACCGCCTCCGATCTGTATGCGGAAAAATTCAATACCGACTTTTTTGCTTCCTCCAGGCCTGCCTTTTTGTGTAAGGAGGGGCTGACCCCTGCCGAACGCGGTACGGCGGTGCATAAATTTTTGCAATACTGTTCGCTCGATCCGCATGCGGATTCGCCGCAGGAGCAGGCACTGCGCATGTGTGAAAAGGGGCTTTTGAGTGAGCGCGAGATGTCTGCCATCGATTTTGATAAGACCGATGCATTCCTGCAATCGGATATTGCAGAGCGTGCAAGAAAAGCACAGCAGCTGTACCGTGAAATGCAGTTCACGATTGCCGTGGGTGCAAAGGAATTTGTGTCGGAGCTGCCCGATTTTGCGCAGAATGAAAACACGGTCGTCATCGGTAAAATCGATATGCTGTTCGTGGAAAACGGGCAGGCGGTGATTGTGGACTACAAAACGGACCGCGTGAAATCCTTGGATGTTTTGTGTGAACGCTATGCGGAACAAGTGCGTATGTATGCGCGTGCCGCAAGCGAAATTTTGGGTGTTCCCGTCAGGGAAGCGGTGCTGTTTTCCATCCGGCTCGGACAGACCGTGACGGTCGATATAAAAGACGAAAAAAAGTGAAAAAAATATCAAAAATCTCTTGCATTTTAAAATTCTTTGTGTTATAATGCCGTTTGCTATGTTGATTAGGGAAAGCCGCCCCGACAGAAGCTCGGATACTTTCCCGCATAAGTATTAACGAAGAGGTGAACCTAAATGAAGCAGGGCATCCATCCCAACTACAGTGCAACAGAAGTCAAGTGCGCTTGCGGTGCTGTTTTTGCAACTGCATCCACCAAGCAGAACCTTCGTGTAGATATCTGCTCGAAGTGCCATCCCTATTTTACCGGTAAGCAGAAGCTTGTTGACACCGGCGGACGTGTTGACAGATTCAAGAAGCGTTACAATCTCGAGAATAACTGATCTCGCAAACACAATTTTTTTTGGAAAAAAAACGGTACTCTCGCGGTGCCGCTTTTTTCTATTTCCCGCAAAAATGTCAGGAGGCGCTTTTTTTTGTTGAAATCCTATCTCACCCTTGAAAAGGCGGCAAAAACAGAATATGTGGTCAAGCACTCCCGTTTCATCACCACCGTGGCGCCCGTTGAAACCAACGAGCAGGCGGTGCGGTTTGTGGCGGATGTGCGCAGTGAATACAGCGATGCCACACACAATGTGTATGCTTATGTTCTTCGCGAAGGGCAGATGAAACGCTATTCCGATGACGGCGAGCCGCAGGGAACGGCAGGCATGCCCGTGCTGGATGTTTTGCTCAAATCGGGTGTGACGGATTGTGCCGTTGTGGTCACGCGCTATTTCGGCGGTATTCTGCTCGGCGGCGGCGGTCTTGTGCGCGCCTATTCGCATTCCGCTTCCCTTGGTGTGGAGGCAGGCGGCATTGTGCGCATGACCCCCTGTGCCATCATGGAACTGACCTGTGATTATTCCTTTTACGGCAAGGTGCCTGCCTTGCTTGCGGATTTTGAAGCCGTAACGGAAGACACGCAGTTTACCGACAATGTGACAATTGTTTTTCGTATGCCTGCCGAGCATGAGGCGGCATTCTGCAAGGAGCTGACCGAGCGCAGCTTCGGCAGGTTTTATGCAAAAAAACGGGAGGAAATATTCGCTCCGATAAAAATTTAAGTTTTTTAAAGGGATTTTGTTTAAAAAAGCGTATATAATATTTGAACACTGTTTTAAGGAGGGGTATTGTGCGGTTCAGTGATGCATTTCTGAACGATCTGCGTTCAAAAATCGATATTGAAGATCTGATTGCACGCTATGCCGAGGTGCGCGGCAGAGGCCGTACGCCGGTGTGTCTGTGTCCGTTTCATAACGAAAAGACCCCTTCCTTTGTCATTTACAAGGACACGCAATCTTATTATTGCTTCGGCTGCGGAGCCGGCGGTGATGCGATCACCTTTATCCGCAATATCGAAAATCTGGATTATACGGAGGCTGTCCGTTTTCTGTGTGAACGCACGGGTACGGATTTTCCGAATGACCCGGTGGATGATGAGCTGACACGGCAACGGCGCCGTTGTTACGAAGCAAACAGGGAAGCGGCACGGTTTTTCCATGCCCAGCTTTCCCAACCGCATGCACAGCAGGCAAGAGAATACATTCAGAAGCGTGCGCTGACAAAGGAAACGGTCGTGCGCTTCGGGATCGGCTATGCACCCGCCTCGTGGGATGCACTGCTCAAGCACATGCGGTCAAAGGGCTTTACGGATCAGGAGCTGATACTCTATGATCTGGCAAGAAAAACAGCAAAGGGTTCCTGTATTGATGCTTTCAGAAATCGTCTGATCTTTCCGATCATCGATCTGCGCGGCAATGTCATTGCCTTCGGAGGTCGTGTACTGGACGATTCAAAGCCGAAATACCTGAACACCTCTGATACTGTCGTATACAAAAAAAGTCAGGCGCTTTATGCACTGAATGTTGCGAAAAACGGAAATAATGACCGTTTGATTCTTTGTGAGGGCTATATGGATGTCATCAGTCTGCATCAGGCAGGCTTTACGCAGGCTGTTGCAGGTCTGGGCACCGCCTTCACTCCTGAACAGGCGAAGCTGCTCAGCCGGTACTGTACAGAGCTTCTTATCTGCTTCGATTCGGATGAAGCGGGCATCAAGGCTACACAGCGTGCCCGTAAAATTCTGTCAGACACAGATGTGAAGCTGCGTGTTGTCCGTATGGTCGGCGGTAAGGATCCTGATGAAATTATTAAAAAATACGGCAAAGAACGCATGCGTGAAATTCTGGAGGGTGCGGTCAATGAAACCGAATTTGCTCTGCAAAGCGCGAAGGCGCGATTTGATACGGAAACGGCAGACGGCAAGGTCGGTTATCTGAACGAAGCGGTCGGCATTCTTGCGGCGATTCCGAATGCTGTGAAGCGTGATGTGTATATCACGCAATTGGCAGGGGAGCTGCAGGTGTCCAGGGCGGCGATCGAGGCGCAGGTCGCGAAGCTGTACAGAAATGCACGCAAAAAGGAAGAGAAAGAAGTTTTCGGACAAGCAGTCAAGCATCTGAAAGGGGAGGATACACCGTCTCCGAATCCTGACAAACGGCGTTATCCGCGTGCTGTCAAGGCGGAGGAGCATCTGCTTGCAGCACTGCTTGCTAATCCGGTTTATCTGCGTAAATTCGCGTCCCGTCTGAACGGGGATGTTTTTATGACACCGTTCAATAAGCGGATTTTTATTGTTATTGCCGAAAAAATCGGGCAGAATCTCAGTCTGATGCCGTCCTCATTCTCCGCAACGGAAGGTGAGGAGGTCGTTGCCTACATATCCATGCTGCTTGCATTGTCCTCGCAGGTCGGAACAACGGAAAAATCATTCGGGGATTACCTTACCATTCTGGCTCAGGAAAAGAAAAAGGCAGAACGCAGTGAGCAAGGTCCGCTGACGGATGCGGATTTTCTTGCGCGTATTGCCGATTGCAAAAAAACGGATAGTTGAAAGGAAGAAAGCTATGGAACACAATGAAAAACCCAACAGCCTTGCCGCGTTGATTGAAAGAGGTAAGGCAGCAGGCAAACTGTCCACAAAAGACATCGATATGCTCCTTCTGGAGAATGATATCGATATCGAAGAGCTCGATAAGATTTATGAACTTATCGAGCAGAACAACATCGAGCTCATCGACGAAATGTCCGATCTTGCAGCGGAAGCACTCAACTTCGATTCCGAGGTTGCCCGTGTTTATGATGCCGACAGCAGCGAAATGGACAAAAACGGTGTGCTGGATGATCCCGTCAAGGTCTATCTGCGTGATATCGGCAGAATTTCCCTGCTTTCCAGTGAAGAAGAAACCGCACTTGCCATCCGCGTTTCGGAGGGTGACAAGGAAGCAAAAAATAAGCTCATTCAGGCCAATCTGCGTCTTGTTGTCAGCATTGCGAAAAGACATCTCGGCAGAGGTCTGCAGCTGTTGGATCTGATTCAGGAGGGTAACCTGGGTCTTATCAAGGCTGTTGATAAGTTTGACTACACCAAGGGCTTCAAATTCTCTACTTATGCAACATGGTGGATCAAGCAGGCTATCACCCGTGCCATTGCCGATCAGGCAAGAACCATCCGTATTCCCGTACACATGGTTGAAACCATCAACCGTGTCAAAAAGACCAACAGCATGCTTCTGCACAAGAACGGCAAGGAGCCCACGGAGGATGAAATTGCAGCCGAGCTGAATATGTCCGTTGAGCGTGTGCGTGAAATTCTGCGTGTTTCGCAGGAGCCCGTTTCTCTTGAAACCCCCATCGGTGAAGAGGATGACAGCCACCTCGGTGACTTTATCCCCGATGAGGATGCACTTGCACCTGCCGAAGCTGCTTCCCGTGAAATGCTCAAGGAGGCACTTCATTCTGTCCTTGAAACACTGACTCCTCGCGAAGCAAGAGTGCTTACACTTCGCTATGGTCTTGAGGACGGTCATCCCCGTACCCTTGAAGAAGTCGGCCGTGAATTTGATGTTACCCGTGAACGTATCCGTCAGATCGAAACCAAGGCACTTCGCAAGCTCAGACATCCCCAGCGCAGCAAGCGTCTGAAGGATTTCCTTGAATAAGAAGGGAAGTGACGGTATGAAAAAATCTTTTGCGGTCCTGCTGACCTTTGTTTTGCTTTTTGCTGTTGCTTTTTCCGGCTGCGGCAATAAGGAGGCCGTTGCTATCCGTCCTGTGTTGTCAGCCGAAAGTGCAAAGCCCGGCGATACGGTGCAGGTACAGGTGTATATTGACAATGCTGAGCTGTTCTGCTCGATGGACTTCTATCTTTCCTATGACGCACAGTATGTTACTTTTGCCGGCACAAAGGCTGAAAGCATCACGGATCTGCTCAACGAGCTGACCAGCGGTGCAGATGCGGCAGGTAATGCTTTTATCAAGTATACCGGTCTGACTCTGGAAACCCTGAATCTGGACGATTGTCTGTTGTTTACAGCCACTTTCACCGTGCGTGAGGATGCACCGGCAGGCGAGCCGTTTTTCGGCATTGCCGTCGGCGAATATTGCAAGGGTGATGATGCAAGCGGCACCACCTACACGAACATTGTTTCCGATGTTGTCGAGGGGGGCGTCAAGCTGACTGTTACGGCAGGATAAACTATACAAAAAACGGATTTCGATGCGGACGGTACATTGTACCGTCCGTGATTTTTTTTCATAAATTTTCAAAGATTGAAAAAAACTCTTGACTTTTGTGTTTGAGATGTGTATAATGCTATACTGCATTATAGTGAGGACATATAAATAAAAATATTTGTCTTTTATTATAATTTATTATAGCAAACGCATCGGAATGAAAATCGGGAGTTTTCTTTTTTATGCGTTTCCCCATCGATAAAAAAAGATCGGAGAGTAATGTACATGGCAGATGTGAAGCCCGTAAAATTGGGAAGGAAAACCAGAAGGAGTTTTTCACACAACACTCAGTTTATGGAGATGCACCACCTCATCGAGGTGCAGAAAACATCATACCAGTGGTTTTTGGATGTAGGTCTTCGTGAAGTTTTCAAGGATATCGGTGAAATCACCGATTACACCGGCAATCTGGTGCTTGACTTCATTGATTACAGAATGGACGAACAGCCTAAGTACACCATCAAGGAGTGTAAAGAACGCAAAGCGACTTATGCTGCTCCTCTGAAAATCACCGCACGCCTGCTGAACAAGGAAACAGGCGAAATCAAGATCAATGAGATCTATATGGGTGATTTTCCCAAAATGACCCCCAGCGGAACGTTTATCATCAACGGCGCAGAGCGTGTTATCATTTCTCAGCTCGTTCGTTCCCCCGGCGTTTATTTTGATATGAGCCGTGATAAGACGGGTAAGAAGCTCTTTACCGCACAGGTAATTCCGAACCGCGGTGCATGGCTTGAATACGAGTCCGATCAGAACGATATTTTCTACGTTCGTATCGACAAGAGCAGAAAGCAGCTCATCACCACATTCCTTCGTGCATTGGGTCTGAGCTCGAACGCTGATATTCTTGATTTCTTCGGACACGATGAACGCATTCTTGCAACGTTTGAAAAAGATACAACGCAGAATACCTCCGAAGCCTTGCTTGAAGTTTACAAGAAGCTTCGTCCGGGCGAACCGCCCATCATTGATACCGCAAAGGCTCATATCGAAGGCTTGTTCTTTGATGAACGCCGCTATGACCTCTCCCGTGTCGGTAGATATAAATATAACAAAAAGCTTGCAATTTCCGAAAGACTTCGCAATCAGGTCCTTGCCGAGGATGCAATCAATCCGCTGACCGGCGAATTCATTGCTGAAGCCGGCACCCGTGTGGACAAGGCTCTTGCTTATGAAATTGAACAGGCCGGTGTCAAGGAAATTACGGTTGATGCCGCAGGAACGATCGTCAAGGTCATCTCCAACGGCATGGTCGATCCGTTTGATTACCTGCCCATGTTCACCGAGGAAGAGCTCGAAGCACTCGGCATCAACGAAAAGGTTAGCTTTTCCGTCCTTTGCAGCATCATGGATGAATGCGGCGAAGACAAGGATTCTCTCAGCGAAGCGCTTGCACGCGATTGTGATCTGCTCATCCCGAAGCACATCACCGTTGATGATATTTTTGCAACCGTCAACTATCTCGATTGCCTCGGCCACGAGGTCGGCAATCTTGACGATATCGACCATCTCGGCAACCGCCGCATCCGTTCCGTCGGTGAGCTGCTGCAGAATCAGGTCCGCATCGGCTTCTCCCGTATGCAGAGAATCGTAAACGAAAAGATGAGCCTGCATGCACAGGACAGTGAAAAGATCACTCCCTCTGCGCTCATCAACATCCGTCCCGTTCTGGCTGCTATCAAGGAGTTCTTCGGCTCCTCCCAGCTGTCCCAGTTCATGGATCAGACAAACCCCCTTGCAGAACTGACGCACAAGCGTCGTCTTTCCGCACTCGGCCCCGGCGGTCTCTCCCGTGAGCGCGCAGGCTTCGAAGTCCGTGACGTTCATTACTCGCACTACGGCCGTATGTGCCCCATTGAAACGCCTGAAGGACCGAACATCGGTCTGATCTCCTACCTCGCAACCTTCGCACGCATCAACAAGTACGGTTTTGTGGAAGCTCCCTTCCGCCGTGTTGATAAAGCAAACGGCATCGTGCTTGATGAAATCGAATATATGACCGCTGATGTGGAAGACGAATTCCGTGTAGCACAGGCAAACGAACCGCTGGATGAAAACGGACATTTTGTCAACAGCAAGGTCATGATCCGTTACAGAGGTGACTTCCAGGAAGTTGAAAGCTCCATGGCTGACTACATGGACGTTTCTCCGCGTATGGTCGTTTCCGTCGCTACCGCAATGATCCCCTTCCTTGAAAACGACGACGCCAACCGTGCATTGATGGGCTCGAACATGCAGCGTCAGGCTGTTCCGCTTCTCAAACCCCAGGCTCCCATCGTCGGTACCGGTATGGAATACAAGGCTGCCGTTGACTCCGGTGTTGCCGTTATTGCTGCGAATGCAGGTATCTGTACAAAAGTCAGTGCTGACTGTGTTGAAGTCACAAGAGATGACGGTAAGATCGATGAATATCCTCTTATCAAGTTCATGCGCTCCAACCAGGGCACCTGTATCAACCAGCGTCCGGTCGTTGATGCCGGCATGCGTATTGAAAAGGGCGATGTCATTGCCGACGGTCCTGCTACGGATGAAGGCGAAATCTCCCTGGGTAAGAATGTTCTCATCGGCTTTATGACCTGGGAAGGCTATAACTACGAAGACGCCGTTCTTGTCAATGAAAAAATCGTCCGTGATGACGTATTCACCTCTATCCATATTGAAGAATATGCAACCGAAGCCCGTGACACCAAGCTCGGACCGGAAGAAATCACCCGTGATATTCCCAATGTCGGTGAAGATGCTCTGAAGGATCTTGACGAAAACGGTATCATCTGTGTCGGTGCAGAGGTTCATTCCGGTGATATCCTTGTCGGTAAGGTAACCCCGAAGGGTGAAACTGAGCTGACTGCAGAAGAAAGACTTCTTCGTGCCATCTTCGGTGAAAAGGCAAGAGAAGTCAGAGATACCTCGCTTCGTGTACCGCACGGCGAATACGGTATCGTTGTTGATGTTGAAGTGTTCACCAGAGCAAACAGCGATGAGCTGAGTCCCGGTGTCAATAAAGAAGTCCGTGTTTATATCGCACAGAAGAGAAAGATCTCTGTCGGCGATAAGATGGCAGGCCGCCACGGTAACAAGGGTGTTGTTTCCCGTATTCTGCCGCAGGTCGACATGCCGTTCCTTGCTGACGGTACTCCGCTGGATATCGTTCTGAATCCCCTTGGTGTTCCGTCCCGAATGAATATCGGTCAGGTTCTTGAGGTGCATCTCGGCAGAGCTGCAAGAGAACTCGGCTGGAAGGTCATGACCCCCGTATTCGACGGTGCGCATGAGCAGGATATTGTTGATCTTCTTAAGGAAGCAAACCTCAATGAAAACGGTAAGTTCGATCTTTATGACGGCCGTACCGGTCAGAAGTTTGATAACCCCGTAACGGTCGGTGTTATGTACTTCCTGAAACTGTTGCACCTTGTTGATGATAAGATCCATGCCCGTTCCACCGGTCCGTACTCCCTTGTCACCCAGCAGCCCCTCGGCGGTAAAGCCCAGTTCGGCGGCCAGCGTTTCGGTGAAATGGAAGTCTGGGCACTGGAGGCATACGGTGCCTGCTACACCCTGCAGGAAATCCTGACCGTCAAGTCGGACGACGTTGTCGGTCGTGTCAAGACCTACGAAGCAATCGTCAAGGGTCTGAATGTTCCCAAGCCCGGTATTCCCGAAAGCTTCAAGGTTCTCGTCAAGGAATTGCAGTCCCTTGCACTGGATATCAGCGTGCTGGATGAGGACGGTTGTGAGATCGATCTTCAGCAGTGCTATGATGAATACGGCGATGTGCCTGCTATTCTTGATGAAGAATATGTGGAAGATAAAAACATGGACAGCGTAAGCGGCATGTCTGTTGAAGAAATGCCTGAAGATGCAGGCGCAGATCTTGACCTGCTCGATGTTGATTTCGATGACAATGTCGATTTTGATGCTGATTCCTATGTTGACGGATTCGACGATCTGGGATTTGACGAATAACTCTCTTGTCATTCTGACACATTAAATAGATAAGGAGCTGCTGGTAAATGAGCGAAAGCCCTGTTACTGTAAAAAAATATACGGAAGAGAATTACAACGAGCTGAATTTTGAATCCATTCAGATCAGACTTGCTTCTCCCGATAAAATCCGCCAATGGTCCTGCGGTGAAGTAACCAAGCCCGAGACCATTAACTACAGAACCTTGAAGCCCGAACGCGATGGTCTTTTCTGCGAAAAGATCTTCGGGCCCACCAAGGACTGGGAGTGCCATTGCGGTAAATATAAGAGAATCCGTTATAAAGGCATCACCTGCGAACGCTGCGGTGTTAAAATTACCAAAGCAAAGGTCCGCCGTGAACGAATGGGTCACATCGAGCTTGCATGTCCCGTTTCTCACATCTGGTACTTCAAGGGGGTTCCCTCCAGAATCGGTCTCTTGCTTGAGATTTCTCCGCGTGAGCTTGAAAAGGTTCTGTACTACTCCAAGTACATTGTTATTGACAGCGGTGACACACCGCTTGAAAAATACAGCATCATCAACAGCAGGGAATATGAGGATGCTGTCGAAAAGTACGATAAGGATTCCTTTGTTGCCAAAATGGGTGCGGAAGCCATTCAGGATCTGCTTGCAGAGCTTGATATTGATGCACTGTATGAACAGCTTCGCGATGAACTTCGTGTTGCTGTCGGTCAGAAAAAGGCAAAGGTCCTCAAACGCCTTGAGGTTGTTGAGGCATTCAAGAGCTCGGGCAACAAGCCTGAATGGATGATTCTCAATGTTCTTCCTGTTATTCCTCCTGATATCCGTCCCATGGTTCAGCTGGAAGGCGGCAGATTTGCAACCAGTGACCTGAATGACCTGTATCGTCGTGTTATCAACCGTAATAACCGTCTGAAAAAACTGCAGGAGGACGGTTCTCCCGAAATCATTATAAATAATGAAAAGAGAATGCTGCAGGAAGCTGTCGATGCTCTCATCGACAACGGTCGCCGCGGTAAGCCCGTTACAGGCCCCAGCAACCGTGCCTTGAAAGCCCTTTCCGAAATGCTCAAGGGTAAACAGGGTCGTTTCCGTCAGAATCTTCTCGGTAAGCGTGTTGACTACTCCGGCCGTTCGGTTATCGTTGTCGGTCCCGAGCTTAAGATTTATCAGTGTGGTCTTCCCAAGGAAATGGCACTCGAACTCTTCAAGCCCTTCGTTATGAAGCGCCTTGTTGAAAAAGATATCTCCAAGAACATCAAGAACGCAAGAAAGATGGTCGATCGTGCAAGTGCAGAAGTATGGGATGCACTTGAAATCGTCATCAAGGACCATCCGGTTCTTCTGAACCGTGCTCCCACGCTGCACCGTCTCGGTATTCAGGCATTTGAACCGGTACTTGTTGAAGGCCGTGCAATCAAACTGCATCCCCTTGTATGTACCGCTTTCAACGCCGACTTCGACGGTGACCAGATGGCTGTTCACGTTCCGCTGTCTGCTGAAGCACAGGCTGAAGCACGCTTCCTGATGCTTGCTGCAAACAACCTCTTGAAGCCCTCTGACGGAAAGCCCGTTGCCGTTCCTTCGCAGGACATGGTTCTCGGTTCCTACTATCTGACCCTCGTTCGTGAAAACGAGCCCGGCGCAGGCAATGTTTATCGCAATGAGGACGAAGCTGTCATGGCTTATGATGAAGGTTATCTCGGACTTCATGCTCCCATCAGAATCCGCATGTCCAAGGAAATTGACGGTGTTGAGTACACTGCACTTGTGGAAACCACACTCGGCCGCGTTATTTTCAACCGTCCTATTCCGCAGGACCTCGGTTTTGTGGTAAGAGATCCTTCCGATCCCGTCAGCATGCTGGCTCCTGAAGTCAGTGAGCTTGTCAAAAAGAAAGAGCTTGGTAATATTATTGAAAAATGCATCAACGTTCACGGCACCGCTGTTGCCGCAAGAGTGCTTGATGATCTGAAGAACCAGGGCTACAGATATTCCACACGCAGCGGTATCACCGTTTCCGTATTCGATGCCGTGATTCCCGAAAGCAAGAAGGAATATCTTGCCGAAGCACAGAGAAAGATCGACAAGATCACCTCGCAGTACCGCCACGGTCTGTTGAGTGACAAGGACAGATCCAATGCCGTTATCGAAGTCTGGACCGAATGCACGGAAAAGGTTTCGCAGGCGATCAAGAATAATCTCCAGCTGACCAACCCCATCCACATGATGATCCACTCCGGCGCCCGTGGTTCGACCTCTCAGTTGAATCAGATGTGCGGCATGCGTGGTCTGATTGCAAACACCTCCGGTGAAACGATTGAAGTACCCATCAAGGCTAACTACCGTGAAGGTCTGAACGTACTTGAATACTTCATTTCTTCGCGTGGTGCCCGTAAAGGTCTTGCTGATACAGCTCTTCGTACTGCTGACTCGGGTTATCTGACCCGTCGTCTGGTTGATGTTTCGCAGGATGTTATCATCCGCGAGGACGATTGCCATACCAATGAAGGTCTTGAAGTCAGCAATATCTACGGTGACGGTGACAACAACATCATCGAAGATCTTGTCGAAAGACTGACCGGTCGTTATCTTCTCAATCCGCTTGTGGATGAAAACGGCGAAGTCATCATGGATGCTGACACCATGATGAAAGAAAAGGATGCAAAGCGCATTGTCGCAGCAGGCTATACAAAGGTTGTTATCCGTTCGCTTCTTACCTGTAAGGCAAAGCATGGTGTCTGCCGTCGTTGCTACGGCTCCAACCTTGCTACAGGCGGTACCGTTGCAAACGGTGAAGCTGTCGGTATCATCGCCGCACAGTCCATCGGTGAACCCGGTACACAGCTGACAATGAGAACATTCCATACCGGTGGTGTTACAACCACAGCTGATATTACGCAGGGTCTTCCTCGTGTTGAAGAACTTTTCGAAGCACGCAAGCCCAAGACACTCGCAATTCTCAGCAAGATCCCCGGTACCGTTACCTTCGGTGAAAACAAGAAGGGCTCCTTCATCAGCATCACAGGTCCTGAGGGTGCAGATGAATACACCATTCCTTACGGTTATCGCAAGACCGTCAAGGAAGGCGACTATGTTGAAAAGGGTACAGCACTGACCGAAGGCTCCTGCAACCCGCATGATGTTCTGGATGTACTCGGTGTTGAAGCTGTTTACAACTACCTCATCAATGAAGTGCAGAGTGTTTACCGTACACAGGGCGTTAATGTCAATGACAAGCACATCGAAGTCATTGTCAGACAGATGATGCGCAAGGTCAAGGTTGACGATCCCGGTATGACAGAGCTTCTTCCCGGTGCTTCTGTTGACAGACTTGATTTTGAAGCTGCCAATGCCGCTGTTCGTGAACAGGCTGAAAAAGAAGGTTATGTTGCTATGGAAGCAACCTATAAGCCGGTTCTGCTTGGTATCACCAAGGCTGCTCTTGCAACCGACTCCTTCCTGTCTGCTGCATCCTTCCAGGAAACCAACCGCGTGCTGACAGATGCTGCCATCCGCGGCAAGGTAGACCCGCTGCTTGGTCTGAAAGAAAATGTCCTGATCGGTAAATTGTTGCCCAGTGGCACCGGTATGAAGTGCTACAGCGATGTTCAGGTGGTTGAACAGATTGCTCCCGGCGTAACTTTTGGTAATTTGGACGAAAATTCTTAAGAATTTTTGTAAAAGGTGTTGACAAAACGGGTATAATCATGGTAGAATTATACACCGTGCGATAGAAAACACCACATAATGTTATATCGCACGGGGAAAAGGCTTCTTTTCCCCGTGTAATATATATACAATTATAATAAGGAGGTGCGATAGCTTGCCGACATTCAATCAGCTCGTCCGTCACGGAAGACAGTCTCTTGAGAAAAAGTCCAAGGCTCCCGCTCTGGGTAAGGGTCTTAACTCCAAAAAGAACGTTATGACCGATCACAATTCTCCCCAGAAGAGAGGCGTGTGCACAGTTGTTAAGACTGACACTCCCAAGAAGCCCAACTCTGCTCTCAGAAAGCTGGCCAGAGTCCGTCTGACCAACGGCATTGAAGTATCCGCTTATATCCCCGGCGTCGGTCACAACCTGCAGGAACACTCTGTTGTTCTGATCAGAGGCGGCCGTGTCAAGGACCTTCCCGGTGTGCGTTACCACATCATCCGCGGTACGCTCGATGCGCAGGGCGTTAACGGTCGTATGCAGGCCCGTTCCAAGTACGGCGCCAAGAAAGCAAAGGCTAAGAAATAAGTCTTTTGCAAAACCGACAACTTTTCTTGATTGTGTTACATCACCAATGGTGAGTTCTATATATAGTCCTCACATTGGCGCAACGGGGAAAATGTCACTCGAGTACCTATGATATCATTACTATGAAGGAGGGAAGTAAAGTGCCAAGAAGAGGCAACATCGCAAAGCGTGACGTATTGCCGGACCCGCTTTACAACTCAAAACTCGTAACGCGTCTTATCAACAGCGTTATGTACGATGGTAAGAAGGGCGTCGCTCAGAAGATTGTTTACGACGCATTCGAAATCATCAGAGAAAAAACAGGTAAAGAACCCCTTGAAGTTTTTGAAGCCGCTATGGAAAACGTAATGCCCTTGCTCGAAGTCAAGGCTCGTCGTGTCGGCGGTTCTACCTATCAGGTTCCGATGGATGTCCGTCCCGAAAGAAGACAGACTCTCGGTCTGAGATGGATCACTCTTTATGCTCGCGCTCGTTCCGAAAGAACCATGAAGGAACGTCTTGCAGGCGAAATCATGGATGCTGTTAACCAGACCGGTTCCGCATACAAGAAGCGCGAAGATACCCACAAGATGGCAGAAGCCAACAAGGCTTTCTCTCATTTCCGTTGGTAATCAAACTAATTTTCATTTATCCCGGAGGAAATTATGCCAAGGCAAGTATCGCTTGAGCGTACAAGAAACATCGGTATTATGGCTCACATCGACGCCGGCAAGACCACCACATCTGAACGCATCCTGTTCTACACAGGTGTCAATCACAAGATGGGTGAAACGCATGACGGCTCAGCCACCATGGACTGGATGGAGCAGGAGCAGGAACGCGGTATCACGATCACTTCTGCTGCTACTACCTGTTTCTGGAAAGATCATCGAATCAATATCATCGATACCCCCGGCCATGTTGACTTTACTGTTGAAGTCGAACGCTCTCTTCGTGTTCTCGACGGTGCGGTAACGGTTCTCTGTGCAAAGGGCGGTGTTGAACCGCAGTCTGAAACCGTTTGGAGACAGGCTGATAAATACCATGTTCCCAGACTCGTCTATATCAACAAAATGGACATCATGGGCGCTGATTTCTACAATGTTGTGGATATGATGTCGGACAGATTGCATTGCAATCCCGTACCGCTTCAGCTTCCCATCGGCGCAGAAGCGGATTTCTGCGGCATCATTGACCTCGTAGAAATGAATGCGACCATTTACAACGATGACAAGGGTCTTAACACCTCTGTTATCGACATCCCCGCAGATATGCTTGACGATGCACAGACCTATCGTCTGCAGCTTGTCGAAGCCGCTGCGGAAGCGGATGAAGAAGCACTCGAGTATTATCTCGAAAACGGCGACCTGCCCATGGATATGCTGAAAAAGTGCATCCGTAAGGCTACCATCGCAGGTGCATTCATTCCCGTTGTCTGCGGTACCTCTTACCGCAACAAGGGCGTGCAGAAGGTTCTTGATGCTATCATCGATTACCTTCCTGCTCCCACGGATATTGCTTCTGTTGACGGTACGGATCCCGAAACGGGCGAAACCATCTCCCGTAAGGCATCCGATGACGAACCGTTCTCGGCTCTCGCATTCAAAATTGCTACCGACCCCTTTGTCGGCAAGCTGTGCTTCTTCAGAGTGTATTCCGGTACTGCCGAAAGCGGTAAGACCGTTTACAACTCCACCAAGCAGAAGCACGAACGCATGGGCAGAATCATGCTGATGCATTCCAACCACAGACAGGATATCGATATGGTTTATGCCGGTGATATCGCTGCTGTTGTCGGTGTCAAGAACACCACAACCGGTGATACCCTCTGCTCTGAAAAGGACCAGATCATTCTTGAATCTATGGAATTCCCGGAACCCGTTATCCGTATTGCCGTAGAACCCAAGACCAAAGCAGGTCAGGAAAAGATGGGCATTGCTCTGATGAAGCTTGCTGAAGAGGATCCCACCTTCCGCTACTATACGGATGAAGAAACCGGTCAGACCATCATCGCAGGTATGGGCGAGCTTCACCTTGAAATCATCGTAGACAGAATGCTGCGTGAATTCAAAGTCGAAGCCAATGTCGGTGCACCGCAGGTTGCTTACAGAGAAACCATTACAAAGGCTGCTTATACGGATACCCGTTATGCACGCCAGAGTGGCGGTCACGGTCAGTTTGCTCATGTCAAAATGAACATTGAGCCCAATCCCGAAAAGGGCATTGAAGTCATTGACGAAACATTCGGCGGCGCAATCCCGAAGGAATATATCCCCGCAATCGAGCAGGGTATCCGCGGTGCCTGCAAGGCCGGTGTTCTCGCAGGCTACGGTGTTGTGGACGTAAAGTGCACCATCGTAGACGGCTCGTTCCACGAAGTCGACTCTTCCGAACTCGCATTCAAGATCTGCGGCTCCATGGCATTCAAGGATGCAATGGAAAAGGCAGCTCCGGTTCTTATGGAACCCATTATGAGCCTTGCCATTACCGTTCCCGACAACTACCTCGGTGATGTTATCGGTGATGTCAACTCCCGCAGAGGCGAAATCAAAGAGCTCGAAAACCGTAACGGTGCAACCCAGGTCAACGGCTTCGTTCCGCTGTCCAATATGTTCGGTTATGCAACCGACCTGCGCTCCAAAACGCAGGGCCGCGGCAACTATGTCATGCAGCCCAGCCACTATGCACAGGTTCCCAAGAGCATTTCCGATGCGATTGCAAGCGGCAGAAAAGCAAAATAATCATAAAAACATGATTTGCTTATAAAAATAGTACTTGCATTTTCGCTTTCTTTTTGATAGAATATCAAAGACAAGTATTTGTTCACATCTTTTAAGGAGGACAACAAATTATGGCAAAAGCAAAATTTGAAAGAACCAAACCCCACGTAAACATCGGCACCATCGGTCACGTTGACCATGGTAAGACCACCCTCACCGCAGCTATCACCAAGACCCTCGCAAGAAAGGGCGCTGCTGACTTCGTCGATTATGCAAACATCGATAAGGCTCCCGAAGAAAGAGAAAGAGGTATCACAATCAACACCGCTCACGTTGAATATGAAACCGAAACTCGTCACTACGCTCACGTTGACTGCCCCGGCCATGCTGACTATATCAAGAACATGATCACCGGTGCTGCTCAGATGGACGGCGCTATCCTTGTTATCGCTGCTACCGACGGCCCCATGGCTCAGACCAAGGAACATCTTCTCCTTGCTCGTCAGGTTGGCGTTCCCTACATCATCGTTTTCATGAACAAGTGCGACCAGGTCGACGACGAAGAACTTCTTGAACTCGTTGAAATGGAAATCCGCGAAACTCTTGATTACTATGAATTCCCCGGCGATGATACTCCCATCATCAAGGGTTCTGCTCTTGTTGCTCTTCAGTATGACGGCGCAGACGACAGCGCTCCCGAACTTGCTCCCATCTGGGAACTCATGGCAGCTGTTGACAGCTACATTCCCACTCCGGAAAGAACTTCCGATCTTCCCTTCCTTATGCCCGTTGAAGACGTTTTCACCATCACAGGTCGTGGTACCGTTGCAACCGGTAGAGTTGAACGTGGCCAGCTGAAGACCGGCGAAGCTGTTGAAATCGTTGGTATTCAGGAAGAAAAGAGAAGCACCGTTTGCACCGGTATCGAAATGTTCCGCAAGCTCCTCGACTATGCAGAGGCCGGCGACAACATCGGCTGCCTGCTTCGTGGTGTTCAGAGAAGCGAAATCGAACGCGGTCAGGTTATCTGCAAGCCCGGCTCCATTCATCCCCACACCAAGTTCCAGGGCCAGGTTTACGTTCTGACCAAGGAAGAAGGCGGCAGACATACTCCGATCTTCAACAACTATCGTCTTCAGTTCTACTTCAGAACAACTGACGTTACCGGCGTTATCTCCCTTCCCGAAGGCACTGAAATGTGCATGCCCGGCGACCACGTTGAAATGAACGTTGAACTCATCACTCCCATCGCTATCGAAAACGGTCTTCGTTTCGCTATCCGTGAAGGCGGCCGTACTGTTGGTTCCGGTAGAGTTATCGCTATCAACGACTAAGATCAGCTTTTTTCGCAACGGAATTCCGCAAGGGGTTCCGTTGTTTTTTTATGTTTTGCAGACGAATGGATAAGGAAAGTTGTTTTGTCACCTCTGAAAAATGCAAAACGGGCGGCGTGCAGAGCAGCAAGCAGAATGTGATTTCCGCAATGCAGCGCAAGAGAATGTTATTTTTAATAAGTCTTATAAAAATACTGCGTGTCAGCATGGCGCAAATACCTGTCACAACGGCAGGGAACAGCGCAGAATGCACAGGCGCAAAGGAGATCTTAACAAAACTGATCAGCTTGCCCGCACTGCACGAAAAATTCAGAATTTCCGTAGTGAAAACGGTGATAATATACCCCAAAAGACCGAAGCGCGGCACAATTTTCCATGTCATCAGCACGCTGACCGCCGCATCGATGATATTGACAACCATGGTATAAACCTGCTTATCCAATCCTTTCAGAACGGAATCCGCGGTGGTATCACAGTACATAAAGGGAACAAGCGGAGCAAAAATGCGGATGAATTGTCCGGCTTTTTCGTTTTTATAGACCGCAATGCCGAGATCATTGCCGAATACAAACAAAATGACCGCCGTAATAACGGAAAAAGAGCAGGCGAGATTCATCGACTGCGTTGCTTTGCGGTCGATAGCCTCCTTGTTCTGTCGGGTGTTGTCTTTGGTGAACTCGGGAATCAACAGTCCGGTGAATGCCGATAAAACCGATGCAGGAAAAAGTACAACGGGCAGTGCCATGCCGCGCACAATGCCGTAATCCGCCAGCGCATCCTGCTTTTGCTTGCCGTAAGCCTGCAAGCCTTTGGGAATCAATGCGTGTTCCACCGTCACAAGACCGCTTCTTGCGTAGGTGGAAAATCCGATCGGCAGGGCAATGCGCAATAAACCCTCACATTTTGTCGGTGTGATGTCCGTTTGTCTGCGCATTTGCTTTGTATCCTGTCTGTAAAGAAGCAGAGAAACCGCAAATGCGCCGATCTCACCGATGCAGCTACCCTTTGTCACGGCAATAATGCTTGCCTGCATGCCAAAGCCTTGTGCGTTTTTCAGTAGCAAAACCGTTGCCGTGATTTTTATAAGCTGCTCTGCAAAATCCGAAATTGCACTTTTGTAAACCCTGCCGACTGCGGTAAAATAGCTGTCTGTTACCGTAGTCAGGGCAATGAAGGGGAGTGCCGCACTGAGAATGCGGATAGATTCCACCGTGCGCGCATCGCCCAGAAACCGTGTGCCGAGAAAATCAGCAAACGAGCTGAGCAGTCCCATGGAAACAAAACCGAAAAAGGCTGCATACAGAAAGCTTTTCTGCATGGCTGTAAACAAGGCAAATGTGTCATTTTTTGCCAAAGCCGCGGCACACAGGCGCATACAGGCAAGGAAAATACCGCTGACGGCAACCGTGATGCCGAAGCCGTAAACCGTGTTTACAAGAGAAATCAGGCCCGTACCCTCTGCGCCGAGGTGTTGCGTGATATAAGCACTGAATCCGAGTCCCGTCAGGCGCAGCAGTAGGGATGAGCAGGCGAGCAGTGTGCCGTTGAAAATAAATTGTTTTTTTGTGTTCATGCAGCATATCCTTTTCATTTTTTATATTTATATGTAAAAAGCCGTCTGATTTATCGCAGTAATTTAAAAATGCTTAAAATATTTTAAATTACTCCCTATTTGGTGTTGACAATAAACGGAAAATGCAGTATAATACAAAAGTAAAAAAATATATTGGAGGAATCCTACTATGAAAAAGACTCTTGCTGTTATCATGAGCATGCTCATGCTCGTTCTTATGGCTGTTCCTGCAATGGCAGCTGATGAAGCTAAGGTTTGCCCCGAAGAAGGCTGCGGTGCTGCTCTGCAGTACATGGTTATCTCTCCCAAATGTACGGAAGACGGTTGTACTATATGGAAATGCGCTCTTTGCGGCTATTCCGTTACAACGGATGTAGTGCCTGCTGTAGGCCATGTATACGGCGCTTATACTCATGTTGACGGCGACTGCACACATGATGAATACAACCACGCATACTGCACGGTTTGCGGCGCTGAAGACAAGGAAATTATTGTTGAAGCTCCCGGCCATGCATGGGATGCAGGCGTACATCAGGATCCTACCTGCACCGTTCAGGAACACAATCTGTTCACCTGTGCGACTTGCGGCGAAACCAAGATTGAAAAGATCCTCGGCGGCCAGCCCTACACCGGCCACGACATGAAGCTCGTTTCTTCTCCCGAAACCTGCGCTGACGAAGCTGTTGAAGTTCGTGAATGCACCAAGTGCGGTTTTACAAGCGAAAAGGCTGTTACCGCTATCGCTTGTGTTGACGCTGATGCTGACGACATCTGTGATGTCTGCGCCAATGCTATGCCTGTTGAAGAAGAACCCCACGGCTTCTATGCAAAGGTCATCAAGTTCATCTCTGATCTTGTTGAAATGTTCAGAAGCTTCATTGCTGCCATCAAGGGCGACTCCATCTTTTAATTAAATCTTAAAGCAAAACCGGGAATCGAAAGATTCCCGGTTTTTTTCTTGCCAAACGGAAAATTATGTGTTATATTGTAAGATAGAAAAATAATGGAGGTATGTTTATGTTTGCTGTAATCCGCAAAATTATGACCGTGCTTACTTCTTTTATCGTTATTATTGTTTCGCTGTTTTCTGTCGGCGAGTTTTCACCGTCCGTGGAAATGCCGTCACTTGATGCAGGTGCGTTCGGTCAGTATGTTGACCCCTTTACCGGAACGGGCGGAACTCCCTATATGAGTGGCATGACCTTCCCGGGGGCTGCAACACCCTACGGTGCAGTCAAGCTCAGTCCCGATACCGGCATTGTCGGCGGTAAAAAGCTTATCAACAACTGGGCAAATGCAGGCTATTCCTATATGCATACTCATATTATCGGTTTCAGCCATACCCGTCTTTCGGGTACGGGTGCTGCTGATATGGCACACTTCCGTGTAACGCCCACCATCGGCAGCCGCAATGCCACAGCGTTGCTCTTTTCGCATGATAAGGAAATTGCAACCGCAGGCTATTATGCCGTCAATCTGCCCGAAATCGGTACCATGGCAGAGCTGACAGCCACCGAGCATGTCGGCGCACACCGTTATACCTTCCGCACAGATAAGGATGCAAGACTCTATCTGGATGTCACCTCCTTCATGCCCAACGGCAGCTCCAACGGCGGCGAGGTCACCATTGACCCCATAACGGGTGTAATTACGGGTAAGGCAACCGTCACCACACAGTTCGCAGGTCGCTACGGCGGTCTGACGGCTTACTTTGTTGCCGTATTCAATAAGAATATCCAATCCTATACCATCCTCAACGGGGATGAAAAAATTGCTGATGTCACCACCGCTGCAGGTGATGAGCTCGGTATTGATCTGAACTTCGGTTCGATCAAGAATGATCCGCTTGAAATGAAGCTTGCCATCAGCTTTGTAAGTGTTGAAAACGCAAAGGAAAACCTTGCCGCAGAGGCAGGCGATCTTGATTTTGAGGGTGTGCGTGCCGTTGCAAGAGATACATGGGAAGAAATGCTCGGCAGAATCACCATTGAAGGTACGGATGAAGTCAAGGGTAATTTCTACACTTCGCTTTATCATTCCGTCATCATGCCCACCTCCTATACCGATGTCAACGGTGAATATGCAGGCTTTGAAAACACCGTCGGCACAGCAGACGGCTACACCTATCTTTCCGATATGTCCCTGTGGGACACCTTCCGCAATGTGAATGCTTTGCAGACCCTCATTGCACCTGAAGTGCAGAACAGTACACTGGAATCTCTGCTTGACATGGCAGATGTGTACGGCATCTTCCCCCGTTGGCCGTCCGGCACAGGTGAAACCAACTCCATGTTCGGTTCTCCTGCCGATATGGTCTTTACCGAAAGCTACCTCAAGGGCTACACTGATTTTGATGTGGAAGCCGCTTATGCGTACATGAAAACGGCTGCCATGACCGATTATGACGGCTCCAAGGGCAGAGTGGATAACGATCTTTATATGGAATACGGTTATTGTCCGGCTGATTTGTCCGACAAACAGTGTGTCAGCCGTACGCTTGAATACTGCTATGCAGATTACTGCATTTCACTGCTTGCCGAACAGCTCGGCTACACCGAGGATGCCGAATTCTTCCGCAATCGCTCGAAGAACTATGAAAATCTGTGGGATGCCGAAAATCTCTGCTTCCGTGCAAAGAATTCCGACGGCACCTGGAATGAGCCCTTTGCAAAGAACTGGATCAGCTTTGTGGATGATATTCTCGGCACGGGCTATTCCTACGGTTATTGCGAGGGCGGTGCAAGACAGTGGCAGTGGGCTGTGCTGTATGACACCGAATCCCTTATTGCTCTTTACGGCGGCAACGAAGCATTTATTGCAGAGCTGACCGCATTCATGGATGATGCAAACGAAATGAGAAGCTCACTTGTTCCGAGTGCAGGCTATTGGCACGGCAACGAGCATGACCTTCATGCGGCTTATCTGTTCAATGATGCAGGCGATCCTGCTTCCACGCAGAAATATGTCCGTTGGGCAATGGATACCTATTATGCAACCGCACCCGACGGCATTGACGGCAACGATGACGGCGGCACATTGAGTGCATGGTATGTGCTCAGTGCAATCGGTATCTATCCCGTGGCAGGCACCGATGAATACTGGATCGGTTCTCCCTGTGTTGAAAATGCAGTGCTTGACCTCGGCAACGGAAAGACCCTGACGATCAAGGCATTCTATCAGAGTGAAGAAAATGTATATATTCAGAGTGCAAGCCTCAACGGCGAAAAGCTCACAAGTCCGCGTATCACGCACGAAATGCTGACCAACGGCGGTGAACTCTGCTTCGTCATGGACAGCACGCCTGCCGAGAACGGCGGCTTCTGATAAATACAACAAAAAAGACGGGTCTGTTGCAGATCCGTCTTTTTGTATGCGATTTATTTGGGTATATCACGAAAAAAAGAGCATTGCCGTTGAAGCCGTTGCAGGAAAATTTTACACATTTCCGTGAAGAAGCATTTTTTATTTCAGATATGTCTGTGCATACTGTGTCAGCAGTTCAAAAGCCTGCTGCATGCAATCCGGATCGCTGCCGAGGTCATGATCGGAGTTCGGAAAGCTGATGAAATCATATTTTATACCGTGCTGCTCAAATGCATCAAGAATACGCAATGCGTTGGAGTAGGGAACAACACTGTCCTTTTCTCCGTGACAGATGGCGGTCGGGCAGACATCTGCACCTACATAAGTCAGCGGCGAAACTGCATCCAAGGCATCCTTTGATGCAGATTTGGTATCAATCGTGAAAATTTCACCGCAGGCTGCGGACATCAGGCTACAGATTTCCTGCACCGTACCCAATGTGCCGCCGACATAGAATGCATCATCATAAAGATCGGTCGGACCGCAGAAGCTGAACACGGCAGCAGGTCTGATCGGGGCTGTATCCTTGCAGCGGTAGGCATACAGCATTGAAAGATGTGCGCCTGCAGACGTGCCCGTCAGTAAAACCTTGTTTATGTTGATTCCTTGCTCGGCTGCTGTCTGCCTGATCGTTTGCAGTGCGGCATCTATATCAACAAGAATATCCTCAATATGAATGCTGTCGGATATGAAACGGTAATTGATTGCGGCGGTCGCCAATTGCAGGTCGGCAGCGTATTGACGCAGATATGTGCTGTATTCCGATTTGTCACCCATGATCCATGCACCGCCGTGAATAAACAAGATCAGACCGACATCACCCGTTGTCTGTCCGGGCAGAACAAGATCAAGCACATTGCGTTCATGTTCGCCGTATGAAAGATTATCAAATATCATTTTGTTTTCCTCCTTTGTTGTCGGTAAAATGGCTGTGCAGGAAGCTGCAAGCAGAAATGTAAGGATCAAAGCGAAAACGGAAAATATTTTTTTGTGCACTGTAAGCCCTCCGTATTTTTTTGCATCAATAATTGTATTATATAAAAGATTTACATGTTTTGCAATGCAGAATTTAACGGGCGCAATAAATGGTACTTGACATTATTATATTATTTTTGTATAATAAAACCAAATATCCGAAAGGGTGATTTTTATGAAAAACATGAAAAAAATAATCAGCTTTCTGCTGACTTGCGCTCTGCTTCTGACCTGTGCTTATTCTGCTTTTGCACTGGATGTTACCACAGACGGTGCGATTGCTGATGACGGTACTTATAAGTACAAGCCCGGTGACATTGATAATGATGGTGCCGTAACAGCAGGCGATGCCCGTGCCATTCTTCGTTATGCAGTTTATCTGTATGATTGGGATGACATAGCAGCAATGTGCTACAATGCAAAGAACTATAACTATAAGCTTGCAGCCGATGTGGATTATGACGGTGTCATTTCTTCTGCGGATGCCCGTCTTGCACTGCGCGTTTCCGTCGGTCTTGAAACCATCGACTATGAGGATGTGCAGACCCTGACCACCAAGCAGCAGATCATTGATTTCTATGACAGAGCTGCTTCTGCTGTTAAGTGCGGCGGCAATGCAGGCTTCACCAAGACCGCATGGCAGACCATGACCAAAGACGATTGCAATATCATCGATATCTGCAACGGCAAGCTGGTTGAGCATGTCAATACCTACATTACCGCCGAAGGCGAAGCAACGGGCGTGGCTTATAGCCTGGGCTCCTGCGAAGCTCGCACCTATTTCCCGAACTTCACCCTCAATGACTATTCCAAGGTCAAGAGTGCTACCTGCACTGTCAATACGGCAGGCAATTATGTGATCACCCTTGTTATGGAGGATTCCGATACTACATATTCCGACAACGGCTCCTTCATTTACGATGTAACCGATCAGCACATCACATGGAAGGAGGATGTTGAACCCGTTCTGGATGCAAGCAGCCATATCAAGAACTGGAAGGGCGAAAACATCATCACCAAGAACTTCACCATCATTGCAGAGCTGACTCCCAACGGTAAGTTCGTTTCTCTGACCCACAAGGGCGATGCTGTTCTGTCTGTTACCGAGCTGACCGCTTATCAGCTTCTTGTCATCCCCGTAACCTACAAGAACAAGAGCGCAACCGTCCACACCACCACTGTTTACAACAACTTCAATTATTCCTCCTGCTTCAAGGGCATTTCCTGCAAGATTCCTGCCGCATACGGCTCCATTGAATCCATCGGTGAATATCTGGGCGAATGCATCAATAACATCGCTTATTATTCCCAGGCAGGCTATACCGTCAACAAGACCCAGAGCATCGACAAGAATGCAACCAACCTCAGCTGCATCACCAACAATCAGGCAGCAAACTACCTCAATCCCTTCTCGCTGACCACAACCAAGGGTACGGTTGCTTGCTGGACCAACTTCCCGCCCTTTGATCTTTGCAAATATGATTGGGTCAAGAGTGCAATCTGCTCGGTCAACGAGGCCGGTAACTATGTATTCGTAATGACCTTCCACGATGTTGATACCTCCAAGTCTACCGAATCCAATGTTCTGCAGGCTGTTACGGATGATCTCATTTACTTTGATGAAGACATTGCCCCCATCCTTCGTGATATGAACTCCGTCAAGTCCTTCGATGGCAACGGTACTGTCACCTATAAGGATTTCACCATCACTGCTGAAATCACCACCGATGGTCAGATCGTTTATATGGAACAGACCGCAACGGTTGAGGTTTATACCTCTTACATCAAGACCCTGCTGATCACCCATGACGATCAGAGTGTTACCCTTAAAATCAAGAACGCATATTCTGCTTTCACCTATTAAGCAAATGAAAGCTCCGGAATCCTTCGGGATTCCGGATTTTTTGTTTTTTAAAACAGATGACAAAAGTCGATTCGTGTGGTATAATTATTAAAAACAAAAAAAGAGGGATGTTTATGAGCAACGGAATGACCCGTCGCGAAAGAGAAGTCACCGATATCAATGAAATTCTTTCCATTCTTGATAAATGCAAGGTCCTGCACCTTGGCCTCGTGGATGGGGATGAGCCGTATGTGGTGCCCATGAATTACGGTTATTTGTATGAGGATGGAGTGTTGACACTGTATCTGCACGGCGCAAAGAGAGGCAAAAAAATTGACCTGATTCAGAAAAATCCTAAGGTCTTTTTTGAAATGGATTGTGATATCACACCCTTTGAGGGGGACATTGCCTGCCGTTACGGTATCACCTATGCCAGTGTGATGGGCAGAGGACTTGCCGAAATAACGGAAGATGTGGAAGAAAAGAAAAAGGCATTGTCTGTGCTTATGAAAACGCAGACACAAAAGGATTTTGAATTTGAGGACAAGATGGTGGCATTCGTCAACGTCATCAAAATTACCGCTATCTCCTTCACCGCAAAGCGCAGACCGCTGCCGAAAAAATAAAAGGAGTCTGTTTTATGCAATACATGTTTGCAAGCCGCATTGTGCTTACCGAGGGTAAAATTGAAAATGCGACCGCCTTATTAACCGAAAAACGCCTGCAAATCGGGCTGAAAGAAAAAAATCTGATCACATTAAAAGGAAAATCGAGCATCATTCTCGACTTCGGCAAGGAAGTGTCGGGCGGTGCAAGAATTCTCACCTTCGGTGTGGGCGGAAAAAAGAATGTTCGTCTGCGCTTCGGTGAATCCGTCAGCGAAGTGTGTGCGGATATCGGGCAGAAAAATGCCACCAATGACCATGCAGACCGTGACATGGTTGTTGAATTGCAGCCCTATTCCGATATGACCTTCGGTCAGACGGGATTCCGTTTTTTGCGCATCGATACACTCCACCGCAATACGCAGCTGTCCTTAAAAACCGTTGCTGCGGCGGTGGATACCCACACCCGTCCCGAGGACGGCAGTTTTGAATGTGATGACGAACTTGTCAATGAAATATGGAAAACGGCGGCTTACACACTGCGTCTTTGCATGCAGAACGGGTATCTGTGGGACGGCATCAAGCGCGACCGCCTTGTGTGGATCGGAGATCTTTATCCCGAAATGCGAGCCGCTTTCTGTTTGTATAAGGATGTGCCCGAAGTACTCAATTCCCTTGATTTTGCATGGGCAGAAACACCGCTGCCCGATTGGATGGCAGGTATGCCGACCTATTCGGTGTGGTGGCTGTATATTCTGAGCGAAACATATCTTCGTGACGGAAACAAGCAAGCATATCAGAAATATATCCCTTATGTGCATGAACTTCTGCCGCAGATCGGTAAGTGCATCAGCAAACTCAACGGTACGGTTGATTACGGCAGTAATTTCATCGACTGGCCGTCCAATTACGAGCGCGGCGGTGACAAAACCAAAAAATACGATTGCCTTGCAGGGGTTGCATATCTTACAAAGTTATCCTTGGAGAAAACAAGGCTGTTTTTGCAGGCATGCGGTGAGCCGACCGACTTGTGTGAGAAATACCTGCACCGCATTGCAAAAGGAAAGCACAGTGTAAAGCAGTATAAGCAGGTGGCAGGTCTTGGTGTGCTGTCGGGCGACAAATCCGAAAACAACAGGGAAGTGCTTCTTCGCAACGGCGCACACGGACTTTCCACATTCATGTCCTATTTTATTCTGTCGGCTGTTGCCGCTTACGGCGAATATGATACGGCACTTTCCATGATGAAAGAATACTACGGTGGTATGCTGTCGGTGGGAACTACCACATTCTGGGAGGATTTTGACATCAACTGGCTTGAAAATGCCTGCCGCATTGATGAAATTCCCGTCCCCGGCAAAAAGGATATTCATGGCGATTACGGAGCCTTCTGCTATGTCGGACTGCGCCACAGCCTGTGTCACGGCTGGTCCTCGGGTGTAATTCCCTATCTCGTTGAAACCGTCGGCGGGGTGCGTTGGGCAGGCATTGGCATGAGAAAATGCATCATCGAACCGCATTTAAGCGGTCTGAAACACATTAAAATGACCGTTCCCACCATTCATGGCAATATGTTTATAGAGCATACGCTTCTTGAGGACGGCACAGTCAATACACAGTTTTCTGCTCCCGAAGAAATCGAAGTGCTCGTGAAAGGAATCAATGAATGAAAGAATATTGGGATTTGTATGATGCCGACCGTATTCCGATCGGTGAAACCTTTGAACGGGGCAAGGAAATGACCCCGGGACAGCTGCACATTGTTGTGCACACCTGCGTGTTCAATGAAAAGAACGAAATGCTCATCCAACACCGTCAGCCGTTCAAGGACGGCTGGCCGAATCGCTGGGATCTTTCCGCAGGCGGCAGTGCATTGTCGGGCGAAACAAGCCGTCAGGCAGCGCAACGCGAAACGGCAGAGGAGATCGGTATTTTCTACGATTTTGCAAACGAGCGCCCGTATCTCACCGTCAATTTTGATTGCGGATTTGATGATTATTTCATCATCCACCCGCAATCCGTTGACCCTGCAAGCCTTGTGCTGCAGGAAAGCGAGGTGCAGGCAGTACGCTTTGCAGGCTGTGATGAAATTCTCAATATGATCGATTCCGGGGAATTTATTCCTTACCGCAAAAGTCTGATCAGACTCTTGTTCGATTTTGGAAAAGAAGATATTTTGCCAGCCAAAAACAACCTGCAGGCATGATCTGCAAACAATAAGAAAAGCCTTACAAACAGCAAAATTGTTTGTAAGGCTTTTTGATTTTTTACAGCTTCAGCAGAATGCCTGCCACGGCCGCGATGAGGATGAATACCGTCGGGTGGATTTTTTTCAGATATTTCTGTCCGAGGAAAATGGCAACCGCAAGCAGCATTGCTTTCCAAAGGAATGCGGTTGACCAGTCGCCTGCCATTATGGCATCCGTGTTGAAGAATGTCGGAATGGCAACACCTAAGCCTGCAATGGCAATCAGTGCCATGCTTGCAGGGCGAAGTCCCGAAAACGCATTCTGCATCAAGGGGCTTGTTTTGAATTTGTCAATGAATTTTGCAACGAGCATGATGGTGATAATAGCAGGTGCGGTCAGTGCGGCAACGGCAACCACACTGCCGAGCACACCGCCTGTGATGAAGCCTGCATAGGTTGCCATGTTGACCCCGATTGCACCGGGGGTGGATTCGGCAACTGCAATCATGGTGGAAACATCCTCCACCGAGAACCAGCCGTAGGTGGTTGCCATGTTGTTCAGAAACGGCAATGTCGCAAGACCGCCGCCGACGGCAAGAAGGCCCGTTTTGAAGAATTCATAAAACAGCTGAAGGTAAATCATTTTGCATTACCTCCTTCTGTTTTTTTCTTTTCTTTGATTTGTCCTGCGATGATGCCTGTCAGTGCCGCCGCAATGACAAGCACGGGCAGCGGAATGGAGAACGGCAAAAATTCACCCATGGCAGCCAATGCGAACACAACAAAGAACACCACGAGCGAGAATGCCCCCTTGAGTGTGCTTTTGCGTAATTTGAGCAGGGTGTTGAGAATCAGCACACAAACGCAGACATTGATGCCTGCCAACGCATGCTGTACATATTCGTTGTCCGAAAAGCCTTCGAGAAACAGGCTGATGACGAGAATAATGATCAACGGCACAAGCTCAAAGCCGACGGCTGCCGAAATGGCACCAAGAAGCCCTGCCTTGCTTCTGCCGATGAAGGTGGAAACATTCAGTGCAATGATGCCGGGGGTACACTGTCCGATGGCATAATAGTCGGTCAGATTTTCGTCCGTGACCCACTGTCTTTTTTCAACAAGCTCTCTTTGCAGAATGGGCAGCATGGCATAGCCGCCGCCGAAGGTCATGGCGCCGACACGCATGAATACCCAAAACAATTCAAGACATGTTTTCAGTTTTTCTTTCATAATAACCTCTGTTTTTCTGCAGGTGATCTCGCAATACAGACACCGCGCACTTCTTTTGCACCGAATATCAACAGTGTTTTTGCGGCTTCGTGCAGGGTGCTGCCTGTTGTTGTGATATCATCTGTCAGCAGAATGATCTTGTTTTTAATAATTTCTTCTTTTTCAGCAGGTAAGTCATAAACCCCTGTCAGATTGCCGTGCCGTAACAAGGCAGGCAGATCGTGCTGGTTGGGTGTTTCATGTTGTTTTATCAGCGTTTCTTCGCAGGGAATTTTCAATATTCCGCTGATCGCATTCGCAAATAACTGCGCCTGATTATAGGTTCGCACCTGCACTGCTTCCGGTGTCATGGGAATAAAAGTGATCAGATCTGCATCCTGCGTTACACCGCTGTCAACTGCGTATTTTGCGGCAATTTTTGCATAGGGGATTGCCATATCCGGTAAATTTCTGAATTTGAATTTGTGAATCTGTCTGCGCACATTGCCATCATATAAAAACGGAGCCACAATGGCTGTCAGAAACGGATCAGGCGAACAAAGGCAAGACTTCATCGGTCTGCCGCAACCCGTGCAGAATTTACTTTCGGGCACACGCAGAATGAATTTTGTGCAGTATTCGCATATTTCCGCATTCGGCTGTAAAACACGTCCGCAGACACAGCATCGGGATGGAAAGAATGCATGATACAGTAAATTTTTCATTGTATGCCGAATGCACGCAGCTCGCGCACGCATTGTGCAAGAGGAAGCCCGACCACATTGGAGTAATCCCCATTGATTTTTTCAACCAGCACAACACCCTGTGTCTGAATGCCGTAGCCGCCTGCTTTGTCAAACGGATCGCCGGTTTCGATATATACATTGATTTCTTCATCCGACAGGTCATAAAAGGTGACATCCGTTTTGCTGACAAATTCCCTGCGTTTTGTGCCGTTTGCAATGCACACACCGGTCATCACCGTGTGGGTTCTGCCCGAAAGGGATCGAAGCATATTGAATGCATCGCTTTTGTCTTTCGGTTTGCCTAAAATATTGCCGTCAATGACCACAATGGTATCAGCGGCAAGCACGGTATCCTCCTCTTTGCAAAGAGAAAGCACCGCTTCGCATTTCTGGTTTGCAAGGTGCTGTACGGTCTGCTCAGCGGTAAATCCCTCGGGTACGGTTTCATCACAACCGGAAACGAGCACTTCAAAGCTTAATCCTGCCAATGTCAGCAGTTCTTTTCTTCTTGGGGATTGAGAAGCAAGATAAAACATATTCTTTCCTCAAACGGTTTCAATGAATTGGAGAATCATTTTTGCAAGATCCTCGGGCTGGGTGTTGTTGACGGCGGTGTAGGTTTCCGCAGAAGCATCGTCTGCCGAGTCGGACATCTGACGAAGGCTTAAAAACGGAACACCGGCACTGCCGCAAACGGAAGCGATTGCACCTGTTTCCATGTCAAATGCGTTGATATTGAATGTATCTTTATACAAATTCTTTTTCACCTTGTCCGCAAGGAACAAATCGCCGCAACCGAACGCCGCAGTTCTGACACCGAGCACCTGTTCAGCCTTTGCAAGAAGCGCCTCGTCTGCTTCATGCTTCCAGGGCTTTGACGGATTTTCGCCCAAGGCTCTGCCCACGGGGGTCAGGTCAAAGTCGCATTCCACAAAGGACGAGCCGAGTGCAATTTCACCCTCGTGCAGACCCGACACCGCACCCGAAAGGCCGATGTTGAAAATATAATCCGCCTTTTCGTCTGCAATCAGAAAAGCCGCAGCCGTTGCAGCCGCAACCTTGCCGATGCCGCAGGACACGGCAATCACTTTGTTTGCATTGATGATAACTTCCGCACACGGACGGGTGCGGAAGGTGCTTTCTTTTACCTCGCCGTAGGTGGCGGCAATGCGCAGAAAGGGGAGATATTCGTATTCGTCTGCAATCACAAGACCGATGGTTTTCATGCTTTAACCCTCCGCCTTTTTGATGATCTCACGCAGCGCAATACTGATCTGATCGGGGCAGGAGGTGGGCTTGAAGCCGCACTTGATGCCTGCCATACGGTCAGCAGCATCCTTGCAGCTCATACCCTTGAGCAGCGCCGCAATGCCCTTGAGATTGCCGTTGCAGCCGCCTGTGATCTCGACATTCTGAATCACAAGATTGTCATCTGCTTCAATTTCTATCATTCTCGAGCAGGTTCCCTTGGGTTTGTATGTGTATACCATGATGTAAAACTCCTTTATATTTTTCGCTACCTTTTATTTTACCATATCTTTACATCATTTGCAATAAAAACGAGCAAAAACAAGGGAATGAAACGAGCAAAAACAAGGGAACGAAAATTTGAGAAAATTTGTTGACACAATGTGTAATTTTATTGTATTACTATATTGTAAATATTTAGCATGGAATAGTATTGCAAAGATGTGATAAAGGTGGTGGTTCAAATGATTTCACAGGCTGAAATCATGCAGTAAATAGGAGGTGATTGACGAAATAATTTTTCTTTTCATTTTGCGCAGCATTTTTATTGAAATACTACACGATTTGAAAGGATAAATTAAGTTATGAAAGCTATAACAAGAATATCCTCTGAATCCGAATTGACTTTAGTAAAATGGATACCAATTTCAGATGATGAAGAGTTAACAGATTATCAATTGTGGTATTTGGAACCATGTGCTTATCAATTGTTTGATGCAGGTATGGATGGTTCAATTTCTGCTGCAGATGCCAGAATTTTGCTCCGCTGTTCTGTTGATTTGGAAACAGCTAATGCCGTGCAACAGTATCTTGGTGATATAAATAAAGATAATGCCATCAGCGCCGCAGATGCACGATTGGCACTGCGCCGTTCGGTTGGATTGGAAGATTGACAGAAACGGAGTGAATAATTTGAATAAGAAAAAGATTTTTGAAGCCGTATGTCTTGCTGTCGTGGTGGTTGGCATTTTGTTCATTTTTTTTACCTTTGTAAAAACAGATTCAAATAATTACGATGAACAGCCGACAGACAACGCGCAAGGCACTGTAACCGCATCGGATGTTGAATATGTCAGAACCCCCGATCCGAAGATTTGGGCACTCAGGTACAAGCATACGCAGATCAGCAATTCAGAAACGGACAGCGCATCGGGAACCTACTACCTGATTGAGCCGATTGTGTTCGATCGCTCCGATTGTGCTTCATTTGAATTGTTGTTGAAATACAATCCTGCCGTTGTGCAATTCGGTGTGTATCCGGATGCGTATATTCCGCCCGAAGCCTCCTTTGCATCAACTGAAGTGACCGAGATTGAACCGGGCTTGCTGCGTGTGGTCGGCTTGCAGCCACTTAAAGAGAGAAACGGACGGTTGCATTACGAAATGTTCTCCTTTTTGGTGCTCACTGCGGAGAATCCTGATTTTGAGCTGGAACGGATCTCCTGTAAAAATGCAAACGGGGAAGATCTCGATTGCCGTGCTGAATATTGCGGCACTTCGGATACTCTGACATTTGAACCGGACACGCAAACCGATGCAGTTGTGACCGTAAATATCGACACACCGAGTTATTATAAAAAACGCAGTGATCGCAAGGATAAATACGGTATGAGCATGCGCGTTAATGTGCAACCGTATGAAAAAAGATTTGTTGACTGTGTTGTGCAGGTTTTGTATGACCCGCAGCAGGTGGAATATTTTGCAGATCCGATCTATCTTTATGATGACGGCACACCTGAGCTCGGGGCAAAGGTAACCGTGCAGGAGCCGGGAAAATTGCTGATAAAGGTTTACGGAGAAAATGCAATTTGCAGCATTCCGGTCTGCTTTACTGTGCTCTCAAAAGACGAAATCGACCTTGACATTTCCCTTGTGTCCTACACGGACGAAGGCGGTGTGCGTGAAAATGCACAGCTTGTTGTGGATATGCCCGTGAAGGTGCCTGTTGTAAAAGATCTTTCCGCTGATTAAATAATAAAAAACTCTTGACAAATGTGTATAAACCGTGTTATATTGTATACAGTAATAAGGTATTGACAAATGAGTGGGGCGACCCGCTCATTTTTGTTGATACGGGAAAATATCCGGAGGTGGAAACTTTGGCAGAGAAGAAAAAAGGAAATACGGTCGATATCGTCTGGGGCATCGCCCAGCCTCTTGCCGAACAGCTCGGACTGCTTTTGTGGGATGTGCGTTTTCAGAAGGAGGGCGCCAACTGGTATCTGCGTATCATCATTGACAAAGAAGACGGTGTCGGCATTGACGATTGCGTTGCCATGAACGATGCAATTGATGCACCTCTCGATGAAGCCGATCCCATCGATCAGAGCTATAACCTGCAGGTCTGCTCGGCAGGCATTGAGCGCGAGCTTGTTCGCGATTTTCATTTTGAAATGTTCATGGGCGCAGACATCATGGTCAAGTTCCCCAAAGCAGACGAAACGGGTGCAAAACTTCGCAAGGGTGTTCTCAAGGCTTATGACAAGGGCACACTGACCGTCGGCTACGAGGACGGCAGTGAGCGCACCTACGAAAAGAAGGAATACACCCGCGTGCAGCTTGATGACTTCGGCGGCTTTTAATTTGGTTTTTTAAATGCAAGTTTTTATACAGAAAGGATTGAGCGACAAAAATGAACAAAGAATTTTTTGAAGCCATCAGAATGCTTGAAAAAGAAAAGGGCATTCCTGCTGACAAACTGATTGAGAAGGTGTGCAACGCAATTGTTGTTGCCGCAAGACGCGAATTCGGTGTCAAGGAAGGCATCTTCTGTGACTTCGACCCCGAAACCGCAAAAATGAACATCTACATGATTAAAAACGTTGTGGAAGAAATCGAAGATCCTTCTATTGATGTGCTTCCCGAGGATGCATTGCAGTATGATACCGAAGCCAAGGTCGGAGATGTGCTTCGCATTCCGCTGGAAGTCAAGGACCTCGGCAGAATTGCTGCACAGACCGTCAAGCATGTGATCCGTCAGGGCATCCGTGAAATTGAGGTTGAGCAGGTTCTCGAAGAGTTCCAGAGCAAAAAGCAGGATATCGTCACCGCAAAGATCAACTCCGTTGATCCCCAGAGCGGTGACCTGACCCTTGCGCTTGGCAAGGGTGATGTGCTTCTTCCCAAGAAAGAACAGATCCCCGGTGAATCCTTCAAGGCAGGTGACATGGTCAAAATTTACATTGTCGATGTCAGAGAAACCGAAAAGGGTCCCAAGATCATGATCTCCCGTACCCATGCAGACTTCGTCAAGCGTTTGTTTGAAGCAAGCGTGCCCGAAATCGAGGACGGCACGGTTGAAATCAAGTCCATTTCCCGTGAAGCAGGCTCGAGAACCAAGATTGCCGTTTACAGCAAGGATGAAAATGTCGATCCCGTCGGTGCCTGCATCGGTCAGCGCGGTGCCCGTGTCAACGGCATCATCAACGAGCTGCACGGTGAAAAGATCGATATTGTCCGCTACAGCGAAAATCCCAAGGAATTCGTCGGCGCGGCTCTTGCTCCCGCAGAAGTCATTGCTGTCGAAGTTACCGATATGGAAAATAAGAGCTGTCAGGTCATTGTTCCCGAAAATCAGCTTTCTCTTGCAATCGGCAACAAGGGTCAGAACGCCCGTCTTGCTGTCAAGCTGACCGGTTGGAAGATCGATATCAAATCCTACATCGGTGATTATCAGCCGATGATCCAACTGTAAAAGGGGTTGTTTGCAGTGCAACAGAAAAAAATCCCCTTGCGTAAATGCACCGGCTGCACGGAAATGAAGCCGAAAAAAGAGCTGGTGCGCATCGTCCGCACTCCCGAAGGAGAAATTCATCTCGACATGACGGGCAAAATGAACGGCAGAGGTGCTTATATCTGTCCCGATATCGCCTGCCTGCAAAAGGCACGAAAGGGCAGACGGCTGGAAAAAGCATTTGAATGCGCCGTGCCGGTTGAAATTTATGACCGTCTGGAAACGGAGCTGAACGGATGACACAAAAAACGCTTTCATATCTCGGCCTTTGCCGCAGAGCCGGTTTTCTCGCACTCGGACATGATGCGGTTGCAGAAGCCGTACGCAACGGAATTGCAAGAATGTGTCTGCTGACCGAGGATGCATCGCCCCGTCACAAGAGGGAGCTCGATGCATCACAGACAACCGCAGACATCATCCTTTTGCCCGTCACTGCGCAGGAATTGTCTTATTCCATCGGCAAAAAGGTCTGCGTGCTTGCAGTTACGGATGATGGTTTTGCAAAGGCGCTTAAAAAGCAGTTTGAAGAGGAGGCAACTTAATGGTTAAGTATAAAGTACATGAAGCCGCTAAAGATTTTAATGTCAAAAGCAATGTGATCATTGACCTTTTGGCAAAGTTTTCGGATACACCGAAAAAGTCCCAGACCGCACTGGAGGAATGGGAGCTCGATATTCTGTTTGATTATTTCACACAGAAAAACAATGTCGAAAATTTTGATGCTTATTTTGCAATGAAGAAGCCGGAAGAAAAGAAGCCCGAACCGGTTGAAGAAAAAGCCGAAGCCGCTGCACCCGTTGCGGAAGAAAAAGCAGCTCCCAAGGCTGAACAGCCCAAAAAGACTGACAAGCCGGGCAAGTCCAATCAGCCGCAGAATAAGCAGAATGATCGTCCTGCCGCGCCTGCCAACAATCAGCCCTTCAAAAAGAAGGAAAAGGAAAACAAGCCGCAGGATGCGCCCATGCAGGCAAGAACCAAGGGCGAACGCAAAACCGTCAACACCCGTGCAAGCGAGGTTGAGCTTGATAAGTACAACGAGCGTTACGAGAATATCACCCCCGGCAGTGCCGCACAGCGTGATACCGATACCCGCAAGCAGAAGATCAAGCAGAAGTCCCAGCAGTACAACAAAAAGCAGGGTACCCGTGCACATCACCGCGAAACCGAGGCTGAACGTCTGAAGAGAATTGCGGATGAACGCGCAAAGCGTTCTCTGACCATCACGGTCGGCGAAGAGATCACCGTCGGTGATCTTGCCGCAAAGCTGAAAATGACGGCTGCAGAAGTCATCAAAAAGCTGTTCTCCTATGGCATTATGGCAGGCATCAATGAAAGCATTGACTTTGACACCGCATCCATTGTCGCAAGCGAGCTGGGTGCAAAGGTCGAAAAGGAAGTCGTTGTCACCATCGAAGACCGCATCATTGACGACAGTGAAGATGTGGATGAAAATCTGGAAACCAGAAGCCCTGTTGTCTGTGTCATGGGTCACGTTGACCACGGTAAGACCAGTATTCTCGATGCCATCCGCAACACCGCTGTCACCGCCACCGAATCCGGCGGTATCACACAGCACATCGGTGCTTATCGCGTAAGCTGTGACGGCAACGATATCACCTTCCTTGACACTCCCGGCCATGCCGCTTTCACCGCCATGCGTGCAAGAGGCGCTATGGCTACCGATATTGCAGTTCTTGTTGTTGCTGCCGATGACGGTATCATGCCGCAGACCATCGAAGCCATCAACCATGCCAAGGCTGCCGACATCAATATCATTGTTGCCATCAACAAGATGGATAAGCCCGAAGCCAATCCTGATCGCATCAAGCAGCAGCTGACCGAATACAACCTTGTTCCCGAAGAATGGGGCGGCGACACCATCTGTGTTCCCGTTTCCGCAAAAACGGGTATGGGTATCGACAACCTGCTTGAATCCATTCTTCTCATTGCCGAAATGCGCGAACTCAAGGCCAATCCCAACCGTGCGGCAAGAGGTGTTGTCATTGAAGCAAGACTTGACAAGGGCAAGGGCCCGATTGCAACCCTGCTTGTGCAGAACGGTACACTCAAATCCGGTGATATCATCGTTGCCGGCACCGCTGTCGGCCGTGTCCGTGTCATGACCGACGACAAGGGCAGAAAGGTAAAGAGCGCAGGCCCGTCCGTTCCCGTTGAAATCATGGGTCTTGCAGAAACGCCGTCTGCAGGTGATCAGTTCGACGCAGTTTCCGACGAAAGACTTGCCCGTGAGCTTGTTGAAGAAAGAAAGCAGAAGCAGAAGGAAGCACAGTTCAGTGCAGTACAGAGAGTTACGCTTGACACTCTGTTCTCCACCATTGCCGACGGCGAAAAGAAGGATCTCAACATCGTTGTCAAGGCAGACGTGCAGGGCTCTGTGGAAGCCATTACCCAGAATCTCGAAAAGCTGTCCAATGATGAAGTCCGTGTCAAGGTTATCCACGGCGGTGTCGGTGCCATCGTTGAATCCGATGTCATGCTTGCCGCTGCATCCAATGCAATCATTGTCGGCTTCCATGTCCGTCCCGATCCCACAGCCGTTGCTCACGCAGAACGCGATCATGTCGAAATGCGTATGTATCGTGTTATTTACGATTGCATCGAGGATGTTGAAGCCGCTATGAAGGGCATGCTTGCTCCCAAGTACAGAGATGTCGAAATGGGCAGAATTTCCGTCAGACGCGTCTTCAAGCTGTCCTCCGTCGGTACCATTGCCGGTTCTTATGTGCAGGACGGTAAGGTCACCAGAAGCTGCAAGGTGCGTGTTGTGCGTGACGGTATCGTCATTGCCGAAGATGACATCGCATCCCTCAAGCGTGAAAAGAATGATGCCAAGGAAGTCATGGCAGGCTATGAATGCGGTATCGGTCTTACCAAGTTCAACGATATCCACGAGGGCGATATCCTTGAAGCCTATGTCGTTGAAGAATACCGCGACTAATCTTTCGTTATCTGAAAGGAATTTAAACTATGAGTTATAAAGCAGACCGTTCTGCTGAGGATATCCGCCGTGAGATCACAGCGATCCTGCGTGAGTTGAAGGACCCGCGTGTGACCGCCACCATGCTTACGGTCGTGCGTGTTGAAATCGCACACGATCTTTCCTTCGGCAAGGTCTATATCAGTTCTCTCGATGGCATTGAAGGTGCAAAAAATGCCGTCAAGGCACTCAACACAGGTGCAAAGGGCTATATCCGCACCGAGCTTTCTGCCCGTCTGCGCCTGCGCAAGGCACCGGATCTGAAGTTCATTGCAGATGATTCGGTTGAAAAGGGCATAGAAATGTTCCGCAAGCTCAATCAGACCGCCAAAAAGGACGAAGAAGATGAGGATTGATCTGCAAACAGCCGCAGCACGGCTTCTTGAAATGAATGATATTCTCCTTCTGACCCACCGCAACCCCGACGGGGATGCCGCAGGCAGTCTGTGGGCATTGTTCCGCTTGCTCACCAAACTTGGCAAAAGAGTAAGCTTCCGGCTTGTCGGCAAGGTGCCCGATAATCTTCTGTTTGCCGCTGAAGATGCAGCGGAAGATTTTGAAGAAAAATATGTTGTTGCCGTTGACCTTGCCGAAGCGACCCTGCTCGGCGAGGCACTGCAACCCGTTTACGGCGAAAAGGTGGATCTGAACATCGACCACCACGGCTCGAATACGCTTTTTGCAAAGGAAACCTTCCTCGATGCAAAGGCTGCAGCCGCCGCACAGCTCATTTTTGCGCTGTATAAGGAAATGAATGTTCCCATTGATGTGCGCAGTGCCGAGCAGCTTTATATCGGACTTTCCACCGATACGGGCTGTTTCCGCTACGGCAATACCAATGCCGAGTGTCTGCACACCGCTGCTGAACTTGTGGGCATCGGCATTGATAACGGGGATATCAACCGCCGTATTTTTGAAACCAAAAGCAAGGCTTATATTCAGTTTGAAGCACTTGCAATGAGCAATCTGCGTATGCATTTTGACGGCAAATGTGCCGTTATGACGCTGACCAAGGATATGTTCACACGAACAGGTCTTGACGAAAGCGAAACCCACATGATTGCAGGTCTGCCGCGTCAGGTCGAAGGTGTGGTGGTTGGTGCAACCATCAAGGAAAAGGACAACGGTCTGTGCCGTGTTTCGCTTCGCTCGAATGAGCCGGTGGATGTTTCTGCCATTGCAAAGATTTTCGGAGGCGGCGGTCACAAGCTTGCTGCAGGCTGTGATCTGTACGGCAGTGTCAGCAGGGCAACAGCCGACCTGCTCAGGGAAATCGAGGCGGCTTTGCGCAGTTATAATCTTTTATAAAAGGACAATTTCCATGAACGGTTTTGTTGTTCTCAATAAGGAAGAAGGGATGTCTTCTTCCTTTGCCGCAGGTCGTCTGCGCAAAATCTACAATGAAAAAAAGACCGGACACACAGGCACGCTCGACCCGATGGCGGTGGGCGTGCTGCCTGTCGCATTGGGCAAGGCAACGCGATTCATCGATTTTCTGCCCGATTCCACCAAGGCTTATGTGGCACGGTTCCGATTCGGTGAAACCACCGACACGCTTGATATCACGGGTACACTTCTGAGCAAAACCGAGGGCACGGTCACAAAAGATGAGGTTTTGCAGATTCTGCCGTCCTTTGTCGGCGTGCAGCAGCAGATGCCGCCCATGTATTCCGCCTTGTCGCAGAACGGAGTCAGGCTTTATGAGCTGGCACGCAAGGGCATTGAGGTGGAACGCAAGACCCGCGAAATTGAAATTTCCGACCTGAAGCTGACGGGTGTCTACGGTGATGAATTTGAAATTGCCGTCACCTGCTCCAAGGGTACTTATATCCGTTCGCTGATTGCCGATATCGGGCAAAAGCAGGGAAGCGGTGCGGTGATGACCGCCTTGCAGCGCACCTTGGCCAACGGTTTTACGATTGCGCAGGCGCGCACACTCAATGAGCTGCGTGAAAATCCCGAGGAAAGCTTCATTGCCGTGGATGCTGCTCTTTCTCTTTATCCTGCCGTGCAGGTGAGTGCAGCGCAGGCAAATCGCTTTGCCAACGGCGGCGAGCTGTTTGCACAGCGTGTGCCGGGGATCAAAGAGCAGGACTTGTACCGTGTTTACAATCCCGAAAATGAATTTATCGGACTTGGTGAACTGTCCGAAAACAAAGAATTATTACTTGTAAAAAGGGTTTATCTGCATGACTGATTTTTGCTGCAAAAACAGAACAGCCCTCGCTTTGGGGAATTTTGACGGCCTGCATGAAGGACATCTGCAGGTCTTGTCTGCTGTTGCGCAGCAAAAGGAAAACGGTCTGCAGCCCGTTCTTGTCCGTTTTGAACCGCATCCTGCCGTCATTCTGCGCGGAAAAGCACCTGACCGTCTGTTGACAGAATACGCACATGAAAAAGTGCTTGCAGAATACGCTTTGCAGGAAAGGGTGCTTGATTTTCTTGCTGTCTGCGAAATGTCTCCCGAACGCTTTGTGTCCGAAATTCTTGTGAATGAATTGCAGGCAGGCTTTGTTGCCTGCGGCTTCAATTTCCGTTTCGGCAAAAACGGGGCAGGCACGGCGCAGGATTTAAAACGCATTGCGGCTCAACACGGCATTGCATGCTTTATTGCACCCGAATTCACATTTGAAAACGAAACCGTCAGTGCCACCCGCATCCGTGAATGCATCCGCAACGGACACATTGAAAAAGCCAATGCCATGCTCACCCGACCGTTTTCCTATGACTTTGAGGTTGTCGGCGGCGACAGACGGGGAAGGCTCATGGGCACACCTACCATCAATCAGTATTTTCCGCAGGGCTTTGTGGTGCCCAAAAGCGGTGTCTATGCTTCGTTTGCGGTGGTGGATGGTGTTTGCTATCCTGCCGTGACCAACATCGGCATTCGTCCCACCTTCAACGGCACAAGCGAACGCAGTGAAACCTGGATCATGCATTTTTCGGGTGAGCTGTACGGAAAGAATATTCCCGTTGCGCTGCTGCAATATCTGCGCGCAGAAGTGAAATTCAGCGACATGGATGCACTGCGCAAGCAGATTTTGTCGGATGCACAGCGCAGTCAGGATGCATTTCAAAAATATTCGGCAAAAAACGAAAAATTTTGAAAAAAAGACTTGACAAGAGTGTCTGTCTTGTGTATAATCATCAGCGTTGCGAGTGAGCAATACGCAAATGGCGGCATAGCTCAGTTGGCTAGAGCACACGGTTCATACCCGTGGTGTCGTAGGTTCAAGTCCCACTGCCGCTACCAAATAAGGCAGCAGCAGAACGCAGCTGCCTTCATAAACGGCCCGGTGGTCAAGCGGTTAAGACACCGCCCTTTCACGGCGGTAACACGAGTTCGATTCTCGTCCGGGTCACCAACAAGGACATCTGCAAAAGCGGATGTCTTTTTTTATTATATAGGAAATTGCTCGCGTTGTGAGCAATTTGCATATAATTCGCCTGCGGCTCATTGAATGACGCAAGCTTATTGAACAAAAAACACCTTTTCGCCCCCAAGATTGGGGGACGGGGGATTGATTCGTCGAAGACGATTTTTTATTATGAAAACCCGGACCTGAAAATGTTTTTTGAAAAAATTCATAAACATGTAGAGTCGTCAATGATAGGTGACACTTTTCTCAAAAAAATATGATGTTGAAAATTGTTTCCTGAGCCTGAGACAAAAAAAGGATAGAATTTGCTCAAAGTAGCCACCGCCGAAGGCGGCTTGACCTTGATTGATTGAG
>JAZNCO010000007.1:0-18041 GCA_045587645.1 Acutalibacteraceae bacterium | reverse complement strand
TTCATTTCCTTAAGTTGACGACATTGCCTGTAAGGGGAGATGTCTGCGGAACGCAGACAGAGGGGTTCAGGCGGTTATATCAGACTTTATTGACCAACTTTGTGCAAACTTGGTTAACCCCTCTGTCACTTCGTGACATCTCATTACTCGCCTGCCGGCTCAGACATCGCTAATTCAGCATCCGCCGGATGCTCGCGACCCTTTCAGGGGCGACAAGCATTTGTGGGATTCCGTCAGTAAGACAAACCATAATTTGTCGCACAAAATCTATAAATCGCCGCGAAGCGACCCTTAAATTTTGCATTTTGCATTCAAAAAAAGGACTGTCTGCACAGTCCCTTGATCGTTTACATATTGAACGAAGCCATGTCGTAGGTGACAACGGTGTATATTTTTGTTTGTGCGTGTTCGGCAAGGTCAGCATCAAGCTGCTTTTTGATCTGCTTTTTCTGCGGCATCAATACCGACGGCAGCACGATGTCAAAAATGAGGTTGATGTGCTCCTCGCCTTTGACCATGCGGAAATCGTGAATCGAGATCTGCTCATTCTGTTTTTGCAGAAGCTGCAACACAAGTGTGCGGTATTCCGCAAGCTCTTCATCGCCGGTCACAATGGGGTCATAATGGATAACGAGATGTACCTTGTGCTGTTGCTGACACGCGCGCTCCAGATTATCAATGATTTCATGGCAGAGCATAGGATCTTCCGCACTGTCCATTTCCACATGACAGCTTGCAAAGCGCTGCCCGGGACCGTAATCGTGCACCAGCAGATCATGGTAGCCGAGCACCTTTTCTTCGCTTTCAAGCACGGAAATAATCAGGTTCTGCAGTTCCTCATCCGCATTTTCACCGAGCAGAGGACTGATGGTTTCCTTGCCGAGCGTAATGCCGCTGTAAAGAATGAACAGTGCCACGGCAAGACCGACAAGGCCGTCCAGCGGCAGATCCGTAAACAGCGACAGCACCGAGCACAGCAGAACGGCGGTGGTGGAAACGGCATCGTTGCGGCTGTCTGCTGCTGTGGCAAGCAGGGCATTGGACTTGATATCCTTACCGAGGCTGCGGTTAAAAAGGAACAGCCACAGCTTGACAAGCACGGACACAGCAAGAATAATGCCTGCGGTCAGGGTAAACTCCACGGGGGTGGGATTCATGATTTTCTGTACCGAGGTTTTGGCAAGGTCGAAGCCGATAATCAGAATCAGTGCCGCCACGGCAAGCGCAGAGAGATATTCGCTTCTTGCGTGGCCGTAGGGGTGCTCTTCATCAGCGGGCTTTTCGGAAAGACGGAAGCCGATGAGGGTCACAACCGACCCGGTGGCATCCGACAGATTGTTCATGGCATCGGCGGTGATGGCGATGGAGCCTGTCAGTGTGCCGATGACGAGCTTCATCACACACAGCAAAACATTGCAGACAATGCCCACAATACCGGACAGCTTACCGACAGCAGAGCGCACCTTTGCGGTGCGCTCCTGTTTGTAAAAATCGGGAATAAAAATTTTTAAAAGCAGTTTTGTCATAAGAAAATCAATCCGTTTTCTGATTTTGCTCTTCGCTGAGCATTTCAACAAGCATTGCCATGTCTTCGCTGAGCTTGCCCTGGTTTTCCTTGGCAATCATCATGCGGCGCTCGTTGAGAGCCTTGTACATATCCTCCTTCTTCTTGCCGTCGAGGTCATAGAAGAACAGAGGAATGGTGTTGATGATGTGGGGAACAAGATTGCCGACCGCATACAGTGCAAATACCTTGCGGTAGACATCCACGGAATCCTGTGCCCAGTAGGTTGTATCAAGCGTGGTATCGTAACCTGTCCACTTGATGACGGCAAGTGCGATCATGGTATTGACGGGCTGTGTCAGCTTCTGAATATAGCCTGTCAGCAGACCAAAGGTGCCGTCGGGGCGTTCACCCGTGAGATATTCGGTATAGTCATTGATCTCTCTGCCGATTTCACCCTCGAGAGCCGTGGCGGGCGCATTGTTCAGACCGTTCAGGCCGTAGCCGATGCAGAAGAAGATACCGCTGAGCCACCATTTTTTCTTCGGCATGGTGATCCAGCCGCCGACCGCCCAGATGACATTCAGCACGGCATCCGTCAGACGCATGACGATAACCGCACTGCGGTAGGTCTTGAAGCGTTCGCGGATGGGCTTGATGAAGGCAATGGAAAGCACATTACAGATATGATAGAAGATGTAAAGCGGCATGATGCGCATTGCACCGCCGAAAATTTCAAGCTGGGTAATAACATCCCATGAATAGCCGCCGTTGCTCCATGCACTTGTGAAGAAGCCTGCCACGACATTACGCATGGCATATTTGTTTTTCAGCACATAGAACATCGTTTTGGTAAGCGGTGCAGGCTTGGGCTGCAGCAGCACGCGTTCGGGACACTTGAGTGCAACACCCATGGTGCCTACCGTGCCGAAGAAGGCGGTCACAAAGCCGATGACCGAGAACATCAGCGGCTGCGAAATCGGCAGGGTACCGGAGTTGTTCAGCGACATCAAAGAAATGTAAAGCGTGGAAATCAGGTCGCCGCCGTATGCGCCTGCATAGCTCTGCACGAGCGAAACATTGATTCTGTCCGCTGGACACGGCGATTGTAAGGTCGGGTAGTTGTCGGTCGGGATATTGAATATGGTTGAAAATGTTTCCTGCAAAAACAGCATTAAAAACAGATAGATAATGCGTTTGGGGTCATTGATCGTTTCCGTGGGGATGAGCAGCGCACCGCTGTAAAGCAAGGCCGTCACAAGGAAGAACGGCAGCGGAGTGGTCAGGACATAGGGTCTTGCCTTACCCCAACGGGTACGGGTGCGGTCGTATGCAATGCCCATCAGGGGATTGTTGAGCGTATCATAAACACTGATGAGTGCTTTGATGACCGTGACATAGGACAGGTCAATCTTGAGCACCTTGGTATAATACATGTTGGCATAGTTATCAAGACCGACCTTCAGCGATCTCGAAAAACGCTGTACTGCCATCCATGTCAATTCGGCAAGGGAAACCTGACGGGTGCTGTAAACATCGACAGCAAGCTTTTCGTATTTTTGCAGAATATTCTGATCGAGTGTTGCGGCTGAATAGTCATCCGCCTTGAGGAAACGGTTGACTAATTTTTCTTTTGTTGACAAATTCGACATCTTCGTTCCCTCCTTTATTCAGTGACCGTGACGGTGCAGACGGATTTGTAATTGCCGTCGAGTGTGACACAGTAAACCGTGGTTTCACCGGCTGCAACTGCCGTTACCGTGCCGTTTTCATCGACCGCGGCAATATTCTCATCCGAAGTGAACCAATACAGCATTGTGATGGTAGCATCTGCCGGTGAGAAGGTTGCGGTCAGTGCTTCACTCTGCCCCTTGGCAAGGGTCAGTTCCTTGGTATCGACCTTGATTCCCTCCACGGGAACACGCACCCAATACTGACAGGAATCGGTATAGGTGACACCGTTGTAGGTGTAAGTACCGGTGACGGTGACGGGCTGATTGCTGACCTTTTCACCCTTGTAGAAGGTGCCGTCAACGGAAAGCACGGACGGGTCGGAAGAGGTAAAGGTAATCACCACATCCACGGGCGATTCATCGGTCACAACACTCGTTTTCAGCTCGTCTGTAGAACCCTTTTCAATATAATATACATCATCCTTGAAGCTGAATGAAACACGGGTGAATCGGAAGGTTCTTTTCAGTTCAAGCTTCAGTTCGATCGTTGCCGTACCGAAATCGGCATATTCCCCGATGAAGGTTACGGGCAGGGTGATGCTGCAGACACGCGTCTGTCTGAAATTTTTCAACGTATGTGCAAGACGATCCACCTCGGCGGTCACAACAAAATCCTCATACGAAAGCACAGCTTCACCGACCGTGACAACATCCGCAAACAGGTCTTTCATAGCTGTGACGGTTTCTTCGGCGGCGGCAAGGTCGAAGCTTGCAAATACGCTGCTCACTTCACGCTCGTCAAAAGCACAGCCGTCAAAGGTGAACACATATTGCAGATCGTTTTCATTTTCTTCATTCACAACCGCTTCAGCTTTTGTGAAATCCTGCTCGCTGAACAGGGCTGCCTCCAACAGTGCCGAGAAATCCTCACCGTAGGCACCGGTGTGTCGGTCATCCTCATAGCAGGCAGACAGCTTATCGGTTGCGGAGGATCGGATGTGTTTCAGATATGTAAGCAGGCTGTCGGCATTCTCACCGTTGATGACGATGCTGTCCTCAGACAGGGACACATCAAAGGAAATATCCGTTTTTGTGCCTGCAAAATTCTTTGTATCCTGCAACAAGGCTGTAAAATCAGCATAGATATCGGCTTCGGTTTCCGGCAAAGCGGGATATTCCACAACTTCGGCAGGCAGCTCCTGCGTGCCCTCAAAGCTGAGGATATACATACCGCCGAAAATGGTGCCGAGCACAAAAAACAGACACAGGATGGCGGTCACAACGGCAATAATGACCTTTTTGCGGCGCTTGTTTTCATCGAGCTTGTCGATTTTTTCAAGTCTTAACCGTTCCTTTTCGGATAAGCCCTCACGGATGTTCATGTCAGCCATTGTCCGTCACCTCCTCTTCATTTGTCTGATAGGCTTCACTGATAAGCTTCTGTTTTTCGGCTCTGTCTTCCTCGGATTCGTAGATGGGAGACGGGATGGAAAGCAGATCGATTTCACCCTTTTTCCACTTGCGTCTGTATTCAACACGCAGCTCGTCACCTTCACGATATACACGCGAGGGCGGATTTTTAAGACACAGAACAGCAGCGGCAACGGACGGCACAAACAGCAGCAAAGCAACAATGAAAAGTATTCCGCACTTTGCATCCGCAAGCGAGCCTGCGGCTTCACCTGCAGCAACGAGCGCAGAGCCGAACACCTTTGTCAGCACCGCACCGACCATACCGATAACGGAAAAAACAGCAGACAAAACACTGACCTTTTTATTGCCGATGAAGCCGAGTGCGCAAATCAGCAGATTGAGCACCGCACCGGCGGTCATCACAAGATAGCCGAGTATGCAGGTTTTGAGTGCGGCGGCAACCGCCCCGAACACGGGCCCTTGTGCAAACGCATCCAGCTGTCCGAACAGACCGCCCATGATGCCGTTCATGATGACATCAATGGCATTGAGCGTGAAGCCTGCTTCATAAACGGGGGTATGGATACTGACACTGCCCAGAGGCAGAAGCAGGGCAAGCAGCGGAATAAAGGCAAACGCAATGCGCAGCTTCTGCGCAAGACCGCCTTTGTAGGCACTTTTGAGCTTGACCATGCAGTAACGGAAGTTTGCCATGGACATTTCGGCAATGCGCCTGTCTTTTTCAAACTGCCCTTCAAACGATGCAAACATAAGATGCACACCGCATTTTTTGCAGTAAGGGCTCATCTGATAGATTTTCAGCGCCGTGCCGCACTTGGGACAACTTGAAGCCATCACACATCTCTCCTTTTCGGCTTTTGATTTTTGTCTTTCGACAAACAAAGCATGAGCGTGCCGAGGCACACCTTTATGCTATGTTACCATATTCCGTTTAAGCAATCAATAGTTTTTGTGAAGATTGTAAAAAAATTATCCATGCAAACAAATTACGGGTTATCGGTCGTAAGACCGTTAAACCATAATTTATCAAGGACATCACTGCCGTCCACTTGCAAAACATATCGGGATATGATACAATCATTTTAATTTATTTCTGTCAGACAAGCTGTCGGAGGTAGGGCAATGTATAATTTTTTTGTTGACAAATTTGCACGGTCGGACAACTCATTCACCATCAGCGGCAAGGATCACAACCACATCTGCAATGTGCTTCGCATGCAGGTGGGTGATACCTTTCTTGTCAGCTGTGAGGGGGCAAGCCACCTGTGCCGTCTTGCGCAGGCAGACAACGAGTCTGTTATTGCCGAAATCGTGGAAGAAAACTACCGCAGCACGGAGCTGCCCGTGCAGTTTTTCCTGTTTCAGGGACTGCCGAAAGCGGACAAGCTGGAGCTGATTATTCAGAAAACCGTGGAATTGGGTGTTGCAGGCATTGTTCCCGTTGAAATGAGTCGCAGCATTGTAAAGCTGGACGACAAAAAGAAAAAGCAACGCCGTGAGCGTTGGCAGTCCATTGCCGAAAGTGCCGCCAAGCAGAGCAAGCGCAATGTGATTCCCGAGGTATCCGATGTGCTTTCTTACAAGCTTGCCATGCAGAAAGCAAAGGAAATGGATCTGTTTCTTGTGCCTTACGAAAACGAGCGCGGCATGGCAGCAACCAAGGAGGCACTTGCCAAAATCAAGCCGGGCATGAAGGTGGGCATTCTGATTGGCCCCGAGGGCGGCTTTGACAATAAGGAAATCGCCCTTGCAAAAGAAGCCGGTGCAATCGTTGTTTCCTTGGGTGAACGCATTCTGCGTGCGGAAACCGCCGCCATCACCGCCGTTGCCATGGGGATGCTGCATGTTGAAATGAATGCAGAGGGTGAAAACCGATGAAAGAATTACCGCTTGCATTTGCCGAACGGATGCAAAAGCTGCTCGGTGAGGAAGAATACCAAAAATATGCGGCTTCGTTCAACGAAAGCGCCGTCAGGGCATTCCGTGTGAACACCGAAAAAATTTCGGTCGAAGAATTTGAAAAAATCGCCCCCTTTGCAAAGGAACGCATTCCCTATACCGAAACGGGGTTTTATCTTGATTACGACAAAATCGGCAACCATCCGTTCCACCATGCAGGGATGATCTATGTGCAGGACCCGGGCGCCATGGCACCTGCCGAGTGCATTGAAATCCAACCCGATTGGTGCATTCTTGACATGTGCGCCGCCCCCGGCGGCAAGAGCAGCCAGCTGCGCAACAAGTTAGGCGAGGACGGTGTGCTGATTTCCAATGAGATCATCCGTTCCCGTTGCAAAATTCTGACCGGCAATATCGAACGGCTCGGATTTCGCAACACCGCCACCACCTGCCTCGACCCTGCACGCATTGCGTTTTATTTCCCCGACACCTTCGACATGATTATGGTCGATGCCCCCTGTTCGGGCGAAGGGATGTTCCGCAAGGACGATATTGCAATCGACGAATGGAGCGAAGAGAATGTGCTGCATTGCGCCGAACGGCAAAAAATGATACTGGAGCACGCGGTCACGGCACTGAAACCGGGCGGCTACATCGTGTATTCCACCTGCACCTTCTCATTGGAAGAAAACGAGATGATGATGGATGCCTTTTTGCTCGCGCACCCCGATTTTGAACTGCTTCCCGTGCGTGAAGCGGTCAGAGAATACACCGCAGACGGTATTTTCTTTGACGGCTGCAAATGTCAAAACATCAGCGACACACGCCGTTTTTATCCGCACAAAAGCCGTGGTGAGGGGCAGTTCATGGCCGTGCTGCACAGCACACTCCCCTGTCAGCCGCATACTGCACCGACAATAAAAAACAAGCCTGCAAAAATCGACACGGTTGTGCTTGATTTTCTCAAGGACACGCTTGTTGATTTCGATAAATCACAGATTTCCGTTCACAATGACGTGCCCGTGTATGCCGCACCTGCCGTCATGCCCGACAAGGGGGTTGCATTCTGCAACGGTGTGACCATCGGTGAGGTCAGAAAAAATTACATCCAGCCGCACCATCAGTTTTTCATGGCCATGGGCACGCAGTTCAAAAGAAAAATCGACCTCGCACCCGACAGCGAGGCACTTGAAAAATACCTGCACGGTGAGGAAATTGCCGTCAGTTGTGAAAACGGCTGGGCGGTCATCACCACCTGCGGCTGCACCGTGGGCGGTGTCAAGGTCACCAACGGCAGAGCCAAAAACCACTATCCCAAGGGATTGAGAAAACTGAAATAAAACATAGCAATGGGCTGTTGCATTCACACACACAGAATGCAACAGCCCGTTTCATTTAATTTTGATAGCATCCGTGCACATAGTTTGACACGCTCACGCTCTTTGTACAGCCGGGTCTGCCGTATTTGATACCGTCGGGCGAAAGTCCGCGGTAAATGACATTGGTAATCACCGAATCGGTCAGGTAGCCTGCAATGTTGATGGCGTGCAGACCGCCGGAGGACACATTAGAAATTAAAATATTGCGCAGGCTGCCGCCGGGATAAAAAACACTTCCTGCAACGGCGGTCAGTGCAACAATATCATCCCCCGTGGTGCCTGTAATATCAGATACAATAATATGATGACAACCGTTGCGCAGATCAATACCGTCCTGATTTTCCATATTACTCCGCAAGCCGTCAATCATCTTGTGCATGTGTGCATCAAACACAATGCGGCTGACATGGCCGTGGGCACATGCCTCCAACGAAATGCCCCAGCCGTGAGAATCAACGATGCGGATGTTTGCAACCGAACAATGCTCGACATTGGCAAAAAGAATCCCGATACCGCGCCAGTCGCCGTACTGTGATTCCCCCTCCTTACCTGCATCCGTGCCGTAGGAATAATCATGCCATTGCTCGGGTGTCCATTTGCCCAGACGGCAGATTTCGTCTGCATCATACGGACAGGGATTGGCAAGAATTTTACTGCCGTCGCCCGTGGCACGGGGATGGTCTGCACCGAGCAGGGTGCACAGCCCCTCACCGCAGATGTGGATATTTTCAATGCGTTCGGGGAAAGCAACACCCATTCCGCAGTTGACGGAACGGAAGAAATTGTCACGAATCTCATAAAAAAATTTTCGTTTGCGGAAAAATAATGAGCAAACCACTGAATTTTCCCGAAAAAGGTAAAATGTATTGCAATTCTTCTGATTTTTTTGTATGATATATAATAGAGGAAAATGGGGTATTTTCAGTTCATAAAAAATACAGCCGTTTGCTTACTGTAACGAAATTTATCTATGGGGTGATCATTTGAAAGTACAATTCACAGAAACAATCCTTCGTGACGCGAACCAGTCCCTGATTGCAACCAGAATGTCCTTCGATGAGTTTGAGCCGATTCTTTCTGAGCTCGACAAGGCAGGCTACTATTCACTTGAATGCTGGGGCGGTGCAACCTTCGATTCCTGCCTGCGTTATCTGAATGAAGATCCGTGGGAAAGACTGCGCAAGATCCGCAAGGCCTGTCCCAACACAAAGCTGCAGATGCTGCTTCGCGGACAGAATCTGCTCGGATATAAGCACTATCCCGACGATGTTGTCAGAGCATTCGTCAAGAAGTCCATTGAAAACGGTATTGATATCATCCGTATTTTCGATGCACTCAACGACCTTCGCAACATTGAGGTTGCCGTTGACGAAACACTCAAAAACGGCGCGCATCCCTCGGGCACGATCTGCTATACGCTTTCCCCCATCCATTCCCTTGAAAACTATGTAAGCCTTGCCAAGGAAATGGAAAAGATGGGTGTCATGTCCATATGCATCAAGGACATGGCAGGCATCATGGGACCGCAGGAGGCTTATGACCTTGTCAAAGCCATTAAGGCGGAAGTAAAGCTTCCCGTTGTTGTACATACGCACTCCACAACAGGCCTCGGCGCACTCACCCTGCAAAAGGCTGTGGAGGCCGGTGCGGATGTCATCGACACCGCCATTTCCTGCTTCTCGGGCGGCACCTCTCAGCCCCCCACGGAAACCCTTGTTTATGCGCTCAGACAGCAGGGCTATGACATTGATGTTGACATGAATGTTCTCAAGAAGATCAACGATTTCTTCAAGCCCGTCAGAGCAAAAGCACTCGAAAGCGGTCTGCTGAATCCCGTTGTGCTTGCAACCGACACCGATGCTCTTTCCTATCAGGTTCCCGGTGGCATGCTTTCCAACCTTGTCGCACAGCTCACAGCCGCAGGCAAGCTTGACAAATTTGAAGAGGTGCTTCTTGAAGTGCCCAGAGTGCGTGAGGACCTCGGTTATCCTCCGCTTGTAACACCCATGAGCCAGATGGTCGGTGTGCAGGCAACGCAGAATGTGCTTGCAGGCGAACGCTACAAGACCGTTTCCAAGGAAATCAAGAATTATTTTCTCGGCTCCTACGGCAAGGCTCCGGGTGAAGTGAATGCAGAGCTTGCAAAGAAGATCCTCGGCGATGAAACACCCGTCACCTGCCGTTTTGCCGATACCCTTGCACCTTACTTTGAAACTGCAAAGGCTGAAATCGGCAGCAAGGCAAAGAGCGATGAGGATGTTCTTTCCTATATCGCATTCCCGGCTCAGGCAGAAGCCTTCTTCGACAAGCGTGACGAAAAGGCAAGAAACACCTTCCGTTACACAATCAGAGAAGTATAAGGGGGTAAGAGAAAATGTTTGATTTCAAAATGCCTCTTACAGATGCCATTGCCGTTTCCCTTATCGGCATCACAACCGTTATTACAATTCTTGCGGTCATTGCCCTGCTGATCATCCTTGTTTCAAAGGCAATCAGAGCGATCGAAAATGCCGCAAACAAAAAGAATAAAAAAGCGGTTGCCGAAGCTGCACAGCCTGCAGCTGCTGCCGTTCCTGCTCCTGCCGGTGTTCCGATGCCTGCCGGTATGAATCAGGGCGAGCTTGAGCTTGTAAACACGGACGAAAAAACAGCCGCCGTTATTATGGCAATCGTTTCGGACAAGAGCGGTATTCCCCTGAACCGACTTTCTTTCAAGTCAATCAAACTGATGGAGGATGAATAAAATGAAATATGTAGTTACATTGAACGGTAAAAATTACGAAGTGGAAGTCACCGAGCAGGATGCGGTTCTGCTTTCTGTTTCCGATGCAGCTCCTGTCGCCGCACCCGTTGCAGCCCCTGTAGCAGCACCCGTGGCAGCAGCCCCGACCGCAGCACCCGTGGCAGGTGACGGCACCAAGGTTCCCTCCCCCATGCCCGGCACCATTCTCAGCGTGAATGTCAGTGTCGGTCAGGCTGTCAGGACCGGTGATGTGCTTCTGGTTCTTGAGGCTATGAAAATGGAAAATGACATCGTCGCTCCCTGTGACGGCACCGTGAAGCAGCTTCTCGTTTCCAAGGGCTCAACCGTCAACACGGATGATGTTCTTGTTGTTATGTGATTCCCGAAAGTAAATTGAAAAGAAAAGGAGATTTCTCATAATGGAAATGATTACAGATGTCCTTGTCGGCTTGTGGGAATCATCGGGCTTCTATGCATTGTTTGCAGACGGCACTTTCCTTTGGCAGAATCTTGTTATGATTCTTGTGTCCTTTGTGCTGCTCTATTTTGCAATTGCCAAAAAATGCGAGCCTCTGCTTCTTGTTCCCATCGCCTTCGGTATTCTTCTTGCAAACCTTCCCGGCGCAGGTCTTATGGATGACCCCACGGGACTGATGGATACCTCAAACATCATTGAGGGTGCGCATTGGTATGATTCCGGTGTTTTAAGGCTGATTTATTCCGGTGTCAAGTCCAGTATTTTCCCGTGCATTATCTTCCTCGGCATCGGTTGTATGACCGACTTCGGCCCCCTGCTCTCCAACCCCATGTCACTTCTTCTCGGTGCGGCAGCGCAGCTCGGTATTTATGTTGCATTCGTTATTGCCATTCTGCTCGGCTTTGAACCCGCCGAAGCCGCATCCATTGCTATCATCGGCGGTGCTGACGGTCCGACCGCAATCTTCCTGACGGGTAAGCTTGCAAGTCATCTCTTAGGCCCCATCGCCGTTGCGGCTTATTCGTATATGGCACTCATTCCCTTCATTCAGCCTCCCATCATGAAGGCGCTCACAACCGAAAAAGAACGCAAGGTCGAAATGAAGCAGCTTCGTCAGGTTTCCAAGGTAGAAAAAATCGTTTTCCCCGTGGTTGTTCTTGTCATCTGCGCATTCATTCTTCCCTCCGTTGCACCGCTGCTCGGCTTCCTGATGCTCGGCAACCTGTTCAAGGAATGCGGTGTTGTTGACAGACTTTCCGACACGGCACAGAACGCACTGATGAATATTGTCACCATCATGCTCGGCCTTACCGTCGGTGCAACCACAAACGGTCAGACCTTCCTGCAGTGGGGCACTATCAAGATTGTCGTTCTCGGTCTTGTTGCGTTCTCATTCTCCACCGTCGGCGGCCTGCTGCTGGGCAAGCTTCTCTATGTCATCACCGGCGGCAAGGTCAATCCCCTCATCGGTGCAGCAGGTGTTTCCGCCGTTCCCATGGCAGCCCGTGTTGCACAGAACGAAGGCAGAAAGTACAATCCCCGCAACTTCCTGCTCATGCACGCAATGGGCCCCAATGTAGCCGGTGTTATCGGTTCGGCAATCGCAGCAGGCTTCTTGCTTGCCATGTTCGGCGGCAACTGATTGTCATTACATAAAATACCGTTAAAAAGCGCAGCACTTGCATGTGTTGCGCTTTTTTGGTTGTATTTATTTCTTTTTCATGCTAAAATAAAAGTATACAGAGGTGACTTACTTTGAGAGAATATGCAGATGAAAAAATCATCCGACAATATCTTTCGGATAATGCAAAGGTTATTCATATAGATACACTTGCTCTTATCGACTCCACAAACGATGAAATGAAACGCCGTGCAGCAAAAGGTGAACCGGCAATTTCGCTGCTCATTGCCGAAGAACAGACAAACGGCAGAGGCACCAAGGGCAGAAGCTTTTTTTCGCCCGAAGGCACGGGCATCTATATGAGCATTCTTTTGCGTCCGACTTATTCTGTGCAGGATTGCACACTGCTGACCACCATGGCAGCTGTGAGCACAGCAAAGGCAATTGAAAAGGTAACAGGGCTGACCCCGCAGATCAAATGGGTGAATGACATATATCTGAACGGCAAAAAAGCGGGCGGCATTCTCACCCAGGCACATTTGTCAAAGGACGGCAGTCAGGTCAAATGGGCAGTTGTTGGCATCGGCGTCAATTTAAGTGAGCCCGACGGCGGCTTCCCTGCCGGATTGACACAAATTGCAACCACACTCGGCAACGAAGAGGAGCACATCAAAAACCGCCTGATCGCCGAAATCACCAATGAATTTGTATTTTATTATAACAACCTGTCAAAAAAGGAATTTATAGAGGAATACGCAAAAAGGCTGCTCGGGCTGCATGAGGAAATGACCGTTCAGTCGGGTGAAAACCAAATCACAGGGCAAATCATCGGCATTGATGAAATGTGCCACCTGCAACTCCGCTTGCCCGACGGCAGTATCAGAATACTGAACTCGGCATTGTGACGGCAGGGGCCAACATTTCATAAAGAAAAAATAATAATTAAATAGCGAAAGACACTTGCAAAAAACTGTGCACTGTGTTATAGTTTCCTTACACTTTTAATAATTGCGCCTGTGGTGAAATTGGCAGACACGTTGGATTTAGGTTCCAATTCCAAAAGAGTGCAGGTTCAAGTCCTGTCAGGCGCACCAATACTCATTAAGGTTGATTCAAAACAAATCAACCTTAATTTTTTGTGCTTTTTCGCCTGTTATTAGTGCTTTTGTTGGTACAAGGCGCTGTAAAAATGAAGCTTTGTACTAAAATTATATCGGGGATATAAGGTTACCCCACTACTGAAAAAAGCCAAAAATCCGTATTTTCACCATCTTCCCGGAAATGAATATTTGCTCCCGTCTACGAACAAATCTGTCGTCAACGAACACTTTTACCGTCAACGAACACCGAAAATATAACAGGTTATGAATTCAAGGGTGTATTTACTATTGAAGAATTCTATGATATAATGTCATAAATGATATTCAAACAAAAGCGAGGTGCCAAGGTTATGGCAGAAAAGAAATACATAATTGATAACGCCGAACTGATGGCAGAATGGAATTGGGAAAAGAATGATGAACTTGAATTAGATCCCAAAATATTAACTCTTGGTAGTGGAAAAAAAGCATGGTGGAAATGCAACGAAGGACACCAATGGTCTGCTAGCGTTATCAATCGAAGCAAACGCGGTAGCGGCTGTCCATATTGTTCAGGCAAAAAACCAATACTTGGTGAAACCGATCTTGAAACAACTAATCCAGAATTAACAAGAGAATGGCATCCAACCCGCAATCAAAGTTTGACTCCGCGAGATGTGGTGGCAGGTTCTCATACTAAGGTGTGGTGGCAATGCAAAAACGGGCACGAATGGCAAGCGGATATAAAAAGCAGAAATCTTGGAAATGGATGCCCATTTTGTTCTGGTCGATATCCCGTTAAAGGCGAAAATGATTTGCAAACAGTTAATCCAAGTTTAGCCAAAGAATGGAATTATGAAAAAAGCAACGGCTTAACACCGATAGATGTCTTGCCGAATAGTGGAAAGAAAGTATGGTGGATATGCAACAAAGGACATGAGTGGCAAGCATCGATTGCTCATAGAAACAAAGGGCGCGGATGCCCATATTGTGCAGGTCAAAAAGTCATAAAAGGTAAAAATGATTTACAAACTGTTAATCCGACATTAGCAAAAGAATGGCATTACGAGAAAAACAATGGATTGACACCTACAGATGTACTGCCGAATAGTGGAAAGAAAGTATGGTGGAAATGCAGTAAAGGGCACGAGGGGCAAGCAAAAATATATCATAGGAATACTGTGAGCGATTGTCCTATTTGTCATTCTGAACGAAACACTTCTCTCCCCGAATATGCACTAATTTTTTATCTTAAAAAATATGGTTTAGAAATAATGCATTCATACAAAGAAAAAGGGTATGAATTAGATGTTTATATTCCATCAAAAAAAATTGCCATTGAGTATGATGGCTATTTTTGGCATAAAAATAAGACAGAAGAAGATTTAGAAAAGAATCGCAAATGCAAAAGAGACGGGATCATATTATATAGAATTAGAGAAGGTTTGTCATCGTTAAACGACAGTTCTATAGACTATGTAATTCAAAAAAACCATAAAGATTTCTCCGAAACGCTTGTAAAAGTTTTAAGTGATATAATAGGAAAACCCATTCATATCGACTTAGCAAAAGATGCTGTTGCTATAGAAAACTTGAGGGAATACACAGAAAAAGAAAATTCGCTTTTGTATTCTAATCCTGAAATTGCCAAAGAATGGAATTATGAAAAGAACGGAAATTTAAGGCCGGAACATTTTTTAGCGAATAGTAGTAAAAAAGTATGGTGGAAATGTCAAAAAGGACACGAATGGCAAGCAACAATGAATAGTAGAAATCAGGGACACGGGTGTCCATATTGTTCAGGTTTGTTTGCTATAAAAGGTGAAAATGATTTACAAACAGTTAATCCAACATTAGCAAAAGAATGGGATTACGAAAAAAACAATGATTTAACGCCTATGGAGGTATTACCTAATAGTGAGAAAAAAGTCTGGTGGAAATGCAAAAACGGACATGAGTGGCAAGCGATAATAGGAAACAGAAACAAAGGACAAGGATGTCCATATTGTTCAGACAAAAAAGTCTTAAAAGGATTTAACGATTTGCAAACAGCTAATCCGACCTTAGCAAAAGAATGGAATTATGAAAAAAACAATGCATTGACACCTACGGATGTAACGACTGGTAGTAATAAAAAAGTCTGGTGGAAATGCAAAAACGGACATGAGTGGCAAGCATCGATAGTCGATAGAAACAGCGGGCGTAGATGTCCGTATTGTGCAGGCAAAAGAGTTTTAAAAGGTTATAATGATTTGCAATCAGTCAATCCAACCTTAGCAAAAGAATGGAACTATGAAAAGAACAATGGATTGACACCTATGGATGTAACGCCTGGTAGCAATAAAAAAGTCTGGTGGAAATGTGACAAAGGGCACGAATGGCAAGCGTTTATATACAATAGGCAGAAAGGAAACAGTTGCCCTATTTGTAGAAAAGAAAAATCGAAAGATTCAAATTAAAGGAAAGGGAATCCTATATGCATAATGTAAGAAATATCCGGTTCAAAGGTTATAAGGTTTTTTCTAATCAACAGTATGTATCAGTCGAGAATCTTTCTCCCGTTAATGTTATAATCGGAAAAAACAATAGCGGAAAAACAAGTTTGTTAGATATCTTAGAAACCATTTTCGCTTCTAAAGCTAATCTAAAAGTCGGTTTTGATGTTGAGGATATACAATTTGATTTGCCTTTTGATTCTTACATGGTTAACAGTGTTTTTTCTGGTGGTCTTTCTGGAATAGGAAGATGGGACAGAACTACCCTAACAGACTATACTAAAGATAAGCTTTTTCCGTTCAGCGTAAAAATTGGTGATAAAGTTGAAATAAAAGATACGCCATTACAAGAGTTAGGCGGTCATATCAACGGAATCAACAATGCAGTAGTATCAAGGAAAAATAACTATAGATTCAGAAAGATTACTGCAGAACGAAATATTTATCCTGAAGTTGAAGGAGAATTATTACTAAATAGCAATGGTGATGGTGCGTGCAATTTAATAACAACATTTTTGAATGACAGCAACTATGACGAGAGGTTAATTGAAGTTGATTTTTTAAACGCTCTCAATCAAATTATGAAACCTGAAGCTGAATTTGAAAGCATAAGAGTACAGCAAGTCACTTATAACAAGCAAAGACTTTGGGAAGTGTTTTTACAGGAAAAAGGGTTAAAAAGAGTCCCTCTTTCAAAAATGGGAAGCGGATTAAAAACGGTTGTTTTGGTCTTGTTAAATTTGTTGATAATTCCGAACACTGAAGAATATAAAGACAAAAAAATAGTTTACGGGTTTGAAGAATTAGAAAACAATCTTCACCCAGCTCTCCAAAGGAGATTATTTGAATACATTTATAAACACACCATAGAGAACAATGCTATTGTGTTTTTAACAACTCATTCTCATATTGCTATTAACGCTTACTTTGACAAAGAAAATACGTCCATATATCATGTGGTAAAGGAAAACGGAACTGCTCAAATTAAACGCATTGAATCATACATAGATAAAACCGAAATTTTAGATGATCTTGATGTAAAGGCAAGCGATATTCTTCAGTCGAATGGTATTATATGGGTGGAAGGTCCTTCTGATAGAATATACATAAAACGTTGGTTCGAATTATTTACTCCAAACGAGTACGAGGAAGGAAAACACTATCAGTTTTTGTATTATGGCGGTAGGTTGCTTGCACAATATTCTGCAAAGGAAGCAACCGACTTAATCAATATTTTAACCACAAATAGAAATGCTGCAATTGTTATAGATAGCGATAAAACCTCGAAATCAATCAAAATAAACGATACCAAAAAGCGCATTATGACTGAGTTTGATGCATTAAATATGTTTCATTGGGTTACTAGAGGTAAAGAAATCGAAAATTATTTACCGAAACAAGCAATAGAAGCAATGTTCAATGTCAGAATTAAAACGCCCTGCAAACAGTATCAGTTATTCCCTGAGTTTATAAAAAAATATTATAAAAGCTTTTCTAGCAAAAAGGTTCCGTTTGCAAATGAAATCAAGGGATACATCACTAAAGATGACTCCATTGAAATTCTTGATTTAAAAAAGCAAATAGAACACCTATACAAACAAGTCCAAAAATGGAATCAATAAATGATACATTTAACCCGTTCACAATAATTTATCAATTGCCGCGTCTACTTATAATAGGCGCGGTGATTTTGTTTTTCGGGGGGGGGTTGACTTTTTGGAAATCTAGAGCATCTTTATTAAACCAAGCCGCAGGGCTAATATTTTGAAAGAGGTGCTTTTATGAAAATCCAAAAGCCATTACCGGGGATTACCCTCGAAGAAACCGAAAGACAGCTCCATTATATGAACGCTATCATTATGTTCAAGATGGTGCACTCCCATGGTATCATCAATGAAAAGGAACTGCATTTATGCAAAGAGGAGATGCTGAAAAAGTACAAACCGCCCCTTGATCCGTACAAAGATGAACTGTAAAAACGGCTCAAAATGCAATGGTAAACTAAAATTGGACACAGAGGGGGTATTTTTTGGACAGATGGTGTATAATGAAAGAACAAGATAAAAGACACCACTGGACATGAATATCATCATAGAGAACAGGAGGTTTACCATGAAGTACACACAAGAAGAACGATTGGAAATTGGTCGGCGAATTTATGAAGGAGAAATAAGTCGCTATGTTGCAGCAGAAGAATATGGAATCAGCGATGGAACCGCACGCGACTACATGAGAAA
>JAZNCO010000006.1:0-3390 GCA_045587645.1 Acutalibacteraceae bacterium | reverse complement strand
GGGGATTCTGTTCAAGCCAAGATAACTCATATTGTTCCAAGCACATGCCATAATTTTTCTGCCGTCTTCAAAAGTGAAATATGCGATAACATTTTTCTTCTTGCCATAGCGTGCAAAATCAAGAACAGCCTTGAACGTGCCTTCTTCTTCGCAGAAACAGTAATCGTCAAAATTGACATTGAATTCATAATCTGTCATAAGGTTAACCTCCTTTCATAATAAATTTGTGGGGGCAGTTATTATAAAATGTGACGCAGTATTCATATACCCAAATCCAGACTTTCAGGCATAAAAAATACACCTATCAAATTTTCATTCAATAGGTGCATTAAACTATTTTCTTTTCTGAAAAGCCGTAGTCAACTCCTGCGTATTTTTCATAGGCTTTGCCGATTTTTCTTATCCGTTTGAGTACCGCTGAGTGCGTTTTGTAGCCGAGCCTTTCTGCAATTTCTTCAAGGGACTGTCCCTTCATCCGTAGCTCAAGAATGTGTCTGTCCTTATCTGTCAGCGTTTCAAGGAATCTGTTCACTTCAATTTCAGAAAGCACATGTTCTTCAAAGTCCTGCGTTTCATCGTGAATTTCCCATTCCTCGCCGTCATGACTTTCGGCGTAATCTTCCATAAAGCATTCAAGGGAAATCAACGGGTGCTTTGTCCGGGTGTGATACCATTGTCGGTAGAAGTCGGTTTTCTGTCGGCTGCTGCGATAGTCAAAATCCTCAAAGCAACGGTATTTCTTTGCAATGTCAATTATCGGCTGCAGATTGTTTTCTGCCATTACCCTCGGTACCACAACACTCAGCACTGCCGACAGCTCTTCTTCGCTAACATATCCGATTTCGGCATAGGGAGCATTCTGCAAGAACTCCTTTGCCGTTGGCAGATACCCGGCATCAGTAAATCCCTTCAGCCACATAGGAATTGAATAAGACAGACGCCACGCCGGCTCGTACCCCGAATAGATTTCCCTCTTTTCACCGGGCATCATAAAGGGCCATATCAGGTAGTGGTACGAATCCATTATGATTTCAAGAAACAAGTCGCTTTCTACGAATTTTATTGCTTCCCACGAAGCGAGAAGCAGCTTCGGATTTCTCGGAATCACCTGACATTCCGTGCCGCAACGGTCAATTATGGATTTCGGCAGGATATAAAAGGCGGGGATAAATTCCGCATTACGAAAGCGTGTTATGCTCCCGTCTTTGCGTTTTAACATTATCGGCATTTTTTTACCTCCTTTCTGAATTTTTATCCCTCTATATATTAAACGACACAGCAAGGTGTAAATTGTTCCCGAAATCAGAAAAAACTTCAAAAATTATTACAGCTACCTCAGGATTTCTCCTTTGGTAGCTGAGTTTTATTATCTTCTCGGTCTGTTGACCATTGTGGTTTTGACTGTGAAAACATTGTTCTTACATGAGAACTCTGCCGTACCGTCGTACCTTGCAACGGTCTTTTTTATTTGCTTCACGCCGTGACCGTGCATAAGCTTGTCTTTCTTAATTGTGTGAAGACTTTCTGTGTCAACCTCGTGGTCGACAGCGTTCTGCACATTGATTGACACAATTCCGTCAAGGGACAGAATTCTCACTTCAATGGGAATCCTCTTTTCTTTTTCAAGGCGGTCGGTGGCTTCAATGGCATTGTCAACAATATTGCCCAGAAGTATACCCATATCAACCTCATTAACAAGCAGCTCGTCAGTCAGCTTTATAATGGGTCTGACTAAAATACCTTTTGGTTTGTTTTCACGCAGCTTGTTTTGCAAAAGAGCATCTATAATCGGATGATTTGTGTTGACAATATCACTGCCTGACTCATCAAGAATATTAAGGCTCCGTTTCATTTCTGTCAGAGCTTTTTCGTGTTCGCCGGCGTTCATAAGACCAATGAGAGCGAGCATATTGTTTTTGGTATCGTGGCGGAAGGCTCTTGTTTCGTTCAGGTGCTCCTGCAAGGAGTCAAGATAGAGCTTTTGAGACTTATATTCTCTTTCATAAAGCATCAGGTCTGTTTTGTTTTCCGTGTAGTCATTCATACGGTCAATAAAGAAGAAAATTGAAAGGTTGGCAAAAATCAGAACCACAGAAGAAACAAGGGCGAGTATCTGATGATATGTGTCATCTATGATGAAGCAGTTTTTTAACAATAATGCAAGCAGAAGAATTGTAGCTATTGGTAAAGGAATAAGAAAAACCATTCCTTTAGTATCAATAATATAGTTTTTCTTGAAAAACAGTTTTATAAGTCTGACAACAAAGAACGAAAGAAGCTTTGAGGTGAAATTGCAGATTGTGTAGATATAAATATTTTCTTGGGCATATGTCAAGTCAATTTCTAAAAACGTTAAAAGCATACCGACAAAAAATTCCGGTATTGCCATAATGATATATAAAACAACAGAGTGCAGAATTTTCATGTACCATTTGCTTTTGTAAAGCCAATTAAGTATAAAAAAAGCCGCTAACATAAATAAAAAGATGGCAGTTGATTGTCTGAACACAAAATTTGAGCCGATATAAATAATCCCAAAGCAAAGTGTTCCTACGCCAAACTGCAAAATTTTAGGGTAATTTATTTTTTTATTTACAGTGGAAAGGTACTGAAAAATAACAAGCAGAGCAAACAAATCACCAACAAAATTTATTATATATTGTCCCATTTCACCACTTCCATTTCTGCAAAAAGCTGTCATAGGTGATAAGTGCTTCATTGCGTTTTCTGATGCTCATCTGCACATTTTCACCGTTTACAAGAAGAATGCTGTCTGAATTAAAGCGGCGGATATGCTGCATATTCACAATGTAACCGTGATGAATACGCATAAATCCGTGTGGCTCAAGAAATGTAAAAATATCCTTCAGATTTCCCACCACTTCAAAAGGCTCTTCGACGGTGTGTATAATCAGATGCCCTCTGTAAGACTCAACATAAAGAATATCCTGAATGGAAACATTTGCTCTTTCGTGTTGCCATTTCAAAGGCAAAAAGCAATTAGCCGAGTTGTATTTATGAACAGCTCTGCGAAAAGCCTCGTTAAAGTCATCCTTATCAATGGGCTTCACAATAAAGTGCAGGGCTTCACAGCGAAAAGTGTCAAAGACACATTCTCTGTGAGAGGACACAAAGATGATTATTATATCAGGCATTATTTCTCTGCATCTTTTTGCAATATCAATACCGTTGGACTGAGCCATTTCAATATCAAGGAAAATTATATCAGCCTTTTCGCCTTTTTCCATATATTCTAAAAACTCAATGCCGTCAGCAAAATATAAAGGCTCATTAGCCTGCATCCGTTCTTCACTGACGAAAAAGGATGCGATTAGCTCTTTAACCTGATTATAGATAAAAATATCATCGTCAATTACGGCGGTTTTCATT
>JAZNCO010000005.1:0-22838 GCA_045587645.1 Acutalibacteraceae bacterium | reverse complement strand
TTGATTGTTTTTATCGTTGCACTGCCGTGCAATGGGGAACCCCCGGCGAGGGTTCCCCAAGAAAAACAGTCCGCCGGACTGTTTTTCTTCCCCTCCTGCGCTTATTGGCGGATAAAGCGTTCCGCTCATTGCGATGAGCGGAAAAGGGCGCTGCCCCTTGACCCCGCAAGCTTTTGAGAAAAGCTTGACCAAAACTTTTAATAATTGACAAACACAGCAAATTTCAGCAAACCATTACGCCGCTAAACCATAATTTACCACCAAAAAAGAGGCTGTTTGCACAGCCTCTCTTTTTATATGGTTTATGTGGTTTTTCAGTTCATGCCGAACAGGCTTCTGAACCAGAGAACGATCTTGCGGAAGAATTCGCCGAGCTTATCAAAGAAGGATTTGTTTGCATCCGGATCGTTTGTGAGCTCATCATCCAGAATGTTGTCACCCGAAGTAAATACCAGAATGGAAATATCCTCGGTGACATTCTTGATGGTGTAATAGCCTTCCTCATCGGGATAATAAGCACCGCTGCCGTTGACCTTGACGGTATATCCGTTGTTATTGACCAGTTGGAAACGAATGTCGGAGCCGTACGGGAATTTGATGGTGTTTTCTTCAAAGGTCTTGCCGTCGATGATGTAACCGCCGCCAGCCTGGCTGACAGGGAACCAAACGATGACATATTTTTCCTCTTCTTCCTCTTCGGTTGCTTCCGGCAGACCGGTTACGGAGATGGAAGCAGCACAATAGCCGTCAGCAGAATAGCAATAGATCTTCGTTGTACCCTCACCGACAATGGTAACAAGACCCGTTTTGCCGACAATAGCAACCTTTGCATCCATGGAAACCCAGTTGACCGCAATGTTGGTTGCATTATCGGGACGAAGCACATAGCCGAGCTGCACAGCTTCACCGATGCCGAGGGTGGTGGTGGACGAAGCGGTGATCTCAAGCCAGGTGACAAAAATCGGAGTTACGCGAACGGTGCAGAATGCAACCAGATCGGGATTTTCATTGCTGCGCACGCAGATGCTTGTGCTGCCGACACCGACAGCTGTGACAAGGCCGTTGGAATCGACCGTTGCAATGCTTTCATCCAGCGAGAACCATTCAACGGACGGATCATCCGCATTGAGGGGATAAACACTGACGGTCAGCTGCAGGGTTTCGCCGTTGACAAGCGATATATTGGAGTAATCAAGCACAACGCTCTGCACGAAGCGGTAAACGGTGAACTGTGCATAATAGGTCTGCGGACCTTCAACTGCAACGATTTCAGGTGACCATCCTGCAAATGTATAAGCATACAGGCTGTTTGCAGGCTTGATGGGATCTGCACCCGAGAAATCAGGTGTTTCGCCGTAATAATAGTCCTTGACCTCAAGCACCTTATCATCCAGCATCCAGGTGACGGAATAAGAGCGCAGCACCTTATCGAACTGTGCAGTGTAGACTGCATCGCCCGTTACGGTGACGATTTCCTTATCCCAACCCGTGAACACATAGGTATACTGTGCATCCTGCTCGATTTCGGGAATGCCGTCATAAGAGGGCATTGCACCGTAGTACCAGTGTGCAATACGTACTCTGCCTTCTTCAATGACCCACTTGATTTCGTGGATGGTAGGTGTCCAGACAGCCTTCAGGGATACATTGCCGTAGCGGCCTGCAAGGGTTGCGGATGCAGCGGTGGTTGTGCCGAGAATCCAGTTGCCGCCCTCGCTGACGACCTGCCAGCCTGCGAACAGACTACCTGCCTTGGTGGGTACAGGCAGTGCATCGGTAGCGGTGATATTGTAAACGGTAGGATAGCTTGCAGGCATTTCGCCGCCGTTTGCGTTGTAGGTGATGGTGTATTCACGCAAGGTGTAAACAGCCGTAATCGTAAGATTTTCAGCAGGCATGACCTGCGGAACTGCCTGATCCCATGCGGCAATATAGCCGAGCTTTTCGGGAACGGTACGCTGTGCAATGGCTGTGCCGTAGGCATAGGTTTCGGTCGCGAAGGTACCGTCAATGACCCATGTCACGGTGTAACGGTTGACCTGCCACTGAGCCTGTACGGTCAGGTTGCCGTAGTTATTGGCAAGGCTTTCGTTCAGGTCAAGCACCTGCCCCTGTTTCCAGCTGCCGTCGCCGAGCAGTACATACCAACCGGTAAAGGTGTGGCCCTCACGGGTGATGGTGGGCAGTGTCTGTGTGCCGTCAATGGTGTAGGTGATATCATATTCGGCAGAGCCGTCTGCAGGATAGACCGTTACGGTGTATTCGGTTGCCGTCCACTGTGCAACAAGAGTGACATCACCGAGCATACCGCCGAGAACACCTGCGGAATAGGTGGTGTTTGCATCCCAGTTGCCTGCATTGTTCAGCGGCTTCCAGCCGACAAAGGTGTAACCGTTGCGAACGGGCACGGGAAGCTCAAGTGCATCCTCGGCTACGGCATAGGTTTCGGTTTCTCTTTCAACCGTACCGCCGTTGCCGATGAGGGTTGCGGTGTAGGTAACTGCGGTCTTGTCAAATACTGCATAGTAATTAACATTTTCTGTTCCCAGTGCAGGAAGAGCATCAAGCACTGCACCGTTTTCGGTAGCAGCCCAACCGACAAAGCTGTAGCTGTAGCCGTCATTCTTTTCAAGCACGGGTGTTGTGGGATAAACAGGGCTTGCACCGGTAACACCGTAGGTCTTGTGTGCTTCACCGCCGATATACCATGTGATGGTGATGGGATTATTATTTTCCTCAAAGATTGCAGTGTAGGTGACATTGCCTGTTACAGGGGAAACAGCAGGTGTCCAGCCCATAAACTGCCATACATGGTCAGCACTGTTGCTGCTTTCCTTGACGGGAATACCCTTGAATGCAGGGATTGCACCGTAAGCAACATCTTCGGTCACAACCTTCATCGGTGTGCTGTCATTTTCATCCGTTTCATACTGCCATGTGACGGTGTAGGAATTGACGGTCTGTGCAAAAACAGCGGTGTAAACATAGGTTGTGCCGTTTGCACCTGCAACGGGTGTTACGGCAGGATCCCAACCGACAAAGGTGTAGGTGTACTGTGCATCGGCTGCTTTTACAGGAGCCGTGCCGTCATAGGTGGGCAGTGTGCCGTATTCAACAGCGGTGTCGGTTTCAAGCACGGTGCCGTCGTAATTCTGCCATACAACGGTATAGGTGTAGATTTCCCATACGGCATCAAACTGCACCGTACCCCATGCATCCGCACAGTCACCTGCTGTGTAAACAGCGGAAGCATCCCAGGAGCCGACACTTTCTCTGGGCTGCCAGCCCATGAAGGTGTAGTGGTCACGGGTCATTGCAGGCAGGGTGACACCGCCTTCAATGGTGTAATCCTCAACGGTCAATGCTGTCTGCAGGGTATTCTGCGAATAGAAAGTTGCATCGTATGCAATGGGGGTCCACACGGCAATCAGGCTGACATCGCCGTAATTGTCCTGCATGATGGATGCATGCACATCATCCTTTTTCCACGAGCCGACACTTTCTTCTACACGCCAGCCTGCAAATGCATAACCGGCACGCTCGGGTGTGGGCAGATCTGCACCGGACTGAATATTATAGCTGACAGTGGTCTGGTCAAGCGTACCGCCGTTTGCATCCAGGGTTGCGGTATAGTCTGCAACCTCCCACTGTGCAGTGAAGCTGACATTGCCGTACTGACCGCCGACAGGTGTACCGGCAGCATAGGTGGTATCGGCTTTCCAGTTGCCTGCATCCGCATCGGGCATCCAGCCCTTGAAGATATAACCTGCCTTGGTGCTGTCGGGCAGGGTGTATGCCTGATTGGTGTTGTAGGTGGAATAATTCCATTCCTCGGAGCCGCCGTCTGCATGGAACGCAATGGTATACTGCACGGGCGACCATTCGGCAATCAGGGTCACATCGCCGTATTTTTCGGACAGAACATCGGTCAGATAATAATATGTACCGGCTGTCCATGCCGTACCGATGTTGATATCATTCGGCACTCTCCAATAGTTGAATGTATAAGCCGTTCTGGTGGGAGCAATCAGGGTCAGCTGATCTTCGATAGTGTAGGTATCGGCGTATTCCGTTGCGCCCTCATATTCACCGCCGTTCAGGTCATAGGTCAGGGTGTATTCGATCTTTTCCCACTGTGCAACCAGGGTCACATTTTCGTGATTCTGTGTGCCGACAGAGGTGACAAGCGCACCCTCATTCCAGGAACCGGCACTTGTCTTGACAAACCAGCCCTTGAAAGAATAACCCGTGCGGGTGGGTGTGTATTTTGCAGCGAATTCATCTGCATCGATTACGGTTTCGTAGTTATAATTGATTTCGCCGTAGGTGCAGACGCCGCCGTTTGCATCGAGAATGATTTTGTAGGATGCAAGAGTCCAGTCAGCAACAAAATCAACCGTACCGTATTCGCCGGTGTATTCAACAGAAGAATAAAGTGCGCCTTCTTTCCAGCGACCTGCGGAGTTGCGTGCTTTCCAGCGAAGGATATAACCGGTTTTGGTGCTGACGGGAAGCTCAAAGGTGTCGCTGACCTTGTAAGAGAAGTCTGCAACGGAGGTACCGCCGTTTTCGTCAAAGGTCAGGTAGTAGGTTGATTCTTTCAGTTCAGCAAACAGCTCGCTGTTGGAGTCAATTTTGTAAATGGTGTCTTTTGTGACGGTGTTGCCGTTTGCATCATACCAACGGACGAATTCCCAACCGGCACGAAGATTATCGTCGGGCTGCAGGGCATCCAGCTGCTCGCCGTAAGGTGAATCATACTGAACATTGATTGCATTGCCGTCGTTCAGCGGTGTCTTTTGGTTTTCGGAGTTGAAATAATAAAGCTTTACGCCGAAACCGTCTGCTGACCAGCAGGCATACAGTGTGGTATCACCGACAGTGGTATAAATGGTTTCGGAATTCACATTGGGCACATTGCTGCCCGCAACGGTCGTCCAGCCAAGGAAGGTATAGCCTACACGTTCAGCCTTTGCCAGTTCACCGTAAGCGGCATCAAAGGTAACGGTTTTCGGTGCAGTGGTGCTCAAGACGGCACCATCGGGAATGACATAGGTGATATTGTAATTATTCGGTGTCAGATTGGCAAGCAAGGTCAGATAGCCCCAGATGGAGCCGAACGCACCGACATTAAGATCCTTGCCGACAGAAGCACCGCCGCCTTCGGGAGACGGAGTAATGTAAACGATCTTCCATGAATTCTGGAAGGTATAGCCGGGCTTGAAAACAGAGGGCAGATTGCCTCCCTTTTCAAGATTGAAACTGTTGTAGGCATCTGCGGATACGACCTTTTCAGGGGCAGCAGGATCACGCAGTGTAGCCGTTTCGTGGAACGACCAGGTTCCGTCCGCAATCTTGTCCGTTGCAAAGGTGATGGTGTAATCAATCGGTGTCCATTCGGGCTTGAATGTGACATCACCGTACTTTCCTTTCAGCGGCGTTGTATCAAGATACAGATCGTCGGTCGTCCAGTTGCCGACCGCAGCAGTCGGGCGCCAGCCTGCAAACTTATAACCCGGACGGGTGGGAGTATGCAGGGTTTTATCGCTTTCAATATGGTAGTAATCCCCTTGTGTGAAAGAACTTTTGTGTGTATCCTGACCATCCTTGACAGTGATATTATCGGCTTCATTCCATTTATAAGTTACATCATACGGATGCGGAGTCCATGTGGGATGCACAAATACCGTACCGCCGGTGCCTTCAAATGTGGTGGAATTGGAGATACCCTCGGATATATCAACCGGCTTGTTTGTACCGGCAATTTTACCGCACCAGCCGGTGTGATCATAAGCCGTGCGGAGGTATTTGTAGGTCAGATATTTTGTTCCGGAGCTCAATGCCGCACTTAACGGATAGTCAATATCGGGGTCAAAGACAGCTGTGCTGTTGTTTACGGATGAATTATTTGCGGTATATGTGGTGTCATAGGCAGTGTTCCGCCAATCAGCAAAGGTATCAAAGTTACTCTTGCCGTACCACTCTGCATTGGTTGTATATTGGTCAGCCATATAGAGCCATGTGAAAATGGTATAGCTGCCGGCACCGTTGCCGAAGATATTCTTCTGCCAGCTGTCAGAGTTGAGTCTGTCCGCTGCGTAATAATCGCCATCAACAAATTTGCTGTTTAATGTTGCATCATCAGAGTACGATTCATTCACAAATTTACCACCGAGCACAAAAGGTGCATCTGCTGCATCTACAGTCTTGATGTTGGCAGCATTCAGAGTTGCCTTTCCGGTGTCGGCAGTTGCTCTGACCTTGATGTATGAATCAATGTCAAAAATATAAACATGATCATCATTACAACGGATGGTTGCATAATAACCAACACCGCCGGAGGTTGCATTGTCATGGTCATTACCGATACCGTTGTTGTTTTCCTGCGGCAGGCTGACAGAACCGCCGTAGATATCGGCAGAATAACAGGAATCAATGTTCAGTGCATATGCTCGTCCGTTTGAGTTCATTGCATAGAAAGCTCTGGATTCTGAAACGGCAACCAGATTACCGCCGTACATTTTGAGTTTTGCGGATGTGGAAATCAAAGAAACAGCCATGGCGGTTGCATAACAGTTTGTACCGGAGGATCCGCCGCCGTCCTGCCTTGATCTTGCCGTCGATTTCAGCGTAAAGTTGGAATACGAAGCATTACTTTTGTCACCGAGAATCAGCGTACCCGAACAGTTCAGAAGGTTGGAGGAAGCCTGTACGGTTGATTTACCGCCGCCCCATGTACCCGTATGGACATAATCGGTATACAAAGAAATGCTCGCATCTGTTGAACTCGAGTTTATAATCTGCAGGGTACCGCCGCTTGCAACAGAAAGAAATGCATAAGTCAGGGTATCCTTGGTTACATCATACGAGCCATTGCTGGTCGGCAACTGAATATGCTTATAGCTGTTGCCGTTTTTGCCTTCACCGGTGTAAGAATAACTGACAGTCTTACCGTTCAGGTCGAGTATCACATTACCCGAAATTGCAGGCAGATAGTCAATTGAGCCTCCGGACCAGCTGCCGGACAGCGTGATTTTATACTGCTGCGTGGAATTGTTGGCTTCATTGATGGCAGATTTCAGTAAATCATAGCTGTTGACTGATTTTTCAACAGCTGCCTGTGCCGTGGGGGCAAGGCTGTCCCACAGCTCACTTGTGAGAATGCTGCCAAGGCCCGTGCCGCCCGAGGTCAGCACAAGCACCGCGCAAAGCACAAGGGCCATGATACGGTGTGTGATTTTGTGTGTTCTTGTCATAAAAATAACACTCCTTCCGAAGACAAAGGTCTTCGTACAATTATACACAATAATCATACCACATCCGCAATACGAATGCAATAAATATATAAAAAACAAAGTAAACAAAATATATATAATATTTATAGGCAGATTCACAAAAAAAAGCAGCCGTCCCCCCCGGCTGCACAATAAATTATGGTTTAGCGCACAAAATATACTCAATGTTGCTCTTTCAGCCAACGTTTGAGTAAAAATGTGCAGAAATAAGGAAACGTTGCAATCTCATTTTCATTGCCGATATTTCCGCCACACAGCTTTACACCAAATGCAATATCCGCATATTTATCGCTCTCAATCAGCAAACGCAGTGATTTTGCTTTGTTGTTTTTCGCTTTGACCTCAACAGGCACCAACGAATGCATGGTGCGAACAAAGAAATCCGCTTCAAGCGTGGAATCCTCACGGCGGTAGTAATAGAGATCACAACCGCTTTTTACCAGTGCCTCCCCGACAATATTTTCATACAAAGCCCCTTTGTACACACCAAGATTTTTATTGGCACGAAGATCCTCCTGTGATTCATCATCCAGCATCGCAACCAAAAGCCCGGTATCAGCAAAATAAAGCTTGAATTTTGTGTCGTCATAATTTCCCCTCAACGGCAATTCGGGAAAATGCAAGCCGTAGCAGATATTCACAAGCCCCGCATCATGAAGCCATTCCACACAACCACGGTAATCCTTGAAGCGTGCACCGCCCTCCAATTTGGAAAGCTGAAATTTTTTATTGTCCTTTGCCAGCTGCGGTGCTACAGAATTGAACACATTGAGAATTCTTGTCTGATCCATGCCGACTGCATACTTGCGGATATCCTCGCGATAATCGGCAATCAATTGCCGCTGCAGGCTCAAGGAGCCTTCAAAGCTTTTCTTTTCTGCATACTGACGTACAACCGCCGGCATGCCGCCCAGAATGCAATAATCAAGAAACAAGCCGTTCAACAACGAAAAATCCAGATTCCCAAACGGTGTAAAACTGCACATATGAGCAAAGATTTCTTCCGTGAAGGAATCGTCATAGCCGTTTGCCCACAAAAATTCTTCAAAATCAAGTGATTTCATTTCATAATCGGTTTTATATCCGACACTGTTACTCTCAATACGCTGATAATGAATCCCCAACAAGGAACCGCTGCAAATGCAGTCAAATCTGCCGTCGGTCTTTATAAACTTGAGCGCCGTTGCAATTTCGGGAAACTCCTGAATTTCATCAAAAAACAAAAGCGTTTCTCCCTCAATAAAGCGTTTTGAGGGATCAATGCGAGAAATATTGCGCACAATCGACTGCATCGAATACCCGTCTTCAATGATGGTTTTATACTTCGGCTCCTCAACAAAATTGATTGCAACCACGCTTTTATAATTCCTATTTGCAAAACGGCGTATCGATTCCGTTTTTCCGACCTGCCGGGCACCCTTTACCAACAACGGGCTTCTGTCTGCATTTGCCTTCCATTCAGCAAGGAACAAGTCAATTTTTCTTTTCAAATACAAAAAAATCACCTTCTTTGTATTGATTATACTCCCCGGAAATAAAAAAATCAACACCGTTTTACACTTTTATGAGGGAATATGAACATGATTTTTACACTTTTATGAGGGAATCCGAAAGCATATTTTACACTTTTCCGAGGGAATCGCGGTCAACTACCCTTTTCTTCCCTGATTTTCAGGACATTATTCTGCATCTTGCAACGGTACTGTCGGTTTTCCTGCAATGTCCCGTTCAGCAGCTGCTCACTCAGAGGCTCCTCGATGCGCTTTGCCACCGTGCGGCGCAGATTCCGCGCCCCGACACGCGCATCAAAGCCCTCATCACACACCGCCTCGCTGACCGATTTGTCAAAATGCAATTCAATCTGCTTTGCAAGCAGGCGCTCACGCACCTCATCAAGCAATTTCTGCACGATCCCCAGGCAATCCTCTTTTGTCAGCGGTTCAAAGAAGATCACCTCATCAATGCGGTTGAGAAATTCGGGACGAAAGCTGTTTTTCAATTCCGAACGCAGGTGCTGCTCGCGTTTTTGTGTTGCATTTTTACCGTCCTGCTCGGCAAAGCCGATGCCGCCGTTGGCAAGCTGTGCGGCGCCGATGTTGCTCGTCATGATCACCACCGCATTGCGGAACGAAACCGTGCGCCCGTGCGTGTCGGTCAGAATGCCGTCCTCCATGATCTGCAACAGGAGATTATATATTTCGGGATGTCCTTTTTCGATTTCGTCAAACAGCACCACGCAGAACGGTCTGCGGCGTACCCGTTCGGTGAGCTGACCGCCGTCTTCAAAGCCGACATAGCCGGGCGGTGAGCCGACCATGCGCGACACGGCATGCTTTTCGGTGTATTCGGACATATCCAGACGGATCATCGCCTTTTCATCTCCGAACAGCACCTCGGCAAGTGCCTTGCAGAGCTGTGTTTTGCCGACACCCGACGGACCGCAGAACAAGAACGAACCGACAGGTCGGGCAGGGTCACACAAGCCCGTTCTGCTTCGGCGGATGGCGGATGCCACCGTACTGACCGCCTTTTCCTGCCCGAAAACACGGCTGTGCAGATGTGCTTCCAGTTGCATGAGCTTTTCCTGTTCCTCCACACTTAAACGGTGCACGGGTATACCCGTCCACAGCGACACGATCTGTGCAATATCCTCGGGACTGACCGTGTCGGGTGTGGTCGCTTCGCTTTCGTGCCAACGACCCTTTTCGGCAGCAATCTGCCGTTGCAGCTCCTTTTCATCATCGCGAAGATTCGCCGCCCGTTCATAATCCTGCGCATTGACGGCAGCGGCTTTTTCGGCACAGATATGGTGCAGCTGCTGCTCAAGATTGCGAAGCCCTTCGGGCAGATCGCTTGCATGCAGGCGCACACGCGAAGCCGCCTCGTCCATTAAATCCACCGCTTTATCGGGCAGAAAACGGTCAGCAATATAGCGCACGGACAGCTCCACCGCCGCATGCACGGTTTCATCGGGAATGCGCACACGGTGATGCGCCTCGTAGCGGTCACGAAGCCCTCTCAGAATCTCAACCGTCTGCTGCGGTGTGGGCTCCTCAACGGTAATGGGCTGAAACCGCCGTTCGAGTGCGGCATCCTTTTCTATATATTTGCGGTATTCCTCCAGAGTGGTCGCACCGATGATCTGCAGTTCCCCTCTTGCCAGCATGGGCTTTAAAATATTGGCAGCATCCACTGCACCCTCTGCCGCCCCTGCACCGACAATATTGTGCAGCTCGTCAATAAACAGAATGACATTGCCTGCCTGCATCACCTCGTCCACGGCATTGCGGATGCGGTCCTCAAAGTCACCGCGGTATTTTGCACCTGCCACCATGCCCGTCAGATCCAATGAAATCAGCCGCTTGTCGCACAGCAGCTCGGGCACTTCGCGGTCGGCAATTTTGCAGGCAAGCCCCTCGGCAACGGCGGTCTTGCCGACACCCGGCTCTCCGATCAGGCAAGGGTTGTTTTTGGTGCGGCGGCACAGAATCCCCGTCATGCGCTCAATTTCACTTTCCCTGCCGATAACAGGGTCTATCCGTCCCTGCCGTGCCAGCGCGGTCAGATCGCGCCCGTATTTTTCGAGCGTTGGCTGATTGCGGTTGCGTGTTGTTTTTTGCGTGACATTGCGTTCGCCCTCCTGCGTACCGTTAAGCTCATTCAGAAGATCTGCACACTGCACCCCCAGTCGGTTGATGACAAGGCAGGCAAAGCACTGCGGCTCCCTGAGCATGGCAGACAAAAGGTGCTCGGTGCCCGTCAGGGTCTGTCCGCTGCTTCTTGCCGTCTGCAAGGCACTTTCCACAATGCGCTTGGCTTTGGGGGTAAAATCATCCCCCGTCAGTCGGGTCGGCATGCCGATGCCGATGGCGGTGCGGATCTGCTCCTTGACACGCGGTGCGGTAATTCTGCGGTTGTGCAGCACCACGGCGGCCACACTGCCCGAATCCCTGATCAGCCCCAACAGAATATGCTCACTGCCGATGTATGTGTGCCCCATGTCCTCCGCGGCATTGACGGCATTGTTCAGCGCGGTGTTGGCTTTTTCCGAAAAACCCGTAAATTTATACACGGTATCACTCCCTGAAAACAATACTACTAAATGAGTATTGACCGCCTGCCTGATTTTTGACAAAAAAAAGCCATCCGCAGAAAAAAAACACCTGAAAACAGGTGTTGACAGAATGCAAAAATATTGATATAATAAAAGTGAACAAGGCAGACAGTAGACGGTCAGCCTTCCGTTAAAGACGAAATAACCGCCTCACGAATGGAAGACGAGAGGGCGGTTATTTCTTTTTTGTTTTAAAAATATGTTTACATACATTCTGTTTACAGTAGCCTTGCTCTGACCAGCTGTGCACGCAGAACATCGCGGTCGGACTTGCCGAGGGCGGCGCCTGCCATACAGTTGATATTGGCAGGCTGCATGGACACAAACAGCTCATTGATGGTCTGCAAGGGGATGTCGGAATAACCGTACACCGCGCCCAGACGCAGCAGGGACAGTGCTTCGAGCATTTCGTCCGTGGGCAGAAGCATGGCATTGGTCAGCACACCGTGTGCACGGCGGATGCGATCCTGCACAGCAATATCACTCACATACTGCTCGGCTGCGGCACGCTCACGGGTTTCCAGCTGCAGGGCAAAGGCATCTAAATTCTGCAGGGCTGCCTGCTCGGAAAGTCCCATGGTGACGGTGTTTGTCAGCTGATACAGATCGCCCTTTGCCGAGCCGCCCTCTCCGTACAGACTGCGAACCGAAAGTCCCAGCTTGGGTGCAGAGGATGCAAACTGCAGCATAAAGCCCTGTGCCGCCAGGGCTGGCAGATGCAGAATGACGGATGCACGCATGGCTGTGCCGAGATCGGCAGGATTGCGTGTCAGGAAGCCTAATTTTTCATCGAATGCATAGGTAAAAGCGCTGTCAAAGGCATCATCCAGACGGCTTGCGCACTCAAATGCCTTTTCCGTGCAAAGACCGCCGAAGAGCACCTGCATACGCAGATGATCCTGCTCATTGACCATGATGCTGATGCTTTCATCCTTGCTCAAAAGCAGAATACGGTTATCACGCGAGGCAGCAAAATCGGCGCTGATGAGATGCCGTTCCGCCAATGCGACCGCTTCATACGGATGCAGTGCTTCCATGCTGACGGGATACAGCGAAAAATCCGGAAGCTTTTCCGCTGCCGCGCAGACGGCAAGATTGATCTTTCGCAGTGCATCTCCCGAAAGACGGGCAGGAAACGGAATATCCGCAAAATTGCGGAAGGTGCGCACGCGCGTGGCAAGAATTATTTCACCGTGGGAATCGGTGTCGGTATACCATTTTTTCATTTCATCCATGTCAGCGTGCCTCCAGTTCCCTGATTTCATCGCGAAGCCGCGAGGCAAGCTCGAAGTTGCGCTCGTCAATGGCGGTGTTGAGCTGTTCCTTCAAAAGGCTGATACGGTGCGCACGCTTGACAGCCTCATGTGCACCGCCTGCAACCTTGCCGACATGCGAGGTATTGCCGTGAATGCGTTGCACGGTCGGCAGGAATTTATCATAAAAAACACGGTAGCAATCAGGGCACGAGGGCGCACCGCTGTTTGCAATTTCTTCAAAGGATGCACCGCAGTTTTCGCAGCGCACGATTTTGCTGCTCAGGCTGCTGACAGCCGTTTCGCTGCGCAGAGAGCCGAACATAAAATCCGAAAGTCCTGCCGCAAAAAGCGGAAAAACATCCGTATAACCAAGCACCGCGGCACATTCCGCACAAAGATGCGTTTCGACCGTTTCACCGCCGATGATGCTGCGGATATGCGTGGTCGCTTCCTTTTTTGAACAATGTCGGCAAAGCAAAAAACCGACCCCTTTCTGTTTTGCAATGAGAATATTATTTTATATTATACCATATTTCGAAGCGGATAGGAACATAAATTTACAGTTTTTTCTTGATTTTATGAAGAAAAAGTGGTACTATTTCCATAGCAGAAAAAAGAGAGGAGCATAAACATGAAAAAACGCATTTCCCTTTTGCTTGTATGTGCCATGCTGTGCAGTCTGTTCGTTTTCACTGTCGGCGCAGAAGAAAAAACACAGCTTCGCTTTAAAGAGGACGGAAGCTTCACCATTCTGCAACTGAGCGATCCGCAGGATGACAAATATATTTCAAAAGAGCTCATTGCTTTCATTGAAAAAGCAATCGAAACCGCAAAGCCCGATCTGATCGTCATCACGGGGGATCTTGTGGAAGACAGCCGTCCCGTGGTGGATGTAAACGGTGACGATGAGCCCATTCTGGAGGGTGTGAAAAACAAGGATTATGCCACGGCTCTTGCCGATACGGAATCTGCCATTGAACAGATGCTTGCCCCCATTGCGGAAAGCGGCATTCCCTTCGCTGTCACGCAGGGCAACAACGACTACAACAGCGGTATCACCAACGAGGACTGGCTTGCAATATATGCAGGGTTTTCCACCTGTCTGACCTTTGACGAAAGTGACGATGCAGAAGGTAAAATCGACCAATTTCTTCCCATCCTTGCATCCGATTCCGACACCCCCGTTTTCGGTCTGTGGATGCTTGACAACGGCAAGGGCTTTACAGCCGAGCAGCTGCAGTGGATGCAGGAATATGACGCCGGCGGAGTGCCCGGTATTGTGTTCGAGCATATTCCGACGGACGATATCGGCAATCTGTTTGAGGAATGCAAGCCCTGGGATGACGGTGCGTTTGCTGACGGTGTAACCGCCTACAGACTTAATAAAAGTATTGCAGCGGGACATGCGGAATTTGCACATGAGCCCGGTGTGATAACCGAGGAGTTTACTGTTTGGCAGCAGCAGAATGTGATCGGGGCATTTTTCGGACATGAGCACACCTGCGGCTACACGGGCGAGGTGGACGGTATCACCATGGGTATGACCTACGGCTGTCAGTTTGCAAAATTCGGCCCTTACGGCATCCGGACTCTGACACTGTATGAAGAAACCGGCACCTTCACCACCGAGCTTTACACTTATGAAGACGGTGTTTTCACCCTGCAGGGTGCAGACGAGCCTTATGAGGACCTTGACGGCGGCATCAATGCCTTTTTTGCAAAAATTGTCAATGTTTTCAAGTTTATCATCCGTTCCCTTGTTTATCTGATGAAAATTTAACCGACATGAGGAGCTGTAAATAACAGCTCCTTTTTTCATAAAATTTTAAGCATTGTAAAAGATTTTCCGTTTATGCTATAATTGTAAAAGTGTTATCTAAAGAAAGAAGGGATTGTTATGCCTCCTGCGTTCCCCGGCGGAAATCCGTGGGCAGAGCTGGACAAGCTCAAGGAGCCCAAACCGAAGAACATAAAGGAGGTTCCCGGCTATTTAAAACGCTTGTGCTCAAAATTCTTCACAAGATTGTTCTATATTTTCCGTCTTGTATGGGAAACCCGTCCGTGGATTCTTATAGCCAAGGTCGTCCTTGCGCTGTTCAGCGGTCTTCTGCCCGTTGCGCAGGCATATGCAGGCTCGGTTCTGCTCAATGACCTTGCAGGCGCATACACGGCGGCAACAAGCCAAAGCGCCGTTCCCGACGGCTTATGGAGCAGGATCGTCGGTCTGCTCGTGCTGCAGTTTATCTGCATTTTTGCCATTACGCTGACCAACAACATCAACAATCTCGTTACCAACATTGCAGGCGAGCTGGTGTCGAGCCATGTGCGTGAGAAGATCATGAAAAAGGCAAAGGAGCTGGATCTTTCCAGCTTTGACAAGCCCGATTTTTATGCAAAGCTTGAAAATGCCGTGCGCGAAGCCAACCACAGACCTCTGCAGATCATCGGCGCAGTGTTTTCCATTGTCAGCACGGTGATCACTCTCGTTTCGTTCTTCATCATCCTTGCCAATGTCCGTCCGCAGTGGGCTTCGCTGCTTGTGATCGCGCTGTCAATCCCCGGTGCGGTGGTGAACTTTGTATATCGCAGAAAAAATTTCCGTTATATGCGCTTCCGTTCCAAGGACCGCAGACAAATGTCCTATTTTTCGGACATTGTCACCAATAAGGATGTGGTCAAGGAGATCCGCATGTTCGGACTTGCCGACACCTTCACACAGCGCTACCGCGAGGTATTCAAGCGCTATTTTGCAGGCATCAAGGCATTGTTCGTCAAGGAGGGTGCATGGAATATCTCCCTTGCCTTTGTGTCGGGTGCGGCAAACTGCGCACTGTTTCTCATCATTGCAAAGCAGGTCTTTGCAGGTGCAATCGAAATCGGTAATTATTCTCTGTATACAGGCGCACTCAACAGCGTTGCCACGGGCATTGCAGGCTTTATTTCCACCACGGCAACGGTGTATGAGGGTACCTTGTTCATTGACAACCTGATCGCCTTTATGCAGGAAAAACGGCTCATCAAGCCGCTGACAGACAAGCCCCTTGTGCCGCAAAGACATGTCGGGCACCGCATTGAATTGCAGAATGTCAGCTTCCGTTACCCGGGCACCGAGAGAGATGTCATCAAAAACATGAGCTGTGTGCTGGAGCCGGGTGACACGGTTGTATTGGTGGGCTTGAACGGTGCAGGCAAAACCACACTCATTAAGCTTTTAACCCGTCTGTATGACCCCACCGAGGGCAAAATTCTGCTGGACGGTCACGATATCCGCGAATATGATGTGGAAAAGCTGTATCAGCTGTTCGGCATCATCTTTCAGGACTTCGGCAAGTATGCCGTGACGGTAAAAGAGAACATCGGCTTCGGGCAGGTTGAAAAGCCCATGCAGGACGATGCGATCAAAACCGCCGCCGTGCAGAGCAGTGCCGATGCATTCATTGCCAATCTGCCGAATAACTATGATACACCGCTGATGCGCTATTTTGAGGACAACGGCATTGAGCTTTCCATCGGTCAGTGGCAGAAGCTGAGTATTGCAAGGGCATTTTACAGCGATTCGGATATTCTGATTCTTGACGAGCCGACCGCTTCACTGGATGCCATTGCCGAGCAGGAAATCTACAATCAGTTTGACACACTGCGCAAGGATAAAACCACCGTTTTCGTGTCGCACAGATTGTCGAGTGCCACGGTCGCAGATAAAATCCTTGTCATTGACAACGGTGTGCTCATTGAGGAGGGCAACCATGCCGAACTGATGGCGGCAAAGGGCAAATATTACGAGCTGTTCAGCACACAGGCAAAACGCTATCAGGAATTGCCCGATGAAGTGAAAGTATAAAAAATCGTCTTCGACGAATCAACCCCCCGTCCCCCAATCTTGGGGGCGAAAAGGTGTTTTTGTTATATGCAAATTGCTCACAACGCGAGCAATTTCCTATATAATAAAGAAAAGAGGCTGCACAAGCCTCTTTTTTGTTGCTTTATTTTATCACCTGATTATCCCCGAGAATTTCGGGTTTGTGAATCATGCTGTCGGCTTCGGTCAGTTCGCGGATGACTCTGCAAGGTACACCTGCGGCAAAGCAATTATCGGGGATATCCTTTGTAACCACACTGCCTGCTCCGATGACGCAGTTGTTACCGACCGTCACACCCGGACAAACCGTCACATTTGCCCCGAACCAGCAGTCGTTGCCGATTGTCACGGGTTTTGCATAGCAGAACCGTTTCACATTACCGTCACTGTCGAGCATGGCTTTGCGTTCATCGGGCAGCATCGGGTGCATAGGGGTCACAATGGTGCAATTCGGGCCGAAGTTGCAGTCATCCCCGATGTTAACAAGTGCATCGTCCTGCACGGTAAAGTTGAAATTGATGAAGGTTCGCTTGCCGATGGTGGTGTGCTTGCCGTAATGGAATGTAATGGGGCCTTGCAGAAAGGTGCCCTCACCGATGCCGCCGAGGATTTCACCGAGAATGCGGTTGCGTTCTTCGGTTTCATGCTCATATAAACGGTTGTAGTCGATATTGAGATTATGAGTACGCAGTTTAATCGCTTTCAGTTCAGGATCTCCCGGGCAAAACAGCTCTCCTGCAAAGATTTTTTCTTCTTCCCGTGTCATTTGTTTTTCCTCCGATTTTATTTTTTTAAATGTCAATCAACATTTGCAGGTTCACCGCTGATGAACAAAGACTGCATATCAAATGCCTCTCCGACACAGGCAACATAAGAACAGGCATATAACTGTTCTGCAGGGTGATCTATACGCACAAATGCAGTCTGACTGTCGGTCGTTACCGAAAAATTTTCGGAAGAAACAAATGAAACGGCAACATATTTTTCTTTTGTTGCAAGTGTAGAGAAAACGGCAACACGATATTCGTAGTTCGGAAAAACAGAATGCATGGGTGTTTTTTTGTAATAATACCGTGCGCTGTCCGAAAAAGCCGGTCGCCAAAGAAACAGTGTTTTATCGATAAAGGTTACTTCCGGGGTGTCTTCTTCAAAAGAGATCCCGATTGCACTTTTTTGACCCTGCACAACGCAGTCAACGGGTTCATCCATGTAATAGTCCAATTGCTGTTCGATCGGCAAAAAGGACAAAACGAAACTGTCAGCCGGAACCAGAATCGCAAGCAGAACAAGCAAAAAGATTATCAAAGTCGGAATATTTTTCGTTTTCCCGGAAACAAAATGCCCCTTTGCTTTCATCTTTGCAAACAAAAGGGAGCCGGCGACTGCAAGCAGTCCTGCGCAAAGAAGCGTTATGATGAAATGCATATAATTTCCCCTTTGAATTCTGTTTTATTCATCTTTCGTTTCATTCGATTGTGATATGCTTTTGAATATCCTCAATGGACGGCAGCTTTCATTTATCCAGAATCGCAGTATTATGTGACCACGGAATTTGTGCAGACACTGTCTGCACAAATTCTTTGTCTTCATAGGTTGCAGCAAATTTTGCCATATATTTTATCCGATTATTCCGGCAGCAGGCTGCTTTGCGCAAAAGAGGTGATTATTTCTCAAGTGCAATTTCCTGCCGGTACATGGAATACCACAGTCTGCTTGCATAGCTTCTCGGGCGCACAACGACCTTTTCGTCATACACCTCAAACTGCATGCCGAGGCCGCACCACTTGATGCCGTGGTGGTTCCAGAACATGAAGCACGGCAGATTGAACAGGTGCAGGCTGCCGTCATGCTCGATGGTGCAGTAGCCTTCCTTTTTCTGCGTGTATTTACCGTTGAGCCCCATGTGGGAATGGCCGCTCATGTAGAAAACGTTTTTATATTTCTTCATGATGGCTTTGACCTTGTCGGAGGCTTCCCCGATGCCGCCCTCGTCCATGGTCTTGTAATCCTCGTCCTTGTCGAAGGTGCGGGGCAGACCGTGGGTCTGATTGAGTGCCTGATGGCACAGCACGAAAATGGGCTTGCCCGTGGCAGCAGCTTTTTCCATGGCTTCTTCAAACCATTGCAGCTGCTCGTCGGAAATGTCGGCATTCAGGCAGTCGCTTTCACTACCCAAGGCAATGAACGGATAGCCCTTGACCTCGGTGTAAAAATAGACCTTATCGAGCTTGCGGTTGCAGATTTTGTCGGAATATTCGATGAACAGATCGTCAAATTTTCTGCCGCACTCTTCCTCGTGTGTCCATGTGTCGTGGTTGCCGATGGCAAAAATGAGCTCCTTTGCAGGCTTGTGGTGCATGAAGATCCACTCTGCCATTTCCCAATGCTCGGGCTCGCCGTGGTCGGTGGTGTCACCTAAAGTAACGAGTGCATCAATGGGAGTATAGGAATTTTCCATATCACGCAGAGCCGTGCTGAGTCTGCGCCAACGGAAGGAACGCCAGTCGATGTGCACATCGGCAAGGGCTGCAAAATTAAAACGGATATGCTCGGGATCTTCCGCACGCAAGGGTGCGGCAAAATCACCGAAAACAGGTTTTGTAACAAAGGACAATGCCTTGAAGCCGGGTGTGAGAACTGTGCGAAGCGGTTCGGGAATCATACACTAACCTCCCCCGAATTAACCGAAAATACTTGTAAAGAAGCTGCGGATCTTTTCAAATATATTATTGAAGAACGCCACAATTTTTGCGAAGAAATTCAGCGTTTCAAGCTCTCTCCACTGGGCATACAGCGTGATGCGTGTACTTTCAAGCGTAATGGTTTCACCGTTTGCATACGAGGTGCCGCTGCCGTCCTTTGCCGTGTTCCAGCCGTCAAACACAAGGAAGCCGTTGGAGAAGTCATTTTTAGGCAGTGTCAGCTTGTCGCCGACCTGCGCAATGGTGGTGGTGAAGGTCTGTCCGGTACCGCCGTTGGCATCGAAGAAAATGCGAACACCCGTATCGGAATAGCCTCTGTTGAATTCGCTTCTTCTGACCTTCATGAACTTGATAACATCCGAATCCACATAAGAAGTATATTTGTTTGCGGTTGCTTCGTATGTTGAGGTTTCAAAAATATTCCAGCGGATGGCATTGCTGACGGCAGAATCGGTAATCTCCTGCGAGAATGCCTTGATGCCTGCAATGTAATCATCGGTCAGAATGGGAGCAAAAACATCCTGCCATGCATCCACGGTCTGTGCGAAGAAATCATCATGCTTGAACAGCTGTGCAAGAATGATGGGCTGATATTTGGAATCGTTGGCAGTTCTGTAGAAGCGGATGCCGACCCACCAGCCCTTGGGATCCTTGAGGTCACCGTCATTGAGCTGATAGTTGTTGCCGAGCGCATAGTCAAAGTCCCATACGGGTGCAGCCACAAAGACATCACTGTCTGCATCCTTATACATATAGAATGAGGTCTGACCGACATCGAGATTCTTGACATAATCCTGGAATACGCACATCTTCACAAAGGATTCCACATCGATGTATTCCGTATAATGCTTGCCGAGGCTGTTGTAGCCGGTTTCGGAGAACAGCGCATCCTCAAATTCCTGATACAGTGCGCTGATATATTTCACCTGTGCTTCGCTTGCATATTCGGGGGATTTGACAACGATGGGCTGATTGCGCTTGCTGATAAAGCCGCTGACCTCATTGACATAACGGGAAGGAATTTCACATTCAAGCAGATAACCGCCCGTGATGTTTTCGGGGTTATTGGGGATGTTGACCCACTTCTGCGTACCGCCCTTGAGGCTCTGATAATCCGAAACCTGTGCGCCGCCGAGCGAATAACTGTCAAGTTCCTCGGTGTTCACTTCTTCTGTAGCCTTTTCAAGGTCATTGATGTCCACACGGTTTTCACCGACCTCAACGCTTTCGGTCAGGGTGTAGTTGCCGTAATATTCATTGTTGATGTAAAGATCAACATAAACATGGTTGGAGGTGTATGCAATGCCTGCATCCTGCGCAAGATTCAACGCAATGTGATTGCGCAGAACGGATTCATCGTTATAGTTGGCAAGCAGCGACCATTTTTTTGCCTTGCCCATACCGAACAGGTCGGTCTTTTTGTCGAATTTGATGTTATAGGGCTTTTTGACATACTTCCATGTGGAATTGCCGCGACCCTTGATGTAATCAAGCTCCTTTTCAATAACCACTTCACCGTCATCGATAATGATGATGTCGGCGGCTTCCTTGTTGGATTTGTCGGCATGCACATAATCCATGGAGCCGGATTCGGTGGTGATATGTACGGAGGCAACATTTGCCGACTGCAGAACATACAGCGTGTAAGACTTGCCGGCAACGGTCATGGTGTGCGTGCCTGCTGCAAGCGAAAGCGTGTCACCGTCTGCCACTGCGGTGCCGTCCATTGTAACCGCACCTGCGGCTTCGAGCTTGAGTGTCAATGCAGAGGTGTCTGCATCCGAGGGCAGGAAGAGATAGAGCTTGCCTTCATTTTCCCAATGGTTGATCTGCACGGCTGCACCGTCGATATCGGCAACAACACCGAGCAGAGTCACATCACTTGCTGCCGAAGCGAATACTGCACAGCAGACAAGCAGGACAACAACGGAAAGAAGAGTCAGTACTTTTTTGAACGATTTCATAACGCCACTCCTTTTATAAAATTGATATACAAAAATATTATACCATAAATGGAATAAAAAACAAGCACATTTTTATAAACATTTAAGTAAATTTATACAATTATTTCGGTTGTTTGTCTTGACATTTGCCTGCAAACCATATAAAATTATATTATCCATAATTTTGAAAGGATGTTTTATTTTATGAAAACAATCAAAAAGACATTGGCAGTTCTGCTGAGTGTGCTTTTGCTGGTTGCAGCACTCATCCCCTCGGTTTTTGCTGCAATTGATGACTCACAGATGACCCTCAACCGCATCGTTTCCCAGCAGGAATACACCCTCATCGGCGGTGTGACACAGAGAGAGATTATCGTGAACAATGCCAAAGGCGACCATCGCAATGAGGTATTTGTCATGGAAGTGGATCTGAGCAATCCCGATGTTTTCATCGTTGCAGGCTACAATGACGGTACTGCCGATTCATGGGCAAAGGTTCCCGTTCGCAACCATGCAGAGGGTGCGGAAAGAGTGCTGGGTACGAATGTTGTCGGCGCAATCAATGCTGACTTCCACAATCAGGAAACCGGCGAGCCTCGCGGTGTGATGGTCATGAACAGTGTTCTTGTGCACGCATCCAACGGCAGTCCTTATTTTGCGATTCTCAATGACGGAACTGCCGTTATCAGACGTGGCAATGTCAGTGCAGATGATGTCAAGGAAGCTGTCGCAGGCAACAATATCCTTGTCAGTGGCGGTAAGAATGTTGCACCCGCCAACAAGCTCAATCCCAGAACTGCAGTCGGCATCAAGGCAGACGGCACGGTCGTCATGTTTGTTGTTGACGGCAGACAGGATCCCACCTCCTGCGGTATGGACTACCCTGAGGTTGCCGAAATGATGATCGCTCTCGGCTGCGTGGATGCACTTGAGCTCGACGGCGGCGGATCCTCCACCATGCTCGCACAGCACGAGGGTATGAGCAGCCTTGATTGCAGAAACAGCCCCAGCTACGGCTACGAAAGAAAGGTCAGCAACTCTCTGCTTGTCTGCACCAATCTGCAGCCCACAGGTGAATTTGACCATGTCAAGTTCTCCTCCAACAACTACAGAGTGGCTCCTGTTTCCAATCTCACCATTTCCTTAAAGGGTATTGATACCAACGGTTATGCAACCGACCTTCCCGCAGGCGGTCAGCTTGTCATGCAGGAAACCGAACTTGCCACATTTGACGGCAAGACCCTCACCGCAGGTGCAGACGAAGGCTTTGTAACCATCGACTATGTTGTTGACGGCGTTGTTCTTGCAACCACAACGGTTGAAATCACACAGGATGAAAACAATGCGATCGAAGCCTTCTTCCAGAAGATCATCGATTTCTTCAACAAGATCATCAACACCTTCAAGCTTCTCATTGACAAGTTTGACGAAAAGATCCTCAGCAAAATTTAAATAATCACACAACGGATTCTGCAAGCAGTTCAGGCTGTTTGCAGAATCTTTTTTTGTGCAACAATACGCAAAGTAAGTAAATTATGGTTTATCTTACTGACGGAACCCCTCAAATACTTGTCGCCCCTGAAAGGGTCGCGAGCATCCGGCGGATGCTGAATTAGCGATGTCTGAGCCGGCAGGCGAGTAATGAGATGTCTGCGGAACGCAGACAGAG
>JAZNCO010000004.1:0-12422 GCA_045587645.1 Acutalibacteraceae bacterium | reverse complement strand
GGAAATTGCTCGCGTTGTGAGCAATTTGCATATAATTCGCCTGCGGCTCATTGAATGACGCAAGCTTATTGAACAAAAACACCTTTTCGCCCCCAAGATTGGGGGACGGGGGGTTGATTCGTCGAAGACGATTTTTTATTTGTTTTCCAGACGCTTGTTGGCTTCTTCTGCGGAAATTTCTTTCATGGTTTCGCCGCAGCACTTGATGCCGCAGTTTTCGCAGGTGCAATCGATGAGAACCTTCACCATGGCGCCGCATTTTTCACAAAGCACATATTTTTCCATTTTTACACCTCCTTATTGATTGAATCGTTTAAACAGACTGATGAGCTCATCGAGGGTATCATAATCGCCTTTTTCCAGGTCATTTGTCACACAGGTGTACAAATGATTTTCCAGAATGTGCGCAGACAGGCTTTTTACGGAATTTTTAACCGCAGACAGCTGCACCAGCACATCATTACAGTATGCATCATTTTCAATCATTTTTGCAATACCGTTGACCTGACCGCTGATTCTGTTGAGCCTGTTGATGATGAGCTTTTTTTCTTCGGGGCTTCTTTGCGTTTTCTTACTGCAACAATTATGATCCATAACAACCCTCCGTATACATAATATACCCCATTGGGGTATGTTGTCAACAGGGGGGTATATGGAAATCCGCCATCCGTCATGCAAAATACTTTTATTTCCGCATCCACATCGAACAAAAACAACAAAACCTGTTCATTGTTTCTTATTTTTGTTGACACAATGTTCATGTTTTGTTACAATGTGTCAAATATTAAAAAATAAGGGCCCGATTGTTCGGGACGAAAGTGGCATTATGAAAAAGAAAAAAGCACTGTTGATCACCAATCCCTGCTCCGGCACCGACCGTAAACGAATCAGCCCCGAACAGGTCATCGAAAAGCTCTCGTCTGCTGATTTCGATTTTACCGTTGAAAAGACCAAAGGACCGCAGGATGCGACCGAAATCGTCAAAAATGTCGGCAACGACCATGATGTCATCCTTTGCTGTGGCGGTGACGGTACGCTCAACGAAATCATCAACGGTGTTTTGCAGCTCAACAAAAGAGTGCCTGTGGGTTATATTCCCTCGGGCTCCACAAACGACCTCGCGCTGACGCTCGGCATTGAGTCCAACCTCGATGCTGCCGCAAAAATGATTCTGAACAACAAAACAAACACCTACGATGTCGGCTCCTTCCAAGGCAGATATTTTAATTATATTGCCTCCTTCGGCGCCGCTACCGACCTTTCCTACACCACACCGCAGAAATGGAAAAACATTTTAGGGCACAGTGCGTATGTGCTTTACGGTGTCGGCATCCGCCTGTTCCCGATGCTTGCCGGCTTCAGACCCACCTACATGAAAATTGAATATGACGGCGGTGTGATCGAAGACAAGTTCTATTTCGGTTCGGTTTCCAACACCACCTCCGTTGCGGGGGTTTTCAAATTCGATAACATCAAGCTTAATGACGGCAATCTGGAATTGCTGCTGGTCAGAGGACTGAAACGCAATATTGATGTCATTCCGATCATTTTCAAGGTGTTGCGCAAGGATTACAGCGGTGATAATATTCTGTTTACCAAAACAAAGCATGTAAAAATCACCTGTGACAAAAAAGTTCCGTGGACACTCGACGGCGAATTCGGCGGTGAGCACAGCAATGTGGAAATCAATATCGTTCCTGCCGCGTATGACATTTATTCCGACAACAGCGAGATGTTTGTTGAAAATTAAACGATTGCATAAAACAGACCACCTGATTTGCCTCAGGTGGTCTTTCTTGTCAGTTTGACATATTCCGATGGGGTCATTTTATAAAACCGTTTGAATGCGGTTACAAAATAGGTCTGCGAAGAAAATCCGAGTGCCGTGCAGATCTCTTTTGACGAAACACCGTTGAGCAGCAGCGTTTTTGCTTTTTCAAGCTTTTGCCGCAAAATATAGCTGCTCAGATTTTCACCCATTTCCTTTTTGAAGATCTGCGATAAATAATCGGCTGAAATTCCGCAATATTCCGCTACAGAAGCTACACTGATTTTCTGCGAAAGATTTTCATGGATATACTTCATGCAATTTCTGATGTGCGGTGAAAACGCAGGCTGCTTTTTATTCTTTTTCACATCCTGCGTCAATCTGACGATTTCAAGCCCTAAATGCATCAATATTTCGCTCTGATCGGTCAGCTTATCAATGGTTTTGATCACCCTGTCGGAAAATTCATAGGCCTTGGCTTCGTTGAGTCCGCCCTGAATGGCGTAGCGGGTGGCAAGGGTAATGGTGCTGACCGCCATATACTTGTGCTGCTGCAAATCGTCATCCGACATTTTGCCCATCACAATGACGGACTCCAGATTTTTAAGCTGTGCAATCAGCAGGTCGACATCCCCCTGCTGCACGCAGGAAAACAGACGGATCTCGGCACTGTACGGTGTATGCTTTTCATCAAAGCCGCTTTCCTGTATTGTCTTTACGGTAACAAGCTCGCCTATGTTCATCAGATCACATCTTTTCTTTCAGCTTTTTCATCTCTTTTTGCAGTCGGGCATTGTTCAGCTCTTCCCACAACGGCATGAGCAGACCGCCCTTGAGCCGCATGGCCGCTTCATGCATGGATGCATAATAGGCAACTCTGAAATCTGTATATTCCGATAATTTACATTTTTGTTTGTATGTTTCATACAAACCGTAGGCATCGCCCCACATATTGCGAAGCTGGAACAAATCATATTCCCTGTCTGCCCACAGGCTGCCGCAGGGGTCAATGAATGCCGTGAGCTGTAAGGTTTTCGGGTCAGCCATGATGTTCATTATATTAAGATCGCTGTGAATGAGAACGGGAGATGAATTTTCTTCGGGAAGATTGTTGAAGATTTCGGTAGCTTCGCGAAGAAGTGCTAAACTTTTCTTGCTGAACCTTCCTTTTTGTGCAAGTTCGTTTAAGCCTGCAAGCCAAGGCTCTTGTTTTTCTTTTTTGTAGTATTCAGACCAACGATCATAAGAAGGATTTGATAGTTCACCGAATTTATCGTTTGTAACACTGTGCCATTGGAGCATTCCGGCAACGACATCCTCCGCAAATTTCTGCTTCTGCGCCTTGCTTTTGAGTAAAAACATCGGATTCAGTACATTCTGTCCGTCCACAAAGGTCATGGCAAGGATTGCGGTTTCACTGTCCTCATGCGTGAAAAGCACCTGCGGCATTTTTACACTTGTGTTCGCAGAAAGAATGTTGAGCTGCTGCGCTTCTTCGTATTGCGAGCCCTGCATTCTGTATGCTTTGACAGCAATTACTTCACCGTCAGAAAAAGATGTTTTATAAACTCTGCCGAAGCTGCCGCCGCCGATGAATTTGATGTCGGCAACTTTTTTGTTGCACTTTTCGGAAACAAGTGCAGGTATTTTCGGCAATATATGCTTGTTGCCGTTATCAAGAATTTTCATTTTCCATCCTCCATAATCCTTGCTTTCACCTTGCTGTATGCGGCTTTGCTTTCGGGCAAAAAGGAAAACAGCTGAAAGCAATGGCACATCCCCTCGAATTTATAAAGCACGGCATCGACACCTGCATTTTTCATTTTTGCATATACCCTGTCGCTGTCGCTTTCATCCAGCTCTGCCGTACCGCAGACCAATGTGACGGGCGGAAAATTTTCAAAGCTGCCGAACAGAGGCGAAATATAGGGTGATGTTCTGTCAACATCCAGCACATATTTTGATATTCTTCTGAGCAGATGCAGATTGTCTTCAATTTTTTTGTGCTTTGCAATGCCGTAAAACGGATCTGTATAGGCATTTGTGATTCTGCTGTCCCCGCTTGATGTGGCATCCGCCCACAAGGAAAAGCAGACAATATGCCCGGGCAAAGACTTTTTGTGATCCCGAAGCCACAAGGCAGAGGTCAAAGCCAATGTGGCCCCTGCGCTGTCGCCGATAACGACAATATCGGCATTTTTTATTCCCGCATCCAACAAATGCAGATATATTTTCACCACATCGTGCATCTGTGACGGGAGCCGGTGCTCGGGAAATCTTCCGTAGTCTGCATTGATTACGGTTGCACCGCAGAACAATCGGCTGTATTTTTCGGCAAGTCTGCGGTAGAAATCATTCAATTCAATTTTGAAGCCGCCGCCGTGAAGCATCAATACTACTTTTTGCGTATTGCATTTTCTGTTGACAAGTTTTTCATATTTTACACCGTCAACACAATGCTTTGTATATGTGAAGCTCTTTGACGGCTTGTATTTTGACTTTTTATCCTTGGTCAGCTTTGCCGCATTGTCGGATAATTTGGAGCTGTCGGACAGCGGCGAATGAAAAATCATGCGCAGAACCGCCATCAGCATTTTTGCTTGCAGAGATTGCATATTCTCACCCGCCCTTCTGTTTTGAATTTTATCACAAGATTTTCGTCAATTCAATCATTCCCGGATTTTCATATCTGCAAATCGAAAAAATATAAGGAAAAATGAAAAACTGCCCTCGCATGAGAGCAGTCTGTTAAAAAATCATGCACCGAGTTCCTTTATGATTGCCTTGAATTCGTCCGTATTTCGCACACAGTCAAGTTCATCGTGCCTGAGCCACTTGTCACGCAGAATTTCACAAAGCGGTCTTGTGTCGGAGGTTTCAAAATCGGTTTTTCGGATGGTGATTTCCCCGACCAATGCAGCTTCGTATTGCAACACATCGGGTCTGCTGTCGAATGCCTTTGCATTCGCAACCGCCTTGTGCAGATACTTGAAGGTGTTTTCAGGATCCCCAAGAAGCGCATATCGTTTTGCGATGTCAAACGCAAGCCACACATCGCCCCAGTCTGTCTGCGGACGGTTGCCGTCCAGAATCAGTTGTTCAAGCTCAAAAATTTTGCGGATTGCAAGCAGCTCCGTCTGCACATCCACCACATCCGCATCCGCAAGCAGCCAGATGAACGATTTGAGCATTTCATAGCTTTGCTTGATGGCATTTCGCAGAAACGGCAATTCTTCATCCTTTTCCACCGCCCACCACATCTGCTTTTCCTTGCAGTATTCCATGGACGGAAAGGTTTCATAAATCTGCCTGCCGAGCTGTTTTCTGCCGTGCAGAATATGATGAAACGCAAGGCGGGAAGCAGCATCGAGCCTGATGTTTATATCCGGGCAATATTTCATAATCCGTTCGCCCAATGCAATGATTTCTGCATCATACTTTTCCATATTCTCTTTCCATTCGGGGATGTTGCCGTCATCGTCCCCCGAACCGAACAGCGCATACATCAGCTTGTTCAACAGCACATAGTTGTTCGGAAATTCCGCAACACCTTCGCGTGCAATCGTGATGCATCGGTCGAGATTCCCCTTGCTCATTTCAATCTGATAATCATGCAGATACCGTTCAACGGCTTCCTGTTCTGCCGTTTCGTCCACTCCCATCAGCTTGTCGGTGGAAATGCCGAAAAATGCGGCAATCGTCGGAATCAGCTCAATGTCGGGATAGCACAAATGATTCTCCCACCGCGACACCGACTGACACGACACCCCGAGCACCTCGGCAAATTCCTCCTGCGTGATCTCCCGTTCTTTTCTTAAATGTTTAATTGTTTCACCGATGTTCAATTTCATACCAAAACCTCGTTTCATAAATTGAAAGCGACGCCTCTTTCTGCTTCTATTGTGACACAGAACAACCGAAATTACAAGTTCACGGAAAGAGAGTTTTTTTCACGAAGAGAGTGAAAAACAGACCGCCTGAAAAAAATCAAACGGTCTGTGCATTACGCTATGGACTTTTTCTTTCGGTTTCTTTTTTACATTTTCTGTTTGTTTTCGGCACCTATATGTTATTTTATTCTTCTTCAATATCCCTAATACATTTATTATCAACTGTTCGCCATTCTGTTCTTCCATTTGCACTTCTGCCCATTACTACTGATGCAGCAAGAGATGGGCTCGTGAATACATAATCAGTTGTAAAAATAAAATCCTCATTGATAACAGCCTTATCTATTAACTTATTTCTCAACTTTACTAAATTATCAGACATGCTTGGCGTAGTATTCACAGCAACTTTAGATTCTTTCACTACTACAAAACCATCAGATATCAATAATCCTTTTGCATCAGCTCCACGAGCCGCCTTGATAAAAAATACTTGATTATCATTTTCTCTTTCAATTGCGGCAACATCAATTTTATCAAACACCTTATACCCTAAAGTGTTGACAAGCAATTTTGCATTTTCTATAAATTCTTCTAACATTGCCTCATCAAATTCAGAAACAGATGAACAAGTTGGTACTGTATTATTGGTTATAATAGCCCGATTTGCATCATTTGCTAAATTGTAAAATTTATTCTCTAAATACTTAACATGAGCCTTATTCAAAATATTATCCTTTGAAATAACAACAACACAGTCATTCCAATATCTCAGATCATTCAGATGTTGCTTCAGTCTAACCAACATCCGTTCTGTTTCTCCTACATAAACGGTATCATTATTATCTTCATCTTTGCCGAAAAGAAAGTAAACACCGGTATAACAAGAATCAGGGCGACTTGCAAAGTCATTCAAATCATTGCGAGAAATTTTATAAACTCTACCATTCCAATTAGACAATTCACACATGATGCGACCGTTTGGATTGCCGTCAAAAATACACATTTGAATTGTTTTGTTGAAACTCATATTATCTGCTCCTTAATTTGCATAATATACACAAACCATACTTTGACAACATTATAACAGCGATAGCACAAAAAATCAAGATGTGCTCATTGTCGACTTCCACCACTTGCTATTCCCTATATCCGCCGAAGATAAAACCAAACGGATGCATTTTCTCCTCTCGGCGGAATTTTGCGACTGCATGAGGGCAAAAACAATTGCAAACTCATAAAAACAGCCCGCCTGATGCAAAATCAGGCGGTCATATAAAAATATTATTTCCTCATAAAGCTTACTCGTCCCGTCAGAGAGCGACCAAAAGGTGTATAAGCGAGGGCAAAAACGACCAAAAGTAATGTGCCTGTTCAGGTCGATAAATTGGAATTTAACGAACTGTTTACCTATCTCATTTTTTACGAGTTTTACAAATTCCGACTATAGAAATAATAGCAACTATGATGGATACCGCAAAAGGAAAAGGATTGAAGACTTTATTCGAAATATAAATAGCCGTTGGACCATCTGCTCCTCCAATAATGGAAGCATCTGCACCAATTTCATTCAGTGCAAATTGCCAATATACAAAACCGACAAGACTACTCAACAAAACACACGCTGCCAAAACAGAAGCTATAACAAAAATAACCCTCCATGTTTTTCTGCGGGACTCATTATATTTTATGATTTGCTCATTTATAACTTCGAGTTTGTTTGCAATGACCTTGAAATCTGAATTAACATCAAGTTCGATTGTTTCGGACAAAAGAACATGGACGGGAGTTTCTAATGCCTCCGCAATAAGTATCAGCATTTCGGAGTCGGGAACAGATAGCCCCTTTTCCCACTTCGATATTGTTTGCCGGACTACATTTAGTTTTATCGCAAGTTCATCTTGAGATAGACCTTTCGCCTTGCGAAGACTCTTAATATTGTCACACAGCATATGTGATTGACCTCCCATGTAAGCATTTTCTGTCTTAATTATACTTACAATCCATCGTTGCATCAAGCAACGGATATTAACAAATTCGTATTTTCCACACTGATTATACTACAAAACTATGATTTCTTCAACAAAACATAAAAAACCTCTCTTGTCTGGTAGACAAAAGGACAAGACAGAGGACGGTTCTCTGTCCTATAAATCAGGACTCTGTCCCCTGTCCACTCCGTGGCATTTTTCAGCTGTTCCCCCCCCTCCGCCGCCGAAGATGAAACCAAGCGGAGGTATTTTCTCCCCTCGGCGGATTGTTGCGACGGCACGAGGGCAAAAACAATTGCAAACTCCACACAAATAAACAAACCGCCTGATACAAAATCAAGCGGTCTGAATATTATACAAATATACAGCTAAACAATTCAATAGCACACATAAAGTGATACCTTAGTGGGTAAGAATCTGAATCTCTGCCGCATCTTTACTTGCACTTATTTTGACGGTTCCGCCGATGGGGAAGGTTATAACAGGAAAAATATGACCGAAATCCACTCCGGATATTACAGGAATCCCGGAAGGGACTTTATCACATATAATATCGGAGATACGCTCTAATGTCATCCCGCAACTTTCATCAAATCGACCAAGCACAATTCCTTTGACGGTATCGGCTCCTTCTGTTTGCAGCAATGATTGGAGATTTCGCTCAAATTCATAACTGAAATATTCACCCATAATGTTGTCATCCTCGACAAACAACACTTTATTACGGATGTCAGGCATATAAGGTGTGCCCTGCAACAGATTTATTGTGCAAAGATTGCCGCCGATTACAGTCCCCTCACACATACCCTGTTGCAGAACATCATATTTGCCGGCTGTTTCGGACGGTAAAATACAGATCGACTCGTCTTTTGTTAAACAATCCAAAAATGCTTTTCTTGTATATTCCGACTCGCCATCAAATCCAAATGTGATATAGTGCGGTCCGTTATATGTTACAAGACCGGTTTTGGCATAAATAGCATTTTGCAGAATTGTAATGTCCGAATATCCGCAAAATATTTTTGGATTTTTCTGAATCAGGTCATAATCAAGATAGGGGAGCAATTGATTTGCATTAAATCCACCGACACAGGTAATAATCATTTTCACATCAGGGTCACGAAAAGCCTCATGCAAATCCTCAATCCTTGATGAAATGCTTGATGAATCATATTTGTCAAGCTCCCGACAATTCTTGGAAAATGTCAGCTTGTACCCCGAATCATTCCAGAAGTTCATTGCATGATGATGCACATGCGCCTTAATTATGGCTTGACTTCGGGATGGTGCAACAACCCGAACTTCATCGCCGGGTTTCAGCTTGTTTGCAATCATGCAATTACCTCCTTTTCGTGTTAAAAAATATGTAAAATGAGTATAGCATCCCATTTTTTAAATGTCAACACTCGATCATCGACTCCTTTTAGGTCCGACTATCCGATCTTTTATCCCTGATTATTCTGCTGCGACCATTATTATTCCGCCGAAGCTGCGACCAAGCGGATACAGGAACACCACTCGGCGAAGTGCAGACACCAAAGAAGGGTAAAAATAAGCACACCGATTGGTGTTCCCTCATATAGTCTGTTCTGATCGCAAGCAAGCGACCAACGACCTCTTTAAAGTGCATCGTGCTCATGCACGATGAAAGCAAAACAAATAGCACACCGGTTGGTGTGCTTTTTGTTTTGTGTTTACAGGACGGAATGACACCCCTGTATAAAATTCATTTCCAATAAAATTCTATATAATCTACTGTTAATTCAAGGCGAAACGGTGTTTTCATAAACAGTTCGATAATTACTGACTGATATGCTACATAATGATAACAATAGTATAATCTGTTACCTGATGTAGTTAATTTAATCAATTCTGAACTATCCATACTTTTATAATAACCATTATCGGCAAAATACTTTATGGGTTTATGCCATTTATAAAGACTAAAGCACTCATCAGTAAGATGAAATTTTATCATAAGTGATTTGGCGTTGGGCTTGATATTCTTAATAGAATCATGATAACTTATATCCTGTTCAAAAGTAAAAATTATGTACTGATTTTCAATAGTAATATTTTCTATAACACAATCGTGAGGAACAGGAATAGTAGGCAATATATCCCCATTAAGAAAATAAGTTTCTAACAACCTAATCACTCCTAAAATAAACTATCTTAATCTAATTATACTCATTTTAAATTAAAAATCAACAACTCCATTATTGGTTCGAGTCCAACAAGTCCTGAAAGGGGTGTCCCATCTAATAACGCTTGAAAAACAGATATAAACAACAAAAGTCCTTGAAAATTCAAGGACTTTTGAGGGGGGGGCATTTCGTCACCCAATCTTGTGTTTACTACACCTTTTTGAACCCTTGTATAATAATCACATTATTTACTTGTAAAACTTAACATTTTCATAAAGATAATAAATGGTTCTTTCCAATTATCATAAAATCTCATTATTGTCGAAGCAGATGGTAGATTAAGTGATGATAGTTGTTTTGCTGCCGTGGGGATAGGATTGCCTTCCTTCAAATACATAAGTATGCTGTCGTCAACCTCTTGCTTTGTGTATTTAGCTTTTTTTGTATTTATGAGTTTAATATTTGTCTGCTCAACAAACGAATCAAAAGAACCAAAACGATGCATTATTACCGATAAGCTAAATGGAAACACATCTAAAAATGCATTCCTTGATTCAAAAGTTGTACCCCATTTACATACTATCTTTTCAGTTTCAGCTACCAATTCCTCTTTAGAAATAAATTCTTGCCTTTTCGAAACTTCAGAACCTATTTCTTTTTGAAAATTCTGCATAGTACCAAAATAATTATATATTACTTTAGCTGTAGGCAAACCATTTTCTTTCTTTAGATCCTTTTGTGTAATTTTATTATGTGTTTTCAAATATTTTTTACATGCCTCAACAACTTTTTCCTTAGACCATAATTCATAATTCAGTTCCAAGCCAAGAGCTATTTTGATATCACTAAAATTTTTATATTCTGGAAAATTAGACAAAACACACGGCAACGAAGGAAGATTATTTGCTTTCACTAAATCTGCTTGTTTGAAATCCGGATTCAACTTTGAATAATCAACCAAACATTTCCAGATATTATCTCGATTCCAAACGACATCAGGTTTTATTCCAAAAGCCAATTTTAGTTCATTCATTGTGCCATAATATTTTGTTACATATGCAACAGAAGGTAAACCATTCTTATCTCTTGTAAAATCAACTTTTTTAATATCACCTTTATTCTTTATAAATTCACTAACGATTGTATCAAATCTCTCTTTAGTCATTTTTTCGTTAGTAATTGATAAATTCTGTTGCGAGGAAGTTATATCTATCTCGATATTTTCACCAGCCATAAATCTTTTAGCTTTTTCTTCTAATAAAAAGTCGTGCATATCTTTATCACTTTTAGATAAATTACAAACAGAGCACAAAACCTGACAATTATCTAATGAAGACTTTCCACCTTTGGCATATGCGAAAATGTGGTCAAAATGACATTCAGATTTTGATGCTAAAATTTTGCCACATAATGCACATTTTAACTGCCCATCATTTTTTTCTAAATTTAATAATACTGCTTGATATTGAACACTATCAGAAAAAAATCGATCGTTCATAATTACACACCACACATTATCTTGAAACACATCAATAATTATTAAGTATATTATAAACAACATTCAACGTATTGTCAATGCTGTAAGTAAAAAACAAATAATCCAAAAATAGAAACCAATAATCAAGAAATTATCGATTTAAATAGAATGTTATAGTAAAATCATAGATTCGAGTCCAACAAGTCTAGAAAATGGTGTCAACAAATGAATCGTGACATATTTAATGAAATATTGCTACGCAAAAAGTGGAACGAGAATTGCCCACCGCCGCAACAATTTCACTCCACCAACGACCCACCTCTTGCGGTGCCCAAAGTTTTGTAGTGCCTTGGAGCGGCACCAAAACTTTGACCGCTGCGCCATCCTCGCCTCGCTTCATCTCGCACTGCGAGCGCTTCGGCGACGATGCAGTTAACAGCCGATGCGTCTGATGTTACGCAGAGTGGTTGTTTAAATCCATTCTAGGGCAAAACAAAAAGCACTTCCGAAGAAGTGCTTTTGTTTTGGCTCCCCCTGTTGGACTCGAACCAACGACCCTGCGGTTAACAGCCGCATGCTCTACCGACTGAGCTAAGGAGGAATATGAGTGCCGGCGACGACCTATTTTCCCGGGCAGCTTCCCGCCAAGTATTTTCGGCACGATTGAGCTTAACTACCGTGTTCGGGATGGGAACGGGTGGAACCTCAATGTTATAGACACCGGCTATATATCACGCTTTCACGTAATATGTAGAAAGTATATATGGCAGATAATGCTCTGCGTTAAATTGGTCAAAATTGGTGACCCGTACGAGATTCGAACTCGTGTTGCCGGCGTGAGAGGCCGGAGTCTTAGGCCACTTGACCAACGGGCCACAATTGGTACACCTTCAGGGACTCGAACCCTGGACACCCTGATTAAGAGTCAGGTGCTCTACCAACTGAGCTAAAGGTGCTCGTGTGTTTGATACACCCTGAAAACTGAACAATGGATGGAAGCGAAGTTTTGTAAACTTGAACCTGATCAAGAGGTCAAGCCCTCGACCTATTAGTACTGCTTAGCTGAACGTGTCACCACGCTTACACACGCAGCCTATCAACCTCATAGTCCTTGAGGGGTCTTACTGACTTAAGTCATGGGAGATCTCATCT
>JAZNCO010000003.1:0-60263 GCA_045587645.1 Acutalibacteraceae bacterium | reverse complement strand
AACCAAGTTTGCACAAATTTGGTCAATAAAGTCTGATGTAACCGCCTGAACCCCTCTGTCTGCGTTCCGCAGACATCTCCCCTTTCAGGGGCGACAAGTATTTGAGGGGTTCCGTCAGTAAGATAAACCATAATTTATCTGCATTAAAGTTCTTCAGTTTTCCATAAGAATACAAAAAATCCGCCTGCAATGCAGACGGAATCATCATGTTATTCAATATTTCCGTTTTCACGGTAGGTTCTCCAGACCTCCTCAAAGAAGCCGCCGCCGTCGGGTAAGGGTCGGGGGGTGCGCAGAGTGGAAACAAATTTTCCGTCCTTGTACTGCGTTTCGACAACCGCCTGCAAAAGGGCTTGGTCTGTGCATTTTTCCGCATCCGTCCAGATTGCACCGCCACGGACAATGCCGCGGTCTGCAAGCAGACAAAGAGCATCCAGCTGTGCGCATTGCGTAAACAGCGCATGGCGGCATCTGTAGAATTGCGCATCCTGCACGGGTGCGTTTTTTTCATACGGCAAAATCCGTTCGGAAAGCACACTCTGCATCTTTCGGCACTGCCGTGCATTGCGGATGGCACCTGCATATCGGCTCATAAGCCCACGGCTTACAAGGTTTTGTAAGGAATAGTCAAATCCCCTGCTTTGGTCTGCATCCGTAAACAGACGCGCGGCACTTGCAAGAAGTGTCTGCTCGTCGGTTGCTTGGTCTTGTCGTTTTGCATTGATGAACTGCGATGCACGTAAGGCACCGACCTGGCCTGCATTCAGCGCACTGCCGCCGGGTCTGCGCACACCGTGGGTGCCTGCCGCTTCGCCGCAGACAAACAAGCCCTCTACCGAAGACTGCCACCACACATCCACCGCTACACCGCCGTTGCAATGCTGTGCGCAAAGGGCAATTTCAAGCGGCTGCATTGCAATATCTGTCCCCTTATTGAGATACAATTCGTAAGCCGGTGTATTCATCCGCAAAAGCCGCTGCAAGGGTGTAAAAAGCAGTGCATTTGCATTTTCGAGATAGGATTTTGCTTCCTTATCAAGCAGAGAAAGGTCAAAATTATCACCGTAAGGGTTGACGGTGTAATCCAGATACACCCGATTGCCGAGGTCTTTTTCCTTGTGTACAAGCAGGTCGATCTGTGACGAGCCGTGTTCGGCTTTTGCGCTGTCAAACGGCCATTCATAGCCCTTGCGAAACAGAAGCGAAAGCCCTTTTCCGACATCGGGAATGTATTTTTGCAGAATGTCGGTCTTATTGCCATTCCCATCCATGCTGATGAGTGCCGGCAGGCTCTGCATATAAGTGCCCGACACATTCCATTTCGGGTCCACGCTTGCAAGACCGTATTGCCACTCGGTCAGGTTCTGCATTTTTGCACCTGCCTGCACGGCAAGACCTAAGGAGCCCGTGTGGCCGTCGGGATAGACGGTGTCGGCATACACAGCCGCATGGCCGCCCGTGGCAAGAATCAGATTCCGACAGCCGATGAGCAGCCTGTTTTCTTCGTTTACATCTGCATCGGTGCGGATTGCAAAAACACCGCATACCGCACCGTTTTCGTCCTTGAGAATTTCAGCGGCAAGCAGCTTGTCAAGCAAGGGGATTTTGTATTTTTCAAACTCCCGTTCCCACACCTCGGTCATCATTTTCGAGGTCAACGGGCCTGCGCTGGTGGCTCTGCCTGCTGTGTCGTGGTCGGTACGATAACCGACAAATTCACCGTAGCGGTTGGTCGGGAATGCAACCCCCATCTGCGCAAGACGGAAAAAGCACGGCAAGGAGTTGACCGCTTCGCAATAGGCTGTGTCGCCGTCCGTGGCGCCGCCTGCAAACAGATCCTTTGCCATCTGCAAGGGGCTGTCCGTACCCATGGCACCGATGCCCTGCTTGTAGTAGGTCTGCTTGTCTGAGCCTGCATTGCGCGAGGTACCGCAAAGGCGGTTTTCGGTGAGCAAGGCTATATTTTGGTTACCGCCCTCCCACAGACGCACTGTTGCCGCAAAGCCGGCCGCACCGCTGCCGACCACAAGTGTGTTGACGAAATATGCATCAATTTCCTGATTTTCAAAAGTAAGTATTGTTTTTTCCATGGCTTATAATTTTCTGATATGCAAGCCGCCGTCGGCGATGATGGACTGTCCCGTTGTGAAGCCCAAAGAGCCGTCATACAGCGTTTTCACAGCCTTTGCAATATCCTCAGGTGTGCCCCAACGATGCATCGGAACAAGTCCGTCGGCAATGAGTTTGTCATATTTTTCCTGCACGGGGGCGGTCATGTCGGTGGCAATGATGCCCGGGCAGACCTCGTTGACCGTGATGCCCTCATTGGCAAGACGGTCGGCAAAAAGCATGGTCATCATGGTCATGGCGGATTTGGAAAGGCAGTATTCCCCACGGCTGACAGAGCTTGTGTAAGCCGAACAGGATGAAATGCTGACGATTCTGCCGCGAACACCGTTTTCGGCTTCGTTTTTGAGCATTTGATTGGCTGCCGCCTGCGTTAAAAACAGCGCACCCTTGAGGTTGATATCCATAACACGGTTAAAGCTATCCTCGGTCATTTCGAGTATATCTCGGCGAACGGTCGGCGCAACCCCTGCGGTATTGACAAGCACAAACAGCGTATGTCCCGTCTGCAGGGCGTTGTCAAGCAAGGTCTGGCGATCATTTGCATCCGCAATATTGCCGCTGACATACAAAAAGTTTTCACCGAGGGAAACAATTTGCTCCTGCTTTTTTTCTTTCGGGGAGGTGCCCATGCCGACCACAAAATAGCCGTCGGCAAGCAGCTGCTTTGTGATCGCAAAGCCGATACCGCCAAGACATCCCGTTACAATGGCACAATTCATGATTTTACCACCTTTTCTTTATACATCGGTGCATACAAAGCCGCATCACGGATAATGCACCCGGGAGTGCCGCCTGCACGCATCAGCTCACTGCACTTGCCGCAGCAGATGCACAATTTGTTTTGCTGTATGCTGTTATTGACAATGTCCTTTGCAATATCGGGGTAAGCGAGTGTCTGCCTGCCGAAGCCTGCAAAATCAAAGAAACCTTTTTCGATGTAAGCGGCGGTGCAGTTTGCGGCGGTGATACCGAGGAACGAAAGCCCCGAGCAGATCACGGGAATATTTCCGACCGCTTTTTTGATTTCAGCCGTACCGTCGAGCATTCTCTGCACACCGAACAGCGGTTCTTCGGGCGGATCATAAAGACCTGCTGCAAAGGGGCGGTTGACATGGGGATTGACATAAGGGTTACCCATGGTGATATTGATAAGCGGCATTCCGAGGCTGACAAGCTCCTTCACAAGGCGCACAGGCTCGGTGAAATCGGGTGTCAGACCGTCCTTTTCGTTGACACCGAAGCCGTAAGGATACGGGAAACCGTCATATATATTGAGTCTTGTGGTGACAATAAAATCTTTGCCGCATTTTGCAATTGCCTTCTGCACGCTTTCACGAAGCAATCTTGTGCGGTTTTCAAAGCTGCCGCCGTAGCGACCCTCTCTGTGATATGCCGACAGCAGCTCACTGTTGAGATAGCGGTGACAGCATTTGATATCCACCCCGTCAAAGCCTGCTTTTTCGGCAAGCACGGCCGCATCGGACAGCATTTCCGACACACTGTCGAGATATTCGTCCGTTACAATGCGACTATTCTCAATCGGCTTGTCCTTTTCAAAAAGCGGATTGTTGTAGGCAATCAGCGGGGCGGGTGTGCCGTGGGGCTTGGAATAGCGTCCCGAATGCGTGAGCTGACAGATGATAAGCGGTGCATAGCCGTTTTCACGCTGGCAGGTTTCACGGATCATATTCACCGCAGCCGAAAAGGCGGAAACATTTTCTTTTGTGATCCACAGCTGCCTCGGATTGGCTCTTGCTTCCTCGCAGACGGCGGTAGCTTCAAACCAGATAACACCTGCACCGCCCTTGGCAAAGCGTTCATAGCGGCGCAATGTCAGGGTGTCGGGCGCACCATCGGGTGTACCGTCACAGCCCTCCATCGCCTGATAGCAGATGCGGTTGGGCGCTTTTCTTTTGCCGACCAAGAACGGCTTGCCGAGCACCGAAAAATCCTCCGCAAAGGGCAAATTCACCTTTGTCTGCTCACATAAAGCAAGCAAGTGTTCTTTATTTTTGGGGATTTCAAACACAAAAATCCCTCCTTCTCTTTTCTTTCCTCTTTACTATACTAAATATTTCTTTTCTTGACAATAGGATAAATATAATTTATCATAGAAAACATAAACAAGTGAAGGAGAATTTTGCCATGAACTTTCAGAATGCGGTAAACCTTTATCTGCAAAATCCGACAAAAGAAAACCTTGCTGACCTTACAGGTAAGCTTTGCAACGAAATGACCACGAATGAAAAAATCAAGATGCTGCAGGGCCATGCCATGAGCGCAACGGTGAAAAATGTGTTCAAATATGCGCGTTATTACAACGCAACACCTTATTGTGCAGGCGGCTGCAAGAGACTCGGCATTCCCGAGGTGCGCTTTACCGACGGCCCGCGAGGGGTTGTGATGGGCAAATCCACCTGCTTCCCCGTTTCCATGCTGCGCGGTGCCGGCTTTGACGATGACCTTGAATACCGTATCGGTGAAGCCATTGCAAGAGAAGCACTCGCACAGGGTGCAAACTATTTTGCAGGCATCTGCATTAACCTGTTGCGCCATCCTGCATGGGGCAGAGCACAGGAAACCTACGGTGAGGATCCGTATCTTCTGGGCAGAATGGGTGTTGCGCTGACAAAAGCAGTGCAGTCCTACGGTGTCATGGCATGCCCGAAGCACTATGCACTCAACAGCATTGAGGATCTGCGTTTTTCGGTGGATGCCGTTGCGGATGACGAAACACTGCGTGATGTGTATTTACCCCATTTTAAAAAGTGTATCGATGCAGGCGCGCTTTCCATCATGGCGGCTTACAACAAGGTCAACGGCACCTACAGCTGCGACAGCAAGGAATTGCTGACCGATATTCTGCGCAACGAATGGGGCTTTGACGGCTTTGCAATCTCCGACTTCTTCTTCGGCATTCACGATGCCGCCATGGCTTTGAATGCAGGTCTTGATATTGAAATGCCTTATACCTACAAATACGCTTCCCTGCCCTTGCTGCTCAAAACGGGCAAGGTGAGCATGGAAACAGTTGACTGTTCGGTGCAAAGAATTCTGCGTGCACTGATCGTCAACGAGCCCAACACAAAACCGCAGGCTGAAAGCATTGTGCTTTGCACGGCACACAGAGAGCTTGCAAGAGAAGCCGCCCAAAAGGGCATTACCTTACTTAAAAACAAGGACAAATGCCTGCCGATTCCCGAACATGCAAGCATTGCCGTCATCGGCAGATATGCAGACAAGGTCAATGTCGGCGATCACGGCTCGAGCAATGTTTACAGTCCCTACACCGTCACTCCCTGCAAGGGACTTGAACGCCGCTTCGGTGCTGAAAATGTGAAGCTCTATAACGGCTGTGACATTGACAAGGCGCTCGAGCTTGCAAGCAGCTCGGACTATGCCGTGGTCTGCGTGGGCAGTGACTATCTGCAGGAGGGTGAATTCCTCGTAAACTTAGGTGATGTCAAGAAAAAGCCGCAGGGTGCAGGCGGTGACAGAGTCAGTCTTCGCATTCCGTTGGAGGATATAGCCCTCATCCGCGCCGTGGCACAAAGCAATGCAAAGCTGATTGTCAACATCATGGGCGGCAGTGCGTATGTAATTGACGAATGGGATTGTCTTGCTGACGGCATTATCATGAGCTATTACAGCGGCCTGGAGGGCGGTACCGCCCTTGCCGACATTCTTTCGGGTGATGTGAACCCCTCGGGCAGACTTCCCTTTACGATTGCAAGTAATGAAAAGGATTATCCCGATTTCCGCAGAATCGGTGATGACACCAAGGAAATAAAATACGGCTATTACCACGGCTACACGCTGTTTGAAAAAGAGAATATTGCACCTGCTTACCCGTTCGGCTTCGGTCTTTCCTATACCGATTATTCACTGTCAAGAGTGAAGGCAGAGTGCAAGAACGGTGAAATCAAGGTGCATTTTGCCGTGACCAATAAAGGTGACATGGCAGGTGAATGCCCGGTGCAGATCTATGCTTCGTCCACCAGGGAAAACAGACCCGTCAAGCTGCTCAAAGGATTCAAGCGCGTTGAAACCGAGCCGGGACAGACCAAAAAAGCAACCGTGACCATTCCCGTAGAGGATCTTGTATTTTACAATGCAAAAACCAAGGAATACAAAGCGGATGAGGCATACATTTTCCATGTCGGTCTTAACAGCGCCGAAACAAAACAAAGTGCGGTGGTGGATGTAAAATGACAGGCTTCAATTCCGTAACCTTCCGAAAAAAAACCATTGACGAAATTCTTTCCCTTGCCGCAGAAACCAAAACCGAATGCATTGAGTGGACGGGTGATGTGCATGTAACGGATGTGCTGATTGCCAAAGAAACCGCCAGAAAATGTGACGATCTCGGCATTGCGCATGCCTCCTACGGCAGCTATTACCGCACGGGGCAGACAGCCCCTGCCGAATTGGAAAGATACTGCGAAATCTGCACCGCATTGGGGGCAGACACACTGCGTATCTGGGCAGGACACAAGGGCTCTGCGGAATATTCGGCAGATGAATTCAAAGCGGTTGCCGAGCAAATTGCAAAAGACGAGGAAATCGCCGCAAAATACAACATCACACCTGCGTTTGAATTTCATCCGAACACGCTGACAGACAGCGGAAAGGCCGCCTTGAAGCTGCTGGAGGTCTGCAACACAACGCGCACTTATTGGCAACCGAGATACCTCGGCAAGGACGAACAGAACCTGAACGCGGTGGCGCATCTTGCAAAGCATGTGCATCTGTTTTATTGGGATCTGCTCGGTGCAAGGCGCTGCCTGCTTGAAAAAGGCGAAAAAAAGGTGGCAGGATTTGTTGAAACGCTGAAAGCCAACGGCTTTGACGGTAATTATTATCTTGAATTCTGCAAAAATGACGATGCCGACTGCTTCCGCAAGGACATGCAGACACTGCTGCGGCTCACAAAATGAGGTCATTATGAAACACCCCTTTGCCATAGACAACTACATGAACGGTCTGTTTGACAGCGTTTACAGGGATCCGTTTGCAGATGTAAACGACAAAATGTCTGCTGAAACGGTCATTGCAAGGCTGCAAAAGGATGCCGAACGCATTTTTGCGTTGGATAAAATCCCCAACCGCCTTGCAGAAATCAAAACCGAGTGCATTGCCGAGCTTGACAGAGGCACTTTCATACAAAAAAAACTCGCAGTGACCTACTGCGAGAATTTAACCATGCCCGTTTATCTGCTGTTGCCGAAAAACAGAAAAGAAAATGCACCTGCCGTTGTTGCACTTTGCGGTCACGGCTACGGCGTACGGCAGATTATCGGCACAAGAAAAAACGGCAAGCCGAAAAAACTTCCCTTTTGGGATGAATATCAGAAGCAGTTTGCCGTGCATCTTGCAGAAAAGGGATGTATTGTGGCAGCCCCCGAACTGTTCGGCTTCGGTGAAATGAAAATGGAAAAGGATTTTAAAATTCCGTTTTATTCCTCCTCCTGCAAGACTGTTTCAAGTCACCTTTTGCCCTTTGGTGTGACCACGGCAAGCATGCGCATTTTGCAGGCAATTGTATGTGCAGATATTTTACTGCAACAAAAACAGACGGATACAGAAAAACTCGGCATCATGGGCATTTCGGGTGGCGGCTTGACTGCGTTGTATGCAGCCGTGCTCGATGAACGGTTCAGAAGAATCTGCATTTCGGGCTATGTCAATTCGTTCAAAACGAGCATTTTCAGAAGATGGCACTGTCCCGACAACTACTTCCCCGATGTACTCAACACGGGCGATATTGCCGACTTTGCGTGTGCACTCGCACCGCGAACCCTCATCACCGAAAGCGGCAAAAAAGACCCCTTGTTCCCCTTGGACGGAACAATCCCTGCAACCGAAAAAATCCGCCGTGTTTATTCCCTGCTCGGTGCAGAAAACAAATACACAACGGATATTTTTGAGGGCAAGCATCAGGTGCACGGGGCACAGAGCTTCAAAATATTATCGGAATAAAAATCAGATATCATTGCTGCGGTAGGCTTCCAATTCTTTTTGGAAGGCTGCCGTTTTATCATATCCGCAACCGAACATTTCGGGGCAGAAGCCGCGGTAAACGCACTCACGCACCATGCAATGCGCAAGCTCGGGCTCGCACTTTGCAACCTCGTCCTTGACCATCTGCCAGGCGGCTCTCGTTTCGGGGCTGGCACAGGTGCAAAGACGCTTACGGGAAATGTTGATCATGGTCTGACCGTCGCATTCACATTCGTGCGACACGGGTGCATCCTGCGTTTTGGCGGTGCGATCCTCGCCCGTACGGTCACTGCGCTGACTCTTGACAAAATGCTCAATGCCGATTTTATGGCGCACAAAATGAACGCTGACCCAATAAGGCAGATCGACCCAGCGCCACGAGAATTTGAGCTTGCGGATGGGGGAATGCTCGGCACGGATGAGCTTTAATTTCCACCCGGAATCGGGATATTTGCCCGTTGCCTTGCCGATGGTGTTCATGGTGGCATCCTTGACATCCTGCCAGTTATCTTCATGCTTGAAATTTTCAATATGTGTCATAAATAAAACCTTCTTAATTTTCAATTCGATTTATTGTATCACATTTGTAAGTATTTTGCAAGACTATTCGTAAATCCATACCGTCACACGCGGCTTGCCCTTGCGTGAAAGAGAGTTCACACCGCCGTAACGGAAACGTCCGAAGCCGCGCACGGAAATGACCGCGTTTTCGGGTGCGGTACGACTGCCCTGCATCAGTTTGCCGTTGACAAACACCTTTTCATGACGGAACAGCTCGGCTGCGGTTTCACGCGAGAGGTTGAAAACGGCGGTCACCACGCAATCAAGCCGTTCGGAAGCGACCAAAAACGCTTCCTCGCGCAGTGCCGTACCCACCCCGTCAGGCAAAGCTTCAATGCGTTCACTGACAAGTGTTGTGTGTTTAGCCGAGGACAATTCACGGCAGACAAGCTCTGCCATCTGCTCTGCAACAAAAACAAAGGCGACATTGTCTTTTATGTAAATATCCCCGACCGTGCTGCGTTCAATACCGAGACCCATCAAGGCACCGAGCACATCGCGGTGCGAAAGCACATCCGCATATTTTTTTGATACGGGAGTCAGGCGCAGAAGCGCAATCGGAAACGGCTGCTCATAGCCGCAGATTCCACTTGAGCCGAAGCGCGCCATTCTGCGCTCGGCATCCGCACAGCCGCCCGACAGCTCCAATCCTGCAAACGAGAGATTCTGCTGTTCCTTTAAAAGAAGATTCTGTTCATGTAACCCTAAGAATCCCGTAAAACGGTATTTTCCCGTTGCGCAGGCATTTTCCGCAAGGTCATACAGACGGTTTATAAAAATCTGTTCTTCATTCTGCATGCAACAGTCCCCCTTTCGCATTCAATATAGCACAAAGCGTGCTGAATAACAAGCAAGAAAATGCTTGACAAGTGTTCTTCTTTATGAAACAATGAAAATATAAACATTTGTTGGGAGGAAAAAATCATGCAGAACACCTTTGCAGTTGCGCCCTTTTCCCGTTTTGTGCCGACAAAAGACAATCCGTTTCCCGAGCTTCGTATTTTTGATTTCATTACCGCAGGGCCGTTTGTGCTTGAAACAGACGGCGCATTTGAAACCGAATATTTTTATAAAAGGGATATTATCCTGAAAGAAGATTACCTTGCCGACAACGGCGGTGAGGCAAATGCAACCCCACAGGTAGGCGATGCCGTTAAAAACAACTACTTCGGTCAGCCGACACTGTATTGGAAAAAGGGCTACCGCAAGTGGGGCAGCCTGCGCTTTGACAAGGCAGAAGAGGATTGTGATCCTGCCTTGTATGCAACCGAGCAGAGAAACTGCTGCTGCTATGCCGTTACCTACATTGATTGCGAAAAGCCGCAGGAAGCGGTCATCTGCTATGAGAATTCGGGCGGTCTGCTTTATATGAACGGTGTACTTGCCGATTACCGTCCCTACGGCCGCTGCAAGGGCTTAACCACGGTCGGCAATGCCGTTGCCGTGCGTTTCCGAAAGGGCAGAAATACCCTGCTGTTCAAAATCAGAACGGGCTATATCTGCGACACCGTGGATCTTTCCATGCCGATGTGTGCCGTCTGGCCTGCGGCGCTTGTCAACGGCGACAGCTTTGCAACCGTTCTGCAGCCGACCTATGTTTACAAGGACAAAAAACAGCTGTTTCAGGGCTTTGTGGGCAATTTGTCCGACAAGGATATAACGGCAGAACTACTGTTTGATGAAAGTGCGCTTACAGCGGAATGCAAGGCAAAAACTGCCGAATGTATCCGTCCTGCTTTGCCTGCAGAAGAAAACACAACCAAAGAGATTGCTGTTTCGCTTTGCGTGGACGGCAAAGCCGCACAGAATCAAATAAACATAACAGTAACACCTGCGCCGCAGGGCAAGGGCACGCAATACCGTTTTTCCGATTTTCATTTCGACACCACCTATCATCAGGAGCAGCGCACCTATGCCATGGGTGCTATGTGGATCACCGCCATGATGACCGAAAAGCTGGGCAGCGACCCCGATTTCAAGGCAATTCTGTCAGAGGTGGATTATGTGCATCCCTTTGTGTCGCTGTATCCGCAATACAGAAACATTCTTTTGAAGGCTTTCAAAGAAGGCAGAGCCGAAGCCGATTGCTTTTTCAACCAGCCGAATGAACTGACATCCTCGGGTGAAGCCTTTGTCAGAAATCTTTTGTACGGTCAGTTCTATCACCGTGATGTGTTAGGCAGAATCGCTTATGTTTACAATCCCTGCGATGTGTTCGGACATCCGAATCAGCTGTCGCAGATCTGCCTCAAGGGCGGCTGTCGTGCCGTACGTTGGGGCAAATTCGTATTGGGTCTTGACAATGTTTTTCGTCACATGTCACCCGACGGCACGATCGCACTGCACGACAAGGGCTGCGGCAGGCAGGATGCCATGCGGCTCGGGCTTACGCATTTCAGCGGCGGCGGGGATGCGGTGGACGGTGTGCCTGCCTATCCCACCGACGGCACGACCGCATGGATGAAAGACACGGACGAAAAAGCGCATTTTGCCGTGATGAGCGAAATGATGGACGGCATGCTGCAGGATGTGAAGACCGCAGAAGACAACAACTGCCGCCGTGTGGATATCACATCTCGTGACATGACACAGCACCACTCGGGTGTTATTCTGACAAGAACCGATTTCAAGCAGGCAAACCGCCTTGCGGAAAATCTGCTGATCACCGCCGAAAAGCTTGCCGGTATGGCAGCCCTTTACGGTGCGACCTATCCCGACAAGGCACTCGACAAGGCTTGGCGACAGCTTTTGTGTGCACAGCACCACGACTCGGTCACGGGTACGAACAACGAAATCTCATTCATCGACCTGATGATCGAATACAAGGAAGCGGTGGATATTGCCGCCGAAATCGTCAAAAACAGTGCCGCATTTTTGTCCTCGGGTATTCGCAGTGCGGTCTGCGGTGAAAGTGTGATCGTGTTCAATCCGCATCTGTTCAAAAGAAAGGATGTCTGCACCTTCACCCTGCCCGAAAAGTACAGAAACGGCTGTTCGGTTCTTTCAGCGGACGGCAAAATAATAAAGGTCTGCGCCGTGGGCAACAAGCAGGCGCAGTTTGTAGCGGATGTACCTGCCTTCGGCTTCCATACCTACACCTTACAGCAGGATGACTTTGCACAGAGCAAAAAAGACGGCGGCCTGCAGATTGAAAACGAGTTTTTCCGACTGATGGCAGATGCCGCACTCGGCGGCGGTCTTGTTTCAATTTATGATAAAAAGAACAAAAAAGAAGTGCTCAGATCGGGCAGTGACGGCCCTGCAAACCGCATTGCCGTGCTGCGTGAGGTGCCCGACCGCATGGAAACACAGCATGAGATTTACACAACGGGACAAAAGCTGTTTTCGAGTGACTTCCCCGCTGTTGTCATGCGTGAGCAGAACGGTGTTTTCTCTCGCCTGATCGTGGAAACAAAGCTTGATATCATCGCAAAGGTAAGGCAGATTATCACGCTTTACAGGGGCATTGACCGCATTGATTTCAAAACCGTTGTGGAAGATTATCAGAGCCGTGACGATTTGTTCTGCGTAACATTTCCGCTTGATGTGGCAGGTGCAAAGCCTGTTTTTGAGGATCGTTTTGCGCCGCATGTCTGGGCACAAAGCAAGGACAAGCTGCGTTTTCAGACCCATCAGTATGCAAACTTCTCTCATTCCAAAATTGCACCCTGCGGACAGTGGATCGAATACGGCCCGACCGTCCTTGCCGCATTCGGCAAGGCAAAACTGAACATCGGCATGAGTGCGGTTATACGCAACGAAGCACTTTATAAAGAAACGGATATTCTGCTGGAGGCACTGACCAAAAAGGCGATCCCCGTTACCCCGTACCCCGACAAAAAGGGCCGTGACGGGCTCAAGCTCATTCACTTCAATGAAGATCTTGATAACACCGACACTCGCTTTGTTTTATCCGTTGACGGCATTGAAAATGAATATGAGCAGCAGCTGCTGAACAAAGCCGGAAAAGCGGCTGACAAATGGAAAAAGAGCCTGCAAAAGAACGGCTGTGCCATTTTGTATTTGCAGGATAACGACAACCTTTACGGCAAAGTAATCGATGTTTTTCTCATCAAATGCAACACCCGTGAAAGGCTCACGCAGGTGCTTTCGGATTTTGCGGAACAGCTGCAAACCGGCAATGTGCTGACATTTGATGCCGTCAGCACCGTGCAACCCACCGTTGCCGAAAATTACGGTGTGGCACTGTTCAACAAGGGCACACCTGCCTGCTCGGTCGAGCAAGGGGGACTTATGAGCATGATGCTGTTCCACACAGCTGATTTTTACGGTAACAAGGGGCAGGTCACGGGCGCACAGCAGCTCATTCCCGAGCAGAAAACACATTCCTTCTCCTATGCGCTGTATCCGCACGCAGGCGATTACACACAAGCCAGGGTATTCCAAAAAGCACAGTGCTACAATGATGGTCTGTTCTGCGCAACGGAATTTGAAGATAATCAAAAGGTATTCAGCCAAAAACACAGCTTCCTTGCCGTATCGGACGGCATCACCGTGACTGCACTCAAGGCAGGCGGTGAGCCGCTTGCAAAAATGCAGAGAACGGACAAAGATATAAGCGAACGAGGTCTTGTTCTTCGGTATTTCGGCACTGCGGAAACGGACAAAACGGTGTCCTTAAAAACGGACTTTGCTTTGTCTTACGCAGAGCAGACGAATCTGCTTGAAGAGGATGCAAAGCCGCTTGCAATCAGGAAAAATGCGGTCAAGCTCAACGCAAAAAGACACAGCATTGAAACCGTGCGTCTGCTGCCCGAAAAGCCGTTGCAGACAATCGGCGCGGCTTCACTCGGCAGAGAGCAAGAGCCCGTGCAACCCGTTTATGTGCGCAGCTGGGAGCATGACATGGGCTCGGTGCCGTTGGGGTACTTAAAAACCTGTGCCGTGATCGACAAAAAAACCAAGGAACTTTCGGACACCGCCGTGCAGCTGCATGTTCATGTGACCAACAACCGAACAGACAGCGGCACACAAGGCACACTCCACCTCACCCTGTCCGACGGCTTCACGGCAGACAAAACCGAAATCCCCTATCAGCTTGCCGCATCCGAAGCGCAGGAAATTGCAATCACGGTGACAAAGCCTGACAAGGATGCAACGGGTGTAGTGTATCTTCATTATGAGGACGAGGGACAGCAGTTTGAGGATGTTTTTGAGTTCGGTCTGCAAACGCCGTCCGTGCGCCTTGAATTTGCGGAAAACGAGCTGCTTGCAACCGTCATCAACAACACCGACCGCGATGTGCACGGCGCATTGTATCTTGCAACACCGTTTGAGACATGGCCTGCGCTTGGATTCAACACGGAATGCAGAATGCAGACAGAAAACGACAGCATTGCATTTGCCGTGCCCGTGGGTGAACGCAGAACCTACCGCTTCCTCGTAACAGAAAACGCAGACGGTCTGTTCAATGCCCTGTGGGCGGCGGTCAAGCTCACCTGCAACGGCAGAATCCGCTTCGGCTTTGCCGCAAGAAAGGGCGAACGGCACAACTGCTGGGCGCATGAGCTGCAGCCGGTTCTCTTCGGACAGGACGAAGGCTCGATTGAAAGATTGTTAAAAATGTAATTAAGTTTGAACAGGTGTGTCATCCGATGCACCTGTTCTTTTTGCACAAGAAACAGGGCAATGATTTGTAAAAATACACAAAATCAAAACACACTGATTTAATAATAATAAATATTGTTGAAAAAAGAAAAAAAAAGTGTTAAGATGATAGTATCTGTAATTATTTTTTGGTGTGTGAGAAAAATGGATATCAAAAAATTACAAAAAAAACTGGATGAGAAATTTCCCGGAATCAAAGTCCGTGAGGCGGACGGCTGCCGTTTTGTGACGGGTGAGCTTGACGATTGGGATAAGATCGTCAAAGCCTGCAGCATGTGCGTTTCCAAGGACAAAACCGTGCATGTGGTCAACGACATTCACTACACAGGTGCTGCCGATGCGCCCATGAGAGTTCCCGTGCAAACCGACAACACACTTGACGGACAAAAGCCCGATGTGCTTGTGATCGGCGGCGGCATTTCGGGGGCTACGATATTGCGTGAATTGTCTCGCTGGAACATAGATGCCCTGCTTGTCGAAAAGGAAGCAGACCTTGCCATGCATGCCTCGGGCAGAAATGACGGGGAGATCCACCCCGGTGTTGACCTTGCCAAGGGATCGTTGAAGCAGCATTATGTGTTGCTCGGAAACCAAATGTTCCCCGATCTGTCCGATCAGCTCGATGTCCCCTTTGACCGTTGCGGACAGTTCGCCTGCTTCACACAGAGTGCATTAAAGGGCTTTGTAACATTATATGCACTCAAACGCAAATACATAGACGGCTGCAAAGAAACCTACATTCTCTCGGGCAGGAAATTAAGAGAGAAAGAACCGAACCTGAACAAGGATTTTAAATTTGCTTTATATAACCCCACCGCAGGCTGCATCTGCCCCTACGGGCTGACCATTGCCTGCGCGGAAAATGCCGTGCAGAACGGTGCAAGGGTGTCGTTGAACACAGCGGTGCTCGGCATGACGGTCGAAAACGGCAGAATCACAAGCGTGCAGACCAACAGGGGAACGCTGTATCCGAAAATCGTTATCAATGCCGCCGGTGTGTTTGCCGAGGAAATTGCAAAAATGGCAGATGACCGTTTTTATTCCATTCATCCCAGACGGGGAACCAACTCCATTCTCGACAAAAAGGCAGGCTCGCTGCTGAACGGCATTGCATCGGTCAAGGTGCTTGAGCTCAATTCGGGGCACACCAAGGGCGGCGGTCTTTTGCACACCGTGCACGGCAATATTCTGGCAGGCCCCGATGCGGTGGAAACCAACGAAAAAGAGAATTTTGCAACCACACCGACAAGCATCAACACAGTATTCACAAAACAAAAAGTCACGGCTCCGGATTTGACCGAGCGCGATATTATAACCTATTTCACAGGTGTGCGCGCACCGGATTTTGAAGAAGATTTTGTGATTGAAAAAGGAAGAAAAACCAAGAATCTTATTCACTGCGCTGCCATTCAGTCCCCGGGACTGACCACCGCCCCTGCTGTGGCAAGGGATGTGGCACGAATGGCAATTGACATTCTGCAAGGAGAAAAGCTCGTGCTTCGCAATGACCGCTTCAACCCCGTACGCAAAGCACCGCCCCGTCTTGCAGAAATGCCCGTTTCACAAAGAAACCGCTTAATTAAAGAAAACCCCGATTACGGCGAAATCGTCTGCCGTTGCGAGGAAGTCAGCAAGGGCGAAATCATAGATGCACTCAATGCACCCATCTGCGTGCCCACCGTGGACGGCATCAAAAAGAGAGTGCGCCCGGGGATGGGCAGATGTCAGGGTGGCTTCTGCTCGCCGATCGTGGCGCAGATTATTGCAGAGCATCAGAATATTCCGCTTGAAGAAGTGACAAAAGCGGGCGCAAAAGCATTCCTGCTGTTCGGCAAAACCAAAGGAGGCGAGGAAGCATGATCAAAGCAGATGTAACCGTCATCGGCGGTGGCCCTGCAGGTCTTGCCGCCGCCATTGAAGCCGAAAAAAACGGCGCAAAGGTATTGCTGATTGAACGCGAAGCCCGTTTGGGCGGCATATTGAAGCAATGCATTCATGACGGTTTCGGGCTTGTTCGCTTCGGCGAACGGCTGACGGGCCCCGAATATGCAGAACGCTTCATGCAGGAATTTAAAGAACGCAACATAGAAGTAAGACTTCTCACCTTTGTAACACAGATTGAGCGCACAAGTGAGGGCTACACCCTCACCCTTGTCAGCCGTGACGGTATGCACAAGGTGCTGACCAAAACCATTATTCTTGCCACAGGCTGCCGCGAGCGCACGGCAAAGCAGGTTTTCATTCACGGCACACGCCCTGCCGGTGTTTTCACGGCAGGCACGGCGCAGAATTTTGTAAATCTCTGCGGCACGATGCCGACACAAAAATGCGTGATTCTCGGCTCGGGTGACATCGGGCTGATTATGGCAAGACGACTGACACTGGAGGGCGCAAAGGTGCTCGGTGTGTATGAAATTCAGCCGACCCCGTCGGGACTGACAAGAAATATTCACCAATGCCTGCACGATTACAACATTCCTCTTCATCTGTCGCACACCGTGACCCGTGTGTTCGGGCATGATCGTCTGACGGCGGTGGAGGTGGCGCAGGTGGACGAAAACAAAAAGCCCATCGATTCCACCCGACAGATCATCGAATGCGATTCACTCATTCTTTCGGTCGGCCTCATCCCCGAAAACGAACTTGCCGAAACGCTGGATATCAGAATCGATCCGCACACAAAAGGCCCCGTCTGCGACCAGAATCTGCAGACAATGTTCAACGGTGTTTATGCATGCGGCAACTGCCTGCATGTCAATGACCTTGTGGATTATGTTTCCGAAAGCGGCGAAACCGCAGGCAGAAACGCGGCCTTCCGGACACCGAAAAAGCGGCAGTTTGCATCCATCGAGCCCGGTGAGGGCATTGCATACTGTGTTCCGCAGAAAATTGACCTGACGGATGAAAACAAAAAAACGATTGTGTATTTCAGAAGCAAAAAAGTGTACACACAAACCTGCTTACAGGTGATTGTGAACGGTGAGAGTGTGTATGAGAAAAAATACAACCATCTTCGTCCCCCCGAAATGGAAAGAATTGAAATTGACTTTGCCGACTTTGATTTAAACCCGGGTGACACGGTCACAATGCAGATAAGGGAGGAAGAACAATGAAAGAACTTGTTTGCATCGTCTGCCCGAACGGATGCACCTTGCACATTGAAGAAGACGGCAAAAACATAAAAGTAAGCGGACAAAAATGCAGAAAAGGATTGACATTTGCACAAAACGAAATGACCAATCCGATGCGTACCATTTGTTCAACCGTCCGCACGGCTTTTGAAAGTGTTCCCGTACTGCCCGTGAAGGTCAGTTGCGAAATCCCCAAAGATAAAATTTTTGAAGTTATGCAAGAGATAAACCGTATCACCGTGCATGATCGTATCGGTACGGGTGACATCATTATCAAAAACGTATGCGGCACAGCCGCTGACATCATTGCAACAAGCAATATATTAAAGGAGTAACAACCATGGGAGAAGCATTGATTCTTACTTTTGACATCGGCACACAGAGTATCCGTGCCATGCTTTGCAACAAAGAGGGGAATTTCCCTGCTTTTGTGCAGATGGTTTATGAAGAACCGTTCATTTCCGAATACCCCGGACAAGCCGAGCAGGATCCCGATTTTTATTTCAACAAGCTGTGTGAGGCTTCTCTGGCACTCAAGGAAAAGGCAGGCGATCTGTTCGGTGACATCAAGGCGGTGACTGTGACCACCATCCGTGACACCCTGCTTTGCCTTGACAAGGACAGAAAGCCGCTTCGCAACATGATTCTGTGGCTTGACAGACGAGAAGCCGAAGGCACACTGCCTGCCGGTGCGGTCAAGAAATTTGCCTTTGAATATGCAGGCATGATGGAAACGGCAAAAATGCAGCATGCGGCCGCATTCTGCAACTGGATCAAGGAAAACGAGCCGCATGTTTACCGCAAAACGGATAAATTCGTCTTCCTGCCGACCTATATCAACTATTTATTGACAGGTCTGCTGCGTGACACCGCCGCCAATCAGATCGGCCATCTGCCCCTTGATTACAAGGAGCGCAAATGGATGGCGCAAAACGAAATGACCCGTTGCGTCTTTGACATTCCCGAAAAGAACCTTTGCAGAATTGTCAAAAGCGGCTCGACAATCGGTGAAATCACCGAAGAAGCCGCCGCAAAAACGGGCATTCCCGCAGGCCTGCCGCTGATTGCAACAGGCTCGGACAAGGGTTGCGAAACACTCGGACTTTCCGTCAACAAGGCAGGCAAGGCAGCCTTGTCCTTCGGCACAAGTGCAACCATACAATTTGCAACCAAAAAATATTTTGAACCGCAACAGTTCCTGCCCGCCTACCCTGCCGTTCTCAACGACACATGGAATCCTGAAATTCAGATTTTCTTCGGCTATGCCATGCTCCGTTGGTTCATTGCAAACTTCGCACAGGAAGAAGCAAAGCAGGCAGCAGAGCAGGGTATTTCCCCCGAAGAATTCCTCAACAAAACCTTGGAAGACATTCCCGCAGGTTGTGACGGACTCATTGTGCAGCCTTACTGGGAACCCGGTGTTGCCTGTCCGCTTGCAAAAGGCACCATTACGGGATTCACTCCCATGCACACAAAATACCATATTTACAGAGCCATCATCGAAGGCATCAACTTCGCGCTGATGGAAGGCATGCACTTGATGGAAAAGCGTTCCAAGACCAAGATCCACGAATTGTTCATCGCAGGCGGCGGCTCACAGAATGATACAATCTGTCAGATCACAGCCGATATGTTCGGCATTCCCGTCAAGCGTATCCACACCCATGAGGCTTCTTCCCTCGGTGCATCCATGATCGCCTTCGTTGCACTCAAAGAATTCAAAAATTACGATGCCGCTGTCAAATCCATGGTACGCATCTGCGATGTTTTTGAGCCCGACATGAAGCAAAGCCTGATTTATGAAGACATTTACAACAACGTTTACACAAAGCTGTATCCGAAGCTTTTGCCCGTATTCAAGGGAATGAAAAAAACGGAGGAATAAAAAAATGAGCACAAAACCCTATAAAGGATTTGAACCCAAGTGGATCAAAGAGGCTGCCCCTGCAAAGAGCTACCGTTCCGTATTCCGTTGGGGGGATCCGCATTTTGTGAAATACCCCAAGGAATCGCTTTTTAAAATGATGAAAGCCACTTTCGATATGACCGATGATGATTTTCGTCAGTACGACGGCGATATCGGCTGGGATGAGGTAGACTTGTCCGCTTATCCGTCCAAATTAAGCGAACAGCATCTCAACGGTCTTCGTGCCATTGTGGGCACAAGTTATATTTCCACCAAGGATTATGACCGTCTTGCCGTGGCTTACGGCAAAACCGCGTATGACCTGATGCGTATTCGTGAAAGAAAATTCGATTCCCTGCCCGATGTGGTTATTTTCCCGTCCACCTCCGAAGAAGTGGAACAGATCGTTGCCTACTGCACAAAAAACAATATTCCGCTGTATGTTTACGGCGGCGGCTCGTCTGTTACACGCGGTGTCGAACCCGTCAGGGGCGGCGTTTCGCTGGACATGAGAAAGCGTTTCAACAAGATTCTTTCCTTCAACGAAACCGATCAGACCATCACCGTGCAGGCAGGTCTTTCGGGCCCCGATCTTGAAAAGGCACTCAACAGTGCTGTGTCCGTTTTCGGTGCAAAACGCGCCTACACCTGCGGTCATTTTCCGCAGTCGTTTGAATATTCAAGTGTGGGCGGTTGGGTCGTGACAAGAGGTGCCGGTCAGAACAGCACCTACTACGGCACGATTGCAGACATTGTTCTTTCGCAGAAATATGCAACACCCATCGGTGTGATTCAGACTCCGCATTATCCGAGAGAAGCCACAGGTCCGGATCTGAATCAGATCATGATGGGCTCGGAGGGCACCTTCGGTGTGCTGACCGAGGTTACCCTCAAGGTGCGCCGCTACATGCCCGAAAACCGCAAGCGTTTTTCCTATATCTTCAAGGATTGGGAAACGGCAATGGATGCCGCACGCGAAATGATGCAGTGCGAATGCGGATATTCCTCCGTTTTCCGTCTTTCCGACCCCGAGGAAACCAACCTGATGCTCCGTCTTTACAATGTGGATGAAACACCCCTGCATCCGATGCTCGACAAACTCGGATACAAGGACATGGAGCGCTGTCTGTTCTTAGGCTTCACCGACGGTGAAAAGGAATTTTCCGCCAACATTGCAAAGAACATTGCCCGCATTGCAAAAGAGCACGGTGCCATGAGCCTGACTTCCTTTGTGTGCAAAGCATGGGAAAAGGGGCGATTCAACGACCCGTATCTTCGTGATTCCATGATGGATTTCGGCGTGTGCACCGATACGCTTGAATGCACAGTCACATGGTCGAACATGGCACAGGTACATAAGGATGTGCGCGCGGTCTGCCATGCTCTGCCGAACACCATCGTCACCACCCACATGTCGCATTGCTATCCGCAGGGCGCAAATCTTTATTTCATTTTCATTACCCGCATGAATGATTCCGCTGAATTCAAGCGCTATCACAGCACCATTCTCGATGCGATTCAGAAATCGGGTGCTGCCATCAGCCACCACCACGGCATCGGCAAGATGTTTGCACCGTGGCTTGAGGGATATATCGGCAAAACCGAATACGGTGTATTCAAGGTGCTGAAAGATTACTTCGATCCGAATTACAATATGAATCCCGGCGGCACGATCGGTCTTGACCTGCCCGAGGACGAAAAACGGTTTCTGCTTGACAAATAAATAAAGAAAAGAGGGCTGCTTTCATGAAAATCGCAGAAAGCTTCCGCGCATTCAAAAACAACCCTGATTTCACCCTCAAGGAACAACTCGGCTTTGCCTCCGGCTCGTTCGGCAACTGCATGGGACAGGACTGTGTGGGTACATACACCGATCAGTTCTTTTATGACTACATGGGGCTTAAATCAAGCAACATCATTGCCATGAAATCCGTGACAACGGGTGTCAACCTGATCGGTAAGCCCATCATCGGACTGCTGCTTGACAATGCATGGAGTGCCAAAAAGTTCATGGCATTTTCCGCCGTGCCGATGACACTGGCTTCGGTGCTCATCTTCTTTGTGCCTTCGGGCTCTGCCACATTCCGTCTGATCTGGTCATTTTTGCTTTATCTGCTGTTCCATGTGGCGGATGCATTTTATGACATTTCGCTGCTGACCTTATCGGCAAGAATGACAACCGACCCGAAAGCAAGAAAATCCTTTTACACCATTGCGCAGTTTGCCTCCACACTCGGCTCAATGCTGCCCGGTGGCCTTGTACCCGTTATCATCGATATTCAGAAGGGCAACTACGCAAGTGAAAAATGGGCATTCTTTGTGGTGGCGCTGATTTTCGGCATCCTGGGTCTGATCACTATGGTCATCCCCTGTCTGACACTCAAGGAGCGGCTTGCCATTCAGCCAATCAAAGAAAAAAAGGCAGAAATCAACCTCAAGGTGATTCTGCTCAACAAGCCCTTGCTACTGCTGAGCCTGAGTCAGATCATCGATTCTGTGCGTCAGGTCTGTTACAGCACACTGCCGTTCTTCTACAAGCAGACCATGAACAGCTATTCCATGAAAACGGTGGTGGAGGTCTGCTCGTCCACGCTGTCTTACCTCGGACTTGCAAGCGTACCGATTATCGGCAAATATCTCAGTTCCAGAGATATGGTTTCATACGGCTACCTGTTTACAGGTACCTGCTACATCTTGCTGGCACTTTTCAAGTACAAATACAAAGTGATTGTCGGTATTCTGATTGCAATCGGCGGATTCCCCAACGCCGCAATGGGTGCGGCAAGACGCATTCTGCTTGCGGATTCAGCCGACTACATGGAATGGAAGACCTATCACAAATTCGGTACGGCGGTGCGCAATGAGGGTATGATCTTCTCCTTCAACTCCACCTGCTCAAGCATTTCCGGATTGTGGAAGGATCTGCTGATCAACTTCGGCATGAGCCTCATCGGCTACAAGAGTGCCGAAATCGTAAACGGCGAAAGTGTGGAAGCGGTGCAGACACCCGAAACACTCAAAGGCATTTTCTATCTCGTTGCCATTCCCGGAATCATCGGCAATATCATCCCGGGTCTTCTGATGCGGTTTGATGACTTCAACGGCAAAAAGAAGGAAGCCATCATGGAGGAACTCAAGGAAATCCGCGCACAAAGACAAATACAGGCATAAGAGCATAAAAAGAAAGGTTGTATCGCCATCCGCAAGGATGAGGATACAACCTGTTTTTTTTGGGATTCAATTTATGCCAGCCATGCAATGTTGCTGTCGCCTGACAGATTGTCGATGCCGTAAATATACAGCACCGTATCAATGCCCTTTTCAGCCACAAGCGGTGATAGTTCGAGCTTGTAATAGCGCAGGTCGATCATATAAATATCGCTGTAATGCGCCGCCAAAAAGCCCGTCATGCAGTGTGCATAGGAATCCTTGACGATCAGCAGACTGCCACCGTCGGCATTTTCGTTTTGAATATGCGTATAGCCGTGATTGCCGTCTAAGAATACGGGGTATTGGTCGTCTGCAGACAGGTGGTCGGTGAAGAAAATGCTGTCATGCGGTTGCGTTTCACTGCCGTCTTCGGACACCCACACACTGACATCAAGCGCGGCATCCTTCCACATCTCCACCGTATCGGGCTTTTCGAGCCACAGCCCCGACCGTGAATAGGTTGTGCCGTAAAAGCCTTCGCTTGTTTCCACGGTGAATGCATCACGGGAAACGGCCGTCAGGGACAAGGCATTGCACAAGGCTTCATAGCAAAGATAAGAGCCTGCGCTTGTGATATGGTGATCGGTGCGGTAATAAATCTGTTCTTCCGTTGCAGCAAAAGCATTCCGCATGTCAACAAGCCGTACCGCATCGGTCAGATTTTCTTCGATCAAAGAGAACGCCTGCTCGTCGGCATATTCCGCATGCACCTTGGGTAGCTTGTCCTCAAGCATATACCCCGGTGAGGGGACGGCAAGCAACACCGCATTCAGCGCATTCTTTTCCGCAAAATCGCTGATATAGCCGAGGTTTTTCGTCAGGCGGTCGGGGTCAAGTGCTTCGGGCTTGGAAATGAGATAGCCATCCTTGGCATTGTAAATCCCCGTGGCACCGTTGTTGCCGAGCAGCTGATTGTAATAGGCATTGAGGCCTACAAAGAAATTGCGAAACGGAAAATGGTCGGACAGATAGGTTTCAAATTTTGTGCCGAACGAGCCGTCTGCAATTGCCGAAAGGCTCACCTGCGGAAAATCGGACAGCACGCGCTTTTCATTGGACGAATAGTCACTTTTCGGCAACACGACAAACAACAACAGCAGCACAAAAACGAGCGCAAGGAACACAAAAGAGGAAAGATATTTGTATATTTTTTTCATCATCTTCCCTCCTTAAAAACGGAAATACAGGAACGGGTTGTAGCTGTCATACACAAGCGCTGCAACGCTCAAAAGCAGGCTTGCGGCACCTGCCAATGCATCGACTGCCGGCATAAAGGGCTTGTCCGCGAGCTTGTCATGCACCTTTTTTGCAAGCGGTGTGCAGGCAACAAAGGCAATGAGCAACAGCGGCAGGCTTGCAAGCACCGTAGCGGCGGCATCCTGCGACAACAGCCCGTCAGACAGGCTGAACAATCTGCCTATGAAGCTGAAAATACCGTCCGTGGTTTCAAAATAGAAGAAGATCCAGCTGATGACAACAAGAAACAGCGTATAGATGTGTGTGAACACGGCAGGCAGTTTTTTGATCCACTTCAGCAAAAACAGCTTTTCGAGCATCAGAAGAATGCCGAAATACACACCCCAGAACACAAAGTTCCAGCTTGCCCCGTGCCAAAGCCCCGTCAGTGCCCATACGATAAAGATATTGACGATCTGACGCACCTTGCCTTTGCGGTTGCCGCCGAGCGGAATATAGACATATTCCCTGAACCATGTGCCCAGCGAAATATGCCAACGGCGCCAGAATTCGGTGATGCTCTTTGAAATATAAGGATAATCAAAATTCTTGAGAAATTCAAAGCCGAACATGTGTCCAAGACCGATCGCCATGTCGGAATAACCTGAAAAATCAAAATAAATCTGCAAGGAATAGGCAAGAATGCCGACCCATGCGGCGACCATACCCGCATCATCATCCGCACGAAGCGTATCCCAGAGCTGTCCCATGCGGTTGGCAATGAGCACCTTTTTGGCAAGCCCGACCAAAAAGATCTTGACACCCTTTTCAAATTCCGCAAGAGATTCGGTGCGGGAAACAAGCTGTTCTGCAACATCCTTGTATCGCACGATGGGGCCTGCAATGAGCTGCGGAAAGAGAGCCACATAAGTGCCGAAGGCAATAAAGCTTTTCTGCACGGCGCAGTCTCCGCGGTACACATCGATTACATAGGACATGGTCTGGAAGGTATAGAACGAAATACCGATGGGAAGCGCGATATTCGGAATCGAAATGCCTGCAAACACGGGAATTTTCTGCAGCATGGTTGCGGCAAAGCCGGCATATTTGAAATAGCCGAGCAGGGCAAGGTTGGCAATGATATTCACAAGCAGAACGATTCTTTTTGCCTTGCTGTTCTCTGCAAATTTTCCGAGCAACAAACCGCTTATGTAGTTGATTGTCACCGAAAACAGCATCAGAAGAATGAAAATCGGCTCCCCGTAGCCGTAAAACACGAGGTTTGCGACAAAGAGGAAGCCGTTTCTGAATTTTTTCGGTAAGCAATAGTAAACCGTCAATACGACAGCAAAAAACAAAAAGATAAAAAGCAGACTCGAAAAAACCACAATTGTTTACCTGATTTTATTTGATATAGGATGCAAGGATGCTGTTCATGTTTGCAAAATCGGCAGAGATGAACAAGGTCACGATATTGCCGTTGGTGTTGACGGCACACTGCTGAGCAAGTGCATAGTTTTCGGCATCGTAGGACTGGGACTGATTCTTGACCTCCTGCAGTCTGAGTTCAAGCTTTGCGGCAATCGCCGAAGCAGCAGCTGCATCCACGGCTTCAAACATGAGGACCTCTGCCGGGAACACACCCGTGGGCACCATGCAGCAGGCAGCCTGCTTATACTGCTCGGCGGCAATACCGTAGGTATCAAAGAGCATGTCTGTGTTGATATTGCGTGCATCGGTCAGTGCACAATCGGTCTTGATCTGTTCAAGGCAAGCAGCAAGATCAACGGAAGCGGCATTGCCGGCATCGGGCTGGGTTGCTTCTTCGTTACCGCCGCAAGCGGTCAGGCAAAGAGCCGTCAGAAGGCAAAGAGCAAGTGTAAAAAACTTTTTCATGTTGTATACTCCTTAAAAAATTATTGATTGTTTTAACCTGCGTTGTTCATCAGGTAATCGACCCATGCCTTGCAGCCTGCATCCATGAAATGAATGCCCATATCATCGGGGTCACTGCAATAATCGGCACGAAGATAGCCGTTTTCATCCACCACAACGGAATAAATATCCATATAGCGCCAACCGTTTTCGGCACAGCGTTCTTTGAGTGCGTTGTTGTATTTGACAATGTTCTTGTTGTTCAGCACACTGCGCTCACAGCCGACAGCCATGGGGGTGCAGGACTGAGCATAAATAACCGCATCGGGGGATTTTTCAAGAATGTCCGCAACCAGCTCCTCGTAGTTATCAAGCGAGCCTTCAATACCGTAAACGGCAATATCGTTCATGCCGAGCATGATGAATACCTTTTTGGCTCCGATGTTGGCAATGGTGTCCTCAATACGCAGCTTCTGTCCCTGATAGGTCGGATGCAGGGATTCGCTTGAAACGGCAAGCAGCGCCTGTGCACTGCCGAGACTGCCCGAGGTCAGGAATTTTGCCTTGCCGAGGCAATCACCGTACGAGCGCTGATCGGAAACATAATAATTGAGCTTGAGCGAAACCGAGTCACCGACAAACACGGCATCATCAAAGAACATTCCGTTGACGGGCTTGCCGGGCTGTGTCGGGGACGGTCTTTCACCCTGTTGATTCTGTGCTGCAGCGGAGGATGACTGCGACGGATCCACAAGCTCACTCAGATATGCCTGCTGCGAAATGGTGGTATCCATGACCATGGTTGCAGGCTCATCCGATTCCTCCTGCTTGTCCCTGCAGGCTGAAAAACCGAGCACGGACAAAGCAATCAGACTGACTGCAAGAAAACGGAAAAAATGCTTTTTCATAATACAACTCTCCAACAAAATATATGCTGTCCTTTATTATAAACCAACTGTTTTTAATAGTCAATCAATTTACAAAATATTTATTTCTGCGCTGCCTTGTCGGCAACAATGTTCTGCATCCATGAATCACTGCGCACAAAGAAGAAGCCGAGAACGGTTTTGACAATTTCGATTGCTTCCGTGATGAAGAAAATCGGCACAATGGGAAGCGAGGTAAAACGCGAAAAAATGAATGCCACCGGCACACTGATAACCCAGATGAAGCAGCTGTCAAACAGCATGGTGATAAAGGTTTTTCCGCCCGAGCGCAGTGTGAAATATGCCGCATGGTTGAACGCATGCACGGGCATCATCAGTGCGATAATCAGAATAAATACGGTTGCAATGGACTGCACCTCGGCAGTGGTGTTGTAAATCTTCGGGAAGAAGGGGGCAATCAGTGCCATCAGTGCCGAAATGCCTGCACAGCTGACAACGGAAAAGACGATCATCTTTGTGTCGGTATCTCTTGCTTCCTTCATTTTCCCCGCGCCGAGCAGCTTGCCGACCACGATGGCAACGCTCGAGCCGAGCGCGATAAATACAACATTGAATACATTATAAACGGTGTTTGCAATGTTCAGCGCACCGACCGCGGCAAGACCGCGTGTGGAAATGCACTGGCTGATGACCGCCTTTGCAGACGACCACAAAAACTCATTGACAAGCAGCGGCATACCTTTTTTCATCACATCCGCCGTCAGGGATTTCGGGATGTGCCAGCCGGAGAAAATCTTTTCGGCAAAGGTGTATTCCCCGCTGTGGCGTTTTGTCCAGAAGTAAATGGCAAAAAACTCAACAAAGCGCGACAGCACCGTGGCAACGGCGGCTCCCTGCACACCCAGCTCGGGGAAGCCGAATTTGCCGAAGATGAGCAGATAGTTGAAAACAAGATTGATGCAAACCGCAAGAATACCCGTACGCATGGGGGCAACGGTCTGCCCGAGCTCACGCAGGGTGCTGATGTAGCATTGATTCAGACTGAACGGAACAAGTCCGATGAGCATAACGGCAAGATACTGCCTTGCAAACCGCATGGTGGCAACGGGGTCGCCCGTTTCGCCGCCGTCATTGAGAAACAGTGCAATCAGCGGCTCCTGTGCAAGCCACAGAATACCGATGCCGTAGACAACAAGCACCATTGCAATAATCAGCTTGATGCGGAACACATTTTTGATACCCTTTTTATCGTTGTTGCCGTGGAACTGCGAGGTAAAAATACCTGCACCCGAAAGACCGCCGAAAATACTGAGATTGAACACAAAAATGAGCTGATTGACAATGGCAACGCCGTTCATTTCGTCCGTGCCGATTCTGCCGACCATGAGATTATCGAGCATATTGACAAAATTGGTAAAGCCGTTCTGCACCATAATGGGCACGGCAATGGCAAGAACCATTTTGTAAAAACTGCGGTCACCGAAAAACTTATCTTTATATTTTTTTAACATTTTCTTTTCCTTTATATTAGCAGAGTGTAAAAAAAGATATCATAAATAAAGGACATTGTCAAGCAATTTCACCTGCGTTTCTGCAAATTTGTATCGTTTTTATCTGTTATCACAGTAAAGCAATGCATTTTTTTACTAAAAAGGACTTGACAGAACGCTGAAAATTTATTAAAATAGAAAAAACATTTTTGTATTTAAGGGAAATCCCTTAAAATAAAAACCTTATGGAGGAACATTATGAAGAAACTCATCGCAATCCTGCTTGCTGCTCTCATGGTTCTTGCTTTTGCAGCTTGCACAAACGACACACCCGATCCCACCGAGCCCGACGCTGCTCTTTCTGACGGCAATGTATCCGACGGCAACGCTACTGACGGCAATGCTACTGACGGCAACGCTGATGCAGCTGTTGACACTGCTGACTTCCTTGCAAACATCAAGGTCGGCACCGGCGGCGCTACCGGTACTTACTATGCATTCACTGCTGCTGCCTGCCAGGCTATCACAACTGCAAACTACAAGTTTGAAGTTCTTACCAGCGGCGGCTCTCAGGACAACATCGAAATGATCGACTTCGGCGACATCCAGATGGCTATCGTTCAGAATGACGTTATGAACTATGCTGTGAACGGCATCAACGGCTTCGACACCGCTATCAATTCATTCTCTGCAGTTGCCTGCGTATATCCCGAAGTCTGCCAGCTCATCGCTACCAAGGCTTCCGGCATCACCTCCATCGCTGACCTCAAGGGCAAGGCTGTTGCTGTCGGCGCTGTAGGCTCCGGTGTTTACTTCAACGCAACCCAGATTCTTGCTGCTGCAGGTCTTGACATCAACACCGATATCAAGCCCGTTACCGCTTCCTTCGCAGAAAGCGCAACCCAGCTCAAGGACAACTCCATCCAGGCTGCTTTCATCACCGCAGGTACTCCCACTCCCGCCATCATGGACCTTGCAAGCTCCACAGAAGTTGTTGCTATTGACCTCGGCGCAGATGTTATTGCAAAGCTGCAGGAAGAATACAGCTTCTATTCCGCTTATGAAATGACCTCTGAAGACTATGATTTCATCACCGAGCCCGTAAACACTGTTTACATCATGGCTACCTTCGTCGTTTCCAACGACATGAGCGAAGATCAGGTTTATGAAATCACCAAGAACCTTTGGGAAACCGTTGCAGGCGACACCAACATCCATGCAAAGGCTGCTGCTATGAACATCGAAACCAACCTTGCAGGTCTTGGCGTTGTTGAGCTTCATCCCGGTGCTGCAAGATACTACAGAGAAGCAGGCATCATCGAATAAGCTTCCCGAACGTTTAAAATCTTAACAAACCGAGTAAATGCTGCGGTTAACCCCGCAGCATTTCTTGATAAAAAAATAAAAAAAGAAGGAGGATAAAAAAGTGGACAATTCTCAGGCTAACAACCTTATTGAAGAGCAGATCGATGCGGATGCGATAATGCAGGAATTTGACCGTGAAAGCAACACCCGTATCTTTACGGGCTGGCGCAAGGCCGTCATGACAACCATTATGGTTGCATTCAGCACCTACATGATCTCCATGGCACTTTTATTCCCGACCGCAACAAAACACACAAAGCTTACTACATTTCTGGCATTCATTGTCTTTATGGGCTTTCTTATCTTCCCAGCCTATAAAAAACAGACCAAAAGAATCAATTATGTTCCTTTCTATGATATTATCCTTGCAGTCGGCGGTGCAGGCTGCTTTCTGTATTACACCTTTTTCCAGAATGAAATTATTCAGATGCGCCGCAACCTCGGCGCCCTGCAGCTTGCAATCGGCATAATCGCGATATTGCTGTTGGCGGAGCTTGTGCGCCGTGCAGTCGGTCTGCCGATTCTTGCCGTTGTCGGTGCATTCCTGGTATACTGCATTTACTGGTCCATCAAAAGCAATCCCGAAAGGGCCCTGATCAACATTGTATATAACCTTTTCTATAATGTTGATGTCGGCATCTTCTCGACTCCCGTTTATGTCTGCACCACATTCATTGTTCTGTTCATTATTCTCGGTGCCCTGCTTGAAAGAACCGGTATCGGCGGGTTCTTTGTTGACCTTGCAAACTCCGTTGCAGGTGCATCCGTCGGCGGTCCCGCCAAGGTTGCCGTTATCTCCAGCGCACTCGAAGGCATGTATTCCGGCTCTTCCGTTGCCAACACCGTCGGCAGCGGCTCGATCACCATTCCGCTGATGAAAAAGACCGGCTACAAGCCCGAATTTGCCGCAGCCGCTGAAGCTGCCGCCTCCACGGGTGGTCAGATCATGCCGCCCATTATGGGTGCTGCCGCATTCCTGATGGCTGAAATGACAGGTCTGCCCTATTCGACCATTGCGATTACTGCCATTCTGCCTGCACTTCTTTACTTCACCGGCATCTTCATGATGATCCATTTTGAAGCAAAGAAATTAGGCCTCAAGGGGCTTCCCAAGGATGCGATTCCGAACTTCCTGAAGCTCATTCTCAAGAAGGGCTATCTGCTTCTGCCCATCGTGATTCTCGTTATCAGCATGAATTATTTCAGCGCAGGTGTATCCGCTTGCTTTGCCATTCTCGGCGCATTGATCGTGAGCCTTGTACCGCAGGAACTAAACAAGAGCACAGCATGGAGAATGATTTTCCCTGCGATTCCCGTTGCAGTTCTGCTGTGCATCTGGCTGCCGCTCGGCAATGACTACATGACCAAAGCCATGTTCATTTCCATGCTTTCCTGCCTTGTAATTTCCTTCATCACCAAGGACACAGCGACCCTGACTCCCAAGGTTATGGTGGAAGCCTTTGAAAACGGCGCTAAGAACACCATCGGTGTTGCCGCTGCCTGCGGTATGGCAGGTATCATTTCCGGTGTTGTTACCATGACAGCACTCGGTCAGCTGCTCATCAACACTCTTGTTCCCATTGCTGAAAACAGCATGTTCCTGGCTCTGTTCCTGACCATGATCTGCTGCATCGTGCTCGGCATGGGTGTTCCGACCACCGCAAACTATGTTATCATGGCAACCATCACGGCTCCTATTCTTATCAAGATGGGTATTCCGATGCTTGCCGCCCACATGTTTGTTTTCTACTTCGGTATTGTGGCAGACATCACCCCGCCCGTTGCCCTGGCAGCGTATGCAGGTGCAGCCATTGCAAAGTGCAATCCGATGAAGGCAGGAGTCACGGCGACACGACTTGCCATTACGGCATTCATCGTGCCTTACATTTTCGCTTTTGACTCCTCGATGCTGCTGTTGACGGATCCCATCAACAGCGTATGGGCACCGTGGTATGATATCATCCGTATTGCAATCACCTCTCTGGTCGGCATCTTTGCCGTTTCGGCAGGTATGGAAGGCTTCATGTTCGTCAAAGCACCATGGTGGCAGAGGATTCTTTGCCTTGCAGGCGGTCTGATGCTCATCGTTCCGACCCTTGTGACCGACATTATCGGTCTTGCAATCATTGCGGTTATTATTTTGATTCAGAAGCTTTCCGAAAAGAAAGAAAAAACCTCACCGCTTGTAACAACCTGACACAAATAAAAAACCTCCGTTTCCCTGAAAAAAAAGGAACGGAGGTTTTTGTTTGGCGGAAGAGAGATTAATTATGGTTTATCATCCTCTGATTTTAGAGAATGCTTTTTTTGTTTTGTCGGATTTTTTATAAAGCCGTACGCTTGTTGCCTGGCCGTGTTTTTTGCAGCTGAAATGACGGGAGAAATAAAAGCGTCCGTCACCGATTGCAAACAGCCCTGTGGAGCCGTAGGGAAAGAAGATGCCGTCTTCCCCGTCGGACTGTTTTTTGAGAGTCAGAAAATCTGCCGCTTCGCCGCTGACGGGATGTGCCTTTTGCACGGGTGATGCACTGCCGTCAATGACAAACATATCATAATTTTTGTATTGCGGTTTTTGTCCTCTGTAAACGGCTGCAAAATAATCGCCGCCGTGGGGATCGTATTCAAGATTCTGAATGCCCCAGTTTGTGTTGCCCGTTTCGAGAAAGAATTTATGAACGGGACTGTCCGGACCGCTTTTGTGCGGTGCATTCTGCGACAAGGGCTGTGCGCAGGTGTTCCACCACTTTTCGGCATCATAGCACAAAATCACCTGACAATCGTTGTCGGCGCGGTTCACATCGCCGTAAATGCCGTAGGCAATGTGCAGATATTCTTTTTTGTCGTCACTGCCGCAGATGGGGCCCCAGGCTGTGCCGTCAATGCCCGAGCAGCCGTATTTATGGTCGGGATATTTGTAATCATCCACCACTTCTTTTAAGTAAACAGCCCTCATCACACCGTCCTTTTCGGCATCCATGCCAATGCGGTTCATGCTGTCAACATCGAAAATGGCACAGTAAAAGCCCTCTTCGTTTTCCGTTTCCACACCGAGTGCGGCGTGAATGCCCTTGCCGATGCAATCGTTTTTATATTCGAGCGAGCCGTATACCCTGCCGTCTGCTTCATGAAAATCAATACAGCCCAGATGCCCCGTCAGGTTTTCGGCCGTGGCAAGGATATTGCCCTTGAAATCGGCTTTCACGAGCTTGGTGGTAAATGAAAAATAAATCAGTTCCTTTTGCAGGTCAACGGCAATGCCCTGACAATGGCAAGCACCGTGATAACCCGAAAAAATACGCTTCGGCAGCTTCATAATCACCCTCCGATAAAGCCTGTCACGGCATTGATGATGCTGATTACGATAACAACACACAGCACCGTTGTCAGCAGCACATCCACCGTTTTTGCGGATGCTTTTTTGTGTACCGTTCTGCCGATGATGCCGCCGAGAATGCCTGCAGCGATCATCACAAGCAAGGACGAAATCTCAAAATCGGGCACACTGTGGGTGAATATCTGCATCAGAAGATTGGAAATTTTGCTCAACAGAATAATATACAGGCTGTTGGTGGCTGCGGTTTTGCTGTCCATACCGAAAAAGAAGTACAGCACAATAAGATTGAACTGACCGCCGCCGATGCCCAAGAAGCCCGACACCGTGCCGAGAAAAACACCGATACCGCAGGCTGTCAGCAGGCTTTCGGTCTGCAAGGTCTTTATGTGCTTTTTAAAAAGGATATATAAAAGGCAGCACACCGTCAGCACGATAAGCACCACCGCCTGCACCGCCTTGACGGAACCCGGCTGTGATGAATGCGCCAGCAGATAAGAAAAAATTTCCTTACCGAGCACACCGCCTGCAATCGCACCGATCGCCAAAGGAGTTGACACCGCGGTTTTGACAGTCTTTTCCTTTCGGACAAAGGAGGTTGCGACCGTATAAAGGCTCATGCTCAGCACCGTACAGCCCGACAGAAAATTGATGACCTGCGTTGAATCATACTGCACAAGATCGAGCACCGGCTTTATCACGACCCCGCCGCCGAAGCCGCAGACGGCTCCGATGCTGCAGGAAATAAAAACAAGGAGAAACAGAATCATTTTTTAACTCCCGTATCCGTTTTTTTGTTATTATACAAAAAGAACTCTCATTCTGCAAGGTCTTCGAGGTATTTTTTCAGAAGTGCGATCGTGCGCTCACGGGGCACAGTGTGTTGTTCATAAAAATTATGCAGCAGCACATCGAATGCTTTTGTAAAAAACGGATTCTCCACAAGGAATGCCGTGTAGGGCTTCTGCAAACGAATCATCACCGCACAGATATCCGTCAGAATAATGCGTGTCCCCGGGAAGGGTGAGCCGTTGATCACACAGCAATTGTAATTCTCATGTGTTTCACAAAGACGGATAATATTTTCAATATGACGACAAAATTGAGCAACGGAATAGCAGGGTCCGCCGTGATTCAGGCTGCTGCCGAAGCAAAGATAGACCTGTCCGTCCTTTACCGCTTGCTTGTCGGGCAGCTCAAAAATTTCGGTCAGACTGCCGTTTTGCAGATTTTCATAGGTATTTCTGCGCATGGACAGAATCAGATCCTGCTCCGCCTGCTCCATCCTGCCGCGTGCAAACATCTCCTGCAGCACATCATCGGGCAAGGTTACATTTGGTGGTGCATCGAGCAGGGCAAGGCTGTTGCGTGTCTGCGCCATAGCCACTTCAAGAATGCTGTAATATTTGTGCATATTATCCTGCGTGTAAATCTGTACAAGCTTTTCACTGTTTGCAAGCAGTGCCTTGATTTCGGCATGCAGGGTGTTCAACTTTTTTGCATCCTGGATGTAATCATAAAAATGATTGCTGCCTGCTCCCTGCACATGCAAGGAGGACAGTGCCGCACGGTTCGGACGAAGAAACAGCATGTGGGTAAAGCGACTGCCCTTGTTGAGCGTGCAATAATACGGTTCGACATTGCCCGTCATAAAAAGCGGAACCCACACCTGCATGGCATCTGCCATTTCGTTGATCTTGCGGTTGATATCGTGAACAACAATCAGCTTCACACCGCGGCTGATGCACAGCGAGCAGCACAGATACCACATGTGCAGAACCTCTTCATCAGCAAGCAGCCATTGCAGGCTCTGGTCTGCATACATATATATTTCACCGCCGCCTTCTGCAGCCGCTTCCGTAAGCAATCGCAGGATGGCATTGCGCATACCGTCCAATCCCCAGTAGGTGCTCGCTTTTTCTTTTTCAACATAAGCAGACAGCTTGCCGAGCATTTCATCCACCGGCAGCTGCGTCAGGGGTAAAAACATTTTCAGATAGTCATAGGAAAGAGCAGATTTCTGATTTTCACCCCGTTGTGCAAAAAACCATTTCTCCAATATTTCCGTAAACTGCTGCTGTTGTGTTTGCGACACCTCGCAGCCGACCAGCTGTGCAACCTTTTCATTTGCCTGCAGGGCATGCATGCGATCCGTCAGCACCTCGCAAAGCAGCCGCATAAATTGCGCATTTTTCTGCGGTGAGCGTTTGCCGTTGCGAAAACGGCTGATGAGCGATGCATCCACATTCAAAAGCTTGCTGAGCCTGACATTGCTCAGATCAAGAATCTCGGCAATGCGGTCAAAGCGTTCACTGAACAAACGGGCAACAGCCGATTTATCCGATGCTTCCGCAAAACCGCTGTTAAAAATACTTCCCTCACCGCACAGCCAATGATAAAGAAAAGATGCCGAAAAGGCTTCTTCCTCACAGCCGCACAGTGAGCAAAGCTCCTGCTTTCTCCCGTTGAGCTCTGCATATTTCACCAGTGCATCGGTCAGATGCCGAGCACCTGCGCCGTTTTCACGAAAATCGCGCTTACCGCTGAATATTTTACTGATATGCGACGGTGTGCAGCCGGCACATTGCGCCAATTGCAAATTGGAAAACCCGAGCACATCCTTGACCAATTTCAAGCGTTGCTGCAGCAAAAGAATCATCCTCTCGTGTTGTTTTTACCCCATTTTCAACATTATACAACAATAATATTTAATTAGCAAGCATATTTTTTTGATGAAATAAAAAAATAGCACTTTTTTGTCATTGACAAAGATATAGCATCTATTGAAATCACATTTTCATTTTGCTACAATACAACCATTCGTTTGAAGGAGTATAATACCACCGTATGAAAGAGCACAGCGGAGCAACGACCGCTGTGTTTTTTCTTTTTTTTATGACATTATTTTTAACTTTACAAACCATTTAAAGGTATGCTATAATATAAACTGTATAATTTTGGGGAGGTTTACCTATGCGAATTGCCGTTATTGCTGACCTGCATCATTATTCAAGAACCCTCGGTGACGAAGGAAAGGCTTTTGACCTGCGCCAGGGCAGTGACCAGAAATGCCTGAAGGAAACAGGTGCCATCATTGATGCCGCCTTTGCACGCTTCAAGGCTGAAAAGCTTGATGCCGTGGTGATTGCCGGTGATATTTCCGACGACGGCGAAACCGTTTCGCACAAGGAGATCATTGAAAAGCTCGAGGATCTGAACCAAACCGTTCCCGTATTTCTGACCACAGCCACGCACGACTGGTGCTGTGACGGCAACGCGCGCCGTTATGAGGGTGACAAGGTGATTCCCGAGCCGGATGTTTTCACCCCGACCATGCTGCGTGAGAATTATGCAAAATTCGGCGAGACCAGGTGCATCGGTGAATTCCGCACCCATCTCGACAAATCCTCTTATTGCTATGAGCTGTCCCCCACCCTTCGTCTGCTGGCCCTGGAGGATGACCAGGACGGTGTCAGCGGTTCGGGGTATTGCGGAGAGCATCTTGAATGGATCTGCCGACAAATTGCACAGGCAAAGGAAGACGGTGCGGGCATTTTTGCCGTGCAGCATCATCTTCTGCTTGAAAATCTGATTCCGCTCATCAATAAATCGCAAAAAATCACCGACAATGAATACAGAGCAGGCATTCTTGCGGATGCGGGACTGCGCCTCATTTTTGTCGGTCATTCCCACATGCAGAGAACAAGTGCCCTGACCACCGAAAACGGCAACACCATCACACAGATCAATGTCGGTTCGCTGTGCGGCCATCCTGCCCCCATCAACTATATTGAAACCGACGGCAAAACCGCCACCATCACCGTAGAGCATCTGCAAAGCTTTGTGCTTGATGGTGAAGAAAAGGACGGCGCTTACATAACCAACCACACCAAGGATCTGCTCGGCAGAATTTTGAACGCATCGCAGGTCAGCTGCGAGGACTTTGACGAAAAGCTGCGTGCACTCGGTATTAAAATAAAGCCCCTCAGCAAAATCTACCCGATCGCAAAATGGGGCTGCAACAAGCTTCTGACCACATCGGTCGGCAAGGCAGGCAGAACCGTCAACCGCCTGACCGCAGGCAAGGGCATTGACAAAAAAGCCCTCAAAGCGGTGGCAGATGACAAGCTGATCGACTATGTTTATGCCGTTCTGCTGAGCGTGTTTGACGGCAGCAAGGACATGGACAAAATGCCCGATGCGGCAAAAACCGTGGCAAAGGATGTCGCATCACTTCCCGGCAGAATCATCCGCAAAATCCCCGTGAAGAAAGACAAATTCGGCGGTGTACTCAAAATCACCGATCAGATTGAAGTTCTCATGCAGGAATTGGTGTATCCCCACCGCAACCATCAGTACATGGAAATTGATTTATGGAAATAAATCCATTCATCTTAAATACACCGCAAAAATTATCAACGCTTGCCGCAGATGCACTCGGCATATTCGGTGCGGCGGTGTCGTCTGCAAATCCTTATGACAGCACCTGCAAGGCCTTGCAAAAGCACGCTTTCGGCAAGGTTCGCTTTGTACTGAGCATCGGCAAGGCGGCCGTGCCCATGATGCAGGCGGCTTACGATACACTCGGCGCTGACAATATCGCAGAAGCCGTGCTTGTGACAAAATATGCGCATCTGAACGGCTTTACAGCAAAAAACTGCACCTGCTTTGAGGCAGGGCATCCCGTCAGTGACGAAAACTCCGAAAAAGCGGCACGGTATGTGCTCGAAAAAACTGCCAATCTGCACGATGAGGACATCTGCATTGTGCTGATTTCGGGTGGCGGCTCTGCGTTGTTTGAAGCTTCGCTGATTGACAATGCACATCAGCGGCAAATTACGGACATTCTGCTGAAAAGCGGTGCGGATATTTATGAACTCAACTGCGTGCGCAAGCGGCTTTCTGCTGTCAAGGGCGGCAGGCTGGCACAGCACATGGCACCTGCAAAAGTGTTTTCGTTTGCGTTGTCGGATGTGGTCGGCAGCAGATCCGATGTGATCGCTTCGGGCCCGACACAGCCCGATCCCGTATCCGATGCGGAGTTTTTCAAGCTCGTTCAAAAATACAATATAAACATAAACGGCATTCTCGATTCCTTACCGCCCAAGGCGGAATTTGCCGTACAACCGCATTTCTGCATTGTGGGTGATGTGACCATGCTTTGCAAAACGGCAAAAGCGCAGGCAGAGCAAAGAGGATATACCGTTGTGCAGACAGTTGATTGCTTGTCGGGCGATGCCGAGGAACAAACCAAAGCGATTCTGCAACAGGCACTGCAATACAAAAAGCAGCACCACGGCAAGTTCGCGTTTATTTACGGTGGCGAAACCACCGTTCTTGTCAAAGGCAACGGCAAGGGCGGCAGAAGCCAGCAGGCGGCGCTTTGCGCGGCAATCGGCCTGCAGAACCAAGAAGGCATTGTCTTTCTTGCAGGCGGCTCGGACGGCACGGACGGCCCGACGGATGCCGCAGGCGGTCTTGCAGACGGACAGACTGCTGACAAAATAACCGCAAACGGCATGGATACCGAAAAAAGCCTTGCCGAAAACGATGCTTATAACGCACTTCGTGCAGGCAATGCGCTTCTGATGACAGGCCCCACGGGCACAAATGTCAACGACCTTATTTTAATTCTTACAGAGTGATACAAAATGCAAACCGTAACAGAAGTTGATTACACAAGAAAAGAAGAATTTTATAATACATTAACCCATGCATTCGGCGCTGTTGCAAGCGTGTTTGTGATGATTGCCTGCCTTGTCGGGGCAATCCGCATCGGGAATCCCGTCCGCACGGTGTGCGCCGTTGTGTTCGGGCTTGCCATGATCATCATGTACACCGCCTCCACCGTTTACCACGGTGTGCGCCCGGGCAGAATCAAAAAAATATGCCGCGTCATTGACCATTGCATGGTTTTTCTTGCCATTGCAGGCTGTGCGACACCCTCGGCGGCACTGCTGTATGATTACGAGCCGACCGTTGCCGTTGTCATGTGGGGAACGGCATGGGGCTGCTTCACGGCAGGCATTCTCATGGCGATCATCAATTTTGAAAAAACAAAGCCGTTCCGTCTTGCTTTCACCCTGATTGCAGGGCTGACCCTTTCCCTGACGGGGCTTCCTGCCATGCTCGAGCACTTCCCCACCGGTACGGTGGTCTGCGTATTCGGCGGCGGTGCGGCATACATCATCGGCATGGTGCTGTATGCAATCGGCAAAAAGAAACGCTATTACCACAGCATTTTCCATGTTATGGTGCTCATCGGCAGTGCATTCCACTGCTTCGGAATCTGGTATTATATTTACAGCGCAAGCGCACTGTGATAGAATAAAAAAAATAATTAAAATAAAGGATAGGTGTGTAAAAATGTCTGAAAAAATCTATGCACTGACCGGTGCTACCGGTCATGTCGGTTTCGCCCTTCTCAAAGAAATGCTCGCCAACGGCGACAAGACCCGCATTATTCTTCGTAAAGACCCCGGTTATTTTGAAGGCATGGACGTTGAGAAGGTCAAGGGCGACGTAACGGATTACGATTCTCTTCTCAAGGCCTTTGAGGGCTGTGAAGTGGTTTACCACGTTGCAGGCTGTGTTGAAATCAAGGAAGGCTACGAAGACATGATCTACAAAATCAATGTGGAAGGCACCAAGAATGTTGTCAAGGCATGCCTTGCCTGCGGTGTCAAGCGCCTGGTTTACATGTCCTCTGTTGACACCTATGTTCCCCTGCCCGACAATCAGGTCATGACAGAAGTGTATGACTACAATCCCGACAAGCTCGAGGGTGCTTATGCAAAAACAAAAGCCGAAGCCACGCAGTATGTTCTTGACAATCAGGGCAACGGCGGTCTTGATGTTGTTGTTGTGCAGCCTGCAGCCTGCATGGGCCCGTATGACTTCAAGGTTTCCTCTGTCGGCAGCATGATCCGTATGTTCATGAGCGGCAAGTTCCCCATCACCCTGACCTTCGGCGGTTACAACTTTGTTGACGTGCGTGACGTTGCTCTGCTGACCCGTGCTGCTGCATTCAAGGGCATTCCCGGCAGCTGCTACATCGCCTGCAACCAGATGTGCACGGTTGATGAATTTATCAAGCTTCTTGCAAAAGCCGCCGGCAACAAGGAGCCCAAGATCGGCATCGGCTACAAGCTTTGCTATTCCTTCGCTCCCATTATGGAATTCTACTACAAAAAAGCAGATCAGACACCTCTGTTCACCCGTTACTCCATCCGCAAGCTTTGCTCCAACTGCAACTTCTCTTACGAAAAGGCTGCCAAGGAACTCGGCTACAGCCCCCGTCCCCTGCTTGAATCCCTGCAGGATACCGTAAAATGGATCCGCGAAACCGAAAAGAAAAAATAAATCACCGCTGCAAATACATATGAAGGAGATACAGTGATGACAGAAATCCTGACAAGAAACACAAGTTTCATTGACGAATTCGGCAGAGAAAGAATTTTTCAGGGCATGAATATCGTCAACAAAAGCCCTTCTCTTCCCGGCTGGTCGGAGGAGGACTTCCGTCTGATCGCCCTTGACGGCGGCAATATGGTTCGTCTCGGCTGTGTATGGTCGGGTATCGAGCCCGAACCCGGCAAATACAATCTCGAATACCTTGACAGCATGCGTCAGGCACTTGACTGGTGCGAAAAATACGGTATGTATGCCTTCCTTGACCTGCATCAGGATCTGTATTCCGACTTCGGCACAGGCTACGGCGACGGTGCGCCTGCATGGGCAAGCTTTGACGGCGACAAGCTGAAAAAGATCTATGTCATCTGGGCAGAGGGGTATTTCTTCCGCAAGCCCGTCCACAAGTCCTTTGATGCGTTCTGGGAAAACAGAGCCGTGCACGGCAGAGGCCTGCAGGATTGGTTCTGCGACATGCTGCAATTCACCGTAAACTATCTCAAGGATAAGCCTGCATTGATCGGCTTCGATGTGCTCAACGAGCCCTTCCCCGGCACTCCCGGCGGCAAGGTGTTCCGCAATCTCGTTAAACGCATTGTGAAGATCGTCACGACCGATCCGCGCTTTGACCGTAAAAAAGCGATTAAAGAGCTGACAAGCGGTGAGATCATGAATTGCCTTGACTGCATCAATGACGAAAAGTTGTATGCACAGATTGTGGAAGCCGGCAAAAAGGAAATTCTTGACTTTGACCTGAACCGCTATTATCCGTTCTTCAAGCGCGCGGCTGAAACCATCCGCAAGGTAACGGACAAGGGCATCATTTTCATGGAAAACTGCTATTATTCCAACCTCGGCATTCCCTGCTCCACTCCGAAGCTGACCTACAATGACGGCACGGTGGAAAAGAATCTTGCTTTTGCTCCGCACGGCTATGACCTGACGGTTGACACACCGCTGACGAATCAGGCAAGCCCGTTCCGTATTGATCAGATCTTCAACGAGCATAAACGCACACAGGAAAGACTCGGTGTGCCCGTGCTGGTCGGTGAATGGGGCGGCATGGTCAGCGGTGCAGAGGAATATCCCGCACTCGAGCACCTCATCCGCAAATTCGACCGCAATCAGTGGAGCCAGACCTACTGGCACTACAACAACGAGCTGCATACGGGCGGCATCGGCGCAATCCTTGCCCGTCCCTACCCGTCAGCCGTTGCAGGCACAATCAAATCCTTCGGCTTCGACCGCAGGAAAAAGGAATTCGTTCTGCACTACACGGGCGATGCATCTATCACCGCACCGACGGAAGTGTTCCTCGGCAAAAAGCCGAAAAATATTCTTTCCACCGCAAAATACACGCTCGAAGAAACCGCCATCGGCAACTGGGTACTCAAGGCAGAGCCCACCGACGGCAAGTGCGTGATCGTGGCACAGCTCTGATTATTCACATAATGAAACACCCGCCGACCGCAATGGTTGACGGGTGTTGTGCTTTCAGTATGCACACTGCAGGGTGTGGGTGCCCGATGAGAGCATCGTTTTTGTTCCGTCAGGCAGAACTGCCTCGCAGACAGTGCCGACAGGTACGGTGACGGTCATGGTGAAAATGCCGTTTTCGTGTGTCCATTCGCAGGCAGCATCCCCGAACGGGGTCCGGATGCGCGCTTTTGCATTGCGCAGACCGCCGCCCGGCACGGGTGCGGCTCGGAAGGTTTTAAATCCGCCCGATGTGGGTTCTAGACCTGCCATACGGCGATACAGGAAATCACCGACTGCCCCGTAGGCATAGTGATTGAACGATACCATACCGCCCGATTCGTCATTGCTTCTGCCCGTATTGACCGTGCCGTCGGGACGAAGTGCATCCCAACGCTCCCAAATGGTCGTGCCGCCCGCTTTGACTTCATACAGCCATGACGGGCATTTTTCCTGCAAAAGCAGCTCGTAGGCCTTGTCGGAATAGCCGTTATCTGCCAATGCAAAAAGAATATAAGGCGTTCCCGGAAAGCCTGTTTGCAGGCAATTTCCGTTTTCTTCAATCAGGCGAACAAGATTTTTTGCCATATTTGCCGTTTCTTTTTCCTTCGTCATGCCGAATGCAAGCGGCAGCACATAGGCGGTCTGAAATTCCTTTTTGAGTGTTCCGTTGCCGTCGGTAAATACTTTGCGATAGGAAATGCTGATTTCCTCTGCCCTCTGACGGTAATGCTCTGCATCCTGCTTTTTGCCGATGCGTTCGGCAATCTGCGACACAAGAAAACAGGAATTGGCATAATATGCCGTGCCGATCCACTGCCCCTTCATGAGCCATTGCAGCTGGTTTTCGCCCGGAGCACACCAGTCGCCGTAGTGGAAGGGATAGCGCCAAATATTTTTTCCGTATTTTGTCGGCGATGTCAGCGATGCCCAGAATTTTGCCGCCTTGAGGAATTTTGTCATTGATTCATATTGACGGACAAGAATGTCCTTGTTGCCCGTTGCCATGTACAGCGCCCACGGCACGAGAATGCACGCATCACCCCAACACGAGGTTGCAAGCACGGGCATCTTCGACCCTTGACGAGGAATAACCATCGGAAAACCGCCGCCTTTGCCCTGTTCGGCTTTCAGATCCAACAGCCATTTGTCAAAGAAACGGCTCATGTCAAACATGCGGCAGGCGGTGGAGGCAAACAAGGCAATATCCCCCGTCCAGCCCATGCGCTCATCGCGCTGCGGACAATCGGTGGGAATGTCAATAAAATTCGACAGGGCGCTGTAATAAATATTCTGATACAAACGGTTCAGCCGTTCATCCGAACATGAAAATGTGCCGATTTCATTGCCACAACAGGAAGTCAGCGCGTAACCTTGCAAAGTCAGATCTTCGGGTTCAATACCGCTGACACCGACATAACGAAACCCCATAAAAGTGTACCGCGGAGAGTAGAATTGCTCACCGTCTGTGCAGGTGTATAAAATTTCCGCTTTGGCGGAACGCAGTGCTTTTGTAAACAATTCTCCGTCCACCAGCACTTCCGCATGACGAAAACGGATCTGCTGTCCCCTATTTCCGTTTATTTTTGCAAAGATAACCCCTGCAAAATTTTGTCCGAAATCGTAAATATATTCTCCCGACGGTGCTTTTTTCACACTGATGGGCTTAAAAAAGCGGGTTGCACCGACCGACTCCCCGTAATGTGCAAGCAGTTTCGGCTGCACGGGCGGATTTTGCACACAAACGGGCACATAAACCGCCGTTGAGGGATCAAAGGTTGCATCATACACCTCACCGTCATACCATTCGGCGGCACGCACGGGGGTATCCTCTGTCACAAGCCAGTTTTTGTCCGTGCAGATAACCTGCTTTGTGCCGTCCTCATATTCAATATGCAATTCCGCCAGAAGATACTGACGGTCGCAGGTAATGCCGTTGACTCGGTGATAGGTAAATGAGCCGCAAGCCCATCCGCCTGCCACAATGAAGTTGATCTCATTGTTCTCTTCAAGAAGTTTTCTGACATCATAAACCTGATATTGCAATTGGTTTTTATATGAGGTGAACCCCGGTGTAAAATATTCATGCTGTGCATAACGGTTATTCAGACTAAACGTATAAATTCCCAATGCGGTAGAAAGCAGATATGCCTTTTTGATCTTGCCTTTGCAAGCAAAACAGTGCTTAAAGCCGATCGGTTTCGGAGAGCCTTTTTTCGGCACACGGCAGGTCGGATGCGATATCCATTTTGCCTGCCACGGGGTGTCGAGTTTGCCCGTCATAAACCATGTATGGTTGTTGCAGGTTGCACCGCTTTTGAGTGCGACATTAACATCCACCCGATAGGTTGTCAATGCCTCAAGCGGCATCTGCAAACGAAAATTCAACATATCATCCACGGGAAAAGTTTTTCCCGCTACACTCACTTGTGCTTTTTCGATTGCATCGCCTTTTTGATCGGAATCAACAGAAAAAGTAATGCGGGGATTTTTCACATCCGTAACACTGTACATTTCACCTTTTTCAACCTGCACATTATATACAAAACACATATTTTTCACCTCTTTTTCACTATATAAAATTTAGTGGATTTTGTCAAGAAATGATGTCTGCTTGATTGACAAAGCAAAGTGTCTGTGGCATAATAACGGCAAGTCTTACAAAATCAAGGTGTAAAAATTGGCAAACTTAAATAAATTCAAGAAGCATTTACCGCAATTTAAACTCGTACCGTGCCTGCAGGCGGTGCTCGGCAGTGCAATTCTTGCCTTCGGGATGTATAACATCCACTCCGTTTCGGGAGTGACAGAGGGCGGCATATTGGGACTTACGCTGTTGGGAGATCATTGGTTGCATCTGTCCCCTGCCATTTCGGGCTTCATTCTCAATGCAATCTGTTATTTCATTGGGTGGAAAACGCTCGGCAAGGATTTTATCGGCTATTCCGTGATTGCAGGTGGCGGTTTTTCCGTCTTTTATGCAATCTTTGAGCAGTTTCCTGTGGTATATCCGCAGATCGCAGAATATCCCCTGATCGCGGCATTGGTCGGCGCCTTGTTTGTCGGTATCGGCGCAGGTCTTTGTGTGCGAGCCGGCGGTGCTCCCTGCGGTGACGATGCACTTGCCATGGCACTGTCAACAAAATTCAGAATCAAAATTCAATGGGTGTATCTCGCTTCCGATTTGCTAACATTGCTGCTGTCGCTGTCTTACATCCCCGTCAAAAGAATCGTATATTCCCTGCTGACGGTGGTGCTGTCCGGACAGCTCATCGGCTTTGTGCAAAGAGCAGGGAAAAAGAATAAGTAAAGAAAAAAACACAGCCGCGGAACTGTTTCCATGGCTGTGTTATTCTGTTTCTCTGACAAATTCGGCAATATCTTCAAGCCTGCAATCCAATACATCACAAAGCTTGTCAAGTGTTTTTGTTTCTATGTTTTCGTTTGCTTTAAGGCGTCGGACTGTCTTGCTGTCTATGCCGCACTTTTCACGCAAAGTGTAGGTCGATATCCCTTTTTGCTGCATTGTAACCCACAACTTATCAAAAACAATCATGTGCAGTCCCCCTTCTTGACATTTATCATTATGGGGGTTATAATCTCAATTATTAAGGGGATATAATCCCCATACAGGGAGATTTATCATGCACACCTGCACTTTTTTCGGTCATAGAAATACACCGTCTTCAGCCGCTGAAAAACTAAAAAAGACAATTATAAACCTGATAGAAAAAGAAAATGTCACCTGTTTTTATGTCGGCAATCACGGAAAATATGACGAAATGGTCACAAGAATTCTGAAAGAGCTGAAAAAAGAATATCCGCAGATAACATACGCAATTGTGCTTGCTTATATTCCGTCAAAAAAGGAATTTGATTCATGCGATTATTCTGTCACCATTTTTCCGGAAGGTCTTGAAACTGTCCCGCCGCGTTTTGCCATTAATAAGCGAAATGAATGGATGCTGAAAAGATCAGATTATGTTATTTCTTATGTTGAACACAAAATCGGAGGGGCGGCAACATACACGGAAAAAGCAATAAAAAAAGGAAAAATCGTTATCAATTTAACAGACAATACATAAAAAACACAGCCGCGGAACTGTTTCCATGGCTGTGTTTTGCTGTTTTATTTCATCATTTCTTTTTCTTGTCTTGCAAGCTCTTCGGCTGCATCCGCACCGGCTGCATTCATGATATGTGCAACACCTTCGCGGCGTTCCTTGAGCTCCGTATACATCTTCATGCGTTTTTCGGCAGACAGCGGATAGAAGAACTTCGGAATAATGCCCAGGCTGCTCGATATGATCGGAATACCTGTTCCGAGGGCAAAGATCCACCATTTTGTTTTGTCGGTCTGGGTGCCGATGGTCTGTCCTTGCATGTAGCCGATTTTACCCATGACAATGTTGTTGACACTGCCCATCACGGCAGCCTGCAATTTAGCAATGAGGGATTTGGTAACACCTGTCATTGCTTCTGCGCGGTAGCCGTTTTTCCATTCGCAGTAGTCCATGGATTCGTTGTCGATCTCGGCGGGGATAATACGGCGCAGACCGTAAATGCACATTTCAAAAATTTCTTCAATGCAGAAGACAGGCAGCATAACCGAACGCTTTTTGAAGTTGCCGTTGATGGAACCGATTCCCCATACGACCAACCAGAGCATATCCGTCCATGCATCTTCAAAGATCCACAGTGCTTTTGTGGAGAAGCGTTTGCGCAAGGGAGCCACAAAGCTGTAGCTGATGAACTTGATGGGGAATGCGGGAATGCCGACAATGGTTTTCAGCGTAATAGAGCCTAAAACGTCTATGTAGTAGTTGCTTCGGCTCTGACCGATGCTGAAGCCGGACAGGAACGAGGAAAGGGCATTGATGAGCATCGGCTTGTTGGTAATGATTGCCTTGAGTCCCTGCATAACGCTCGGCTTTGTGATGGTCTGCATAACGCGTTCACGGGTATTCAGGAAGAAGAACAGCATGAATCCGGCCGACAACAGCGCACACGGAATTGCAAAGCCTGCAAAGAGATTCGGCATCGGAATTTTCAGCTTCCCTGCAATGACCAGGTCATACAGGATACCGAAAATCTGTTTGGGCACGTCTTCAAAGATGTGCGACACCACATTCGCAAGGGCGATGAGTCCCGTTCGCTCCACCGGGTCGGGGGTTATGGTGGACATAAAGCCTGCATGCGCAATGGAGGTGAAGGTGCCGGCGGTTTCCGTGATGAGCGACATTGCGAAATAGAAGATCCATTTCGGCAGATAGGTTGCCGGGGTGTTCGGGAAAATGAACGGAATCAGCCATTTCCACATACCGAGGATGGTCAACGGGAACTGTCCGAGCAGAAGATAGGGACGGAATTTTCCCCATCTGGTACGGGTGCGTTCAACAATAACACCGATGAAGGTATCGTTGATCGTGTCCCAGATTGTTGCAACAATATTCTGAATGGCAAGATAATTGAAGCTGATGCCGACAACGTCATAAATAAAACGGTCATTAAAATCGTTGATATTCAGACTTGCAGCAGAGTCATTCAGAACATAGCCGACTCTTTCGAGCTTACCGACAAAACGTCGGTTGTAAACAGCCTGGCTGTTTTCGGCTTTTGCTTGCTTTTGTGCAGCCATATATGCGCCTCCTTTTTGGCAGATACAACTACATTATACCGAATCTGTTTACATTTTGCAACAATAACTTTTAGGAATGCACAAAAACATTTTGCAAATTCTTTTATTTTTTGTCAAAAGAATAATCGCTTTTGTCTTGACCTAATATTTTTATTATGTTATAATAAAAACCAAGTAGCCAATCAGAAAATTAAAAGACTGACTGTGACCGACGGATGAAAGCGGAACGGACCGCAAGGAAACAGCATTTAACAGTCTGAGCCGACCGTCTGGGCAGTCTACCTCTTGCAAAAGGGGCAGACTGTTTTATTTTTAATAAAAATATTTCGGAGGAAAGAGCAATGAAAAAAGTAGCCGTCATCATGGGTTCCGACAGCGACCTGCCGGTCGTTGAAAAAGCCATCACAACCCTCAAGGAATATGAAGTTCCTGCCGAAGTGCACGTTTTTTCTGCACACAGAACCCCTGAGCAGGCGAGAGAATTTGCAATCAACGCAAGAGCCAACGGCTTCGGTGCAATCATCTGCGCCGCAGGCAAGGCCGCACACCTTGCAGGTGCATTTGCGGCAAACACGACCTTACCTGTCATCGGCATCCCCGTAAAGAGCTCCACTCTCGACGGACTGGATGCACTGCTTTCCACCGTGCAGATGCCCGCCGGCATTCCCGTGGCAACCGTTGCCATTGACGGCGCCGCCAACGCAGCCCTGCTTGCTATTGAAATTCTCAGCGTTTCCGATGATACTCTTGCAGACCGCCTGCAGGCTGCCCGCGCAAAGGCAACCGAAACGGTTCTTGCCAAGGATTCTGCTGTTGCGGCAAAATATAATTCATAAAACACAAAAAGGCGGTTTTCCGTCTTTTTTTCATTTATTTACATCATTTTTTCCAAAAAGAGGAGGAATATAATGGGAGGATTTTTCGGCGCTGTTTCGAAAAATGACTGCATTCTGGATGTGTTTTTCGGAACCGATTACCATTCACACTTAGGCACACGCAGAGCCGGCATGGCGGCCTACAACCCGAAAGACGGTTTTCAGCGTGAAATTCACAACATTGAAAATTCACCGTTCCGGACCAAGTTCGAGGATACGCTTGAAGAAATGCGCGGCAATTCCTGCATCGGTATTATTTCCGATTCCGATCCGCAGCCGATGCTGATCCGTTCAAACTTAGGAACCTATGCAATCTGCACCATCGGTGTTATCAACAATGCCGCGCAGCTGATCAGCAATTTTCTTTCGTTCAGCGGCGGTCATTTCGGCGCTATGAGTGGCGGCAGAATCAACAACACCGAGCTTGTTGCGGCACTCATCAATCAGAAAAGTGATTTCTGCGAAGGCATCCGTTTTGCACAACAGCAGATCGACGGCACGGCATCCATTCTGATTTTAAAGGAAGACGGTTCTTTGCTTGCCGCACGCGACAAAAACGGAAGACTGCCCATTCTCATCGGCAAAAGAGAAGACGGCTTCTGCGCCTCCTTTGAATCCTTTGCTTACTATAAGTTAGGCTATACCAATTACAAAGAGCTCGGCCCGGGTGAAATCGTCAGGCTGACCGCAGACCAATGCGAAGTCATTTCCCCCGCCCGTGACGAATTGAAGATCTGCGCCTTCCTCTGGTCTTATTACGGCTATCCGACCTCTGTTTACGAAGGGGTTAACGTTGAGTGTATGCGCACCCGCAACGGTGAGATCATGGCAGCCTCCGAGCGGGATAACAACTTGATGCCCGATGTTGATTTTGTCTGCGGTGTTCCCGATTCGGGCACCCCCCATGCAATCGGCTACGCCAACGAAAGCCGCATTGCATTTGCAAGACCCTTTATCAAATACACCCCCACCTGGCCGCGTTCATTCATGCCGCAGAATCAGCAGGAACGCAACCGCGTGGCAAAAATGAAGCTCGTCCCCATTCACGACCTGATTGAAGGCAAAAAGCTGTTGTTTGTGGACGACAGCATTGTACGCGGCACGCAGCTGAGAGAAACGGTTGACTTTTTGTATGAAAACGGTGCAAAGGAAGTGCACATCCGTTCTGCCTGTCCGCCGATCATGTACGGCTGTAAATATCTCAACTTCTCCAGAAGCAATTCCGACCTTGACCTGATTGCGCGTCAGACCATCCGCGAGCTCGAGGGTGAGGAAGGCGACAGATATATTGAAGAATACGCAGACCCGACCACCGAACGCGGCAGAAAGCTGCGTGAGGCCATCTGCAAAAAGCTCCATTTTGCATCTCTCGAATACCAATCCATTGAAAATTTAACAAAAGCCATCGGGCTTCCCAGAGAAAATATTTGCACCTATTGCTGGAACGGCAAAGGTTAAGAAAGGACGAAAGATTATGATTGAAAATTCCAGAAGCGAAAGCTACGCAGCAGCCGGCGTTGACATTACCGCAGGCTACAAGGCTGTTGAACTGATGAAAACCCACATTGCACGCACCCTCACAAGCGGTGTTGTTTCCGATGTCGGCGGTTTCGGCGGTCTGTTCGCCCTTCCCGAAGGCTATGCCAAGCCCGTGCTCGTTTCCGGCACAGACGGTGTCGGCACAAAGCTGAAGCTTGCATTTTTGCTCGACAAGCATGACACGGTCGGCATTGACTGCGTTGCCATGTGCGTCAACGACGTTATCTGCTGCGGTGCAAAGCCGCTGTTCTTCCTGGACTACATCGCCTGCGGTAAGAACATTCCCGAACGCATTGCGCAGATCGTTGCAGGCGTTGCAGAGGGCTGCGTGCAGTCCGATGCCGCACTCATCGGCGGTGAAACGGCTGAAATGCCCGGCTTCTATCCCGTTGACGAATATGACCTTGCAGGCTTTGCAGTGGGTATTGTCGATAAGGATAAGATTCTTGACAACAAATCCATGGTCGAAGGCGATGTTATTATCGCTCTGCCCTCCTCGGGTGTGCATTCCAACGGTTTCTCGCTTGTCAGAAAGGTGTTTGATGTTGAAAACACCGATCTCGTTTCTCCCGTTGAAGAGCTCGGCGGCAAGGGTCTCGGCGAAACCCTGCTGACCCCGACCAGAATTTATGTAAAACCCATGACAGCGCTGTTTGATGCAGTCAAGGTCAAGGCGGTTTCCCATATCACAGGCGGCGGCTTCTATGAAAACATTCCGCGTTCGCTTCCCGACGGCTTCTGCGCAAGGATCAGGAAGAGTGACGTCCGTGTGCTTCCCATTTTCAAGCTGCTTGCAAAAACCGGCAACATCAGCGAAAGAGATATGTTCAACACCTTCAACATGGGTGTCGGCATGAGCTGTGTGGTTGCAAAGGAAGATGCCGACAAGGCACTTGAAATTCTGCGTGCTAACGGCGAAGATGCTTACATCCTCGGCGAAATCGTCAAGGGCGAAGAAAAGGTGCAGCTGATTTGACATGAACAACACACCGAAAACAAAAATTGCCGTGCTTGTCAGTGGCGGCGGCACAAATTTACAGGCTATTTTAGATGCACAGCGTGACGGAAAAATCACCGACGGTGAAGTGGTGCTGGTCATTTCCAACAATCCCGACGCATACGCACTTGAAAGAGCAAAAAATGCAGGTGTCAAGGGCATTGTGGTGCCGAAAAAAGGCAGAACGAGAGAGGATTTTGAAAAAGACCTCGTGGCGACCCTCGAGGAAGCAGGCATTGAGCTGATCATTCTTGCAGGCTTCATGTGCATTCTGTCGGCCGATTTCACAAACCGTTACCCCGAACGCATCATCAACGTGCATCCGTCCCTGATTCCGTCGTTCTGCGGTGAAGGCTTTTACGGACTGAGGGTCCACGAAGCGGCACTGTCCTACGGTGTGAAGGTCACGGGCGCAACGGTGCATTTCGTCAATGAAATTCCCGACGGCGGCAGAATCATTCTGCAGAGAGCCGTGGAAATAAAAGACGGTGACACCCCCGAAATTTTACAAAAACGAGTGATGGAACAGGCTGAATGGCATCTGCTGCCTGCAGCGGCACAGCTTGTAAGTAAAAACATCCGTGAAAGGAAAGAATAAATTATGGCATACGAAACCAATTGCATCGGCAAGCTGCTGAGTGAAAACACATATCCCGGCAGAGGCATCATTGCAGGCCTCACCCCCGACGGCAAAAAGGCTGTCAGCGCCTATTTCATCATGGGCAGAAGTGCAAACTCCCGCAACCGCGTGTTCTCTCTCAAGGACAACGGCGAACTGTTTACCGAGCCCTTTGATGCAAGCAAGGTCGAAGATCCGTCCCTCATCATCTATGCAGCCGTGCGCAAGCTCGGCAACAAGCTCATCGTCACCAACGGCGATCAGACCGATACCGTGTATGACCTGATGAGCGAAGGCAAGACCTTCCCGGCAGCCCTCTCTACCCGTTGCTTCGAGCCCGACGGTCCCAACTGGACCCCGCGAATCAGCGTTCTGCTTGACTTTGAAGACGGCTTCAACTACTCCATGAGCATTCTCAAGAGTGCTGATGCAGACGGCTCCGCCTGCAACCGCTTCACATTCGACTATGCTCCCATTGCCGGTATCGGTCATTTTATTCACACCTATGACCATGACGGTAATCCCATTCCGACCTTCTCGGGTGAACCCGAAAGAATCAGAACATTCGACGACATGAACGAATTTGCAGAGGTTGTGTGGAACAACCTCAACGAAGATAACAAAATTTCTCTGTTCGTGCGTTACGTTGACCTTGCAACCGGCGAAGCGGAAACCAAGATTTACAATAAAAACAACTGAAGGAGACTGACATGAACGAATTCGAACTCAAATACGGCTGTAATCCCAATCAGAAACCGTCCCGCATTTTCATGGAAGACGGCTCCGACCTGCCTGTTGAAATTCTTTGCGGCAGACCCGGCTACATCAATTTCCTCGATGCGTTCAACGCATGGCAGCTTGTAAAAGAACTCAAGGACATTCTCGGCATGCCCGCAGCAACCTCTTTCAAGCATGTCAGCCCCGCAGGTGCGGCAGTCGGTGTCAAACTCAGCGATGCACAGAAAAAAGCCTGCTTCGTGGACGACATTGAAGGACTTGACGATTCCCCCCTTGCCTGCGCTTATGCAAGAGCCAGAGGCAGTGACCGTATGTCCTCGTTCGGTGACTGGATCGCCCTCAGTGATGTCTGCGACAAGACCACGGCTCTCATCATCAAGCGTGAGGTTTCCGACGGTGTCATCGCTCCCGGCTACACCGACGAAGCACTCGAAATTCTCAAAACAAAGCGCAACGGCACTTACAACATCGTAAAAATCGATCCCGATTATGTGCCTGCCGAAATCGAACGCAAGCAGGTATTCGGCATCACTTTCGAACAGGGCAGAAACAATTTCCGCATTGACGAAGAACTGCTCGGCAATGTTGTGACCGCAAACAAGGAGCTGCCCGACAGCGCAAAGAGAGACCTTATCATTGCTCTTATCACCCTCAAATACACCCAGTCCAACTCCGTCTGCTTTGCAGTGGACGGTCAGGCAATCGGTGTGGGTGCCGGTCAGCAGTCGCGCGTGCACTGCACCCGTCTTGCAGGCAACAAGGCCGATTTGTGGCATCTTCGCCTGAGTGAAAAGGTGCTGTCTCTGCCCTTCCGTGCGGAAGTCGGCAGACCCGACAGAAACAACTGCATCGACATTTATCTGTCCGAGGACGATGATGTTGTTCTTGCAGACGGCAACTGGCAGAAGTGGTTTACAGAACAGCCCGAACGCTTCACTGCAGAAGAAAAGAAAGAATACCTTTCTCACATCACCGGCGTGTCCCTCGGCTCGGATGCTTTCTTCCCGTTTGATGACAACATTGAACGTGCCAAGAGAAGCGGTGTCAGCTACATTGCCGAACCCGGCGGCAGCAAGCGTGACGAAGACGTTATTGCGGCCTGCGACAAATACGGCATGGCAATGGCCTTCACCGGCATGAGACTGTTCCACCATTGAGGTACGAAGAATGAAAAAAGTGATGCTCATCGGCAGTGGCGGACGCGAACATGCCCTGCTTAAAAAACTGCGTGAAAATAAAGAAATCGGTGAAATCTTTGTTCTGCCCGGCAACGGCGGCATGAAAGAAGAAGCCACCCTTGTGCCCATCGGGGCAAAGGACATTGACGGCATGGTGCAGTTTGCAAAGGAAAACAGCATCGACTTTGCCGTTGTTGCACCCGACGATCCGTTGGTGCTCGGTGCCGTGGATGCACTCGAAGCAATCGGCGTCAAATGCTTTGGTCCGAAAAAGGATGCCGCCATCATCGAAGGCAGCAAGATCTTCTCCAAAAACTTAATGAAAAAATACGGCATTCCCACAGCACGGTACGAAGTTTTTTATGACGTTGCACCCGCACTCGCCTATCTTCGCACGGCTCCCATCCCCACCGTTATCAAAGCCGACGGTCTGGCACTTGGCAAGGGTGTTGTCATCTGCACCACCCGTGAAGAAGCCACTGCTGCCGTTGTTTCCATGATGGAGGACGGTCAGTTCGGTGAATCGGGCAAGAGCATTGTCATTGAAGAATTCCTGGAAGGCCCCGAAGTATCGGTGCTCAGCTTCACCGACGGCAATGTGGTCGTCCCCATGGTTTCCTCCATGGACCACAAGAGAGCCCTTGACAATGACGAAGGCCTCAATACAGGCGGCATGGGTACGGTTGCCCCCAATCCGTACTACACAAAAGAAATTGCAGACCGTTGCATGGAAGAAATCTTCCTGCCCACCGTCAAGGCCATGAATGCGGAAGGCAGAACCTTCAAAGGCTGCCTGTATTTCGGTCTGATGCTGACAAAGGACGGTCCGAAGGTCATTGAATACAACTGCCGTTTCGGTGATCCCGAAACCCAGGTCGTGCTGCCGCTTCTTGAAACGGACCTGTTTGAAATTATGAATGCGGTTGCCGACGGCAAACTTGCCGAAATTGATGTGAAATTTGCCGACAAGAGTGCCGCTTGCGTCATTCTCGCATCCGCAGGCTATCCCGCTTCTTACGAAAAGGGCAAGCTCTTCACGGTGGATGCCGACTTCGGTGCCACGCTTTACTGCGCAGGTGTCAAGGCTGACGCTGATGTTCTGAAAACCGACGGCGGCAGAGTGGCAGGTGTCACTGCCACGGCTGATACACTCAAAGAAGCCCTTGCAATCGCTTACAAGGAAGCCGAAAAAGTACATTTTGAAAATAAATACAGCCGCTCTGACATCGGTCAGCGTGCGCTGAAAGCCGTTCTTTAAAGGAGATTTCTATGGTTTACAGAGTATATGTAGAAAAGAAAAAAGAACTTGCAAACGAAGCCAATGCACTGAAAAACGAAGCCGTTTCCCTGCTTGGCATTGAAAACCTGACGGATGTCCGTCTTTTCAACCGCTATGACGTTGAAAATATTGAAAAAGACTTGTTCGACTATGCGGTCAACACCGTTTTCTCCGAGCCGCAGATGGACATTGTCACCTTCTCTCTGCCCGAAACGGATGCTTTTGTGTTTGCAGTGGAATTTTTGCCCGGTCAGTTTGACCAGCGTGCAGACTCTGCCGCACAGTGCATTCAGATTCTTTCACAGGGCGAACGTCCCACCGTGCGCTCGGCAAAGGTCTATATGCTTTACGGCAACCTGAGCGAACAGGACATTGCCGCAGTCAAGAATTATGTCATCAACCCCGTTGAATCAAGAGAAGCAACACTTGGTCGCTTTGAAACCCTCAAGACCGAGTTTGAAATCCCCGAAACGGTTGAAACCCTGCACGGCTTCCGTGAACTTGAAATGGATGGAATTGCAGAATTCGTCAAGAAGTATGCCCTTGCAATGGATGCGGATGACCTGATGTTCTGCCGCGACTATTTCCGCAGTGAAGACAGAGATCCAACCATCACGGAAGTGCGCATGCTCGACACCTATTGGTCCGACCACTGCCGTCATACCACCTTCCTGACCACCATTGACAACGCAAGCTTTGAAGACAAACTCCTGCAGGAAACCTACGAACAGTACATGGCTGTGCGCAAGGAATTAGGCAGAGAAAACAAGCCTGTCAACCTCATGGATCTTGCCACGGTTGCCGCAAGATATCTCAAAAAGAACGGCAAGCTGCCCAAGCTTGACGAATCCGAAGAAATCAATGCCTGCACCGTCAAAATGCAGATCGACCATGACGGTGTCAAGGAAGACTGGCTTCTTCTGTTTAAAAATGAAACCCACAACCACCCGACCGAAATTGAACCCTTCGGCGGTGCGGCAACCTGCATCGGCGGTGCCATCCGTGACCCGCTGTCAGGCAGAAGCTATGTATATGCCGCCATGCGTGTGACGGGTGCTGCAAACCCGCTTCGTCCCGTCAGCGAAACCATCAAGGGCAAGCTGCCGCAGAGAAAGATCGTCACCACCGCTGCCGCAGGGTATTCCTCCTACGGTAACCAAATCGGTCTTGCCACCGGTCAGGTCGACGAGCTTTACCACGAAGGCTATGCCGCAAAGCGCCTTGAAATCGGTGCTGTTGTCGGTGCTGCTCCTGCTGAAAATGTCCGCCGTGAATGCCCCGTGGACGGCGATATCGTCATTCTGCTCGGCGGCAGAACAGGCCGTGACGGCTGCGGCGGTGCAACAGGCTCCTCCAAGTCCCACACCCTCGAGTCCCTGACCTCCTGCGGTGCGGAAGTGCAGAAGGGCAACGCCCCCGAAGAAAGAAAGCTGCAAAGACTGTTCCGCAACAAGGAAGCTTCGCTTCTCATCAAGCGTTGCAACGACTTCGGTGCAGGCGGTGTTTCGGTTGCCATCGGTGAGCTTGCAGACGGTCTTGAAATCAACCTCAATGCCGTTCCCAAGAAGTATGAAGGTCTTGACGGCACCGAGCTTGCCATCAGCGAATCGCAGGAAAGAATGGCGGTTGTTGTCGCTAAGGAAGATGTTGAACGCTTCAAGGAACTCGCAGACAGCGAAAACCTCGAAGCTACCGTCGTTGCAGAAGTCAAAGCCGAACCCAGACTCAGAATGTTCTGGAACGGCAACTGCATCTGCGATATTTCCCGTGAATTCCTCAATTCCAACGGTGCGCAGAAGCACACCGATATCGCTCCCGAAGCGCCCAAGTGCTTCAAAAAGGCAACGCCTGCCAGCTTTGCAGACGGCATGAAAGCCCTTGCAGACGACCTGAACACCTGCTCCAAGAGAGGTCTTTCCGAGCGCTTTGACTCCACCATCGGTGCAGGCACGGTCATGATGCCCTTCGGCGGCAAATATCAGATCACCCCCAACCAGGCTATGGTCAACAAGGTTTCCGTTGAAACCGGTTCGACCGACACCGTTTCCTATATGGCATGGGGTTACAACCCCTTCATTGCCGAAAAGAGTCCATACCACAGTGCATACCTTGCAGTTGTGGAATCGGTTACCAAGCTTATCGGCGCAGGTGCATCTTTTGAAGATGTTTACCTGACCTTCCAGGAATATTTTGAAAAGCCCAACCGTGATCCCAAGCGTTGGGGGCAGCCGCTTGCCGCCCTGCTCGGTGCATTCAAAGCCCAGCTTGACCTCGGCATCGGCTCCATCGGCGGTAAGGACTCCATGAGCGGCTCGTTTGAAGACATTGACGTTCCGCCCACCCTTGTCAGCTTTGCCGTTACAACGGGTGACGCAAGCGAAGTCATCTCCCCCGAATTCAAGAAAGCAGGCAGCCGCCTTGTGCTCGTCACGCCCGAAACAGATGAAAACCATCTGCCCGTTGCCGCTTCCCTGATTGCAAACTACAATGCTGTTACCGCACTCATGCGTGCAGGCAAGGTGCTTTCCGCATCCACACCCACCCTCGGCGGTCTTGCAGACCTCGCAATGAAAAACGCATTCGGCAACGGCATCGGCGTGAAGTTTGAAGACATTTCCGACGATATGCTGTTCGGCTACAACTACGGTGCACTTCTGCTTGAATTGACCGAGGATGCCGACATGATCGGCACGCTCGTCGGTTACACCACTGAAGAAGCAGTCCTTGCTAAGGCTGACGAAAAGGTGGCTCTTGACGAGCTTCTCAAGACTTATGAGGACAAGCTTGAGCCCGTATTCTCCTGCAACATCAAGACAGACAAGACACCTGTTCCTGCATTCACCTATGCAGCCAAAGAGCATCCGCACGCATCTGTCAGCATTGCACAGCCGCGTGTTCTCATCCCCGTATTCCCCGGCACCAACTGCGAATTCGACACTGCACGTGCACTTGCAGCAGCCGGTGCAAAGCCCGAAATCTTTGTTATCCGCAACCTCACCGCTTCCGCAATCGCAGAATCGGTTGAACAGTTCTCCAAGAAAATCGCAGATTCGCAGATCATCTTCATCCCCGGCGGTTTCTCGGGCGGTGACGAACCCGACGGAAGTGCAAAGTTCATCACCTCGTTCTTCCGCAATGCGCAGGTAAAGGATGCCGTTCATGAGCTTCTTAAAAACCGCGACGGTCTGATGTGCGGTATCTGCAACGGCTTCCAGGCGCTTGTCAAGCTCGGTCTTGTGCCCTACGGTGAGATCATCGACACCGACGAAAACTGCCCGACGCTGACCTACAACCGCATTGCACGCCACCAGTCGAGAATCGTGCACACCCGCATTGCCTCCAACAAGAGCCCCTGGCTTGCAAACACCAAGGCAGGCGATGTTTACACTGTGCCGATCTCCCACGGCGAAGGCCGCTTCCTTGCAAGCGAAGAACTCATCCGTCAACTTGCCGCAAACGGACAGATTGCAACACAGTATGTCGATCTGTCAGGCAATCCGACCAACGATATCCGCTTCAATCCCAACGGCTCGTCGCTTGCGGTTGAAGGTATCACCTCGCCCGATGGCAGAGTATTCGGTAAGATGGGTCACTCCGAGCGTAAAGGCAATTTCCTTTACAAGAATGTTCCCGGCGAATACGAAATGGGTATGTTCGATGCCGCTGTGAAGTATTTCAAATAAGTTTTCCCGTCAAAAACAGCCACGGTCTGAATCTCCGTGGCTGTTTTAAAAAGAAAAAACACCTGCAAAACAGGTGTTGACAGAATGCTGTTTAATTGCTATAATATAAGTGAACAAGGCAGACCGATAGACGGTTAGCCTTCCTTGTTAAACGAAATAACCGCTAACTTTGGAAGAGTGGGGCGGTTATTTCTTTTTTCTGTCAGAAATATGTTTGGATAAATCCAACATGAAAGTCGCAATTGCAAGAAGAAAGTTTACAATGATGAAAAACTTTTCAAATGCTGTCATGCGAATCCCTCCTTTCCGGAGGGAAAAGACACCCTCCGAATGTCGGAAGGTAACCGCCTACCGTGCAAGGTCTGCCTTGCGCGATTGACAGTATAACATAATCTGACAAATATTGCAACCGAAAAGCAAGAAAAAAGCAATTTCTCATGCTGCATCGGCATTCGTTATCTCTTTACTTTTCTATAATAGTATGGTAAAATAGCAAAAAATGACCGGAGGGGTGCGTATGCGGTATTTTGACAAGGATTACTTTTTAGAAAAAACAAAAGAAGCCATGGTCGGATTTCAGGATGAAGCCATGCGCCTCATCAAAGAGGGCAAAACAAGAGAAGCCGAATATCCGAAGGCTGCACGCAATATTTTTATCTGCTACCGCACGACCTATTCCGCACACTGGTATGACCGTTATGATGAAGAGGCCCTGCAGCAGTTTATCAATTATGACATGACCATTCAAACGGGTCACATTGCCAAAACACAAGAAGAAATGCAGGCCATTCTTGATTCGGATGCATCTGACGGCATCAAGCAGGTTGCGCTTGCCAAGCACCGTGGCTACATGGCATTGTTAAAAATTTTTAATGAAAGCTTTAAAGAGGAATAAAATATGTCAATCGAAAAAGTAAGAGCCTATTTGCAGACCAAAGGCTATGCCGACAAAATGCTTGAATTTTCTGTTTCGAGCGCAACGGTAGAACTGGCGGCACAGGCTCTCGGCTGCGAGGGTTGCCGCATTGCAAAAACACTTTCGTTTGCCGTGGGTGAACGGGTGGTGCTGATTGTCACCGCAGGCGATACCAAAATCGACAACCCCAAATTCAAGGCGCAGTTTGCAACCAAAGCAAAAATGCTGCCCTTTGCCGAGGTGGAAGAAAAGGTCGGCCATGCCGCAGGCGGCGTGTGTCCGTTTGCGGTGAATGACGGAGTTGAGGTGTATCTTGACACCTCGCTCAGACGCTTTGCAACCGTCTTCCCTGCCGTCGGCAGCTCCTCGAGTGCAATCGAATTAACCTGCGCCGAATTGGAAAATTTAAGCAACCCCGTTGCTTGGATTGATGTGTGCAAAATTGCGGAATAAAACCGCTATATAATAAACGCAAAAACCGATCGCTTACCGTATTTTTTACGGCACGCGGTCGGTTTATTATATGGTTCAACACGCAAACAAAGGGATTTTTGAAGCAGATAAATTATGTTTTATCGAACAGATTGACGGATTCATTTTGTAGGGGATGACACCTCGGCATCCCGCACGAGGGTAAAAAATTACCGCAAACCTGCCACCTGCTACGGGTCGTCGAGGGCGCCGACCCCTACAGGATGATAATCCGACACCCCACCAATCCATAATTTATATCGTTTTGCGGCTGCTCTTTGTCAGGACACAAAAACATTTCCTATCCGAACACTAATTATAATAAATGGATGATATATTCATATTGGCATGAGCTTCAACAAAATACCCGTGAGTTTCATTATGTGCATCACATACAACAAATAACATTATAGCAAGATAAATTATTATGATTGCTACTATAGCAATAACAATCAGCTTTCTGATATTAACTGCCTTTTTTATGTTCTTCGGTTCGGTGTCGGCAATATATGCCTTTGCAATTTCCTCGGGTGTGCCGAACTGTTCAACAATCTGCACCATATCGGCATCCGGATTTTCCTGTACAAAATCAGACACATTTGCTTGCAGTTCCCGGAGCATCTGACGGCTTTCGGCAGTCGGGCAGACGATCTGCTTTTTAACCGCTTTTATGTATTCTTTGATTTCATTCTGCATTGCCATTGATTTCACACTCCATGTCTAAAATATTAAAAACCGATTTTGTAACCGTTAC
>JAZNCO010000002.1:0-10338 GCA_045587645.1 Acutalibacteraceae bacterium | reverse complement strand
GTTTCATTTTGTAGGGGATGACGCCTCGGCATCCCGTATGGGGATAAAAAATCCCTGCAAACCGACCGTTTGCAACGGGTCGTCGTGGGCGCCGACCCCTACAGGATAATAAACCGACATCTCGCTAAACCATAATTTATCAGCGCTCCCCCCACACACGCACATTTCCGTGAAGAACAAAAAAATGCACCGCCGCAGATTTTTCTGCGGCGGTGTTTTTGCTGAAATTAAAGTTCAATTGTGTCAAGCAGAGCCTTGAGAGCCTTCAGATCAGCTGCGGTGAGGGTGATGCCCTTGCCCATCTTTTCGTGCTCGGGACCCCAGTCACGAATATCGTACTTGGCTTCCTTGCCGTTCCAGCTGATGAGGTTGAGTTCCTTTGCCCAACCGCCGGAGCCTTCGGAAATGACACCGAATTCTTTTACGATCTCATAAGTAAATTCAGGCATGACGTATACTCCTTTCTGAAATAATCGGGCAGAATCTGCCATCCTTAACTCTTAATATATATTAAAAATAAATAAAAATCAAGAGAAAATATAAAAATATTTATAAAATTTTAAAAATAAACTAAATATTTATATACTATTTATATAAATATGGTCAGTTTTTACCGTCGCGGATGGCTTTGAGCTTGGCTTCCATTTCGCGGACAGCATCAAGGTCACCGTCGGAGGCGGCAACGCTTGCTTCCTTTCTGCGGGTGAGAAGCTCGGCATACATCATTTCCTTTTTCTTGCCGTGCAGATCGTAGAACAGCATCGGCACAATACCGAGCGAGCTTGTGATGGCAGGAATAATGGTGAACATCGCAAACAGCCAGAACTTGACCTTATCGGGTTGCTCGGTGCCTGCGGTGTAGGCATTCTGATCGTAGCCGACAATTTTCTTGAGGGCGGTGGTCACAACACCGCTGACCGAGGAGGATACCTTGGCGGCAAGTCCCTTGGCAACACTGGTCATGGCTTCGGTGCGGTAGCCGTTCTTCCATTCGCAGTAGTCCATGGATTCATTGTAAAGCTCGGTACCGATAACACTCATCAGACCGTAGAATACCGTCCAGATCAGCTCCCAGGTTGCCATGGCGAAGAACATCGGCAGCTTTTTCTGATAGAAGCCGCCGGCAAAGGTTTTTCTGTCCATGCCGATACAGCCGAACAGGAACACGAACACATGCAGGAAGTTGCCGATATTGCGGCTGACAATATACAGCAGACGGCTTGAAAAGCGTCTTCTGAACCACGGAACGAATGAATAGGAAACAGGCGACAGCGGTGCGGCGGGAATACCTGCCACGAGGGTCATGGAGGCAAAGTGCAGAACATCTATGTAGTAGTCCGACTTGCTGCCCGAAATACCGAAGCCGGCAAGGAAATCGGACAATGTCATCAGCAGCACAGGCTTGTTGTTTGCAATGGAGCGAAGCGAGTCCATGATGCTCGGTGTCTTGACCGACTGCATAACGCGTTCCTTGGAGTTCATAAAGAACCAGAACGACATGATGCTGGAAATGATGGTCGTTGCCGCACCCATGCCGACAAAGGTGCCGCGCAATTGCTTTTCGATGGTGGCGGCGGATTTTGTCGCCTTGTTGTCAATCACATCCAGCAGAATCGTCATGGCGTGCTCGGGGAGCTTTTCACCGAAGAAGCCCGATGCAAAGTTTGCCATGGTAATCAGCCTCGTCCGGTCAACCGGGTGCGGTGTGATAACGGCAAGCATACCCGTTCTTGCAATGCCCTGGAAGGTGCCGACACCTTCGCGCACGATTTCGAGCACAAGATAGAATATGAATTTGCTGACCGACATGGCATTCTGCCCTGCAAACAGGTAGGGCATGAACCAGTAAAGCAGCGTTCCGATACAGCCGGGAATGGCAAGACCCAACAGATAGGGTCTGAATTTACCCCAACGGGTACGGGTCTTTTCAACAATCGCCGCAGTGAAAATATCGTTGACGATATCCCACACGCTGTTGATGGATCTAACGATGGTCTGATAGCCGAGGTCGATTTTGACGATGTTGGTGATGAATCGCCCTGCGTAGGTGTTGATGTTCAGGCTCTGTGCGGCATCCCACAGCACGAAGCCGGCGGTCTCCTTGCTGCCGACATAACGGCGGTTCTGATACACATAACCGAGCTGTTCATCGGTATAGGTCTGTGTATTTGCTTGCTGTTCAGCCAAGATAAATCCCCCTTCTTATTAAATATAAATATATATTACCACATCCGCAACCCTTTTGCAACTGCTTTGCGAACAAATTGCGCATCAGCGGGGATAAAATGCAGAAATTGTGATGCCACACAAGGATGAAATAAAAAAATCGGCGTGCCATTGACAAACCGATTTTTTTTGTATATAATAAAGCCGTAGAGGCAACCGTTTAAAGCGGTTGGCGTAATGGTTTTATTTTATTTTAACAACCGTCACTTGCCAGAGTGGCGGTTGTTGCTTTTTACCTTGATTCTTATTGTAACGGTTATGTTACGAATATGAAATGTTATGGTAATCGGCATACAATCACCTCCTCTCGGAGGAAATTGCCAACCGCCTTCCGGCTCCTCTACGACCGACATTATTATACCGTATGTATGTGTTTTTGTCAATATTCGCATCATCCGGCCAACCCGAATTTGTTTTTATTTTCAAACTTTAAATTGACACGTTTTTGTCTTCGTGTTAATATGGTTATGAATATATTTTTTACACAGGAGAAAAAAGATGAGAAAAAACACCCTGCATTTCGGCTCATTCAGACAGTATGACAAAATTTTTCTGACCGCTGAACACGGCATTGACCTTGCATCGGTCAGCGGTGTTGCCTTTGACGGTGACACACTTTACCTTGTGTCCGATAACACCGTGTTTACATATGAAAACGAACAGCTCCGGAATACCGGCTTCAAGGCCGACAGACTTTTCAGCCGTAAGGGCCGTCTTTTTGCCGTCATCGGCAATGCACTCGGTGAAATGAAGAACGGCAGGCTTGAAAAAATTGCAGATTTCACCGCACCCGTCACGGACATTTCCTTTGGTCTGGACGGCTCACAGTGGGTGCTGACCGAAAAAGAGCTGTACCTTCTGCAGGACGGGGAATATACCCGTATTGTGCATGTGCCCGACAACACTGTCTGCCTTGCCGCACTCGATAACAAGGCACGCTATGCCGAAACCGTTTATATCGGCTGTGTTGAGGAAGGTCTGCTTTCCATGAAGGGCAAGCGCCGTCACTGGGCAGAGCTGCTGCCGGACATCACGGGTGCACTCAGCCGCAAGATCAACTGCCTTGCCATGGACGGGCTCGGTCATCTTTGGGTCGGCTCGGACGAGGGACTCAACATCTACGACGGCAGAAATTACTGGTTCAACGGCAATGCGGTTTATTCCGTGCCGGACGGACAGATCAACGATATGTGCTTCACGGCCGACGGCAAAAAATATTTTGCCACCAATACAGGCATTATCACCCTTATTGAGGGCAAAATCTCCTATTATTCCTTCGGTGCATGGTTGCTGCATCCCACGGTTACAAAAATTGCCGTGTCCGAAAACGGTGTCATTGCCGCCGTTACACCGCGCGGCATCAGCCTGATCACACCCAAATATATGACCCTTGCCGAAAAGGCGGCTCATTTTGATGCCCTTGCCGATAAGTATTACTGTCGCAATGAGGGCTATATGGTATCGCGTGCCCTGCGCAAATACGGCGATATGGAATCGGGCTGGCTGCCCAATTCCGACAATGACGGCCTGTTCACGGGGCTGTACTGCGCAAGTCAGAGCTTCCGCTATGCCGTCACGGGTGACGAGCAGGCAAAGAAAAACGCAAAGCGCGCCGTGGAAGCCATGATCAAGCTCACCCAAGTTACGGGCAAAAAGGGCTTCACCGCCCGTGCAACCCGTTATTCGCATGAAGAAAACTTCGGCACGGGCAACCGCGAGGAATGGCATATCTGCGAAAACGATCCCGATTGCGAATGGCTCGGCGAAACCTCAAGCGATGAAATGACGGGACATTATTTCGGCTACGGCATTTATTTTGATCTTGTTGCCGACGAGGAAGAAAAGAAGAATATTGCTGAGGTTGTCAGGACCATCACCGACCATATTCTTGAAAACAACTTCCACCTTTGCGATGTGGACGGCATTCCCACCACATGGGCAAACTGGGAGCCGGACCTGCTCAACAACGATGACCGCTGGTACTATGAAAAGGGCACAAACTCACTTGAGATTCTTTCCTTCCTCAAAACGACATACCATGTCACGGGCGAAGAAAAATACAATGATGTTTACAAAATGCTCATCAAAAAGCACCACTATGCCATGAACTGCATGCAGTATAAGTGTGAGGACGGCCATGTGGCGCATATTGACGATCAGCTTGACTTCACAAATATTTATCCCTTGCTTGTTTACACCGACAACGAAGCCGAAAAGGAAGTCTTCAAAATGGGACTGCATCACCATTGGCAGTATGAACGCACCGAGCGCTCACCCTATTTCAACATCGTTTACGGTGCACTCACAGACAACTCCTGCGACATCGAAAATGCCGCAAAGAGCCTTTCGGAAATGAATCTTGACCTTGTGCGCTGGCCCGTGTTCAACTCCTACCGCAAGGACATTGTGTGGGATACCGAGCAGGAGGAAATGGGCATTCCTGCGCAGCTGAAATACCCCGTGGAATTCGGCTCGCGTGTGCTTGTGCATTATGACGGCAATCCGTTTGTGTGCGATGCAGGCGCAGAGGAATTTGTCAATATCAACACAAAACAGGTCAACCGCACCACCACCCTGCCCGGCACGGGTGCCGACGGCATGTGCGCCATGCAGCCGTATGTCTACCTGTTGCCGTACTGGATGGGAAGATACTACGGCTTGCTGGGAGATTGATTACTATGAAACCTACCGTCTACACCGTTGCCACGGCGCATCTGGATACCTCCTGGCTGTGGACGCTTGAAAAGAGCATCACGGAATACCTGCCCGACACGCTCGAAAAGAATTTTTCTTTGCTGGAAAAATATCCGCACTATAAATTCAACTTCGAGGGCAGCTATCGCTATGAGCTGATCAAGGAATATTATCCTGAACTCTACGAAAAACTCAGACAATACATAGCCGCAGGCCGTTGGCATCCTGCCGGTGCCTGCTACGAAAACGGTGATGTGAACATTCCGTCCCCCGAAGCCTTGTTGCGCAATATCCTCTACGGCAACTCCTTTTTCCAAAAGGAATTCGGCATTCGCAGTAACGATATTTTCCTGCCCGACTGCTTCGGCTTCGGACGGGCATTGCCCACGGTTGCCGCACACGCGGGCCTGACGGGCTTTTCCACCTGCAAGCTCGTGTGGGGCTGCTCGGTGGATGCACCCTTTGAGATCGGTAAGTGGGCAGGCATCGATGATGGCAGTATCTGGGCTTCGCTTCGTCCTTATTCTTACACGAGTGTCTTAAAGGACTTGCGCAAGGACAAACGCTATATTGAAAAATTGGAGGACAACCGCAAAAAAACGGGGCTTGACTGTACCTTTGTTTATCACGGCATCGGGGATCGCGGTGGCTCTCCGCATCCGTCCTCGGTGAAAACGGCGCAAAAGGCGGTCAGCGAAAACAAGGACCACGAAATGCAGGTGCTGTCTGCCACCACCAAGGAATTTTTTGATGACCTCGAAAATCTTCCTGCCGAAATCAAGAGCAAGGTTCCCGAGTACAACGGGGAATTTCTGCTGACTGCCCACGGTGCAGGCAGCTATACATCCCGTACCGTCACCAAGCGTTGGAACCGCCGCTGTGAGCTGCTTGCCGATGCCGCAGAGCGCTTTGCGAGTGCCGCCTTCGTCAACGGCTTTGCAGATTATCCGCAGGATACGCTTGATGCCGCATGGAAAAGGGTGATTGCCCATCACTTCCATGACGATATCACGGGCACCTCCTTTGAGGAATGCTACCGCCGCAACCACAATGATTATGTGCTTGCCATGCACAGCCTTTCCGATGAATTTACCGCCGCCTGCAAGGCGCTTGTGCGCAATATGGATACATCCTTTGTCAAGGGTACTGCCGTGGCGGTTGCCAATCCCGTGCAAACCGTGCGCACACAGGCGGTCAGCGTGGTTCTTCCCTCGGACAAAACGGATTTTTGCGTGTATGATGCACTTGGAAATGCCGTGCCGACACAGTGCAAAAAGATATCCGACAAGCAGGTGCAGGTCACCTTCCCGGCTTCCCTCGGCGCGAATGCGCTTGTCGTGTTCGATGTGCGTGAGGGCAAGTGTGAAGCCGCAGACAACACGGGGCTTCGTGTCAGCGAAAACGGGCTTGAAAACAAATATCTGCTCGTAAAAATCGATGCAAACGGTGACATCTGCTCCGTTTACAATAAAAAAATGAACCGCGAGCTGCTCAAAAAGCCCGTCCGCACCGCCGTTCTCAACGATGTGCACAGCTTTAAGTGGCCTGCATGGGAGGTTGCTTTCGATGACATCAGGAGCGCGCCTTATATGTATGCCGATCGTCCGACCGTGACCGTGCTGACACAGGGAGCTGCCCTTTGCGAGCTGAAAATTGAGCGCACCGCAGGCAGCAGCCGCTTTGTGCAGATATTGTCACTCGATGCCGAAAGCGAGTTTTTGTCTGTTTATAACGAAACCGACTGGCGCGAGGAAGCCTCGCTTCTCAAAACCGAGTTCTGCCTTGCTGCCGAAAACAATTTTGCCGATTATGACATCGGGCTCGGCAGCACGCGCCGTGCCGTCAACACCGAACGCTGTTACGAGGTTCCTGCGCAGAAATGGGCAGGCATCACGGATGAAAAAGAGGGCTTCGGTGTTGCCGTTTTCAGCGATTCGCGCACAGGCTGGGATCATCCCGACCGCAACACCCTGCGCCTGACGGGTGTGCACACCCCCATGGCAAATTTCCGTTGGGAATGCTCTCAGCATCTGATGGATATCGGTCTGAACCGCTATTCCTATGGGATTGCAGGCTCTGCTGACGGCACGCAGAGTTTTACCTCCCTTGCAGACTGCTTCTCGCAGCCCATGCACACCTTTGTAACAGATTGTCACACCGGCACGCTCGGTGCTTCTTATTCCTTTATTGCCGTTGACAATGAAGCGGTTCGTATTTCCGCCCTCAAAAAAGAGCAGGACGGCAACCGCCTGATCGTCCGTTTTGCCGAAACGGCAGGCAGGGAGCAGAAAAATGTGACCGTCACCTTTGCAAAGCCCATCAGAACTGCTTTTGCCATGCAGGGGGATGAGCAGGAAATAAAGGAAATTCCCGTCACGGACGGCAAGCTGCAGTTTGATATAACGCACAACGGTCTTGCCACCTTTGCAATTGAGTTTGACGACCCGCAAAGCGTTAAAAATACACAAAAAGTACTGTCTATGCCGTTCAATGCCGTCGGCATCACCGCACAGAAAAAATGGCACGAGTCCACTCTTCCCGGCGGCGTGTCCGTTCCTATGGAGCTTGTGCCTGAAAATCTGCTGACAGGCGGTGTGCATTATGCCTTTGAAAAGGAAAACAAAAATGCACTCGTCTGCGACGGCGGTGCGCTGCGCATTGCGCCCGAAACAAGGTGTGTGCATCTTCTGTTGACCTCTTTGAACGGTGACAAAACCGTATATTTCGGTGTCGGAGATAAAAAGGTGCTCGTCACCGTGCAGGATTGCTTTGAAAATGTCGGCAACTGGGATCTTGCAAGCCTTTCCGAAACAGGCTTCATAAAGCAAAACGGTGCGGCTTATGCGTTCAGCCATACCCACACCGCCGACGGTGATGTGCCCGCAAAGCAGTTTTATCTGTTTCATGCCGCCATCCCAACAGACGGCAAGACCCGAATCATCCTGCCCGATGACAAGGACATTGTCATTTTTGCCGCCACCGCTGAGAGTGATGACATCGCTTTCGCAAAGGGCGATGCACATTTCGACAGTCTTGCAAAGCGTGATTTTGATTATCATTTTTCAAAATATGCCCGAAAACATGCAAGACCGAATCGCCTTGAACGGTTTTTGAATCTGTTCATTGATTCCACCCGCATTGCGCGTGTGAAGTTTGACGGATTTTATAACAAATACGCAATCAACGAAATATATTACATCCTGCGCCATGCCTGCGACAGCCTGACCTACAAGAAAAAAGCCGCCGCACTGGCAGCAAAACGGAAATAAAAAAAGCTCAAGCCCCGTCCAAACGGACGGGGCTTGTTGTTACCACTCGATCGGGCGGGTGAAGAAGAAGTTGATATCTTCCTTTTCGGGGATCAGCGAGAATGCCGAAATGCGGTGGATGTTGTGCGCCTTGAGTGCATCATACAAGTCCTCATTTGCCTGACCGCGCAGGGGATTTGCAAGGTTGTATTCGCCTAAGAACTGATTTGCCTTGAAGAATTCCCAGCTCAAAGAGGCGGTTTCCACATTGAACATCTGATCATCGGTCACATCCGCAGACAGAGCATCCTCCCACAGGGCATCAAGTCTGAGGATGGTGCTCACCGGGTAATAGCCCGACTGATAGTGCCAGTCAAAGTCAAACGAGTGTGCCGTGGCGGCGATCTGTGCGGTCTGAATGTCAAGAATTTCCTTGATATAGGGAGCCGCCGCTTCACCATAGTATGCATTCATGAAGTCCATCATGTGGTATTCCACATCCGCATTGACATCCCACTGCAGCTTACACAGCAGGTAGTTGCGCAGCTCGTTGAAGGCCGCATCGTGACCGTCACCGCAGTTATAGACATATCCCGTGATGCCGATATCATGCATGTACTTCATCGTTTCCTGCATGGTGCCGAAGTTGGAATGGAACTGTGCAGTGAACAGGAAGTTGATGGTGTAATCGTAAATATAAGTTCTGTCGGCAAGGGCAACCCACACCTTGTGGTCCTCGGCAATGGTGGGCTCCTTTTCGCCGTAAAGGTTCATGAAATCGTCAAGACCCGAATACTGCTCGTCAATGGCACCGCATTCGGTCAGCGAGTGCGAACGGCAGGCATGGTGCAATCCGCAAAGCACGGGCACAACATTGTCGTTGCAGCGAAGCGAAAGATCCTTGGGCGGGTGCTCGGTTTCAAGATAAGAATAGAAGGTAAAGGTGAATTCGGGATAGTCCTCATCGAGTGCATCGGCAAGTGCATTCGTGAACAGAATCGTGGGAGCACTCAGTGCGCCGTACTGCTCATACAGTGCCGTGCAGTTTTCGCAACGGCAGTAGTTGGAGTTGTCCTTCTGGCCGATGTGCAGATGATCAGCCTTGTATTCACAGTTTTCGATATAGGTTCTTGCGTTTGCAACGGCAATCTGCAAAACAGCAGGATTGCTCAGGCAGACATGATCGGTGGTGCGGCTGCCGTCCGCAAGCAGTGCAAAATATTCGGGATGTTGGGCAAACAGGCTGTCGGGCACAAGGCGGTCGAGGGTAACGTCCCACAGCACAAAGGTCATGGCGCCGCCGAATTCCTCTGCCTCGTAATAGAAGCTGACATTCGTTTTCATCTTTGCACGGTAGGCATCCGAGGAGCCTGCACAGGCATTTCTGCGCACGGCAAAGGACGGCTCCACAAGGCGGTCAAGTGCCTTGTCAATGACCACATCGTCGCTTTCGGGAACGACCTCGAGGGTCGGTGTGAACCAACGCACACCGAGGTATTCTTCAAGGAAGGTGTAAACACCGTACAGTGTTCCGCGGCTGTCTTCGCCGACGATATAGAAGTTTTCACCGTCACTTGTCAGCCAGAAGCCGTCCTCAAAAACGGCATCAAGATCCTTGCCGAGGGTGGCGGTTTTGTCGGTTTCGCCCACATAAATTGCCTTTGCACCATCGGGCAGCTCACTCTCGGTCACATAGGGCAGTGTTGCACCGCTGATTTGCGCAAGATAAGCCTGCAGATCGCTGACGGCAGTCTGAATGCAGGCATCGGGTTCATCGGCACTGACGATGTAATAATCGCTTTCGCCGTTTTCGACAAGATACAGCGCCTCGTTTACAACAGGTGCAATATAATCATCTCCGCCGTAATCGACCGTATAGTCCACGCGGATAATGCCGAAGGACAGCAGAACGACCTGAATGAAAGAAATGATTGCTTTAAAAAAATTTAGCATAAACACATCTCCTTTTATTCTTTTATGTTATTATACCACCGCCGTATGATGGGTGCAAGTTGTTTTTTGAAAATGGGTAAATTATGGTTTAGCGAGATGTCGGTTTATTATCCTGTAGGGGTCGGCGCCCACGACGACCCGTTGCAAACGGTCGGTTTGCAGGGATTTTTTATCCCCATACGGGATGCCGAGGCGTCATCCCCTACAAAATGAAACC
>JAZNCO010000001.1:0-17914 GCA_045587645.1 Acutalibacteraceae bacterium | reverse complement strand
GCAAAAATAAACAGCCGCACGGGAGCGGCTGCTTGAAATAGTAATGCGGTGCTAAACTTCAGGACCCCTTTCAGGGGTAAAGCCAGTAACGGCCCCTTATAGGGGCAGAGCAAACCACCGGTTCCACCGGTGGTTTTGATTGCAATGTATTTTTTTTGTAAATAATAATTTAATAAAATTATTGACAAAATAAATAAAATTACATATAATATCAATATGAAAGGTGGAGTATGTATGGCTCAAACAAATGTAAATATCAGAATGGATTCGGAATTGAAGCAGCAACTCGATTTGTTTTGCAGTGAAATCGGAATCACCGCAAGTGCCGCATTCAATATTTTTGCAAAAGCGGTTGTAAGACAACAGCGCATTCCTTTTGAACTTTCGCTGGATGTGCCGAATGAAACAACAAAACTTGCAATCGAAGAAGGAAGAAGAATTGCGCATGATAAAAATGCAAACAGATATGCAAGTATTGCTCAGTTGAGGACGGCTCTTGAAGATGAAGTATGATATTCAGTTTACAACACAATTTAAAAAAGATGTAAAAGCAGTAAAAAAGCAAGGCAGAGATACGGAAAAACTATATTGTATAATCGAAAAACTTGCAAACGGCGAGTTGTTGGAGCCAAAATACAGAGATCATTCCCTGACAGGCAATTACAAAGGTTGCCGCGAATGTCATATTGAACCGGACTGGCTGCTTATCTATGAAATTATCGATGATGTTCTTGTTCTGATGTTGAACAGAACAGGAAGTCATTCCCAGCTTTTTAAATAAAGCAATCCGCACTGCCGGTGCGGATTTATTTTATGCAATTATTTAAAAATCATTCATTAGAAAATGATATGAAAACAAGAGAAAAACGGAGAAAATAAGAGTAAATGCAAAATATTTTAAAATTTCCGAAAATTGTTATTGACAAACCCCTTTGAACATGATAATATACACGGGCAAAGATAAATGAAATCAGGAGGAACCACAATGTCTACTTACATGGCAAACGCTGCTACTGTTGAGCGCGCATGGTACGTTCTTGATGCTGAAGGCAAAACCCTCGGTGCTCTTGCTGTTGAAGCTGCTAACCTTCTTCGCGGCAAAAACAAGCCCACCTTCACTCCTCACGTTGACTGCGGCGACAATGTTATCGTCATCAACGCTTCCAAGATCGTTCTGACCGGCAAAAAGCTCGAACAGAAACATTACTATCACCACACCGGCTACATCGGCCACCTCAAGGATGTCAAATACGGCACCCTCATCAAAGAAAAACCCGAATTCGTCGTTGAAAAGGCTGTTAAAGGCATGCTTCCCAAGAACTCTCTCGGTAGTGCTGCTTTCACCCGTCTTCACGTTTATGCAGGCGCAGAGCACAAGCACGCTGCTCAGAAGCCCGCTAACTATGAATTTTAAGGAAAGGGAGGCAAATTAAAATGTACGAAGGCAATCCTTATTTCTATGGTACCGGCAGAAGAAAGAAATCTGTCGCTCGTGTCCGTGTTTATCCTGGCACCGGCAAAATCACCATCAATGACAGAGATATCGACAATTATTTCGGTCTTGAAACCCTCAAGCTCATCGTTCGTCAGCCTCTCACTCTGACTGGCACTGAAGAAAAGTTCGACATCGTCTGCCGTGTTGCAGGCGGCGGCGTTACCGGTCAGGCAGGCGCAATCCGCCACGGCCTTTCCCGTGCTCTTCTGCAGTATGACGAAGAACTCCGTTCTCCTCTCAAGAAGGCCGGTTTCCTTACCAGAGACCCCAGAATGAAGGAAAGAAAGAAATACGGTCTCAAAGGCGCTCGCCGTGCACCGCAGTTCTCCAAGAGATAACAATTTATGTTTACTCTTCCCCGAAAGCTTTGTCTTTCGGGGCTTTTTTTATGTCACACCGAACTCTGCATCCGAGATGTAAAAAATGAAGGATTATGACGCGCTAAATGTCATAATCCTTCTATCTATATCCAATATCCTCTGAATATATAACTGCATAAGCAGCATAAACCGAATATCAAAGCGAATGCAAGCAAGAACAGTAATATTTTCAAAAAGATGCTTAATGCTTTGTTCGTGTTATTGTTGATTTTATGTTTCAGGTTTTCAAATTTTGTTTCAAAGGGCATAAATAATATTGAAAGAATGAGATCTAAAATATCTTCCATTAGGAATTCTCCTTTTGTAATTATACATTTCGTTCTTTTTTTGTTGTTAATCCCAAAATATAATCGACTGAAACATTGTGAATATCTGCAAGTTTTATAAGTATGCTTGTCGGAATATCCCGTTGCCCCAATTCATAATTGCTGTACACCTGCTGTGAGCAATTCAGCATTTGTGCCATTTGTGATTGCGTAATATCACTGTCTTCTCTTAAATCTCTGATGTTTTTATACATATAATCACCGCAAAAAATATAACATACCGCAAAATGCAGTATTGACATTTACTGCAAATTGCAGTAATATAATTGCGTAATATGTTTTGGAGGTATGAAAGATGAATTGTAAAAAATGCGGAGCCGAAATCACTGAAGGCTTCAATAATTGCTCGCAAGGCAAATCAGGGGGCAAATCAGGGGACGGTTCTGTGATTGACTGTTTTGGATACATTATATAGTCAATCACAGAAGCCGTCCCCGTGATTGGCTACTCCCCGACAAACCATAATTTACACATTGACTGTTTTGATTGCAATATTCCCACTCATTGTCGAGAAGAATCGTTTTTTTTACTGAAAAAAAGCAACCGAGTATTTTCAGAATACTCGGTTAGCTGTTATTAGTTTATTCTCTTAAGTATATCATCTAACAATTCTACTTGCTTTGCATTATTTTTAGATATTTCAAGAAGCACCATAGTGAAGCAAACTATGATACCGCCCACAATTGCACCAATTAAGGCGCCGAAAAAAAGTCCTGATTCTTCATAAAACTGATAACCGATAACCGCACCGACAGTAATCAGGATAAAGAAAAAAATCCAAATTACCAAGGCTGCAATATTTGTCCAAAAATCATTGGGACGCTTTTTATTAACTTTTTTCACTTTTTCTTTTTCTCGTTCAGTGATAGTTTTCTTTTTTTGACTGAAAGCATTTGCTATGCACATTCTTAAAATACCTTTTACAAACAATGCCATATCGGGATTGTTTGCCATGTAGTTTTCAAGAATGTTTATTGCTTCTGTTTTTCTGCTTCTAGGCATTTTAGAATCAATTAAGATTTCGCAAGCATCTTTGCACCCTTTGCAAATGCAGGGGATACGATGATTTTCATGATTAAAACACAAGTTATCACTTTTGTTGCCACAGATTGAACATTTGTCTGTCATTCTTAATTCCTCTTTCTTGTTTTTTTCTTATAGTATAGCCCGAATACGGGCAATTGTCAAGAGGAAGACATGATTTTATAATAAAAGAAAGTTTGGTGTTTCATTGGTGATATTGTGATAATTTATGACAATCTATGGGTTACTTTAAAAGAAAAAGGCATAAGTCAATATCGTTTAATAAAAGAATACGGTATCAGTTCCGGGCAGCTTGACAGGCTCAGAAAAAACGGAAATGTCAATGCATATACGCTCAATACTTTATGTGGAATACTCGAATGTGAATTGTCAGACATTGCACAATATGTTCCCGATGCAAAAACAGAATAAGCGATATTTATCAACAGTGCTGAACCGGGTGAAATGAACCCGGTTTTTTTATGCGATTTCTTCACAATGGCAGATATTCTGCACATTTTTGCATATAGCCTTTGTTTTGTGCACAAATTTGTGCTATAATCACTTTTAATACACCGCAAGGGGAGTTTGCCATGATTGATATGTCTTCCTTTATGAATTTGTTTTTGCAAGGTCTGGAGAATGCTTTCTCCGACCGTGTTTGGTTTGTCGGTCTGCAGGGCAGCTACGGCAGAGGGGAAGCGACCGAAAACAGCGACATTGACGTGGTTGTGATTCTCGACGAGCTGACAACAGATGATATACAAGCATATAACACATTTCTTGATACCTTGCCGAACAGGGAACTTGTTTGCGGTTTTTTGTCAGGCAAAAAGGAAATTCTGAATTGGGATCCTGCCGACCTGTTTCAGTTTTATTATGACACAACACCCCTTATTGGCAGTCTTGATGAACTGCTGCCGATGCTTGACGAAGCGGCAATCAGGAGCGCGATCAAGGCAGGTGTCTGCAACATTTATCACACCTGCGTGCACAATATGCTCTATGAAAAAAGCGAAGAAATTCTGCAGGGACTGTATAAATCCGCCTCATTCACGGTGCAGGCGATTGCATTTTTGCAGACAGGACGCTACATAAAGCACCAAAAGCTACTTTTGGATGTTGTGTCAGAGGAAGAACAGAAAATTGTCAGCACCTTTTTGGCGCTCAAAAACGGTGCAGAGGTCGATTTTATCCCTATGTCCGAAGTGCTTTTTGCATGGAGTGCGGCATGGATTGAAAAGGTATAAAGGTTTTTCAAAATGGAATTTAATGAAAAATTGCAGCAATTAAGAAAACAAAAGAACCTCACCCAGGAGGAGCTTGCGCAGGCTCTTTTTGTGTCCCGCACCGCCGTTTCAAAATGGGAATCGGGCAGGGGATATCCGAACCTTGATTCCCTGAAAGCGATTGCAAATTTTTTCGGTGTGACGGTGGATTCGCTTTTGTCGGGAGAGGAATTACTGAGCCTTGCCGAAGAGGACGGCAAGCAAAAGGACACGCACTTTCGGTTCCTTTTGTCGGGATTGCTTGATTGCAGTGTGCTGATGTTCTTTTTTCTTCCTTTTTTCGGACAGTCGGTGGACGGCATCGTGCAGAGTGTTTCTCTGCTTGCGCTGACGGAAATTGCACCGGCTCTGCGGCTCGTCTTTTTTGCCGTGACGATCCTGCTCGGTGTATGGGGAATTCTGACCCTTGCCCTGCAGAATTGGCAGAATGCATTCTGGCTGCGGCATCATAATATGCTGTCCGTTCTGCTCACATCTGCCGGGGTGTTGGTTTTTATTCTGTGCAGACAGGTCTATGCCGCCGCATTTTTGTTTATTATTCTGCTCCGCAAGCTGTTTTTTCTCCTTAAAAAGGTGTGATACGATTCGTGTCATCGTTGTGACAGCCCGTTTCTTGTCGTTTTGCGGTGCTTGCCCTACAATAAAGGCAAACACAAAAGGACGGTGCAGAAAAATGAAAAAAACGAAAAAAAGACTTATAATTGCGGCAGGGTTTCTTGCCGCCTTTGTTTTGTGGACGGTGGCTGTTTGCGTTGTTGATGTGCAGCCGATCGGCCCCGACGGCTCCTCGGTCGGCTTTGCTGCCGTCAACGGCTTTGTGCATAAGCTGACAGGTGTGCATTGGTCGCTGTATATCATTACCGATTGGCTCGGTCTTGTGCCGATTGCCGTGTGCTTCGGCTTCGGTGTGCTCGGACTTATTCAATGGATAAAGAGAAAAAAGATTACGAAAGTCGATAAAAGCATCCTTGCGCTCGGTGGATTTTATATCCTTGTGATGGCGGTTTACATTTTGTTTGAATATGTTGTCATCAACCGCAGACCCGTGCTGATTGACGGTTTTCTCGAAGGCTCTTATCCGTCATCCACCACCATGCTCGTGCTGTGCGTAATGCCGACAGCTATGATGCAATTGCGAGATCGTATCAAAAACAAAGCCGCTGACCGTGTTGTCTTGCTCGCAATTTCTGCGTTTACGGTGTTTATGGTTGTCGGCAGACTTGTTTCGGGTGTGCATTGGGCTTCGGATATCATCGGGGGGATTTTACTCAGCGCAGGACTTGTGCTGCTGTATGCGGCGGTTTGCAAAACGGAATAAAAATCCTGCTTGCTTTTTTTTCGGCTTTGTGATAGTCTTATTGTGCAGTTCAAAGGAGAAGCAATATGGAAATCACAGATTTTGTTTTCAGCTTAACGGAAATCATCGGCACCGTTTCGTTTGCGGTTTCGGGCGCGATGATCGCCATATCGAGAAAGTTAGATGCTTTCGGTGTGCTGGCGCTCGGCATGGTCACGGCATTCGGCGGCGGTGCGGTGCGCGATCTGCTCATCGGCTTTGTGCCGCCCCGTTGTTTTTACAGCTTTCCGCTGCTTGCTGTTGCCTTTGTGTCGGCATTGGCAGTGTTTGTGGTTGCCTACATATTGCGTGAGCGCTATTTCCAAAATGAAAAAGCAATTGATAATATCAATAACATCGTTGATTCCGTCGGTCTTGCGGCTTTTACCGTATCGGGCATTCAGGCGGCTATCTCGGCAGGCGAAGCCGAAAATCCTTATTTTTGCATCTTTCTCGGCATGCTCACGGGTGTCGGCGGCGGTATTCTGCGTGACTGCATGAGCCGCACAATTCCGCTTGTGTTCACAAAACGCGTGTATGCCACGGCTTCCATTGTCGGCGGTGCGGTTTATTATTCTCTGCTGCATTTCAGCATCAACGGAACTGTTTCCGCTGCCATCGGTATGGCGATGATTGTGGCAATCCGTATCTGCGCAACGGTGTTCCATTGGAGCCTGCCGAAAATTTCTCTGCATGAAGAACCCGAAGCAGAAATAATTAAAAAATAATTTGAAAATTTTAAAAATAAAGGTTGACATTTGCTCAAGAAAGTGCTAATATACTTGAGCAATAAGAAATGCGCTGGTAGCTCAGTTGGATAGAGTAACTGGCTACGAACCAGTAGGTCAGGGGTTCGAGTCCCTTCCAGCGCGCCAATAAAAAAACCACCCTTGCGGTGGTTTTTTTATTGGCAATCTACAAAAGGACTCGAAGCGGCGCGGTAGTGAATGACAGTCCGGTGGACTGTCAGAGCCGCGCCTGACCGAGCACCGCAGTGCGAGAGTCGAGTCCCTTCCAGCGCGCCATGAAAAAAGCACTTCGAAAGAAGTGCTTTTTTCAATGATATCCGTTCCTTACAGAACGGATGATATAGCTGACGCTATGATATCTGCTTCGCAGATGATATACGCTTCGCGTATGAAGGAACGGATATTATTATGCGCGAAGCAATACATCATTGAAACTTGCACAGATTTGTGTTACACTCTTCTTAATGTGAGGTGAGGATAGTTGTTTTATTTTTATTGTATCATTATAGTTTTATATAATATTCTTCTATACAGCATTTTTCGATGTGGTATATACGATTATCTTCGCTTATCAAAAATGAGTAAAAGCAATATTAAAAAGAACAGAAAAGGAGTCCTGAATTATTGGTTGTATCGGATGATCAACAAACAGACACCACTTGGAATCCTGTACTTTTTGAATTATGTTTTCCTAATATTTACGGTTGTTTTTACTGTACTTGCAATTGCAGTAGGTTTTATCAAGATGTTTAGACCTATCGTTTTTGTATGTTCTATTCTGCTTTGCCTCATAGAGATCCCCTCAACCATGCTTGCTTCGATTTATAGTAACAAGATGGAATACGGAAAATCATTTGTGTTTCTCGCCAAGAGAAAGTATACGAGAGGTTATTGCAGTTCTTTGATCGATATGTTTTCATGGGTTATTACTGCAATGTTTATTTACCTTTCCTATCAGCAGTTGTAAATCATTGTGCATACACAATAAAAAACCACCCATGCGGTGCTTTTTTCAATGCTGTAAATTATTTCAATCTGTTTTTATTCTTCTCAAAAAACTGAATGAGAATGCACCCGAGGGCAAGGCCGACTGCGCCCTGCACTGCATTGGCAGGTATGTTGACCGCAGACGGTGCAAAACCGTACAGACAGCCTTCAAAGAGAAAATAGCCGACCACCATCCACACCTCTGCCGCGGTGCCGCTGATGATTCTTGACGGAATGCTGTGCATTTTCCTGTTTGTGGCTTTATACATCAGATACATGAGAACGGTCATGATGCCCTTGATTACAAAAGTTGCAGGTGCATAGACGGCATAACCCGAAAACACATCCGCAAGTGCAGATCCCAGACCTGCGGCAAGGAAGGCATGGACCGGCGGCAATACACCGGCTGACAGCAGCACAATACAATCGCCAAGATTCAGATAGCCCTTCATCGGTGAAGGAATTTTAATAACCATTGTTGCAACGCAGGTCAGCGCTGCGAGCAAGGCTGTCAGCACAATTCTTTGGGTTTTGCTTGTGTTTTTCATATCCATCATCCCAATGCTTACAGCAGGTCCTCGTTATATACCGCACGGACACCGCCGATGAATTTCGGACGGGTGCGTGCCGCAAGCACGGTTGCCTCACCGATTTTGTTGTTTTCAAGACGAAGCGGTACTGCCACCTTTTTAAGGTGCATGCCGATGAGTGTGAAGCCGATGTCGATGCCTGCATCAGCCTTGATTTCTTCCACAACAACGGGATTGGTGAAATGTGCATAGGCCTGTGTTGCCATGGAGCCGCCTGCCTTGGGCTGCGGCACAACATTGACCGTTTCCGCAAACGGAACGGCTGACTTTTCGATAACAATGGCACGGTTCAGGTGCTCACAGCACTGAAATGCAAGGAACCAACCTTTGCTTTCGGCATAGGTGTGCAGTGCCTTAAACACAATGCCTGCCGCATCGGGGCTTGAATTGGTGCCGATGACGGAACCGATGATTTCACTCGTTGAACAACCGACAACAACAATGTCGCCGGCTTTTAAGTTTGCTTTCTGTTCAAGCTCCTGCAATACGGCGGTTGCCTGCAAAAATAATTTTTTTTCCATTTATGTAAATCTCCTGTTGAAATTTCAGCAGGCAGAGTATATAATAAAATCTGATGATATTAAATATCCAAAAACGAGGAATATTATATAACCAGATGAAGTATATTATTGACGAAAACATCAAAACACCTGCTTATATGCAGCTTTATACGCAGATCCGTGATGATATTATCAGCGGAATCTATCCCTTGCACAGCCGCTTGCCGTCCAAGCGGATCACGGCAAGTGAAATCGGTGTCAGCACGGTGACCGTGGAGCATGCCTATGCCTTGCTCTGCGATGAGGGGTATGCGGAAGCAAGCGAGCGAAGCGGATATTTTGTCATTTTCCGCACGGATGACGGCTTTGTGCCAGTGCCTGCAAAAACGGAAACGGAGTACACCGCCGAACAGCATGCGGCCGTATCGGAGAATGAATTTCCGTTTTCCGTGCTTGCCAAAACCATGCGCAGAGTCATAACCGATATGGACACGGAAATTCTCGAGCGATCTCCGAATCTCGGCTGTCTGCGGCTTCGCACTGCCATTCGCAATTATCTTGCACGAAGCAAGGGCATTTTTGCGGATACCGATCAGATCGTGATCGGTTCCGGCTCTGAATATTTTTATACCTTGTTGGCAGAATTGCTTGGACGCGAGCGTGTTTTTGCCATAGAAGCACCGTCTTATAAAAAAATTGAGCAGGTTTACACTGCGGCGGATGTGCAGCTGTGCAAGCTGCCGCTCGGCAGTGACGGAATTGACAGTCGGGCATTGCGTGACTGCACGGCGGATGTGCTGCATATTTCACCATACAGAAGCTACCCCAGCGGTGTAACGGCAACCGCATCCAAACGGCATGAGTATCTGCGATGGGCTGACAAGGCACAGCGATATATCATCGAGGATGATTTTGAATCCGAGTTTGCCGTTTCAAAAAAGACGGTGGAAACCCTGTTTTCACAATCGCAGAATGAAAATGTTATTTATATGAACACTTTTTCAAAAACCGTTTCACCGTCCTTGCGAATCGGCTACATGGTTTTGCCGAAGGCATTGGCGGCACAATATGAGCAAAAGCTCGGCTTTATGTCCTGTACGGTGCCGACTTATATGCAGTATGTGTTGGCAGAATTGCTGACAAACGGTGATTTTGAAAGGCACATCAACCGTGTACGGCGCCTGAAGCGAAAGCAGAACGAGCAGTAAAAGGGTTATGTTTATTTTTACCTGTGACTTTTTTTGCGACAGCACTTGACAGGGTGCTGTCTTTTTGTTATAATATAATTAACAATTAGGTTAAATGTTAATTGTAAAAACAGAAAAGGAGTGATTTTTATGGGTATGCAAAAGACCCTGCGTGCCTTGGCTGATCCCATCCGCCGTGACATATTAAATATGCTCAAATCGGGCAGACTGTCAGCAGGAGAGATAAGCGAGCATTTTCCGGTGACGGATGCTTCGGTTTCACGGCATCTGTCGGTGCTCAAGGAAGCGGATCTCATTCGCGACAAACGGGAGGGGAAGTTCATTTTTTATGAGCTGAATGCATCCGTGCTCGAAGAAATCATGTTATGGCTTACCGATCTGAAAGGAGAAAATGATGATGCTGAAAAAGAATAAAGGCTTGCTTGTTTTATCGTTTGTCGGCATATTGCTGCCGATTGTGTTTGGGCTTCTTGTTTGGGATAAATTGCCGCAGCAGATACCTTTTCACTGGAATGCGCAGGGTGTTGTAGACGGATATGCAGGCAAGGTCACTGCCGTTTTTGCTATGCCGTGTTTTCTGGCTGTATTGCAGGTGCTTTGCCTGATTGCTGCATTTTTCGATGAGCGAAACAAAAATCAGAGCGAAAAGATTTACAAACTGGTATTTTTTATTTGTCCGGTGCTTTCCTTGTTTTTGAATATTATCATCTATTCAACAGCACTCGGCAAACCGCTGAACGTCATCACATGGATGGTTGTCTTTTTCGGTATTCTGTTTGTTGTGATTGGTAATTATATGCCAAAATGCAAGCCGAATTCGACCATCGGAATCAAAATCAAATGGACGCTCGAAAACGAAGAAAACTGGAATGCAACGCACCGTCTTGCAGGTAAGATCTGGGTCGTTGGCGGCATTCTGCAAACAGTTTTTTGTCTGTTTGTGCCTGAAAAAACAGTATTTGTTGTTTTTATTGCGGGTACACTGCTGCTTGTCCTCATTCCGACGGTGTATTCCTATAAGTTTTATAAAAAACAAAAGCAAAATGAAGAATAAAGTAAACAGCCCTCACACCAAGTGAGGGCTGTCATTTTGCAGGAATGAAAAATAGTGAAATTACAGTTCGTTCCAATCTATTTTTTTATCCTTGAAATAAAACTCTCTGTCGTGCTCGTTGATTTCGCGAAGCACCCTGCACGGATTGCCGACGGCAATCACATTGGCAGGAATGTCTTTGGTGACCACACTCCCTGCGCCGATAACCGAATTGTCCCCGATGGTGATGCCGGGCATGACGAGCACCCCTGCACCCAGCCAGCAGTTTCTGCCGATGTGAACGGGCATATTGTATTGATAGGCTTTTTCCCGAAGTTCGGGCAGAATCGGATGTCCTGCCGTTGCAATCACACAGTTCGGGCCGAACATGGTGCAATCTCCGACATAAATATGGGTGTCATCCACCATGGTAAGATTGAAATTGGCATACACATTTTTGCCGAAATGACAGTGCTTGCCGCCCCAGTTGGCATGAAAGGGAGGTTCAATATAGCAGTTTTCGCCGATTTCGGCAAACATCTCTTTGAGCATTTTTTCACGCTTGTCCAATTCGGTCGGACGGGTCTGATTGAAGTCATAAAGCTTGTCAAGGCATTGCAGCTGCTCTTGCATGATTTCGTCATCCGACGGATAATAAATGTCGCCTGTGTGCATCATTTCTTTGTGTGTCATGGTTAAAATCCTCCTGCTGTCTTTACCATATTATACCATATGCTGTCAGTGAAAAAAAGAGGATTTTAAAAAAGTTGTTCAGCAGATAAATTATGGTTTATCGGGGAGTAGCCAATCACGGGGACGGCTTCTGTGATTGACTTTACAATATATCCAAAGCAGTCAATCATAGAACCGTCCCCTGATTTGCGGAGATTTTTAAGGAATTAAGTTTGTGCATGGTCGTAAATCAGGGGACAGTACTGCGATTGCCCTTGAAAAAATTATTCGGCAATCACAGTAGCCGTCCCCGTGATTGACTCCCCAACACCCCGCTAAACCATAATTTATTGCATTGACAAGCATCGGTATTTCATGGTATAATTTTCAATCAGAGAATAAAAGGGGAGAAAAGAAAAAATGGCTGCTGATATCTTTTTTAAAAAATATGCCGCACAGTTCAAGGCAATGAACCCGAAATACGATGTTGTTTACACCCTTTCCAAGGAAAATCCCATCCGTTTTGAGGATGCGCAGAATGTGAAGCTGTCCTTTGCCTGCATGGCTGACACGCATCTGCCCGACAGAGAGAGTGCAGAAAAAAATCTTGCCAACTTTTTTGAGGATGTGAAGCAGAGCGAAACACCCTTTGATGCCGCACTCATGGCAGGCGACATTGCCGATTACGGCCTTGTGAAGGAATACAAACGCTTTTTCCGTGTGCTGGATGCCTATAAGAATGCAATCCCGCTTCTTGTTACCATCGGCAACCACGATGCCCGTGCCATATACAAGCGCAACACGGCTATCGTTATGAAAAAGGTTGAGGAATACCTCGGCATTAACACCAAAGGCAAGAGCTATTATTCTTATGACATAAAGGGATATACCTTTATTATTCTTGCAACAGAAAAAAGAGTGCTCGAAAAGGCACACATCACCAAAGAGCAGATTGATTTTCTTGACAAAGAGCTTGCAAGAGGCACCAAGGACGGAAAGCCCGTGTTTGTCATGTGCCATCAGCCGTTTGCCGAAACCCACGGGCTACCCGAAGTTTGGAAAACAGGGGACATGGGCGAACAGAACGACGAGGTCAGAGCTGTGATGGAAAAATACAAAAACGTGTTCTTCATCAACGGCCACCTGCACGGCGGTGTGTTTGACAAGACACTCGAAGTGTTGAACGAACAGAATAATGTCATTTCTTTGAGCATTCCCGGTTACAGAAAACCCAACAATTTCGGCTTCACGGATGCAGGGGTCGGTTATTACGGGGAAGTGTACGATGACCGTATTGTGTTCACCGCCCGCAACTTCCTCACAGGTGCACCCGTAACAGGGGACTACACCCGTTTTGAATTCAGTTTTATATAATATAATCAAGACAAGGAAAAAGGACTGCGCGGCAGTCCTTTTTTTTGCGGCAAATTACGGTTTGTTAAAGTGTAAATTCACCGTCTGTTGTCCAATGAATTTCCGTGTATACCTTTTCGCAAATGCCGTTTTCGGTTACGGCAAAGGTTTCAAGGTGCTCATCAGACGGCTGTAACAGAGAACGATGTTCGACAATGCTGCCGTTTGCATCAAGGCTTTGCTCCGTGACGAGTATATAAGCTGTTGCCGCTTTGGTTATAATTGTTTCGGGCATTTGCCCGGCTGTATAAGTGTCTGTCTGCAAGGGTGTGTGGGTAGCATCCATTTGCGTTACGGTAACACCTTGCGGTATGTCGATTTCTTCGCGGTGAATGATAAATGTTCCCGTGTAGGAATATTCTTCGCCGTCTTTTTCAACGGTCACGGTTTCGGTGATGGTTTTGGTAAGTCCTCCTGCACCGCCGATGCCCGTGCCTTCGGTGATATACACGTCACCGTCAGCCGTCTGATAAATGGGATTGACGTAGACCGTATATAAATCACTGCCGCGGATGGTGTAAAGCGTGGCTTCCATGGTGCGTTCTTCACCGTTATCCTTGTAATGATTGCCGCTTTTGACATCGGAAAGTCCGTCACCTGCAATATTGGTGACATAATCGTTCGGTTCATCCTGCACGGTCGCGCAGTACAGATACCAGCCTTCTGTGTCCGGAAAAATATATTCTTTGGTTTTGATCGTTTCACCCGTTTCTTCATTCACGGTCGATTTGTCAATCAATTCGGCATAGATGCGGTTGGTATAGCCGTCCGTTTCGGTGATGATATTATTTCCGTTGATGATGTCCTTTGCATTGTCATTGAAATAACCTTCAAAATCAAATAAGTGCAGGGATTCTTTTGTAATCATAACCCCGATGAGCCTGTCACCGCTTTTATTTTGCGTTGCGGTGGTCGGCGTAAGGTCAACCTGTTTTGTAATGCCCAGTACAAAGGATATTACAAGAATGCAAACAGCGAGTATGATTAAATACTTATTCTTCATCGTCTTCATGTGCCTTTCCGTCAAATTTCAAGATGTCCCCGACATCGCAGTCAAGGTAATAACAGATCTTATTGATCGTCCCGAACCGCACACCCTTGGCTTTTCCGCTGCGCAGAATCGAAAGATTTGCTTCCGTTATGCCGATCTGTGCGCACAGCTCCTTGGATGTTTTGTTGCGCTTTTTGAGCATTTCATCAAGATGCACTTCAATTGCCATAATCCACCTCAGATGATCATTTCGTTGTCTTCTCGCAATGTGCGGTTTTCGATCATCAATCTTGCAAACAGCAGTACACCGAGCACAAACGCAAGGCTGACGATCGGAATCTGCAGAGAAACGGTGAAATCAGAGTAGTCGGGCAGCAGAATAATGTGCATTGCATTGACAAACAAACACAGTACCGCTGTAACAGCCAACGATATACAGCAAAGGCGGCTCAATGTGTTTGCTTTTTTTGCGAGCAAAACGGAATTTGATTCATAGTGGCCGATAATGTCGCACAGTGCAAGTGCAGCTGCAATGTCTGCGGCATAGGGAAATGCATTGGTAACAAAATGCAGAACAGCCATGACAAAATCAGCAGATTGCTGTGATTCTTTAATTGCAGTAATCAGGTCGCCGACACTGTTGAGCGCAATGCAGGCAGTGAACAGAATGCATAAAGCAAACAGCATTTTTTGTGCATAGTGCAAAAGGCTTTGCTTGTCTGCATTTCTGAACAACCGCAGCAGGCGAAGCACCGCAAAGCAGACCAAGGCAGACCAGAGTGTCAGGCAAAGCCCTGTTTGTACTGTATTTTGCATTTCATCCGTATAAAAGGGGAGTATGGCGGCGAGTCTGCCGGGATCAATGAGCAACGGAAAAATAAAGCTCGTCAGCGCGCTTGTCGCAAGCAGTGCAATATGCTCGGCGCGTTGCTCTTTTTTGTGTATGTTTTTCAATACATATAATAAAGGTATACAGCAGACTGTTGCCGTCAGCATCACAGCAACTCCGTTTGCAACGGCACCCGAGGATGCCAGCTTGCTGAACAGAGCAGCCGGCAGAACAAAGGGTGCAGAGATTGCTGAAAAAACAATTTCACCGTCCGTAAAGTCGCCGATGTGAAAAAGGCACAGCAGAACAAATTCTGCCGAAAGAAAAAAGAGAATGCTTTTCTTTTTCATAAGCCACCTCAAATTATTGTTTTATTATAATTTTCAATTTCAGTATACCTAAAAAATTATCGTTTGTCAATAATTTTTTGGTGATTGACAAAATGGTGATTGTGCTGTACAATAAGCACGCAAAGGAGTGGGGAAGAATGGAATTTTTTAAAGAACACAGCTTTGTCATTGCGCAGATCATCGGTTTTTGCGCCATGGCAACGGCAATCATCAGCTTTCAGCAGAAAAAACGAAACAATATTATGATCTTTCAGCTCATCTGCACGGCATTGTGGTCGCTGCACTTCTTTGTGCTCGGCAATATGACGGGTTGTGCACTCAACGGCATTATGACATTGCGTTGTGTGATCTATTATTTCAAGGAAACGCAGAAATGGGCGCAGCATAAGATCTGGCTTGTGCTGTTTTTGATTGCAGGTCTTACGGCAGGCGTGCTGACATGGGAAAGCCTGTGGAGTATTTTGCCGCTTCTGGGTATGGTTATTTCCACCGTTGCACTGTGGCAGCAAAATCCGAAGCACATACGAATTCTGACCATTCCCGTAGCGTTGTCGTGGTTTGTTTATAACACCTACAGCCATTCTTATGCAGGCATGTGCAACGAGGTCTTTGCCCTCATTTCAATCCTTACAGCCATGTGGCGCTTGGACAGAAAACCAAAAACAGAATCTTAAACTTGTGCAAGTTGATGAAAATTCCGGTTTTCGTTGACTTGCTTTTTTTGTTGTGTTATTATTTTATTATAAATAATGATTGCAGGGGGATTCAAATGAAAAAGAGATTCACCAAAATGCTTTGCCTGATGCTGTCGGTGCTGCTTGCCTTCGGCTTTGTGCAGCCTGTTGCATTTGCCGCAGAAACAGTCAGCTACACCATTGACAATCCTTATGAAGAAGTGGATTGGGACACATGGAATGACTACAAGACACAGCTGCACTGCCATACCAACGCTTCCGACGGTTTTCTGACGATTGATGAATTTGTGCGCATTCACTATGCTGCAGACTTCGATATTGTTGCACTGACCGATCACGGCACGATCAATCAGGGCTGGAATGTGGTGCCCGAAACCGTTCCGCTGATGCGCCTGATCAAAAAGGATCGCACCAATATGGCGGATATCATCCCCATTCCCGAGGATGAATATCAGGCTTATCTCAACGGCACAAACGAAAACCGCACCTATGTGACCAAGGACGGCTACACCCTGACCCGCACCCACGAAAACGGGATGCTCGATGTGCCCAAGGGCATTGAGCTGAATATGGCAACCCCCGTTGCCGACTGCCATCTGACGGGCTATTTCTCTGATTACGGACAGGGGCTTGCCGGTGTGTTCGGTGACTATGAAACTCCCTCCAAGGGTGTTATGGAGGACGGCGGCATTTCGTATCTGTCGCATGTCGGTGAGTATGTGTACACAGACAAGGATTCCGCAGACCATGTCGGTCAGCCGGTGGATGACTACTATGCCAATAAGTTTGCAAGATTGTTCCTTGATTATGCAGGCTCGTCCCTTGGCATGGGCATCAACTCCGCAACCGATGCACACACCCGTTGTGACCGCATTCTGTATGACCAGATTCTGCAGAAAACCATCCCGAACGGTGTTGTGCCGTGGGGCAATACCTTTGCAGACTCTCATAATGAAAATGCCGTCAATGATGCCTATACCATGTGCTGGATGCCCGAGCTGACGCTTGAGGCTTTCCGTGAATGTCAGGAAAAGGGTCAGTTCTTTGCAATTTCTCATTATTCCAACGGTGTTGAGCTTAACGGCATGGAGGAAATGCCCGGCTTTGTGGAGCAGGATGTGTATGACACCAAAAGCTATTGGCTTGACAATACCCCCAATGTAACACGCATCGATGTGGATGAAGAAAACGACACCATCACAGTTTATGCCGATAATGCAAACATCATCACCTGGGTTTCCAATGGTAATGTCATCAAGAGAGAAAACCTTGTCAACGGCAAGGCAACACTTGATCTTCATAATGACGAGCTGCTTGATGATGCCTATCTGTATGTCCGCTTCTATGTTTCGGGTGACAACGGCATCTGCTATGCACAGCCCATGGTACTGCATGAGGAAGGTACAGAGTTTGCACCCGTGGAAGTGCCCGTAACAAGAGATATTTCCACATTCCTGCGCAAGCTCGTAACCGTGATTGACTACATCTTCTTCAAGCTCAGCCCTGTGATCTGGGTGTTCAAATACTTTGCACTCGGCTACGATCCGCTTGAAAGACTCGACAATGAAGTGATTGAAACATTTGAGGACTTCAAGCAAGCAATCGGAGTGGAATAAAAACAAATATGATGAAAGCGGCTGTTGCATTGACAGCCGCTTTTTTCATAAATTATGGTTTGTCGGGGTCTTTGCAAAGTGAATTTCCCTCTCAAACACTCGTCGCCCCTGAAAGGTTATTCCCCTGTTAGGGGAAATGTCAGCGAAGCTGACAAAGGGGTTCCCGTTTTCGGAGAAAAAGATGTCACGAAGTGACAGAGGGGTTAACCAAGTTTGCACAAATTTGGTCAATAAAGTCTGATATAACCGCCTGAATCCCTCTGTCTGCGTTCCGCAGACATCTCCCCTTTCAGGCAATGTCGTCAACTTAAGGAAAATCAGAGAGATTTTCTGTTGTTAGGGAATTTGAGGGAAAGATGTTTTCTATTATGAGGGTAAGTCCTATCGTCACGGATCGGCACAACACAATCCATGAGTCGGGAATATAATTGA